>JAGAED010000012.1 GCA_017613275.1 Clostridia bacterium | reverse complement strand
TATAATATTTTATTAAATCAACCTCTGGTGTATTTGTTTTAATTATTTGGTTTGCAATTTCAAGAATACCATTCAAATAAATAACATCAAATTTCTCTTTATAAACCTCATTAATTTGTATGTTTTCTTTATTTACAATTAATACCTTTTTATTATCTTTAGATATATAATAATCCACAAAATTATTATCCATACTTTCTCCTATCTTTTTCCTAATATTTTTAGCAATTGATATCGAATTTTAAACAATACCCTTGATAAACCCGGAAAATTCATTATTAAAAAGTTTTCCATATAATATGTAAATGTTTCTGTTCTATATAATTTATGAAAAACATTCCATCCTACAAAATTAACATGTCTTTTTTGTTTTAACATTTCAAAATAGTCTAATGCTTTTTGGTTTTGTCTTCTAACATTTTCATCAAAGACTTTTCCGTTTTCTACATAAGTTTTAAATAATCCTATTTTAACATTCAAAAACAATTCTCTTACATCATCTAATTTTTTAAATTTATGTGATATCTTGTCAGTTCCAACTTGATTTTCCCCATGCTGCCTATATTTTATAGTTTTTTCGTCTAGGTATGCAATTTTTCCTTTATTAGCAACAACACATGCTATCCATGTATCATGAATTGCATATTTTGAAATAGTAGGTAATGGTAAACAGCTATTCAAAAATTTCTTTTTTGACATTAATGTACAACCAGTCACACAATTATATAAATATTGTAATCTATAATCGTCTATGTATTTTTTTATTTTTCTTGTTAACTTCATATAATCATTAAACGACGGAAACATTGTCTCTAATTTTTCATTTACTACTTCCAAATCTGTGAAAACTAAATCCGCATTTGAATTAATCATTTTGTTATATGTTTTTTCTATCTTATCTGGTAACCAAAAATCATCTTGGTCTGACAACATATAGATTTCGTTTTCTACTTTTGTTAGTAAAAACTCAAAATTTTTTACATATCCTAAATTTTTATCCTGACAAAAAATAATAATTCTGCTATCTTTTTCTTCATATTCTTTTAAAATTTTCTGAGTTCCATCTTTTGAGCAATCATCTGAAATTAATAAGCGAAAATTTGAATATGTTTGGTTTAAAATACTATCAATTTGTTCTCTCAAATATTTTTCCCCATTATATGTTGCCATTAATATATCTATTTGCTCCATTTTTTCCTCACTTTTTTATTATTTTTTTTATTTTTCTAATTGGATTCATTATCTTCCAAGTTCTAGAATCTTTTATTCCTTCTATTTCAGCTTTTAATGTATTAATATCATCTGTTAATTTACCATTTTGTTCCTTTAAAAAATCATTTTCTTTTTTATATTCATTAACTCTTGTTAAATCTTCTTCTATTACTTTTTCTCTGTATACTAATGGCTTAAAGAACTGAACGTTTATAGGATTTAACATGACAGTCTTATCGATAGGTTCAACAATAATATACTCATTAGAAATCATCCATTTTTTTAGTATTGAAGCATACTCTTCAATTGATGTATTTAAACTGATATCTTCTATATTCATTTCGGCAAGTTTTTTCTTATAGTCATCCTTAAATATCTCTTTATGTATTAATGCATGATATAATAATGAATAAAAATAATTATAATTATTCAAAGTATAAAAACCTTTTTCATTAAAAATCCTGTTATTTAATAAGTTTTTTTCCATATTCTCATAATAATAATTATCTCCTAGATGTCTTAAATCAAAATATGCTATTCTATTTTCTACTTTTGTTTGATAGTGTACCCTATATTCCTCTTCAAATACAGGATTAGCATTTAAAACATAAGCAGCATCCTCAAGAGATTCACATATTATGTCTATATCATTATGATCATTTTGATAAATTTCTTCAGGCAATGATTCATAATTTCTAAGAATAGCATAATTTATACAATTGTTTAATGCATAAAACATATCTGATACACTATTCCATTTATAGCATCCAAATAAATCTTTTTTTATTTCTTGAATATTGCCATCCCAATCTGTATCATTTTCTTTCAAAAAATCTTCGATGTTTTTATCTAATAATAATGTTAAATCATGATTTGTTTCAACTTCATTATTTGTTCCATGAACCTTATCTCCACCACCAGTTAATTCTCTATATTGGCTTTTTTTATCAAACATATTAACATTAACTATTTTTTCACCTTTACTTGTCATTCTTGTTTCATATACAGAGTTTGCAACTTTTAAAACAACTAAGATAAATTTTCCTGTTCCAACATGAACTTCTTTTCTAGAGCCTTTAGGTAAATTTGTTCCATAAAACCTAGATAAATTACTTGGAAATAATTCTTTATCCCATTCAACCTCATAAACTCTTAAAATCTTAAATGTTTTGTTTATATCATCAAGTATTTCTTTTTGTTTTTCTCTTCCATTTTCCCAAATGATAAATAAATGTAACTCTTCTTTCATTTAAAATATTTAAACTCCTCTACTTACTTAATCTCTTTAAAATCCAATTGGGTATCCAATTCATAATAACCTACAACAGGTTTTTTTGAAATCACTTCAAATATGAGAGCGTCATAATTTCTATTTATAGGTACAAGTTCTCCGTTCATGTTGTATTTACTACAACTTAAGGACATTGTGTATTTTCCAGGAGCCAATCTCATTTTTTGTTTAAACTCACATATATATTCATGATTTTCAATACATTTACCTGTATAAAGTTTTTGAATGTTTGTATTTGTACCACATATTTCTTTACCAGTAAAATCTTTAATTGTCATAGAAAAAGTTGGGCATTCCACATCTTTATTAAATCTTGCTTTTAATTTTACAGAAATTTCGTCATCATTATTAATAACATTTTCAAATTCACCTTTAGAATTAAAAATACCATAATCATAAATTTCTGCTTCATTATTTCCATATATTATCATATCTGGATTTAGATTAAAATTATTTTTCCATAATTTATCATCTTTAACAATCTGTTTAACCTCTTGTTCTTTATCCATTTCTTGTTCTTCAGATTTATCTTTTAACATTCCAGTGATTAATTTTTTATAAGTTTCAACGCCCTCTTTTGTTTCGCCATCAAATATTTTTTGACCTTTATTTAAAATAATTACTCTACTGCAATTATCTATAACATCTCCAATATTATGTGTTACAAATAGTATTGTTTTCCCTTTTGATTTAAACTGTTCAAATTTTTTAAAGCATTTTAATTGAAAAGCCATGTCTCCAACAGATAATACCTCATCAACAATCAAGATATCAGGATCTACATTAATAGCACATGCAAATGCTAAACGCGCAAACATACCTGAAGAATATGTTTTTACAGGTTGATATAAATGGTCTCCTATATCTGCAAAGTTTATAATATCTTGTTTTGTTTTTTCAATTTCTTCTTTAGTTAAGCCCATTACTTGTCCATGTTGATATATATTTTCTTCACCTGTTAGTTCCATATTAAAAGCTGCTCCTAATTCAAGCAAAGAACTTATTTTTCCATTTACTTTTAATTCTCCCTGTGTTGGAGTTACAACACCTGTTATCATTTTCAATAAGGTAGATTTTCCTGCTCCATTTTTTCCAAGAATACCCAATATTTCGCCTTTCTTAACAGTTAAATTAAGATTATTTATAGCTAAAAAGTCAGTATGTCTATTAATTCTTGGAATTATAGCTTCTATCAATCTATCTTTTTTTCTATTATACATTTTGTATCTTTTAACTAAACTATCAATTTCTATAACATTTTCTTTTTGATTTGTATCCATTTTTTCCTCCACTTTATAAAACATCAGCAAAATCCTTTTTTGTACGTTTAAATACTGAATTTCCCCATACAAATAATAAAATTGTTATTACCCAAAAGACTATAGTATATAATCCATTATCAGCAGTAACTATATTTGTTTCTCCCATAAATACCTGCCTGAATGTCGTTACCAGATAAGTGAATGGCATACATTGCATTATTTTCAAGATTAATGGATGATCTGCAAGCATACTTAAATTCCATATTACTGGTGTGAACCAGAAGAATAGTTGCATAGCAATACCTAATAAATTGGAAAAATCAGGCACTATAGTTGTTATTGCAGATGTGAATCTTGAAAGTGCAATAATAAAGCAATATGCTGCAAAAATAACATATAAAAATAATAAAACATTAGGTAAGAACTGATAAATAGCACAAATTACAACAGCTATAACCATTAAAAACAATCCTACAAAACTAGAAGCCACAATGGCTATCATTGGTATTATATCTAATGGAAATACTACCTTTTTTACCAAATAGCTATATGAAGTAATTGAACCACTTGATGACATAACACTATCATTTAACCATTGCCATATTGCCATTCCTGGAAAGAACCAAACTGCATAAGGATAGTTTCCGCTACTTCCTGTTTTTAATATAAATTGGAAAACAATCGCATAAGTCAACATAAAAATGAAAGGTTGTAAAAATCCCCATATTGTTCCTAAACTTGTATTAGCAAATCTGTTTTTAAAATCATTTTTTCCTAATTGCCAAATTATTTTTTTATTTTTTATTACTAATTTAATAAATTCCATAATCTTGTCTCTTCTCTCCTATATTTAATCTATTTAGTCAAATTTTCATTTTTAATTAAAGTATATTTTTTATATATTGTTTTGAATAATTTTTCTATTAATTCATAAATTTTATTAAAAATCCATTTTGTAATATACACAAGCGTTCCATCAAGGACAGCTGATATAAACAATCCAATCAAGAAGATTAGAATAGTTTTTAGAATAAGAATACCAGCTACTTCCAACACATTTTCTGAGTTAAGTAATAAGATTCCATTTTGCGTCATATATTGGAAAATTGACATATGTATTATATAAATTCCAAATGTCCTTTTTCCTACAAATGAAATAATTCTACCTGGTACTTTTCTAATTATACTGTCTTTATCGTCATTATCTTTTTCTTTAAATTGACTAAAAATAGTTATAAAACATATTACTCCAATTGTCATAACAAATGATAATTCGAATAATCCTTGTGATAATTTAGGGTTGCTTAATGCGTAATAACTAACAATTAAATTTATCCCTAATAATAAATAGCTATATATTTTTCTTTTCATTTTTATAGGATATTTATATAAATAATATCCTAAAATAACGAAAAACAAATTACAATTTCCGATTAAATCAACAGAAAATCCAACTTTAATTCCATATATATTTAAAAGTTTTATTCCTCTAGTTACAACTAAAATCGTTAATAGCAAGGCTATTGTTTGCTTTTTATCTAATGCATCCAGCATTTTTTTCAAAAAAGGCAGTAACACATAAATTTGTATTAATGCATATACATACCATAAATGTCCTATTGGATCACCTTTTATAAATATAAATGGATCAAATCCTTCTATTGATTTAGTTATAAATACATGATAGAAAAGCAAATAAATTGTTACTGGTATCAATAATCCCATTATATGTTTAAACCAAAACTTTAAGTAATTATCTATGGGTTTACGAAAAGCAAAATATCCTGTCAAAGCCATAAATGTCCATAGTGCTGGTCTAACAATAACTTGAATTCCCTTCCACAAATGTCCAGATATATTTAAATGACCACTTGTATGCAATAATATAATAAAAAAGCAACACATTATTCTAAGTAAATCCATTGGTACGTTTCTAGATGTCTTTTTTTCCCCGTTTAACATTACATAAATTCCTTTCAATAATAAATAAATTATCTTTTATTTAGTTTTCAAACAATCTGATTATACTATTAAAAATTTCGTTTTCTTCTATTTTCCCTTCAACATTTTCACTTATAAAAAGTATCATACATTTCTCATCTTCGAAGTATTCATACGTTTGATAACTATCTAAATCATTATACCTGTTTTCAATAATTTTGCCTGTTACGGGATCAACCATAAAGCATGTACTAGAAATGTCTAAAATATATTGTTTATCCCCATTGATTAATTCTCTTATAATTTTGTCTTTTCCCTTTAGGCCTTTTTCTTTAGTTTGTGATAAATAGCCGTCTTCATCAATTTCATAACCAGCGTCTAATTCTCTATTACTATTTAAATAGTTAAGAATTTTATCTCTGCTACTTTTATTTACCCATATACCACTTTTTTTAGGATGCTCTTTTTCAAATATAGTATCTATTTCTTGTAAATCAGGATTTGTTCCTTTTATCATCCCTGCAAATGCCACCTTATAATTTATACTTGGTTTTATATTTAAAACTTTTCTTCCATCGTTTTCTGTCTCGACCTCATATAATTCATTTTCCCCGGTAATTTTATATTCTTCTTTTAATAGTTCTATTGTACTGTCATCCTGGTATATGACTGAATTTTTTTTATTATTTAAATATTCATCCTCAATTTCAGCAGTAGTCTTATTATTTTCTATATAATTCTCACTTGTATTATTTTCCATATTTATAGAATTATTTCTCTGTATTATGGTATAAATAAAAAGCATCAACAATATCATAAAAATAATAATTATATACTTTTTATTCTTCATGTTTATTCACATTCTTTCATAATTTAAAATTAAATTTCTTTTAGCATATTCAAAGTAGCATTAACATATTTTTCTGACAATTTCATACTTTTTACTTCTGACCAATTCCTTGCAGAAGGCAATTCAACAAGAGCTGATTTTGCCCCTAAATTTTGTCTTGCCCATGAGATTAAATATTGTTTTCCGTAGCTGCCATAATTTTTTGTTGAACAACTTGTATATTGTTGTTTATAGTATTTACCAATATCAGAATCCCCTATCAGCTGATCTTCCCAACCATGTAAATCCACTAAAACGGTTTTTCCATTAGTTGATTTATGGCTAAGTAAGAAATTTCTTAAATATGCTGCCTCATAGGCTTGGAAGCCCGCTTTGCCATTATAATTTCTATCATCTGTATATTTTGTATATTCACTACCTGTTTGCCATGAACGATTGATATCAATACCTCTTCCCAAACTACTGTATACCGTTGTTCGACCTGGACCATCTTTAGTATATCCCAAATTTAATCCATCTGGATTTACCTCTCTAATTATATATATAGTCCATTTTTTTGCTATATCTACATCTTTATCGGCTAACAATTTATTATAAAAATCATCTGCAATATTAGCAAGTACATTTCCATCAGCCCACCAATTATCCTCAAAGCCATGTACGCAAAATATTGCAAAAAATACATTTGGGCCATTTCCAAATCTTAGATAGTTTAAAGTTGAACCACCATTTTTTCCCTGAATAGCAGCTCCACTCCATCCGTAAGTTCCATTTTCTACAATTATTTTATAAAACCAATCAATTTTTAAAGGAACATTTATAGTAACACCATTTTTATTTACAAATGGTGTTGAATAATTAATATCATCTGTAAACTTTTTTATATAGCTATATTTATCATCGCTCAATTTCCATGTTGGTTTTGTATTTTTTAACTGCGTATTAGCTGTAACTTGTACAATTACTTCATTATTTTTTGTCAGCATATATCCCACATATAATTTTCCGCCATCGCTAAACATATGCTTTGTCATTTTTTTCTTTAATTTAATATATACTTGGGTTGTATTGCCAAATAAATCTTGAACTGGAGTAGAATAGTCTAAATCATTTTCAAATTTTTTTTCATATATTTTTTTATCGTCGCTTAATTTCCATGTTGATTTTGTATTAGCTAATTCTTCATTTGATTTTATAAAAACAGTAACAGTATTATCGCTATTATATTTATAATCCAAATCTATAATTGGTCCAGTTTTGTCAATTTCTGTTATATTAATATCTACATTTTTTATATTTCCATTAATATCTTCAACTGGAGTAGAATATTTTATATTCTCATAAAATTTTTTAGTGTATTTTCTTTTATTATTGCTTAAATTCCATGATGATTTTGTATCCTTTAACTCTGTATTTGATATAATACTTACTTCTGCAAAATTCTCATTATGGTTAACATTGTATTCCACCTTTAACTTTAATGGTTGAATACTATTAAATTCAATTTCAACATTAAAAACCTTCCCATATATATCTTGTACTGGTGTGGAGTATTTTTTATTTTCTGTAAAAACTTTTGTATATTCTTTTTTATCCTTACTTAAATCCCATGTTGATTTTGTATCTTTTAACTTATTATTTGATATTATTCTGACAATTTCTGTATTGTCTTGTTCGTTATAAACATATTCAGTTCTAATATATGTTTCATCTGATGTATTATTTATTTGTAATATTTCATTGTTTGCTGCAATAACAGCAGTAGTTAACACAAGCATTACAAATACAACAATACCTATCAAACTAATTACTTTTTTATTCATTAATCCTCTCCTTAAATCTTTCAAAAAGTTATTTTAATTGACATATAAAATCATTTTATATTTTATATATTTTATCAAATTTTGTCAAGAAAAAAAGAGCTTAAAAAGCTCTTTTTTCTATATTTTTTAACTAATCTTAAACACCAAATAACTCGCCAATGGAAAATGAAGCATCATTATCTCTTTATACTTTCTTCTACCAATTCCTTTGAATGTCAAATATTTAAAATACTTATGTATTGCAAAATATCCAACCTTAGCATTTTGAGCCTTTTGGTAATATTTTATCACTGCATCTTCTTGTTTCAAATTTTCCTTTTTCCATTCTTCAGCTTTGTCAATATGACTATACAAATTCAAGCTAAAATCCTTACACATTAAGCTTCCAGCCATATATATTTCAGTTATTGCTCTGTACCTGTATTTTAGATATGATTTAAAACTACTTCCTTCTTTTTCTTTCCATAGTTTAATATTTTGTTTAAAACTTCTACCTCCAAAAATATTTCCTTCATGTATTCTGTACCCAAAAAGAGGCTTATCTATACAATATACACCTTTTAACTTACTTGCAATATACACCGAATGCCAATCGTGAGCATAAGTTTTTTCTGTGAATGGAAGCATTAAATCCTTTACTTCTCTTGTAAATAACTGACTACAACCAATTGCTATATGTCTTGAAAATGGTAGAATTTCTTTATACTTCCCATTTAAAATTGGCATATTCTTGTATCTTAAATAGCTTTCATGTAAAACTTGTCCTTGCCCATCAATCTGTCTAGCATCGCAATACACCAAACTTACATCTTTTTCTTTTAGAACTTTCAAGCTTTCTTCTATCTTATTCTCATACCAAATATCATCATGGTCAGAAAAAGCGACATATTCGCTTGTTGACTTATTTAGCAAAAACTCGAATCCTTTTGTACATCCAATATTTTTTTCTTGAAAATGCAATTCTATTCTATTGTCTTTTTGGGCATATTGATTTAAGATTTCTCGAACTTCATTTTCAGAAGAACAATCATCCGAAATAATAAGTTTTATATTTTTATATGTTTGGTTCAATATACTTTCTATTTGTTGTTTTAGATACTCTGGTTTTGTATTGTATGTAGTTAATAAAACATCAACAGTTTCTTCCATTTTTTCACTTCCCATACTAATTATTATCAATAAAATCAGTTATAATATTTATAAAACTTTCCGTATTACTTACAAATTTATTAGGTTCAAAGTTTGAAATTTTAGATATTGCATTTCCAAGTTCAGAAACATCTTTTATACCATAAATAAAGCCTTGTTCTGTAAAGCTTTCAACAATTTGAACTTGATGATCATTAACATGTTCACCATATTTTTCGTATCTTGGAACAACAATAACCTTTTTACCGGCCTTAATACTAGATACAATTGACCCAACACCGCCATGGCATATCACATAATTAGCTCTTTCGATATATTTTGTTAGTTCCTCATTAGTAATCAAACTCAAAACTAGCATTTTATCCGAACTATACTTTGTCCCACCAGCTTGTACAATTACCTCATCATCTATTATTCCATTATTTATACATTTTTCAACTTCTTCTAATAGTCTATGAAAACTATTATTTTGAGTTCCTAACATTACAAGTACCATTAGTAAATTGACCCTCCATATTTTGCATTAGGATATTCTTTTAAAAGTTCTTCCCATTGCACTAAAAATAAATCTGCAAATTTATATACTTTTTCTCCTGTTGCAGTTTTGGTATATCTATTTGCAAATGTTTCAATATAAATTATTTTACTACCAAAAATTTTGCCCAAAACACACATTGGTCCAGCATTATGTGTTCCAGTTGTAACAATATATTTAGGTCTTATTTTAACATATAGGAACAAAGTAATAAAACAATTTGCAATAAATTGAAAAATGTATTTTATTAAATGAGCTCTTGTACCATAAATCATATAGTGCATTCTTTTGCCATATTTTTGTTTAAAACCTTTTGTCATTTCATCTTTTTCTGTTACAATATGATAATCATATTTTTCAAACATAGGCTTCAACTGCATTAGTTCACTAAAATGACCACCTGTACTTGATATGAACATTACCTTCTTTTGTTTCATAAATATCCCTTCTTAATAAAAATATATTGTTTTTTACTAAAAACAATATATTTTTTAATATCTTATTTATTTATATAATTTTCAACTTTTCTAATAAAGATAAATCTATCTACAATATCAATTACTCCATAAACAATTAAAACAACACCTATTGTTTGTAAAATTGCTCCTGAATTTACTAATACATAGATACCAGCAATAATATTTGCAATTGCTCCAATTAAAGAAATGAGCCATAATCTTGATTTATAATCTTTCCAAATTGTAACAGTATGTAAATTCATTATTCCTGTATAAATAATCCAAACACCAACAATTATTCTAAAAATTGACATTATTATTCCAGAACAGAACATTATTATAACACCTGCAAGAACTGCAACTGCTCCAATTCCTAAAAGATAATTATCTGTTTTTCCATTTGAATTATATTCTAATAGTTTAAATACTCCAAAAACAATAAAAATTGTTCCAAGTATTATTGAAATTGCTGATGTTATTTCATTTGGATGATAAGCTAATAAAAATCCAAATATTACAAATACTAATGAAATAATTATATCTGACCAACTTGCCTTTTTTAATATTTTTTCCAACATTTCTTTTACCTTCTTTCCTCTAATATACTATACCATATTTGACAAAAATGTGCAAATTAATTATTTTCCGTGTTTTCCTTTACTTTTTTTGCTCTTTTTACTTGTTTTTTCTTCTTTTTTTGTTTTTCTAAAACTTTTTGGTAAATCCTCATCTTCATATTCTTCATATTGTGATTTTCTATGTCTAAATATTATTAAAAACATTATACCAAATATCGCTACAAATGCTAATATTCTTAAGCCCCATTTTTTTATATTTTCCCAGTTTTCAGCATCTTCTTTTTCTTTTTGTAATCTTTTTGCTTTTTCAAAATTTTTATTAACTTTTATTTCATAAATTACAGAATTATTTTCTTTAGCATCTGATACCAGTATAGTTACGATGTTTTCGCCATCAACTAAATTATCATTTCCAATTATCTGAACAATACCAGAAGATTGCTCTGCTTCTGCAGCTACATCTATACTTGTTTGTTCTCCTTCTAAACTGATTGTATATTCCAAAACATCTTCTTTGAATTCTGGTGATAAATCAAATCCTGATACACTTAAACTTTTTAATAAAGCCTTCTCAGAGCTTCCTTTTTTTTCTAGTTTTTCTCCCTCTTTTAATCTAGCAATAACAATTGTATAGGTTTTTTTAGTACCATCTTCTGCAGTCACAACAATGCTTTCAGTATTTTGTCCTTCTTTCAAATCTACTTTTCCAGTACCACTAATTGATGCTTTTGAATCCTTTGCTTTAGCATATATTTCAACTGATTTTACTGAATTAGGAACAGAAACATCATAACTAGTTTTACTTGCCGTAAACCCTGAAAAATCATAGGGTGTTATTCCTAAATTTCCTAAATCTGCATTACTTGACTTTGTTGCTTTTTGTGTTGTTGTAGTTGTTGTATTTTTTGTAGTATTTTGCTTTTTAGATTCACTTTCAGTTGTTTTAGCTGGCTCTGCATTTGTTTTAGGCGTTTCTGTTGTTTTGTTTTCTTCGGTTTTATTTTCCTGAGTATTTGTAGTATTTCCCTCTGTACTATTAGTATTAGTATTGTTATTTGAATTTGTATTTGTATTTCCTTCTTGAGATGCAGTGTTTTCATTTGCACTTGTATTAGCTTCATTTTCAGCATATACAAATTTAACACATAAACTCATTGTTATAATCATTATTAAAACTATTATTAACTTTTTATTTTTCATTCTTCTTTTGATGATAACCATCTTCTCCTTTTCATTTTTTTTCTACCACATTATTGCGGTATCATTTCTTGTTCTCGAAAATCGAATAAAACAGGTTCAAATACTTTAACATAGTATGGTTTTATATCTTTATACAACCTATTTACATAAATTACAGCACCATTTTTAGTTGTTACTCTTAAATTAGGAAAAGTCTTTATCATAGTACTATCGCTCCAAATAGTATTTGCAATATCTCTAATTATAGGATTGTTATACAACATTTTTCCGAATTGATTAGATTGTTCACTATTTCTTAGTTCTATATGATGTGTGTCTTCCATTCTTACATAAAAGATTTCTAACGCAACACTTGAGATAACCCAGTCGCATAACAAGAAAACCATAATAATAGATGTAATAGTTTTTAGCGTTCTCGCTGGGAATAGGTTTATAAATCTGTCAACTTTAGGATTAACAAACCTAACAAAGACAAGTGCAATAATTCCCCACAAAAGAGAATATGCAGCACATATTCTACCATTTATATTAAATGGCAAATTTGAATAATCCCACCATTTAACTCCAAAAACAGCTTCTCCTAAAAAGCTAACCAAATACTCTGTAAGAGCTCCCAAAATGATTCCACCAATTATTAAAGAAAGGTTTCTCTTTTTAAATTTTTGAAGTCCGCAAATAAGAACAACAGCTCCAAGACCATAAATAGCACAAAATGGTCCATATAAAAAGCTTTGTCTACTTTCAATAACTCCACCGGCTAAAAATGCAAATAAAGTCTCGCCTAGATATCCGAAAATGCTATAAATTATAAAATATGCAAAAATCTGATGCGCAGTAATTCCAAAAATATTGAAACCTTTCTTTTGAATTTTATTAGCATTTTCAACATTTTCTTCGACCTTTTTTAAGCTATCTTTAACCTGTTCTAAATCATTAGAGATTGAATGAATTTTTTCTTTTTGTTCTGTTTCTAAATCTATTTCATTTTTTTCTATATAATCAATAACGTCATCAATCGAATCGTCGATTTTATCAAGTTTAGAAACAATTCTATTCTTCTTTAATCTAAGACTATCTTCTTCTGCTATTTTTTTCTTATTTTCCTTTTTCTCCTGCTTTAAAATTCGTTTTTCAGCCTTATTTTCCACTTTCTTTTTTTCAACATTCCCCATTTTACTTTCACCCTTTTTTGGATTTTAATTTCTAATTGTAGCATTTAAAGTTTTTTGTAAGCCATCAATAATCTTATTTAGTATAGTGTTGATTTCTTCATCATTTAAAGTTTTGGTACTGTCACTAAATACTAAATTAAAAGCAATACTCTTTTTATTCTCATCAATTCCCTTACCTGTATATATATCAAAAGGTTTGATTTCTGTCAATGTAGAACCGCCAAATTTTTTAATTTGTTTTTGGATTTCTTGAGCTTGCAAATCCTTATCTACTACAATAGCTAGGTCTTTATTAACAGAAGGGAATTTAGAAATTTCTTTAAATTTCATTTTTCCAACTTTTTTAGCCAATAATTTATCTAAATTAATTTCCATTACAAAAACATCTTTTTCGATAGATGGATGAACTTTTCCGATAACACCAACAGCATCATTATTTACAGAAATAACAGCTGATTGACCTGGATGAAATTCTTTAGCAATTTTATCATTATCTACTACAAAACTATATCTATTTTTGTAACCTAAATAATCTAAAATTTCTTCTGCAATTCCTTTTATTACATAAAAATCAACATTTTTTGAAGTTCCAATTCCTTGGTAATATTCACCAGACATCAAAACAGCCAAATGTTGTTCTTCTCCAAATTCTTCGCCTTTTTTATAGAAAGTTTTTGCAATTTCAAAAATTGAAACATCTTTATTGTATCTTGATGTATTATATTTATAAATATTCAAGAATGATGGAAGCATGCTATTTCTTAAAGTATTTCTGTCTTCTGACATTGGATCCAATAATTTTATTGATTCTGTATCGCTTGAATCAAACATTTTTGCTTCATTATCTCCAACTAATACATAAGAAAGTGTTTCATTTAATCCCATACCAATCATTTTGTTTCTTATTTCTCTAGTTGTTCTATCATAAGAACCTTTTTTCATTGGAAGTTCTGGTAGAATTCCTTCTATGTTATTTACTCCATAAATCCTTCCAACTTCTTCATTTAAATCTTCTTTGATACTTATATCTATTCTTCTTTTTGGAACTGAAACTACTGCTCCTTCTGCTGTTTTTTCGTAAGTAAATCCAAGTCTTGTGAAGATATCTAATATTTCATCATCTGGAATATTTAATCCTAAAACTTGATTTATTTCTTTAAACTTCACTTCTATTTTTGTATCTTCTTTATTTGTTGTGTCATATTTAGCAATTCCGCCAACGACTTCAGCATCTGCATATTTTTCTAGCAAAGCACATGCTCTTTCTTGAGCCATATATGTTCTATTTGGATCTAGACCTTTTTCAAATCTGTTACTTGCTTCACTTCTTACAAGCTCTTTTGAAGTTTTTCTAACTTTTACTCCATCAAATATAGCTGATTCTATAATGATATTTTTTGTATTTTCAGTAACTTCTGTATCTAATCCGCCCATAACACCAGCTAAACCAATAGCCTTTTTGCCATCAGAAATAACGATATTTCCATCATGTAATGTTCTTTCAACATCATCTAATGTTGTTAGTTTTTCCCCATTTTCAGCCATTCTAACTTCTAAAACGCCATTTAATTTATCTGCATCATAGAAATGTAAAGGTTGACCTGTTTCTAGCATTACATAGTTGCTTATATCTACAACATTATTAATTGGTCTAATTCCTGATGCTATTAATCTTGATTTAATAAATTCAGGACTTTCTTTTATTACAACATTTTTAACTTTTTTAGCTGTAAATAATGAGCAATTTTCTGTGTTAACAACAACTTTGAAGCTATCATTTATATCTTCATTATTTTCTTTATGTGATAAATCAATATCTTTAACTGGTTTATTATAAATTGCACCTAATTCATAAGCCATACCTAAAATGCTTAATAAATCTCCTCTGTTTGCTGTTAATTCAAAGTCTAAAACCTCGTCATCTAAGCCCATAAATTTAATTGGATCTCCTCCAACTGGAGCATCTGCTGGCAATTCATGTATACCTGTTTTATCAACTTCGTCAACATATTTGCTTTCTAAGCCAAGTTCTAGCATTGAGCACATCATTCCATTTGACTCTTGACCTCTTATCATTCCTCTTTTTATTGTTATTTCAGGTAATTGAGCGCCAACTTGAGCAACTATTACCTTTAATCCTTTTCTAACATTTGGTGCACCACATACAATATTTAGCACTTCTTTTCCAATATTTACTTTACAAACATGTAAATGGTCAGAATCCGGATGGTCTTCACATTCTACAACCTCACCAATTATCAAATTTGTTGCATTTATTAATTTTCCAGCTTCATCGTATTCTGAGCTGTGATTTGTCATGTCTTCTGCAATTTGTTCAACTGTCAAATCTTCTGGCAAATCTATGTAATCTTTTACAAAGTTTAAACTTAATTTCATTATTTTCCCTCCCTATCCATTTGATCAAATTGTGTAAGAAATCTTACATCATTTCTATATAGGTATCTCATATCTGTGATTCCATATTTGAACATTGCAAGTCTATCTAGACCTGTTCCAAATGCGAATCCAGAATATTTTTCTGGGTCATAACCATTCATTTTTAATACATTTGGATGAACCATACCGGCACCTAAAAGCTCTATCCAACCAGTTTGTTTACATAGGTTGCAGCCTTTTCCACCACATTTAAAGCATGAAACGTCAACCTCATAGCTTGGTTCTGTAAATGGGAAATAGCTTGGTCTAAATCTTAATTGTGTATTATCCCCTAAAAGTTTTCTCATAAATACTTCTAATGTTCCTTTTAAGTGTGCTAATGTGATTCCTTTATCTATTACTAAACCTTCAACTTGATTAAATTGATGAGAGTGCGTTGCATCATCTTCTCTTCTATATGTTTTACCAGGTACAATTACTCTAATTGGAGATTTTTCTTCATTTGCCATCATTACTCTTGCTTGAACAGCAGATGTTTGTGTTCTTAGTAAATGTTCTGGTGTTATATAAAAGCTATCTTGCATATCTCTTGCAGGATGACCTTTTGGTAAATTTAATCTTTCAAAACAATATTCATCTGTTTCAAGTTCTGGTCCATCGACAACGTCATATCCCATAGAAACAAATAAATCTTCGATTTCTTCAATTACTCTATTTAGAGGATGTTTGCTTCCCCTTTTCGCTTTGTTTGAAGGAAGTGTAACGTCTATTTTTTCTTCTTCTAGTTTTCTTGCAAGCTCAGCTTCTTGTAATTCTTTTTCTATGCTTTCAAATAGTTCGTTAAGTTCATCTCTAACTTTGTTAACTAATTCCCCTATTACTGGTCTCTCTTCTGGTCTTAAATCCTTCATTCCTCTTAAAACACTTGTAAGTTCTCCTTTTTTACCTAAGTATTTTACTTTTAAATCACTTAATTCTCTTAAGTCTTTAGCATTTTTTACTTCTTCTATTGAAGTAACTTTGATTTGTTCAATTTGTTCTTTCATAATTTCTCCTTTCCTATCAAAAAAGCCATTTCATCCCATAAATAGGACGAAATGACTCGTGGTACCACCTAAATTTATTAGTAAAAAAACTAACCTCATTACAACCTTAACGCGGTCTAATCGCTCCCCCTACTATCATTTCAGGCAAAGACCTAAAAAGTGAAATTTCTATATATTAATATTAAAGTAACTTTCAGCCTTGGTTACTCTCTCTTTTTAATATTTAGCAATACATATACTTTGCTTTTTAATTGGTTTTTATATTATTGTTTATTATAATAACATATTTCACCAAAAATTTCAATAGCAACTGAAAAAAATATCAACCTTTTTGAGTCACTTAACATTTTGGGACACTTTCAAAAAGTTAAGTGACCCAAAAGTTAAGTGTTGGGTACTAATCTTTCTATTATTTTAGAGAAGTGCTGTTCTACTTCTTCACATGTTGTTGTTTCTTCTATTGGCATTCTTAGGAATACTGACCTTCTTGTATATCTGTTGTTGTACATTAATATTATTTGTTTTTTCTTAAAGTTATCTGCATATGTATCATCAAAAACTTCCACTAGTGGCTTTAGTCTGAATAGTTTTCTCATTTTGTTCATTACTTCAATGTAATTAGATTTTACAAACCACACACTATCTTCACCAAGTTCTTTTTCTATATCAAATAGTATTTTTCTGTTTTCATCTGATAGGGTTTCATAATTTAGCATTAGCCATGCATAACCTCTTCCTGCTGTTAGAAATGTTTGTGTTTTTCCTTGTTCAGCTCTTTCTATTGCTTCTTTTTTATTTATTCTTATTTTGTTTTTCTTTACAAGATTGTGTTTATTGGCACTACTCATAACTGTTTCTATATTTTTTTCTTTGCAATCTTTGCACGCTTTTTGAAGTGGCTTTTCTATTATTGTTTCTATTATTTCGTTCGCATCTTTATTCTTTAGTAAATTCTTGCCAACTTTTCCAATTCTTTTTACATCTTTCACTAACATTTCAGATCACTTTCCTTTCTAAATCCCATTTTTATATAAAATAATTGTATCGAATTCTGTCGATTTTTTACTATTTCTTTGTGAACTCGTTATTATCTTTTATAAAAAAAAATATTTTTTTATAAAATTCTCTTTTATTTTGCATTTTTTTATGATACAATACAGACAATAATGTCAAAAGATAAATTTTTTAGGAGGTTTATGTAAGATGGATTTCAAAAAATGTAGTAGATGTGGTAACTTTTATTTATCAAACACTAATGTATGCCCAAAATGTAGCACAAAGGAGAATTTCGAATTTTCTACATTTAAATCATATATAGAAGAAAATGGATTAGGAGAATCTATAGACGAAATTTCTGGAAAAACTGGAATTTCAGTTAAAAATTTAAACAGATTCATTGAATATAATAGTCAAAATAATGGGAATGATGAAACATTTGGAAATAATACAGAATATAAAACAAGCAATGATGGAATACAATTTTTATTATAAAAAATTAAAAAAATGAAGCATAAAGCTTCATTTTTTTATTGTATCGTATTTGTATCTACTTTTGTTTTTTCAACTGGTGTTACAACTGTTTCTTGGACTTTTTTATTATCTTCCTGCGCCTTAAGATTTTCTAATGACTTGATTAAACTTTGCAATTTATCAATGTCTTTTCCCATTAGCTCCCAATTTCCAGTTTCATTTGATTGTGTTAAATTATTATTCGCTTTTATTATTGCTTCAATCAAACCTTCAATATCATCAGTAATTTCAATTTCAATATTTACTGCATCTTGAGATAATAACTTTAGAAGTGCAGATTTTAAATCATCACCAATTGCAACCTTTTTGCCTGATGCAACAATTACCTTTTTCAATACTGGTAAATTTGTCTTTTCGTTTATCATTGTTTGGTAAACTGGCTCTACATAAAGAAGAGTATTTTTAATTGGAACAATTATCATTTGCTTTGTTATCTTTGTTCCAACTCCGCTAATTGTTTCTAATTCTTTAGAAATCTCTGCATCTTCTTCTATTTGTTTAGCTAATTGCATTGGTCCTGCAACATTGCTGTCTTGTGAAAATTTATAAATTGTTAATTTATTAGTATTTCCATCTGTTGTTCCTACCAAATATGAATTCAAACTTTGTTTATCTTTAGGATTATAAATTTGAATTAACCCTAAACCTTCTTTACTTTTTGAAGTTTTTACCATTGTGTAGAAACTATCCATTGTTGTTCCTGTTGCATTTGTAATATTTGATGTGTTAAATTTAGCAATTTTCCAAATATCATCTTCTCTATATAAAACATCTGGCTTAACATTGTGATAAACTTCTAACATTTTAGCTTGAATGTCATATAAGTATTTTGGATATACAAAATGACTTGATATATCTTCTGGAATTTGTTCATTTTTGTCCTTAAACAATGTTGGATAAACCTTTTCATAAGCCATTGCTATTGGATCTGTTCTGTCTGTAATATAGAATGATATTTCTCCTGTATAAGCATTTATTAGAACTTTTACAGAATTTCTTATATAGTTTATTTTTTCTTTAAAATTATTCTTTTCTATACTTGTATATTGTGAACAAGGATAATTGCTAGATGTTGTGTAACCATCTAAAACCCAAATAATTTCTCCATTTTTATTTACTACTGTGTATGGATTTTCATCATATAATAAATATGGCAATGCTTTTTTAGCTCTGTTTATTATATTTCTGTTAATTATAATTTTACTACTATCTTTAACATCTCCTGAAAATGCTATATTTAGGTTTCCTTTTGCTATTCCTAAAACTAATCTGTCAAAAAATCCTAGGTTCATACCAGCATTTCCTGTATAATTTGTAGTAATTTCATTTCCGTTTTGGTCTGTATAATCATATTCTTTTTTGCCTTCAACATTTGTTGCAATCATGTCATAAGACTCTAAACCAAAATACATTCTTGGCTCTGAAATATTGATTTTTTCTTCTTTTCCTTCAATATCTTTTTGAATATACTCAATTTCACCATTTTCATTTACATTTGTAGCAGATGTAACTACAATTCCATTGCTATGTGTATATTCATAAGTTTTATTATTATAAGTTTTTTCCTTATTTGCTATTTCTCTTGGAGACATATAAACGATTTTCTCTACTCCGTCTATTGTATATTTTGCAGGATTTACCATTTTATATGTATAGAAACCTTTTTCTGTCTGAGTATCATTTAAAGTCTTCAAAACCGATTCTTTGTTAACAATTGTAATATTATCAATTATGTTTTTATTCTCATTAACTTCTTCTTCTGTTATAGTTCCTGAATTTATAAGATTCTTTTCTTCAATGTTTATGTTATATGCTTGTTTCGTATTATTTATGTTATAACCTAAGTAATTACTTTCCTTTTCTAGCTTGTTTGAATTTACAAAAATTCCGTCAAAGCAAATTAAAACAGCAAATAAGCCAACCAAATAAACTGGTATTGTCAAAACATTTTTAACAACTTTTTTCTTATCGCCCTTTTTGAAATTGCTTGTTGCCGCAAAAATTGATACAACAATTACTATGGCAAAAATTACATACCCCCAAAGTTTAATTGTACTGTTTGTATAATTTGCACCTGTAATTTCAAAATTTCCGTCAATTGTTAATAATCTATCAAATAAAATATTTTGAGTGTTTAATATTGTAATTAGCCCAATATTTATTGCTAAAAGTCTGATGTTTCTAATAATTTTTTTGAAAACTAGACTCTTTTTTAACATTTGACCATCTACGCTTTCAAAACAGAAATTGAAAACTAATATATGATAAATAATTGAGTATATTGTTAAAATTACCAATAAGCCTGCTAAATACATTAAGCCTGTTTCTATCAATGGTTTTTGGAACATGTAATATCCAACATCTTGTCCAAAAATTGGGTCTGCATTTGCTATTCCAAATGACGTATTTCCCATAAATAAAACTATTTTTTCTAATAATGCTGAACCTATAAATAAGCTACCTATTGTTGAAAATACAAGTGCTATTGATTTGTTTGGAAGTTTAGGCATGTCTTTTTTTTCTGCCTCAAAAAATGGTTTAAGGCTTTTTCTTATTCCTCTATTTGTGAAATACATTATTATATAAAGTATTGCAAAGGTTATTCCCATGGTTAGATATTTGTATTTCATGTTTGCCCAAAATATTTCTTCATAGTTAGAACCAAGCTCTTTAAATTCTAAATAGCTTGATTTTAATGTTATGAAGCTTACTATAAGAAATAGTATTACAAATGCAATTACCAATAATATTCTTATTTTGTTTTTCTTTGGTTTTGCTTGTGTTTGTGTTTTATTTTCTTCCATTTTTCCATCCTCTCATTTTTAAATAATAGCCTCAACAAAATCTTGTGAATTGAATATTTCCATATCGTCAATTTGCTCTCCAACACCGATGAACTTAACAGGAATGTTGTTTTCTTCAACTATTCCAATTACAACTCCACCTTTTGCAGTTCCATCTAATTTTGTTAAAACCAAACCAGTAATATCTGCTTCTTCTTTAAATGCTTTAACTTGTTGAATAGCATTTTGTCCAGTTGTTCCGTCAATTACAAGTAAAACTTCTTTGTCTGCATCTGGCATTTCTTTATTTATAACTTTTTGAATTTTGTGTAATTCATCCATTAAGTATTTTTTGTTATGAAGTCTTCCAGCTGTATCAACTATTAAAACATCTGCATTTGTATCTTTTGCAGTTCTTATTGCATCAAATACAACAGATGCTGGGTCAACTCCTTCATCTCTTTTTACAATACTAGAATTTGAACGTTTTGCCCAGATTTCAAGCTGTTCAACAGCTGCAGCTCTAAATGTATCTGCTGCTGCAACTACAACTTTTTTACCTTGTTTTACCAAGTTATTTGCAATTTTTCCAATTGAAGTTGTTTTACCAACTCCATTTACGCCAACCACCAAAATTACAGATGGTTTTGTATTTAGGTGTAAACCAATATCTGCAACATCAAGTATTTTTTTCATTTCTTCTCTTAAAGCTTTTTTTACTTCCTCTGGTTCTTGTATTTTTTCCTTTTTAATTCTATCTCTTAAACTTGAAATGATCTTAACAGATGTATCCATTCCTATATCTGACATTATCAATGCTTCTTCTAACTCGTCTAAAAAGTCTTCATCAACTTTTCTGAATGTGCTAAACACATTATTTATTTTCTCATCAAAGCTTTGCTTTGTTTTTGTTAATCCTTTTTTTAATTTATCAAAAAATCCCATAATCTTCCTCCTCGTCTCATAACACTATGATTATACCAAAAAATAAGATAATTAGCAACTAATTATCTTATTTTTGTTTTTATATTTTTCATCTAATTCCTTTGTATTAAAAATATTTTGTAAATGATATGTAATTATATATAGTAAAATTTACACACTAGACTTGACAAGTTCTTTTTAATCTTCTACAAAATCTAGACTAACACTATAATTTCCTTCACTTCCTGTTACATTGACATGAGATAATGGAATGGAAACTAGAGGGCGAAGACCAAGGTTGCCGGGATAGATGCCGTAGTAGGCGAGATCCTCCACATAGCCGCGATAGTCCACAAGGCACACTTGGCGCGAGTCGTTAGAAGAAGGCGAAGCCAGCCAGTAACTTGTTCCATTATTGAATAATCCGTCATTTCCATTTGTTGTAGTTGGTAAAATTGTTCTTTGTATTGGACTAGAACTATATAGTCCAGATGGTTTATTATTTTCATATCCTCCAGCTTCTACATCTGAACTTTGCCATCCTGCACTTCTGTAATTTCCACTTGCATCTTTGGTTTGTTCCCATGCTGCTGCAAGTAATTCTTTTGTTGGGCCTCCTACTGCATAAGTTCCATCTGGTGCATTATTTGCTACATATCTTGTCCAATTTGCTGGATCACACATATATGCTGTTGCTATTGATCTATTAGATTCGTCTTTATTATTTCCTAGTTTTTCTTTCCATCTGCTATTATAAGTCAATCCATAAGTTACAGTTTTTGTTCCAATGGTTCTAGAAGCAAATACATCATCTGAATAATTGGTATATGTTGCATTTCCTTTTGGTACAGTTGAAGTTGTAACACTTGTATCTTGTAGTGTATAATTACTTTCTGCTATTCCTGTTGGAATTATAAACATTTGCTTATTATCGGCATAAAACACTCTCCAACTATTAACATTATTGGCACTATAATTTACTACTTGACCTATTGCAGTATTTACAGCATCCGCTTTACTTTCTCCCCATGTTAGTATTCCATCTTCTATGGTTATTGTACCTTTTTCAGTAAAGTCTCTTGTAGTTATTGTTATTTTAGCATCATTGTTTATATTATCTAATGTTCCATATCCTGTTATTTCAATTGTTGCTTTTCCTACTTGGTTATTTCCTTGTATTTGTTCTGCAACTGCTTTTATTACAGCTCTACCTACAGAATTTGATACTTCTGTGCTAGAAATTCCATTTCCAACATAGGCTGTATCGTAAGCTAATAATTTAGCATTTGTAGCTGTTAATGCAATTTGGTCCTTTGCTGAACCGATATCATTTTGTTGTTCTGCTTCATTAGCCTTTGCTGGTGCAGAGTCACTTCCTGTTAGTGCATTTATTGTTATTCCTGCTAGAATCAAAAGCACAATAATTGTAATTACTAAAGCTATTAATGTAATTCCGCTTGTTATTTTTTAAACTTGTTTTTACCATCTTTTGTTTCCCCCTTATTTTATTTTTCTTGTGCTTGTTTTCCATTTTAGTTTAACAAATAAAAATAAATTATTCAATATTTTTTTAAAATGTAACACAATTGTAATATTTCAATTTGTTTATTTCATTTTTTCTTTAATCTTAACAAGTGTGTTTAGCGCATCTATTGGTGTTAGCTCATTTAAATTGACTTTGTCCAATTCGTGTGCAATTTCTGCTAATTTGAAGTTGAACATATCAAATTGACCTTCCACTTGTTTTTTATCTTTCTTTTCTTGTGCTTTTCCTGTTAACACATTTTTACGTTCTAAGCTTTTTAATATGCTATCTGCTTTTTGTGTAACTACTTTTGGAACTCCTGCAAGCCTTGCTACATGTATACCATAGCTTTCGTCTGTTCCCCCTCTTACTATTTTTCTTAAGAAGATGATATCTTCTCCCTTTTCTTTTACTGCTATTGAATAGTTTTTTACACCATCTAGTTTTTCTTCTAGTCCAATTAGTTCGTGGTAATGTGTTGCAAATAATGTTTTGGCCCCACATTTTTCTTTGTCTGCAATATATTCTGCAACTGCCCAAGCAATTGAAACCCCGTCATATGTTGATGTTCCTCTACCTATTTCATCTAATATTACAAGACTGTTCTTTGTTGCTTCTTTTAGGATTGTCGCAACTTCCATCATTTCTACCATGAATGTACTTTGTCCCATAGATAAGTCATCTGAAGCTCCAACACGAGTAAAGATTTTGTCTACCACGCCAATTTCTGCTTCTTCTGCTGGAACAAAGCTTCCAACTTGTGCCATAAGTGTAATTAACGCAACTTGTCTCATATATGTAGATTTACCAGCCATGTTTGGACCAGTAATTATTGCAAGCCTGTTGTCACCTTCGTCTAAGAACGTGTCATTTTCAACAAATTCGCCTACGCCTAGCATTTTTTCTATTACAGGATGTCTTCCATTTTTTATATTTATTGAACCTTGTGAATTTACTTTTGGCATGCAGTAATTCATATCTTCCGCAACCACTGCAAATGATGTTAAAACATCTAATGTTGAAACCACATTTGCTGATTTTTGAAGCCTTTTGATGTTTTTAGCAATTTCTTCTCTAATCTCTACAAATGCATTGTATTCAAGATTTACTATTCTTTCAGATGAACCAAGTATTTGATTTTCCAATGTTTTTAGTTCTTCTGTTATAAATCTTTCCGCATTTGTTAAAGTTTGTTTTCTTATATATCTATCTGGCACTTGGCTTAGCCATGATTTTGTTACTTCAAAATAATATCCAAAAACTTTATTGAAACTTATTTTTAAATTTTTGATTCCTGTAGCTTCTCTTTCTTTTGTTTCAAGTTCTACAAGCCATTGTTTTCCTTCAGTTGTAGCTGTTTTTAGTTTATCTATTTCTGGATCATAACCAAGTTTTATTATTCCACCTTCTTTAATTGTCATTGGTGGGTCTTCTACAATCGCTTTTTCTATCAATTCTTTTATATCTTGTAATTCATCTAGATTTTCAAAGCATTCTTTTAAATAATCTTGCTTGCAATTTGAAAGAATTTGTTTAAGTTCTGGAAGTTTTACAAGAGAATTTTTCAAAGTTATCATGTCTCTTGCATTTGCATTACCATAAGCCATTTTTCCAGCAAGTCTTTCAATATCGTATACTTTTTTAAGACTTTCAACTATGTCGCCCCTAAGCATTATGCTTTCTTTTAGTTCTTTAACAGCATTTAGTCTTTTATTAATTTCCAAAACATCTATTAGTGGGTCGTTTAGCCATCTTCTTAAAAGCCTTCCGCCCATTGATGTTGATGTTTTATCCAACACCCAAAGTAAAGTTCCTTTTTTAGATTTATCTCTCATTTTTTCAGTAATTTCAAGATTTCTTCTTGCACTAATGTCTAATGACATGTATTTTGAAATGTTGTAAACTACTATTTTATTGATATGATCTAAACTTGTCATTTGGGTTTGTTCAATATATTCCACTAAAGCATTTATTGAAGCCACAGCCATGCCTCTTGATTCTAGGTCTTGTATGTCTTTTCCTGTATTATCTAAGATTGAAAATCTATATTTTATTTTTTCAGCGTCGTCTGTGAAAAATTTATCGTTAAATTTTGTAATATAAGCAGTAAATCTTTCTTTTATTTTGGCCATTTCTTCTGTTGAATCTGCCAACATTGAATTTATAACTAGTTCAGATGGCATGTATCTTGCAATTTCGTCTAGCAAAAGTGCAAAGTTTTGGTCATCTCTAATTTCTGCAGAATAAAATTCACCTGTAGAAATGTCGCAAACGCTTATACCAAAGTATATTCCAGATTTGAAGATTGACATTATGAAATTGTTTTTTCTTTCTTCTAGCATATTGCTTTCTACGATTGTACCTGGTGTTACAACACGAATTACGCCCCTTTTTACTATTCCTTTTGTTGTTTTAGGGTCTTCTAATTGCTCACATATTGCAACTTTATAGCCTTTTGCAATTAGTCTTGAAATATACATTTCTGCTGCATGATGTGGAACTCCACACATTGGAGCTCTTTCTTCTTGTCCACATTCTTTTCCTGTTAATGTTATTTCTAGTTCTCTTGACGCTGTAATGGCATCATCAAAAAACATCTCATAAAAATCGCCTAATCTATAAAACAAGATGCAATCTTTGTATTGTTCCTTTGTTTCAAGATATTTTTGCATCATTGGTGAAAATTCTGCCATCTATATTTCTCCTTTCAAATACCACATATGTTGTGAAACGATTTTAACTTCTATTATTTGGTCTTTTAATTCTTTTGGTCCTTCAAATATTACTACTTTGTTACTATCTGTTCTGCCTGTTAGCATGTTTGGATTGTTTTTGCTTTCGCCTTCTACTAAAATTTTTTGAGTTGTTCCAATGTATTTTTGATTTTGTTCTTCTATTTGACTTTCATATAAAGCTTTTAGTTTGTCAAATCTTCTATGTTTGTCTTCTTCTGGAACTTGGTTTGGCATTTTGTCTCCTGGTGTTCCAACTCTTCTTGAATATATAAACATATATACTTGCTCAAATTTAACCTTTTTTACTACATCTAACGTATCTTCGAATTGTTCATCTGTTTCGCCTGGGAAACCAACTATTATGTCTGTTGAAAGTGTTAGATTTGGGATTCTTGCTTTCATTTTATCTACTAATTCCAAGAATTGTTCTTTTGTGTATCTTCTATTCATGATTCTTAGAATTTCTGTATTTCCAGATTGAAGTGGTAAATGAATTAGTTTGCAAACCTTGTCACATTCAGCAATTGCATCTATTACGTCATCTGTAAAATCTTTTGGATGTGGAGATACAAAACGAATTCTTTCTATTCCATCTATTTTGTTTATTGCTCTTAAAAGTGTTGCAAATGAGTTAACTCCTTCATATTCTTCAAATGGAATTCCTTTTTGTTTTTCAACTCTTAAATATGAGTTTACATTTTGTCCAAGTAATGTTATTTCCTTGTATCCTTGCTTTGCAAGCTCTTTTACTTCATTTATAATATCTTCTGGTTTTCTACTTCTTTCTCTTCCACGCACATAAGGAACTATACAAAATGAGCAAAAATTGTTGCATCCATTCATTATTGTTACAGATGCTTTAACATTGCTATCTCTTTTTATTGGAAGCCCTTCATATACTTTTCCATCTATGTCTAAAATATCTTCTTGTTTTGTTTTCTGATCTAATATTTTGTATAAGTCTTCTGGGAACTTATGTAATGTGTGTGTTCCAAATAAGATATCAACAAATGGATATGATTCTTTTATTTTATCTCTGATGTGCTTTTCTTGCATCATACATCCGCCAATTGCTATTATCATTCCTGTTTTTTCTTTAACCTTTTTTAGTTCTCCTAATTTACCAAAAAGCCTATCTTCTGCATTTTCTCTAACACAGCATGTATTAAATAAGCTTATATCCGCTTCTTCCGAATTTTCTGTTCTTGAATACCCCATCTCTTCTAGCATTCCGCTTAGCTTTTCAGAGTCATTTTCATTTAACTGACATCCCATTGTTAAAATGCTGTATTTTAAAGTTTTTCCTTCATTTATTTTTTTGACTTTTTCTATATATTCTTTTTGTAATTCTATTTCCTCTCTTGGTTCCATTTTTACACGCCTTTCTTTTTTACTAATCTCTTTCTTTTTCACGTTAGAATTATATCTTATTTTATAAAAATATTCAAGTGATAAATTGTTTTTCGCTTATGGTAACACGCAAAAACACTACAGATTTTCTGTAGTGTTTTTTATTTTATCTTTCTTCGTCATCTCTTTCCATTGCTTTTCTTTGCTTTACGCTTACATATGTTGATAAGTCTTCCTTATTCTCTTCACCATTTTCTTGTTCTTGGCAGTAATCCCAATACTTCATTTTCTTTTCAAATGGAACACCCCTAAGTGCGGCATCCCTGCTTACTTTATAACGTTCAGATTCTTGTTGCAATACATCTATTGCAGCATCAACAGTTTCATAATCTCCTTTAATGATAGATTCCTTAACTAAATTTAGCAAAGCTTCTTCAACATCTTTATTTATAATTTTTAGCATAAAATATTTCTTTTTGGGATTATTACATGAACTGGCTTTATAACCTTCAAAAGTCAATATCCCGTTTTCATTATAAGGTATTTTTCGAACACAAGATTTTAACTCGATTCCTAATCCGTTTAAGTATTCTTCTATTTCTTTTCTTGTTTTCATTTTAGCCTCCAGCACTAATTTATAATATTTTAAATTAAAACTAAATGTACTATTAATTGGTTGCAACTTTATCCCAACTTAGTTGTCCACCAATTAGTTCTATTCTTCCATGTTCCTCAAGATCTCTTGTTTTTAATGTAATAAGTGCATCTTGATTTTTTTGTTGTTCTATTTTAATAGAAACTTCTCCGCTTTGAGTTTCTATCATAATTGTTGTATCTGTTGTTTTTCTAGCTTCGCCACCATAATGTATGAATACAGCATCTATCACGCTTTGCCCCATACTATTTGTTGCATCCGTTATTCTTATATTTTTGTTTTCCTTAATATATATGTCATCATATGCTTTTATTAGCTGATTATTAACAACTATTCCAATTGCGTCCTTTTCAACTCCTATATTATTTTTTTGTTTTGCTAGATTTCCTTTTGCTGGCGCACTATCGCTACCTGTTAGTGCACTTATTGAAATTCCTGCTAATATTAACAAAACAATAATTGTAATTACTAAGGCCATAAGCGTTATTCCGCTTGTTTTGTAGACTGTATTTTAAAAAATTTTTTTCCATTTTAATTTTTCTCCTTTTTCTTTCGTTTATTATTTTAAATAGTCTAGCCTTATGCATTGCTTTTAGTATACAATAATTCCAAGAATTATGCAAGTATATTTATATATTATTTTTTATATTCTGAATTATATCCATGATTTTCTGATAGTACTTTATCATTTGGATACATTACATCAGTGTATATATCTTTCTATTTAATATTTTTTGAAGTACTTGGTTTTGATAAAAACAATAAATATAACCCAAATAATATTTTAATTATAGCATCTACAGCTCCAAAATAAACAAATGGCACATCTTTTAAGATATATCCCAAAGCCGCATTAATTGAGCATAGAAATCCTATCAATAACATTGATTTACCATGTGTATAATATAAAACAAGAAAATGTATTCCAGTTGCCAATAACACACCCAACCATATAAACTTCCATCTAAATCCTGCAAAAAAAGGTCCAGCGATTAGAAACATTAGTATAAATAGTAATGCAAGTGAAATATATACTATTTTTATTTGGAATTTTGAAGATTTGCCGTTTGAAAAATGTTGTCTTACTTTTTTGTTTATATTAGCTATGTAAAAACAAATGTAATATCCAGCCAAAAAAACAAAAGGATTAATATAAAAATCTCCTCCACATGCAAGTGAAATTGCTAACACTAATCCTATTAAAAGTAACCATAAACCACAAGAGCGTTTATTGTTAAATTCTAATACCTCTTCTTTTCTATTATATCCTAATTTTTTTAATAAACTCATTTCTTTCTCCTTAATTATTATAAATTTTATTTTGATATGCTTGATGTTTGCTTATATATTATAATATTTCTCTACGAATGTCAAATCGCTGTCATTGACATCATACTAATATATTATCTGAATGAGCATATGTTCCTATGCTATATCGCTAACTATTACTAAAAACTTTTTTATAATTAATGATAAATGCAATTATAATAATTAAGAAATTTATTCCCAATATAATTCCTGATTCTGTTGTTATTTCAATTTGCTTTATATTATTCAATACCAAATATAATTGTTCTGAAAATATATATTTCGCAACATTTCTTATGGAATCATTAAAATTAGAAAGCATTGGTAAAAAGGAAAATATCATCATAACAGGAACTGTAATTGATGTGGCCATCATTTGATTTTTACTAATTACTCCTATTGTAGCACCAACAACAATTGATATTGTATGTCCCACTAACATTACTAGCATAAAATATAATAATTCTTGTCCTATATATCCTCCTGATAGTCCAATAACTAAAGAGCCTAACATACATATAAAAAGTATATATACTGCATTTCCTATTAAGTATTCAAATGATTTTACATTTGACATTTGTAGCACACGCAAAGTATTTTTTTCTTTTTCTTCAGATATTATTGAAGCAATACTTGTTAAAGGAGCCATTCCAACATACATAATTGCAAAGAGATTGGCAAAAAAATGCTCTGACATATCTGGAATGCTAATAGAATTTTCCATAATTATAGTCATAACAGGAAACATTAGAAATTGTATTAATACAGTTTTATTTTTTAGGCTATCTTTCAATTGCTTCCATAAAATTGCTTTTATATGATTAATCATTTGTCAAACTCCTTTCCTGTTAATTCCATAAATATCGTTTCTAAATTAGGTTCAGTAGAATGAATTGTTTCAAGTTTATTGTTTATTATATATTCCTTTATTAGTTCGGCACTTTCTTCATTTATATTTAATTCTATATCTTCCCCGTTATTTAAATGTATTTTGAATTTTTTTTGGTGATTATATCTTCTACATATTTCTTTTGTTTTTCCATATTCAACTATATTTCCTTCATTTAATAAAGCAATATTGTCACATAATTTTTCTGCTTCATACATATTATGTGTTGTTAAAAATATAGTAGTTCCTTTTTTCTTTTCTTCTAATATCATTTTATGAATTGCTTCTATCGTTGTAGGGTCAAGTCCACTTGTTGGTTCATCTAAAAATAATATTTTAGGTTTTCTAATAATTGCTCTAGCAAAAGCTAGTCTATTTTTCATACCCTTTGATAAATTTGAGACATTTGTTTTTTTTGCACCATATAATCCAACTTTTATTAATATTTCATCAATATTTTTAGAATCATTTCCATCAACCATTTGATAAAATTTTAAATTATCATAACAATTTAATCTTTCATATAATCCAAAATTATCCATCATTACACCAATTTCTTTGTAATCATCAGCAGATAAATTATAGCTATCATGTTCAAAAACTTTGCTACTTCCATCACTACATCTTAATTGGCCAGTAATTATATTTATTAATGTAGTTTTTCCTGCTCCTGAAGGTCCAAGCAATCCAAATATCTCTCCTTCATCAACAGAAAGATTTATATTATTTAGGACTATCTTATTATTAAATGAATGTTTTAAATTATTTAAAACAATAGCTTTTTTCATTGTAAACTCTCCTTTTTTAATCTTTCTAAAGCTTCTTTCATTTTTTGGTTTTCTGTTTTTTCTTTAAGTGTTGTTATAATAATGCTTATTGCTGTACAAATAACGAAACATACTATAAACATTATCCATGGTAATGGCATTGTTACAGGAAACCAATTAAATATTGCTGCAAAAATACCAACAAAAATTATAACGATTCCAAACATAAAAACAGTTCTTATTGTTAATGATAAATTTTTTATTATAATATCTGTGAAAAATAACCACTTTGTTGCAGAAATAAAAATAGATAAAATAAAGAATTCAAACATGGTATTTATACTTAATCCTTTATTCCCTAATTGAAATATTGTTGAAACATCTTCTGCATTTTCTCCGAAAATGAAGCAAAATATTGATATACTAATTATAGAAATACTATATATAATTAATACATTTGCCAAAAAATCAAATATTGTTCTTTTCTTTAACATCTACATAACCCCCAAACTTTTCTTTATTTCATCTGCATATTGTCTTGATACAATTATTTGTTCATCATTTTTCATAGTTAAACGTAATTTTCTTTCTATATCATTTCTTATAGATTTAATATATTTAAGATGAACTAAACAAGATTTGCTAATCCTAATAAAGCCACAATGACATAGTCTTTCTTCCATTTCATATAGCTTTAATTTTGATTCAAACATTTCATCTTCTGTATATACAAATGTTTTTCTTTCTAAAGCTTCTATATACGATATTTTATTTACATCTAATAAATAATTTTCATTATCTTTTATTACAAGCATCTGTTGATTAATAATTCTTAAAGTAGCTATTAAATTTTCTACCTCGTTTGTTAATTTATTGCATTTTATATTTATTTCGGTTTCTTTTACATTATCATCTATATCTATTGTGATCTTCAATATCAGCACCTCCATTTTTAGTTTAGCATATAAATATTATATTTCAATATTATATAACATAAGTTTCCTTTTTGGCTACATAAGTTTCCATATTAAACACGCAAAGAAAAGAAGTGTCACCCAATTTTTATTGGATACACTCCTTATATTTCAGTGGATTAAAATTATTTTATTTGTTTTTGGGTAACAAATTAATTTTTAGCACCCATTTTTTATTTCGTCAAAATTCTTGTAATTATTAATTTATGCATTTCTTCCACAACAATTTTTATATTTCTTACCACTGCCACATGGACATGGTGTGTTCCTTCCAATCTTTTGATTTACATTTGGTTTTCTGGCATTAATTTGTTGAACATAATCTGTACAAGCAATTGAAGGTACCCTAAAAGAAAAACATGTTTTTCCTTCAAAATTTGATATTGCTAAATCGCCCATTCCAATAACATCCATACCGATTAGCAAATCTGAGCCCTCCACCGCAGTAAATTCTGTTGCTTTAACTCCGCCTATTATAACATTATTTGGTAAGTACAAATCTATAAGATATACATTTACTATTCTTTGTCCATTTGCTGTATTGCTTGTTGCTTTTGCAATTGGAACCAAATTACACTGTTTAACTACTCTTTCAGATATAGCTGTGTTTGTTGCGCCAGTATCCCATATTGCTTTAAATGACCTTTGCACCGCATTTGGAACGAGCTCTTTGTGAGCAGAGACTATAACATCACTTAAAAGAACATTTGCGCGTCCAACTGCTTTATATGTAAAAGCAGAAATTTGCTGTTTAACCATCAAATCTTATCCTTGTATGAAAAATTTGAACTTCCTCATCTTTTTCACATTTCTGAATAATATACGTCCCTGCTTCTATATTTTTTGCTTCTTTTAAAGCTTCTTCAAATGTTTCATACGCGCCAACAACACTTTCATCTTTAATTATTAAGTATCTATTTAAATATTTTTTACATAGTTCTTTTTTATTTAATATATAATATTCATAATTTTTATCTTGACTACTTTCCATTTGAATCACCTCTTTCTTTATAGCTTATCATATCCATTTTTATTATTTTTATAATAAATCCATTATATTATATTCATTTTCTATAAAAAAATCAAGTATTTTTAAATAAAGTCTTAACAAAAATTTATTTTTAAGTGATTAATAACAACAATAGTTAAAAAAATTCAAAATATTATCAAAAAAGATACATCATTTACCCAAAACAATGTATCTTTTAAGTCTTTCATTCAATTATGAAAATGTATCTAATTTGTATCTAGATGCATAATTGTGCATATTTTGAGCTTTTCAAAATTCTTGCAATCCTTTGATATTACTGGTTTCTACCGCAACAGTTCTTGTATTTTTTACCAGAGCCACATGGACATGGATCGTTTCTACCAATTTTTGGTTCTTCGTTTCTTATTGTTCTATCTACATCTGGATTTGCTATTTTTTGCCCATTGTCTGTGCTAAATAAAGCTGCTTGTGCTTCTTTTGTTATTTTAGCTGTTTCATGTCTTTTTAGTTGACCTTGTTTTCTAATATTCATTAATATTTTTGTAACATCAACTTTTATATCTGCATTCATTTCGTCAAACATATCTCCACCTTCGGTTCTATATTTAACTACTGGATCTTGTTGACCATAAGCACGAAGACCAATTCCGTTTTTTAATTCGTCCATGTTATCTATGTGGTCCATCCATTTTTCGTCAACAACTTTTAATAGAACTACTCTTTCTAATTCTCTTAAATCGTCACTTCCGATTTCTGTTTCTTTTTCTTGATATTTAGCTAATGCTTTTTCTTCTAATTCTGCAGAAATTTTCTCTGGTTCTTCAACATTTGCTTTTATTGTATCTATCATATCTATACCAAAGATGTTTTTGATTTCTGTATCTAAAGATTCAACACTTACTGTTCCATCTTCTTCTATAAATGTACTTACAGTGTTTTCTGCAACTTCTGTAAACATATTTTGAATGCTGTCACTGATATTTTCTCCATCAAGAACTTGTCTTCTTTCACGATAGATTATTTCTCTTTGAACATTCATTACATCGTCATATTTTAATACGTTTTTACGTATTGCAAAGTTTCTTCCTTCAACTTTCTTTTGAGCTGATTCTAATTGTTTTGTAATCATTTTAGATTCAATTGGCATATTTTCATCAACTTTCATGAAGTCAAATAATTGAGCTATTTTAGGTCCTCCATATATTTTCATCATGTCATCTTCTAATGCAATGTAGAATTTAGATTCACCTACATCTCCTTGACGTCCAGAACGTCCTCTTAACTGATTGTCAATTCTTCTTGATTCGTGTCTTTCTGTTCCTATTATTTTTAGACCACCAACTGCGATTACTTTTTCTTTTTCTTCTTTGATTTTTTCATCATATTTTTCAACTAATTTTTTGAATTGTTCTCTTGCTCTTAAGATGTCTTGGTCATCTGTTTCATAATATGTGTCCGCTTCTTCTATTAGGTTTGCAGGAACTCTATTTTTAGCCATTTCTTCTTTTGCTAAGAATTCGCTGTTTCCACCAAGCATAATATCTGTACCACGTCCTGCCATGTTTGTTGCGATTGTTACAGCTCCAAATTTACCAGCTTGTGCAACTATTGCAGCTTCTTGTTCATGGTATTTAGCGTTTAATACTTCGTGTTTTATTCCTTCTTGTTTTAATAATTTGCTTAATTTTTCAGATTTTTCGATTGAAACTGTACCAACTAGAACTGGTTGTCCTATTTTGTTACTTTCTTTTATGCTTTCAACTATTGCTCTGAATTTTGCATTTTCTGTTTTATAAATTACATCATTTTCGTCTTTTCTAACCATTGGTTTGTTTGTTGGTATTGCTATAACATCTAAGTTATAAATTTCTTGGAATTCTTCTTCTTCTGTCATAGCTGTACCAGTCATACCAGATAATTTATCATACATTCTAAAGTAGTTTTGGAATGTGATTGTTGCCAATGTTTTAGATTCGTCTGCAATTTTAACTTTTTCTTTTGCTTCAATTGCTTGATGAAGACCATTGTTGTATCTTCTTCCATACATTATACGACCTGTAAATTCGTCAACTATAAGAACTTCGCCATCTTTTACGATATAGTCTATATCTTTTTTCATGATTCCATAAGCTCTTAAAGCTTGATGTACATGGTGTACTAATGTAGAGTTTTCTAGGTCATTGAAGTTTTCTAATCCAAATTCTTCTTCTGCCTTTTTGATACCTTTTTGTGTAAGTGATGCAGATTTTGCTTTTAAGTCTACTATATAATCATATTTTTCGTTATCTTCAGCTTGGTCATAGTCTTTTACATCTTCTTCAACTATAACTTTTGGTTGAAGTTTTCTAACAAAGCTATCTGCTTTTTTATATAAATCTGATGATTCATTTGCTCTACCAGAAATTATAAGTGGTGTTCTAGCTTCGTCTATTAAAATACTATCAATTTCGTCCACGATTGCATAATGTAATCCTCTTTGAACTAATTGATTTTTGTATATTACCATGTTATCTCTTAGATAATCAAATCCAAACTCATTGTTTGTTCCATAAGTTATATCAGCATTGTAAGCTTTTTGTTTTTGATATGGTTCCATACCTGCTACAACAAGCCCTACAGATAAACCTAAGAATTTATATATTTTACCCATCCACTCGCTATCTCTCTTAGCTAGGTAATCGTTTACTGTGATTACATGCACACCTTTTCCTTCTAGTGCATTTAAGTATACTGGTAATGTTGCAACTAATGTTTTTCCTTCACCAGTTTTCATTTCGGCAATTCTACCTTGGTGTAATATAATTCCACCTATTAATTGAACATCGAAATGTCTCATTCCTAATGCTCTTTTAGATGCTTCTCTTACTACTGCAAATGCTTCTGGTAGTATGTCATCTAGTGTTTTGCCTTCTGCTAATTGAGCTTTAAAATAATCTGTTTTTCCTCTTAATTCGTGGTCAGATAATTTTGAAATTTCTTCTTCTAAGCCATTTATTTTTTCAACAATTGGCATTACTCTTTTTACTTCTTTTTCACTATATGATTTAAATAAACCCATTTTGTACTTCTTCCTCTCTTTTGATAATCTAATACTATGTTACTATATCATTAAACTAATTTTTTAGCAATAGTTTTAAAGAAAAAAATCTCAATAAAAATCGAGATTTTTTTGACCTTGTTTTTTGGGAGTGTCCCAAAAAGTCTATTTTTTTGCTAACGCTCTTCTTATTGTGTTTCTACAATATTTACAGGTGTATGTTTCGCCTGGTACTTCTACAAATGGTGCCCCACATGTTGGGCATCTGTCTATTATAATTTTCTTTGATAGCGCAACTTTTGGAACTCCTGCATGTATTTCTATTGTGCAATTTTTTAAATAGCCTTTGCGGATTGCTCCATCTATTAATGATAAATTTTTAGCTCTATATTTTTCTGGCCAATATATTGTTTGACCATTTCCGCATTAGTGGTGTTTTTAATGTACTAATTGTTAAGAAAGGTTGTGTAGATTTTCTAAATTGTTCTGAAAACCCCTTAGCAGCCTTTATTAATAATAATCCCCTAAATCGCAAATATGCTAGTATTCCAAATCCTATTGCTACGCAAAAGAAAAATCCAAATGCTGCTGAGGAATACTCTAACATTGTGAATGGAAATACAAATGCTGATGTTCCAGCTAATACACCATCTATAAAAAATGTAATTGCAAAATATATTGTTCTTATTCCTAAATTGTTTCCTAAATATATATTTTCGTTCATCTTCCTATCTCCTTTGCAAAAACATCAATGCCTCCACAATAAGGACAATTACCAGTAAAATAAACTTTTTTATCTATTTGTGCTCCGCAGTTTTTACATGCACATTTTGTTACAAGACTTTCAAGTTCAATTATTGTTTCATTTCCTTTTTTGACTAATTTATAATTTTTCATGTAACCACGAACTTTTAAACTACTTAATTCGCTTTCAATTCTACTTGTATTCTTTCCAACAACTGCAACCATGTCAGAAGGTTTTATTATTCCATCTAAGTCTCCTTCGAAATATCTTGCATAGAAAATTACACTTCCCATTAATCTTCTTGACAATAGTGAAACTGCTATTAGTCCTATATTAATTGCAACTATTGCAAACATTATTCCATATTGTTCTGGAGTTGCTAATCTCTCTAATGATATATAAATTGTTGTTGAGCCAAATATAACAAATCCAATTATTCCTATGAATAGCTCAATTTCATTTATCATATTTCTAAATTTTACTTTTGCTTCGTTAATGTACATTTTTGTTTTCTTTCCCTATTCAGTTCTTAGTGCATTAACAGGATCCTTCTTGCTTGCCATTTTTGCTGGGATTAAACCTGCAATTATTGTTAGAATCATACTAATTATTACTAGAGCCACACCTGCGCCAAATGGTACCATTGCATGTACTTCAACTCCTGTAACTGCGAATATTACTGCATTTATTGGAATTGTTAGTAATATTGTTATTCCAATTCCAAGTAATCCTGAAATTAGACCAACTATAAATGTTTCTGCATTAAATACTCTTGAAATGTCTTTCTTTGAAGCACCAATTGCTCTTAAAATTCCTATTTCTTTTGTTCTTTCTAATACAGAAATATATGTTATAATTCCTATCATTATAGATGAAACTATTAGTGAAATTGCCACAAACGCAATTAATACATAGCTTACTGTATCTACAATTTGTGTTACAGATTTCATCATTGTTCCAACCATGTCTGAATAGTTTATTTCGTTTTCTTCATTTCCTTGTGCTTTTTGCTTGTTGTTGTATTCTTCTATTGCTTTTACTATTTTTTCCTTAGCTGCAAAATCTTTTGGATAAATGTTTATTCCAGCTGGATCGTCTAAATCAACAGCTCCTAATTTTGAAAGGTTTTTATCAAATGATGCATTTTTATTTTGTGTATATGCTTCCATCATTTTTGCAATTTGGTCATTTTTTAAATTTGCAATCATCATTTGTTGCTCTGGTGTAAGATTGTTAAAGTCAAATTTTTCGTCTATTTCTGTTGGGAATTCCAAACCAGAAAAGATATTTTTTAAAGTATTTTCCTTTTGTTCTTTTACAATTTGAGATTCATTACATTTTTTTGCAACATACTCTGTTAAACCGCTTAAATACCCAATTCTACCGGTTGTTGTTTTCATAACTGTTTGTGAATTTGGTTTAACAATTCCAACAATTGTTATATCTTCACCATTTTCAATTATCTTTTTCATATATTCGTCATCATCGCTTCTGTCTAGCCAAACTCCACTTTTTTTCTCGTAATAGTCTGTGTTTAATACAAGTTTAAAAGTTAGTCCTACTAACTCATCATAAGAATAGCTTGTTTCTTGGCTTTCTGTTGTCTTTTCTTCATTTTGAATAGCTTTCCATTTGTCTTTTATTTCTTGTTGGTCTTTTAAGCCTAGTGAATATAACGCATAATCGCTTATTTGATTATTTTCATCACACATTAAAACAATTTCATTATATTTTTCTGGCCATTTACCAGCTAATAAGTCATTTTGAGATGCAAGCAATTCTTTGTTATCTAGTATTTCTACCCAAATATCAGTATTTGTCATTTCGCCCATTCCGCTTCCCATAATACTCATTATTCCTGTACTATTTCTAGCTTCCATAGCGTCTCCCATGCCAACTGAATTCATAACTGTACTTGGATTAACCTTTAAAATTCCATTTTCTGTATCTTTTCTATAAATATTGATATCTAAATCGTAAGTATATTTTATAGCATTTGCATTTTTTGTTATTTCATTATCTCCATCTTGCAAGTATTCTTTTAGTTCTTTCAAATTGTTACTTTGTCTTTTATTTGAAAGTGTTGTAAGCATTTGGTCCATTATATTTGAAGAATAGATTCTTCCATCTTGATATTTTTCTTTATCAATTTCCATTGACCCCATCATTACTTCCATCATTGAACCAATATCTACCGATGATTTTTGTATCATTAATGGATATGATGACAATGTGTCTTCTTCAACTTTGTCTATATAATTTTGTACACCTGTAGAAATCGCTAAAATTAAGGCAATTCCTATAATTCCTATACTTCCTGCAAATGATGTTAAAAATGTTCTTCCTTTTTTTGTCATCAAATTGTTCAAACTTAAACGCAAAGCTGTGAAAAATTTCATCGCTGTTCTACCTGTTTTAGGCTTAACGTCTTCCTTCTCTTTTTCGCTATCAAAAGGATTTGAGTCATCTGTAATTAAACCATCTAGTATTTTCACAACTCTTGTTGAATATTTTTCTGCTAATTCTGGATTATGTGTAACCATTATAATTAGCTTATCTTTTGAAATTTCTTTCAAAATTTCCATAATTTGTACACTTGTTTTTGTGTCTAATGCGCCTGTTGGCTCGTCTGCTAAAATAATATCTGGGTTATTTACTAATGCTCTTGCAATAGCAACTCTTTGCATTTGCCCACCAGACAATTGATTTGGCTTTTTATGAATGTGTTCTTTTAGTCCAACTTGCTCTAAAGCCTCTTTGGCTCTTTTAGTTCTTTCTTTTCTAGAAACCCCAGAAATTGTAAGAGCTAGCTCAACATTGGCCAATACACTTTGATGTGGTATTAAATTATAACTTTGGAATACAAAACCAATTGAATAATTTCTATATGCGTCCCAATCCTTATCTTTGAATTGTTTTGTAGATTTACCATTTATAACTAAATCTCCTGATGTATATCTATCTAATCCACCTATAATATTTAAAAGTGTTGTTTTTCCACAACCACTTTGTCCTAGAATTGAAACAAACTCACTTTTTCTAAATTCTATATTTATACCTTTTAAAGCTTCAACTTTATTTACACCTGTAAGGTATTCTTTTTTAATATTCTTTAATTTAAGCATACTATTTTCTCCTTCCTTCAGCTAGCATTATATCATATATTAAACCCTTTTGGCAAATACACATAAAAGACTATAGAATTAGACGTTTTGGTGGACACTCCCAAAACGTTCTATTTTATTTTTGCTTGCATAAAATTTATTAACATATTTTTGAAAAAGGTGATTTTTATGTTTATTTATAATTTTAAAATAAATGGTAGTAAGTTTTTTAGGTTTTTCTTGACTTTTCTAGCATTACTTTTGGTTTTTATTTTGGTATTTGTTACTTACAAAATATTTTATGGAGCCAAAAATGAATCTAATGCATGTGTTCCACCCAATGATGTTTTTACTATTCCATCAAGTAATTATACTAATGTTTTAAAAGCTGTTCATGATGATATTGATACTTATATAGGAATGAAACTGAATTTTACAGGTTATATTTATAAAGTTGAAGATTTGAAGGATAATCAATTTGTTTTGGCAAGAAATATGATTATTTCTTCTGATTTTAAATATGTTGTTGTTGGTTTTTTGTGTGAATATGATAATATTTCTAAATATAAAGATGGTTCTTGGGTTAATGTTACTGGTGAAATCTTTAAGGATGACTACCACGGCGAGATACCTGCTTTAAAAATAACCAAGATAAAAATAGTGGATAAACCTAAAGACGCTTTTGTTTATCCACCTGATGAAAATTATATTCCTACAAGTAGTTGGTTATAAAAAAGAAGCCCTTTAAGGCTTCTTTTTTATCTTTCTAAATCATTTTCTCCATGTTCACTTACGTATTTTTTTTGTTTTTCAAGTTCTATAAAATAAGCATTAAATTTTTCCTCATCATTTTCCTGTAACATTCTCAAGTATTGATATGTATAACGCTCTTTCAATTGATTTTTTACTGCTATTTCTGTTATTCCTGGATAAATATCTTCATAACTAAAATCAGGGCTATGTTTTCTAAAAATATTTGTAAACATAACTAAATTTTCCAATGTCATTTCTTCTGAATACGCTTCACTTGCTGTAACAGAATATTTTCTTTCTTCATATGGTATCATTGTTTCTCCATGGTTTGCCAATACAACAACTCTATGATTTCCATCATTTAAATATTTTCTACCATCATGTACGAATATTTCTACTTCTTCTGAAACATCATAACCATTTTTAGAAATTCTGTCTTCAAGCTTTTCTAAAATTTCTGCATTTTCCCTATCAAAGGTTTCAGACATTCTTTGTATTGGTAATAAAGTTTTTGGACTTGTCCATCTTTTACCATAATATTTTCCTTGTCTTTCACGCTCTTCACATTTCAAAATGGTTTTTGCAATATCATCTACATTTGAGAAAGATGTGTCAATAATTAGATTATAGTTATCTTCGTTACTTAATTCTACACCATATCTTTCTTTATATCTCTTTTCTTCTCCTTGACCTCTTTTTATTGTTTTTTCCATTGCTTCTTCTACAGTTGCATAAGCGTTGTCTTCTTTTCCTCTTTGAGCTGATCCCGCAAATAATCTTTTTCCAGCAACATCATCTCTAATAGTCAATCTTACAGCAAAAGATTCTGGAATATTACTAAATGCAAGTCTTGAGTCCATTATCCATACTTCGTTTTCTCTGTTATTTTTTATTGCTTCTTTTCCCAATTCAGTAACTTTTGTATCTACTATTGTATCTATAATATCTCTTATTTCTTTTAATTTATCACTATTATTTGCTTTTTCTATATCAAATTTATCAAAATCAAAATCTGACATAATTAGATTTACCAATGCTTGTTTCAATTTTTTTCTATTAACTTCATTAGAACATAATTGTTTTAATTCAGCATCTACTGAAGTGTCTTTTAATTCTTCAAGAGTTTTGTTTTTTAAATTACTTGCTAAATCCATTATTTTATTAAAATACGCTCTAAAATTATTTCCAACAGAAACAACATGTATATCTTCTTCTTTAATTCCTTCTAATTTTAATAATTCTGTAATTTTATTTATTGTTGTACTTTTGCCACTTACTGGCTGACCTGATATTGAAATTATCCTCACTTTTCTTTCCATACACAAATCTCCTTTACAATAAATTATCTATATTTTATCATATAAAGTTAATTATGTCAATCTTTTCTGTCTATTTTAGTTGGAGATATGTAAAATATATAAAAAAATCCAGGTAGCTAAGCCTATTTTATAGTGCTTTTCTACCTGAATCTCTTTTTAATTATATTGTGTATCTATTTCTTTTAAAACAACATCGTGTGCTTTTCCTTCAGAAATACTAACATCTGAAACTATTGTAAGTCTTGCTTTTTCATGTAATTCTGGAATTGTTATACTTCCACAGTTACACATTGTTGATTTTATTTTTGCACATGTTATTGCTAAATTATCTTTTAATCTTCCAGCATAAGGTATGTAAGAATCAACACCTTCTTCAAATGAAAGTTTTTTGTCTCCTCCCATATCATATCTTTGCCAGTTTCTTGCTCTGTTTGAACCTTCTCCCCAATATTCTTTCATGTATGTATTTCCTCTTTTTACAACTCTTGTTGGGCTTTCGTCAAATCTTGCAAAATATCTTCCCATCATTACAAAGTCTGCCCCTAAAGCTAGAGCTAGTGTTATATGATGATCTTGAACTATTCCACCATCTGAACATACTGGAATATAAATTCCTGTTTCTTTGAAATATTCGTCTCTTGCTGCAACTACATCTAATAATGCTGATGCTTGACATCTTCCTATTCCTTTAGTTTCACGTGTTATGCAGATTGAACCTCCACCAACACCAACTTTTATAAAGTCTGCTCCAGCTTCTGCTAAATATCTAAATCCTTCTTTGTCTACAACATTTCCAGCACCTATTTTTACATCATCACCATATTTTTCACGAACAAATTCGATAGTCTTCTTTTGCCATACTGAATATCCATCTGATGAATCCATACAAACTAGGTCAACTCCTGCTTCAACTAAAGCTGGAATTCTTTCTTCATAGTCTCTTGTATTTATTCCAGCACCTACTATATATCTTTTATTTTCGTCTAATAAAGAGTCTGGATTATTTTTTCTATCTTCATAATCTTTTCTAAATACTAAATATTTTAGTTTTTCTTCATCATCTAAAATTGGTAAACAAGCAATTTTATTTTCCCATATTATATCATTTGCTTCTGCTAATCCAATTCCCTTTTTTGTCCAAATTACTTTTTCTTTTGGTGTCATGTAATTATCTATTGGGTCATCTAAATTTGCCCTTGTTATTCTATAATCTTTATCTGTAACTAGTCCTAAGAATTTTCCATGTGCAGTTCCATCATCTGTTATCATAACTGTTGAATGACCTGTTTCCTGGATTAATTCTAATACCTCTTTTAAAGGTGTTCCAGATTTTACATTTGAATCACTTACAACAAATCCTGCTTTGTGTTTTTTTACATTTTTAACCATTCTTGCTTGGCTTTCAATTGATTGTGCACCATATATAAATGCAACTCCACCTTCTCTTGCAAGCGCAATTCCCATTTCTTCTCCAGAAACTGATTGCATTATTGCTGATACCATTGGTATATTTGCACTATATTTTGGTTCTTCGCCTTTTCTATATTTTACAAGTGGTGTTTTTAGAGATACATTTGATGGTATGCATCTTTCATCTGTTAAATTAGGTAATAATAAAAATTCGTTAAAAGTTCTTGAAATTCCTTCTACTATTTTACTCATTTTTTCCCTCCATTTTTACAACAATTTACAAAATTATACTATAAATTTTGACTAATTTCAAGTTTTATGTTAAAATTATTACAACCATTTATTAATTTAAATGCAAAAATTATATATTTTGTAGTGAAATTGTGGGGAACGTCCAAATTTTTTTGAAAGCTTTGCTTTCTTAAAAAATTTAGGATGGGGATAACGGAAAAATATATAATTTTTGCTATAAAAATAAAAATATGGAGGTAAAAAATGAAAAATAATGAACTAATTTTAATACTTGATTTTGGCGGACAATATAATCAATTAATTGCTAGAAGAGTAAGAGAATGCAATGTTTATTCAGAAGTTGTACCTTATGATATTTCAATCGAAAAAATCAAAGAAAAAAATCCAAAAGGAATTATTTTTACAGGTGGACCTGCAAGTGTATTTGGAGAAGATTCTCCAAAATGTGCAGATGGTATTTTTGAACTTGGTATCCCTGTTCTAGGAATTTGCTATGGAATGCAACTTATGACTTATACTTTAGGTGGAAGTGTTGCAAAAGCAACAAAAAGAGAATATGGAACAATCGAAGTTTCTATTGATAATTCTTCTAAATTATTCGAAGGATTTAACAATACAAATGGCTTTTTAATGAGTCATACCGATTTTGTTGAAAATGTTCCAGAAGGCTTTAAAAATATTGGTTCTACATCTTCTTGTCCAAATGCCGCAATGGAAAATGAAGCTAAAAAATTATATGGAATTCAATTCCATCCAGAAGTTAATAATTCTGTAAACGGAACACAAGTAATTAGAAACTTTTTATATAATATCTGTAATTGCTCAGGTGACTGGACTATGTCATCATTTGTTGAAGAATCTATAAAAACATTAAAAGAAAAAATTGGAGATAAAAAAGCTTTATGTGCGTTATCAGGAGGCGTTGATTCTTCTGTTGCAGCTGTTTTATTAAGTAAGGCTATTGGAAAAAATTTAACTTGTATTTTCTTAGACCATGGCCTTCTTCGTAAAAATGAAGGTGATGAGGTTGAAGAAATTTTCAGAAACCAATACGACATCAATTTAATTAGAGTAAATTGTAAAGACAGATTTTTAAATAAACTTGCTGGTATTACAGACCCAGAAAGAAAAAGAAAAATAATTGGAGAAGAATTTATAAGAGTTTTTGAAGAAGAAGCTAAAAAGATTGGTACAGTTGATTTTCTTGTTCAAGGTACAATTTACCCAGATGTAATAGAAAGCGGACTTGGAAAAAGTGCTGTAATTAAGAGTCATCATAATGTTGGTGGTTTACCTGACTATGTTGATTTCAAAGAAATTGTTGAACCTTTAAGAAGTCTATTTAAAGACGAAGTTCGTAAAACAGGATTAGAACTTGGAATTCCAGAACACTTAGTATTTAGGCAACCATTCCCTGGTCCAGGTCTTGCAATTCGTGTAATTGGAGAAATTACAGACGATAAACTTACAATTTTAAAAGATGCAGATGCAATTTTTAGAGAAGAAATTGCAAATGCTGGTTTACACAAATCTATCAACCAATATTTCGCAGTTTTAACAAATTTAAAATCTGTTGGAGTTATGGGAGATGAAAGAACTTATGATTATACAATTGCACTTCGTGCTGTTGAAACAACAGACTTTATGACAGGAGTTTGGAGCAAAATTCCTTATGAAATATTGGAAAAAGTTTCTAGTAGAATTGTAAATGAAGTTGCTCATGTTAATCGTGTAGTTTATGATATAACATCTAAACCACCTGCAACAATTGAGTGGGAATAATAATTAGAATAAATTAAAAAGATGCCCAAGGCATCTTTTTAATTTATTCTCTTACTTATCTCTTCTTTACTAAATTTAATTGTTGTAGGTCTTCCATGTGGGCATGTATATGGATTTTTTAGGGTTAATAGATTTTGTATTAAGTTATCTACCTCTTGTGGTGTTAAGTCCATATTAGCTTTTACTGCTGCTTTACAAGCTACTGTTGCTATAAACCTTTCTTCTATATCTTTTGATGTACTTCTCTCGTTTGTAAGCATTTCGTCTAATGTGTCTAAAAAGACATTTTTGCTATTTACCCTATAATCTATATCTGGTATACCATTTATTTTTACTGAGTTTTCGCCAAATAGTTCAATGTCAAATCCAATATTTTGAAACATTTCTATATTGTTTTTTACAAATTCTATTTCCTTATGTGTTAAATCATAAACTTCTGGAACAAGCATCATTTGGCTATTTGTTTTAAGATTACTTTTATAATTGGCTCTAATCTTTTCATATAAAAGCCTTTCATGTGCGGCATGTTGGTCTATTAAGTAAATTTCGTTTCCTATTTCTACTACTATATATGTTCTAAATAAAATTCCTTTGTAAATATAATCAACTTTTCTTTGATTTTCTCTTTTTATTAATTCTTGACCATCTTCTTGTTTTTCTTCATTATCACTTGCTGTATTCTCTTCTACCGCATGAATTCTATTTATTGCATTATTTTGCGTGCTAAAATGATTTGTTAAGAAATTAAATTCATTTTGAACATAGTCCTTTTTCTTCTCTTCTTGTTCATTATTTCCAAGAAAATCTTTGCTTAAAATTGAACTCTTTATTGCATGATAAAAAATTCTATAAATCTCGCTTTCGTTTTTAAATCTTACTTCCATTTTTGTTGGATGCACGTTGATATCATAGTAATCTGCAGGCATTTCTAGGTTCAAAATAAAAAATCCAAATTTACCAATCCCTGTACCGCCACCTTTAAACGCTTGGTCTGCACTGCTTGTAAGCATTTGATTTCTTATATTTCTTTTATTTAAAAATATTATCTGGTCTTTTCTAGTTTCTCTTGCCATCAAAGTATTTCCAATAACACCTGTAATATGGATATTTTCTTCTTTATAATCAACATCTATTAAGCTTTCGCTTGTTTCTTTTCCATAAAGCACATAGATTAAATCTCTAATATTCCCATTTCCTGTTGATTGGAAAACTTGTTTTCCGTCATTTATTAGTTTGAATGCTATATTAAGATTTGCTAAAGCAACTTTTTGAACCCATTCTTTTATAAATTTAAATTCAGTTGCGTCTTGTTTTAAAAATTTATATCTTACAGGAGTATTGAAAAATAGATTTTCTACTATCATTGTAGTTCCGATTTTACAACCAGTTTCTTCTGCTTCCACTATATTTCCAGCTTCTGAAACAACCTTAAAACCTAGCTCATCATCAGCTGTTTTGGACATTATAGTTAATTTAGAAATTGAAGCTATACTTGCCAAAGCTTCTCCACGAAATCCCATTGTGTATGTCTTTTCCAAATCTTCTATACTTTTTATTTTGCTTGTTGCATGGCGTTCTATGGCATTTGGAATATCTTCTTTTAAAATTCCTTTTCCATTATCTATTACTTTTATAAGTGTTTTTCCACCTTGTTTTATCTCTACAGTAATTGATGTACTTCCTGCATCTATTGCATTTTCCACAAGTTCTTTTACAACATTTGCTGGTCTCTCTATTACTTCTCCTGCAGCTATTTGATTAATTGTTAAATCATCTAATAATACTATATTTCCCATAATTTTTTCCTTTCAAAAAGCTCCTTGGCATAGCCAAAGAGCTCTTAAACTTCTATAATCCAGCATCTATATATACTCTTTCATTTGGTAAGTACATATCAGACATTTCCCTAGCAGTTTTTTCTATAAATTCTATTGAATTTACTTCTTCTTGTTCTTTTGCTAGTTTTTCTTTATAATCCTGTTCTTCTTGCAATTCAACTGCTAGTTTTTGACTCTCTTTTGAGTATTGGTTTAGCGTTTTTTGTTGGTTTATCAATGTAAGCACAACATAAATTGCAACAACTATTATTAATAATTTTTTATATAATTTTCTTGTTTTATTCATCTGTAAACTCTCTCCATTTTCTAATATGGTCATATACTTATATATTCTACAAAAAAGTTCAAATTCCTTCCTTTATTTTGTAACTTTTGCTTGTTTTGGTCGAATTTTTATATTTTTTATATTTAATGTTATAAACGATACTGGTTTGTTAAATATCTTTTTTAAAAATTTTATTATAAATGAAATTGGTATGCGAATTATATGTAATATTTTTGCTATAAAATTTTTGATAAATTGGATTACAAATACACTTACTTTTATTATAGAATCGCTGAAAATTGTCATATATAATATTATCCCTAGTGCTATCCCTAAAAATATGAAAAATCTAATCTCTCCATTATTAAAAACAAATATTGAATATAAAACTATAAATCCTGTTAAAATCCAAAATGTAATATCTTGTATGTATGTTATAAAGTCCCTTGTTTTAAAACTTTTTCTTAGTATTCTAAAAAAATCAAATAAAAAGCCTATTATTAACCCATTAACTATAAAAATTAAAAATAAAAAAGCTTGATTAGTAATCATTTTCCCACTTCCTTAAAAATGATAAAATTTTTGTAAGTTTTCTGGTCAACTTTTCGAAAGTGTCCCAAAAAGTTAACCAAAAATCCTACTAATCAAAATTGTTTTTTCTTTTTCTCCTGAATTTTCGCTATATGATAAATGCCCTATATTTCCCTCTACTATTACTTCAGACGTGTCTATGCTCAGCTTATTTATTTTTAAATTTTCTCCCTTAACAGTTAGTAAACCAAGTTCTGTATCTACCATTACAACTTGATCATCAAAACTCAAAACATCATTAACCCCAGATATACTAAGTTTTTGCCTATTTTCTAAAATAAGGTTTTGTATTACTCCTGTCTTTATTCCATTTCTATCTTCTATTGTCATAAAATATCTCCTCCCTGTACATATACTTATTTATATATATTCAGGGAGGAGATTATTTAGAACTATATCTATCCATTTAATCAAATAATATTTTTTCTATTTTTGTATTCTTTTTATTGACGTTACTTTATTTGTTGTGTCGTCTATTTTGAAAACCACTCCATTAAGCATACATTGACCTTCTGCTATTCTATATTTTTCTGGAAGTGTTGTTTCAAATCTTTTAACAGAAGCCTCTACTGCCATTCCTATTACAGAATTGATTGGACCTGTCATTCCTATATCTGTTATATAACCAGTTCCATTTGGGAAAATTCTTTCATCTGCAGTTTGTACATGTGTGTGTGTTCCAAACATTGCAGTTATTTTTCCATCCATGTAGTATGCAAAAGCTATTTTTTCTGCTGTTGCCTCTCCATGAAAATCTACTATTATTATATCAACCTTTGATTTGATTTTTTCAACTATTTCTTTTGCGCATATAAATGGATTATCTGAAAGCACATTCATAGAAACTCTGCCAATCAAATTTATTACAGCTATTTTTTTACCTTTGCATTCAAAGATATTGTAACCCTTTCCACAAACAGGTTTGCTGTAATTTGCAGGTCTTATAATTTGTGGATGATCAATAAATTTAAAAATATCTTTTTTACCCCAAGTGTGATTTCCCATAGTAATTACATTAATTTTTTGAGCTAAAATATCATTAAAATTTTTTTCCGTCATTCCCATTCCTTCTGCAACATTTTCTCCATTTACGATTACAAAATCTATATTTTCTTCTTTCTTAATAATTGGTAATTTCTCTCTTAATTCTTTAATAGCGCAATTACCAACTAAATCTCCAATTGCAAGAATATTCATTATTTCTTCCTTTCATAAATATTTTTTAAAGTGCTAACTATAATTTAATTATAGTTAGCACACATAAAATTATTTTTGATTTTTTTCTAATTCTTGTTCATATTTAATAATTGTCATAATTATTTGAACAGTTTTTTCTAGGTCATTATTTTTCAAAACATAATCATACAAATTAATTCTTGACTCTTCATAATCAAACCTATTTAATCTAAGCATAATTTCTGCTGGACTTGGCTTGTCTATTCTATTTTTTAATCTGTTTTTAAGTTCCTCTTTTGGCACTCTTAAAAAGATGGTAACAATTTTCATATCATCTTTTAATAACTCTAATAAATGTTCTGTTCCATTAACATCTATGTCTTTTACAATTATTTTTCCATCGTCAATTTTTTGTTTTAAGCTTTTTTTAGGAAATCCATAATAATGATTGTGGTGTACATCATATTCATAAAATTCTTTATTTTCAATCATTTCCTCGAATTTTTCTCTACTAACAAAAAAGTATGTTCCACCTTCTACATCTCCATCTCTTTTAGGTCTAGATGTAAAAGATGGAAGTGTTTCTACATTTTCCATCCTTTTTATTAATTCTTTTTTTATTGTGTCTTTTCCTGCACCTGCTACTCCAGATAATATTACGAACATATTGTTACCTTCCCTTCTGCTATTTCAACCGCAGCTTGTGTAACTGGTGATTCCTCCTTTTTATCTGTTAAAGCATCAGCTCCATTTGCTATTTGTCTTGCTCTTTTAGATGTTGCAATAACTAATTCATATCTGTTTTTTGATTTTTTTAGTAAATCAGTAACACTTGGTTTTACTATCATGATTTAAAACTTCCTTTCTTTTTTATAAGCGACAACTTAGTCGCACTTACTTTTTTAATTGTTTTCTTCTGCAGTTATATTTTTATCTAATCTACCTGCAACTGTTTCTGGTTGAACAGCTGATAGTATGATATGACCTGAATCCATTATTAAAACAGCTCTTGTTCTTCTTCCATATGTTGCATCTACAGCTGTTTTCGCATCTTTAGCTTCTTGTACCATTCTTTTTATTGGTGCTGAGTCCGGACTAACTATTGCCACTATTCTTTCTGAAGACACTATGTTCCCGAATCCTATGTTTACTAATTGCATATTATTCAACTCCTATTCTATATTTTGAATCTGCTCTCTAATATCTTCAAGTTGTGTTTTTATCTCAATTACATTGTTTGTGATTTCCAAGTTATTTGCTTTTGAGCCTATTGTATTTGTTTCTCTATTCATTTCTTGAATTAAGAAATCAATTTTCTTTCCTATTGCTCCATCGCTTTCTAGCATTTTTCTAAATTGAGATATATGTGATTTTAATCTTGTTATTTCTTCTTCAACAGAACATTTATCAGCATATATTACAACTTCTTGTGCTAATCTTGACTTGTCTATTTCTTCTGTTTTTAGCAAATCTTTTATCCTATTCTCTAATTTTACCACATAATCTTCAATAAGTCCAGTAGAAAGCTTAGAAATCTCAAATGTTTTAGTCTCAATGTCATTTAATCTATCATTTAAATCTTGTTCAATTTTTTCGCCTTCGGCAGTTCTCATGTTTACCAAGTTCTTTGTAGCATTTTTTACAACCTCTAATAATTCTTCCTTAATTTTTTCATCATCATTATTAGATTTAATTTTTAAAACATCTGGAAATTTTGCTATTTCAGTTACTTCTATGTTTGATTGTAATCCCTCTGCTTGTGCCAAATTTCTAAGCTCGTTTATATATAATTTTGCAATTTCTGTATTTATTTTAACTTCGTTATCTTCACTACTTGAATTTGAATATGTAATAAATACTTCAATTTTTCCTCTGCTTATTTGCTTTAGAATTTCTTTTTTTACATCTTCTTCTAAATAACTTAAGACTCTTGGCATTTTTACACTTATATCTGCAAATCTATGATTTATAGTTTTTATTTCTACTTGATATTCTTTTGATTCTGTTGCTAAGGTTGATTTACCAAAGCCAGTCATACTTTTACTCATCTTTCTTTACCTCTTTTTTTGGTCTTCCTCTTTTTCCTTTTTGAGCTTGTTCTACAGTTTCTTCAGATTCTGTATTTGTTTCTTTTTTTTCCTCTTTTATGCTATTATCTTTTTTTGGTCTTCCCCTTTTTCTTTTTGGTGTTTGTTCTATTGGTTCTTCAATCTTCTCAATTGTTATTTCTTCTTCATTTTTTTGTTTTATCTCTTTGTTTTCTTTTTCTTTTTTATAATTTTCTTTTCTT
>JAGAED010000002.1 GCA_017613275.1 Clostridia bacterium | reverse complement strand
ATACATTTGATTTTTTATAGCATTTGTTGGGGCTAAAAATAGCATTGTTTTATCTTTATTATCTGCCATTAATTGTAAAGCAATAAACGATTTTCCGCATCCTGTTGGAATTACTACAGATGCACTATTTCCTTGTTCATACGCTTTTTGAACAGCTTTATATGCTTCTTGTTGGTGTTTTTGTAAACCATCTTCTGGTTTTCCTTCAATTATCATATATTTACCCTCTTTCTAAATCTATTTTTTAGTTGTCCCACGTTGCCCCAAATTCATATAATTAGAATATTCCTATTTTCTCATATAATTCTATATCAAAACCACAAAAATTGTCAACAAATTAAACCTGATTTATAAAACCCCCATACGAATAGTTTTGTTTAATACCATTCATATGAGGGCTTATTTATGATTTTTTTCTTTCAAATAAGCAATATTCCCAATTTTTAGGATTTTTATTTTTAGAATATCTATTTACAATTTCTAGATATTCAACATCTTCAATAAATCCTAAATCATAACGAGAGATGCTATAATTTCTTAGCTTATAACTATTTTCATCATAACTCACTCCATAAATATGCCTATCCTTAAAATCTTTGTAATAGTTCATTACCAAGAGTTCACTTTTATACTCAAAGCTTTTTAGTCTTCTTGCGGGAAATTTTATAAAAAATCTAATTATAAATATTGATCCTATAACTCCTAAAATAATCCCACATATCATGGTTACCATTCCAAATTTTTCACTTGTATTTTCCGAATTCAGAAAAAGCAAACAAACAAAGATTAAAATGAACAATAATATTGAAGTTAAAATTCCGGGTATTAACATTATCCCTTTTTTATAATTTTTAATATATCTTTTATATAGAGCATTTATCTCTTCGTTATTTAGTTTTTCAGGTTCTTTATTTAGTTGCAAAGTTTTTCTATGTACTATCTTTTGGGCTTTACCATAATTAATATTTTTAACACTCTCTGGTATATCATTTCCAATTAAAGTATAGTTTTCCCCGTCAATTGGAATTATATATCTACGTAAATCTTTTGTATAAAATACTATTATTCTATCTTTTTGAAATGTGCCTTTTGATACAACAGATTGCATAATGTATGGATTTCCCTCTTCATCATTGAATCCGTCTTCGCAATAAAGAATTTCCGTGTTTTGTGGATAATCACTTCTTTGAATTATTGAAGCTCCAACATAAAAATAATCTTCGCCTAAATTCAAATTATATTTTTCAATTATCTTTTCTATTATTTCTTTTTCATGGTTCATATAGTTTATCCCTTCTAGCTATATTGAAATATGTTTATAAAATAATTTTAAAACATCCGGATGTTTTAGCTGGCGCTATATAAACTTTAACAAAATCTCCAACTTTTAGTCCGTTATTTTCTACATCCTTTTTAGATAGTGAAGTATCTCCATATTGTAATTGGTCATAAGTTGCATTTTGTATAACTTTATTATGCCATAAAACTCTTATTGCATATTTATGTCCCTTGTCTCTCATTTCTCCAATTACGCCATCTTGAATCCACTCATCATTTTTTCCCTCTACAAATTTTATATCTGTTAATGCTAGTTTATTTTTTTGTTCTTCATTTAGATTACTTTTCATTTCTTCTAGTTTCAAATTTTCTTTTCTTAGAAAATATATTGATACCACAACAATAACAAGAAACATTACTAAAGCTATAATATATTCCATTTTGATTTCCTCCTTTTTTTATTTATTACCATATTTTTCAATAAACATAGTAAAGTTTTGTTTTTGATATGGGAAATCTTTTTCGTCTATTTTAGCATATAATTTATGAGATTTACCATCTACTGTATTTATTTCTATTCTTTTTGTTTTTGAGTTTAATAAAGCAAAATTTTTAACTGTTATCCATTGGATATTTTCAACTGGAATGAATACATAGTTTTCTCTCTCTAATTTCATTTTAGCTGGATTTGATAATCCAAATAAACCACTTAGAGCTCCAGCTCTTAAATAAAACATTCCAATACCTTTTTCGCTTGCATTAATTAATAATCCATCATATGGATATTCCATACCAGCAGCTACACCAGATACTTTTTCCTTATCTTGGCAAGTAACGAAAAATAAGTTTTCGTTTCCTAATCCTCCTACACTTTCAAATAAATTACGAACTTTTTCAATTGTATTAAATTCTTCCATATTTTTTCCTCCTTATAATAACTTTATATTTTGTTACATTATGATAATTTAAAATTAACACACTTTTATAATAATATATTATTTTTTAAAAAAAATCAAGTGCATCTTAAAATATACACTTAACCCTCTGATTTTAAAACCTTGTTTTTGGGGAGTGTCCCAAAAAGTCTGGTTTTTTTGTAATTTTTATGATAAAATATATTGTGGAGAGGATTTTATATGTTAAGAATTAATAATTTGAAAATTAGAAATGATTTAACTGAAAATGAAGTAATTGATTTTGCTTTTGAAAAGTTTCATATAAATAAAAATGATGTTTTAAATTCTTTTATTTCTAAAAAGTCTATTGATGCTAGAAAAAAGGATGATGTTCATTATTCTTATTCAATTGATATTGAAGTGAAAGATGAGAATAAGTATAAAAAACTAGATAAAGTCAAAGAACTTAAATTGCCCAAAACAAGTATAAATAGAACTTCACAAATTCGTCCAGTTATTGTCGGTGCTGGTCCTGCTGGTCTTTTTGCTGCTCTTACTTTTGTACAGAATGGCTTTAAGCCTATTGTTATTGAACAAGGCAAGCCTGTTGAAGCTCGAATCAAAGACGTTGAAGAGTTCAAAAAAAATGGAAGACTTAATACTATGAGTAATGTTCAATTTGGTGAAGGTGGTGCTGGAACTTTTTCAGATGGAAAGCTAACAACAGGAGTTAATAGTCCATATAGCAAAAAAGTCCTTCAAGAATTTGTAAATTTTGGAGCTCCAAGTCAAATTTTGTATTTAAGTAAGCCACACATTGGAACAGATAATTTAATAAATATTGTTAGAAATATGAGAAATTATATTATTTCGCAAGGTGGAGAATTTTTATTTAATGAAAAAGTTACAGATTTTGAATTTACTAATAATAAGATTACAGCTGTTTATTGTAGTAAAAAGATTGAAACAGACTGTGTAATTCTTGCAATTGGCCACAGTAGTAGAGATACATTTGAAAAGCTTTATGAAAAAGGCGTGAAAATGGAACAAAAGGACTTCTCTGTTGGCGTAAGAATTGAACATTTACAAAGCGAAATTAACAAAGCTCAATATGGCACAATTACAAAATTGAAACTTCCACCTGCTGAATATAAGCTAGCTTACCACTCACCTAATGGTCATTCTTGCTACACTTTTTGCATGTGCCCAGGTGGACAAGTTGTTGCTTCTTCTAGTGAAGAAAACACAATTGTTACAAATGGTATGAGCAATTTTTTAAGAGATGGTAAAAATGCTAACTCAGCACTTTTAGTTGGAATTACTCCTGAAGATTTTGGCGGTTCTTCCCCACTTGATGGAATATATTTTCAAAAGAATTTGGAAGAGAAAGCCTTTAAACTTGGTGGAAACAACTATAATGCACCTGCCCAAAGAGTAGAAGACTTTTTAGAAAACAAGGTATCTAGTCAAATAGGAATTGTCGAACCAAGCTATAAGCCTGGCATTACTCTATGTAATTTGAATGACCTATTCCCTGAATTTGTTAACCAAACTTTAAAAGAGGGACTTATTCATTTTGATACCAAATTAAAAGGCTTTGCTCACCCAGATAGTATTATGACAGGTGTTGAAACAAGAACTTCTTCCCCTGTTCGTATTTTAAGAGATGATAATTTGGTTTCAAATATTGATGGACTATACCCTTGTGGCGAAGGTGCAGGTTATGCTGGAGGAATTATGACAGCCGCAATTGACGGAATAAAATGTGCAATAAAAATACTAGAAAATTCATAAATTTTCTAGTATTTTTTATTCCAATCTGGAACATATTCTTCTTCATGTTCTCCTAAGTCTTGCATATAGCCATTTTCGATATCTAGTTCATACACAAAATTCTCAATCTCTTCATATTCCTCTTTTGTAAGTTTTCTGTTTAAATTATCCACATTTTTTGCTAAATATGTTGGAAAGTATTGAGCCATAATGCTTACAAAGATTTTTTTACTTAAATTTTCTTTTATCCATTTTAGAATTTTTTTAGAATTATCAATTTCTCCTGGTAACACCAAATGCCTAACCATCAAGCCTTTCTGCATAATTCCATCTTTATTTAAAACTGGCTCCCCAACTTGCCTATACATTTCTTTTATTGCATTAGTAGTAATTTCAAAATAGTTATTTACACCTGAATATTTCTTTCCAAGTTCATTGTAGTAGTATTTTAAATCTGGCAAATATATATCAATATAGCCTTCTAGCATTTTTAAAGTTTCTATATTCTCATAACCATTTGTATTATACACTATTGGTATTTTTAGTCCTTTTCCCTTGGCAATTTTTATAGCCTCTATTATTTGTGGCACATAACTTGTAGGTGTTACAAGATTTATGTTTTCCACTCCTTTTTCTTGTTGGAGCATAAAAATATTTGCAAGTTCTTCTATTGATATTTCTCTTCCTTTGCCCAATTGACTGATTTCATAATTTTGACAATAGATACACTTCATTGTGCAATTTGAAAAGAATACTGTTCCTGAACCTTTTTCTCCGCTAATACAAGGTTCTTCAAAATTATGAGTTGAGTATAATGCAATCTTAACTTTATCACTTGATTTGCAAAACCCAAGCTTTTTTTCTAATCTATTTACTTTACATTTATGTGGACAAATTTCACATTTTTCTAATTCTTTCATTTTTTCACCCTTACAAGTATTATACACTTTTTTCAGTATAATGCAATGGGTGGTTATTCAAACGAACGAAATTCATTTGATAGTTTGCTGATAGCCTTTGTTTCAATACGCGATACATAAGAACGAGAAATTCCCATGTCTTCTGCAATTTCATGTTGAGTTTTAGGCTTATGCCCCCCAAGTCCAAAACGAAGCTCTAATATTGTTTTTTCTCTATCTTTTAAAACATTTTTCATTTTTTCATATAAAAGTTTTACTTTCATTTTTAAATCAACTTCTTCTTCTATACTTCTATCATTGTTTTCCAATACCTCTTCTAAAGTAACCACATTATCATCTTTATCTTTGCCTATTGGGTCATTTAAGGCAACTTCAGCATTTAATTTTTTTGTGGCCCTTAAATGCATAAGAATTTCATTATCTATACATCGAGATGCATAGGTAGAAAGCCTTGAGCCTTTCTCTATACTAAAACTATTTATCCCCTTTATTAAGCCAATTGTCCCTATAGATATCAAATCTTCTTGTTCAGACTTTGTGTTTGTATATTTCTTTGCAACATGTGCCACTAATCTTAAGTTTCTTTCTATTAATAAATTTCTTGCATCTTCGTCCCCTTCTGCTAACCTTTGTAATGCTTCCAGCTCTTCTTCCCTTGTCAACGGCTCTGGAAACAAATTGCTCCCGAGATATGTAACCAACTACAAAAATTGCAGATTTTAAAAACTGTAAAAACCCTACTATTCCTGTACTACAAAGTGCTAATAACATACATGCACCTCCAAATTCTCTATACCACAATTATATGTGCTTAAAAATTAAAAGTGCATGGACTTTATTTTTTATTTTTTATGTGTGTTCAAAAATAGAAAAAATATTATATTTATTATTTTTTTGAATACTTTTAAACAGGTGATTTGATGTTTTCCAATTTTTTTAAAGGTATTTTAATTGGCGCAGGAGCTATTCTGCCTGGTATTAGCAGTGGAGTTTTGTGTGTTATTTTTGGGTTATATGAAAATCTTTTAAATAGTGTTTTAGGATTTTTTAAAAATATAAAAAAGAATATTAAATTTTTATTTCCAATTGGTACAGGAATTATTTTAGGAGCTTTAATTTTTAGTAAAGTCTTAAACTACATGCTTTATGCTTACCCTCTACAAACCAAATCTGCTTTTGTTGGGCTAATTTTATCCACCGTTCCGAGCTTGTTAAAAGATATAAATAAAAAGAAAAAATTTAAATTGAGATATATGTTATACTTAGTAGCAGCACTAATTATGGGCTTAGCAACTGTATTTTTAGAAAAAAAATTACCAGTGGCTAATAGCACTGGTTTTAATTATTTTTATTTGATTTTTTGTGGTTTTATGATGTCTATTGGAATTGTAGTGCCTGGTGTTAGTAGCACAATAATACTTATGTTACTTGGGGTTTATAGTGCTTATTTGACATCTGTTTCATCTTTGTATTTTCCTATACTTGTCCCTATTTTGATTGGTTTAGCACTTGGTTCCTTTGTATTTATGAAATTAACTAAATATTGTTTGGACAATTTCTACGCTGAGACCTTTTACACAATAATTGGTTTTACACTTGGCTCAATTTTAGTAATTTGGCCAGAGTTTCCACCTAATTTAAGTGGTGTTTTTTCCTTTCTATGTATGCTGATTGGGCCAGTTGTTGAAATTATAAAAACAAAAAACTAAATATATATTCTGTGAATGTGTAAACCCGGAAAGAATATATATTTAGTTTATTAAGTTTATTTCTTTCTCCTAATTACCCAATCTTTCTCACAAACAATTGGTAAATTCATCATTACTTGTTGACCTTTTACACCTGGGCTGATTTCTGTAATTTCTTCGTCAGAATCTATATCCCATAATTTTTCTATTGTAAATTGTACTGGTTCTATTTTATTTGGAACGATAATTTCCATTAAATCTCCAACCATTAATTTATTTTTTATTTCTACTATTGATTTTTCTTCTTTATATTCTACAACTTTTGCACCATATTCGTATTGTTCATTGTATTGTCTTCCTGCATATTCCTGAATATCTTTGTTTTTTCTATCATTAAAGTAGAATGTTGTTAATCCTCTTGTTTTTACTTTTTCTAATTCCTTTAGGTATTTTTCAAAATCATAATTTTCTGGATCTTTTTTATAATCGTCTATTGCATTTCTATATGCATTTACAATGCTTGCTAAGTAATATTCTGTTTTTAATCTTCCTTCTATTTTTAAGCTATCTACACCCATTTCTATTATTTCTGGAATTTCTTTTATTAAGCATAAGTCTTTTGATGAAAATATACTTGTACCATATTCGCTTGTTTCTATTGGCATTAGCTCACCTGGATTGTTTTTTTCTTCAGCGTATAGATTATAGCTCCATCTACAACTTTGAGCACAATCTCCTAAGTTTGCACTTCTACATGATAAAAAGTCACTCAAAAAGCATCTTCCTGAAAATGCAAAACAAATAGCTCCATGTATAAAGATTTCTACTTCCATATCTTTAGGTTTGTTTTCCATTATGTATTTTAGCTGTTCTTTATTTAGCTCACGAGCCATTATCATTCTTTTGCCACCGTTTTTGTACCAAAAATTACAGTCATGTAAGCTTACTATATTGGCTTGTGTACTTACGTTTATTGGTATTGATGGAGCATATTTTTTGAATATCTCCATTACTCCACCATCTGCAATTATTACACCATCTGGCTTTAATTCTTCCAATGTTTTTGCCATTGCTATTATTTCTTCATATTTTTCGTCCCATGCAAAAATGTTTATTGTTACATATACTTTTTTTCCGATTTGATGTGCATATTTTATTGTGTTTACTAGGTCATCATCTTTCATATCTGCTCTTGTTCTTAAAGAAAGTGATGAAGTTCCACAATATACTGCATCTGCACCATACAAAAATGCTACTTTTGCTTTTTCAAATGATCCCGCTGGGGCTAATAATTCTACTTCTTTCATTTCTATATTATACTTGAATAAATTCCAAGTATTTCTCCTTCCATTACCAAACTTACTAGATTATATCATTTTATTTTAAATTTTTCAATCTATTTTTCAGTATTATGGTAACTTTTTAAAAATATAATTACTTTTTATAAATTCTTTACTTTTTTTCTAAATTATGATATAATAAAGTATACCCTTTTTTATAAAAAAATGAAATTTTGGAAAGGACAGGTGTTATGTATGGCTAAGATTAAAAAACGGGTTAAGGATTCGCTGTTAACTTACGTTATATTTGGGGTTATTATTTTATCAATGATAGCCTTGGCGTTGGTAAACGTTAACGTTAGAATCAAAGAGTACGGTCGTTTAAGAGAAAACGGAATCAATGAACGTAAGAATGCTGCACATGCACTTGCGAATGATTCCAACCTTCCTTCTCAGGAGAAAATGGAAGAAATAGAAATAAAACCACTTTCCCCAAGAGAATTGATGCAAAAAAAGGCAGGCATTCCATTAGACAAAGAGATAAATTGGAATCTTGTCGAAAGCATAGGCAGTATTGTCGAGCACGAAGTAGGTTATAACGAAAGTTACTACCCTTATTACGACTTCGACTATCTCCAGCAACTTATGGCCAAAAGTGTGGTCAACAGGTTGCGCTCTTCCGCTTTTCCTGATGATCTTTATAGGGTTGTAAATCAGGAAGGTCAATATCCCGGTGTTTGGGAATACATCTGTAACAACCATCATCGGGTCAAAGAGAACACACAGGTTAATGTTATAAAAGCCTTATATAAGTGCGATTATACCATTCCGGCAGACATTTTCTTTGAGCATTCATTTGCTTTGGATACCAATCTTGAGGAAGCAACTGATATTGGTGAAGATACTCCAGCAGTTGGAAATCTTGATCAGGCTATAGAATGGCTCTACGAACAACCAATCAGTTCTGAACTATATGCATTTGACTCCTTTATATATTGGGAGAGCGATGAAGTTCAGAGACTCGTAATTTTCTCGGGTTCTCCTTCAGGCCCGTATTAATTTCATTTTTCCCCTAAACATTTCTATATGTTTAGGGGTTTTTCTTTTTAAAACGCAAACAAAGTACCAAAAGGGACATACCCATTTGGCACTTTGCTAATTATTATAACTAAATTTGCCATGTATTTTTCAAATTAAGTGTAATCAAGAACATCTAACCATCTATCTAGAAGTTCTTGTTCATCTTCTTTTCCTTTTGCCTTTCTAGAAGCTGCAACTATTGGAATCCATCTTTGAACTAAGTTCTTATTTATTCCACTTTTTACAGAGAATATTTCTAAATATTTTTCTGCTCTATCAGCTTTTCCATCCATTATAAATTGCATATAAGTATTTGCTGCATCGCTTGAAGCATTACCTATTGTAACATGTGACCAGTCTAATATTGAAACTTCTCCATTTTCTTTTATTACAACATTGCTTGGATTGAAATCTCCATGGCATAGTTTAACATGATCTTTCATTCCATCTAGTCTTTGTAATAACTCATATCTAATATTATCTGTAATATCTAAAGAATTGATTTTTCTTTTATATTTTTCCTTCATTCTATTTAGTAATGGAACGGTTTTTGATAATATATTTAATTGAACATCTACAAATTGATTTAGAATTTCTTCTTCATTTTCTGGTTCTTTTTCTAATTTTTCTGCAAAAGTTGTTCCTTCTACAAATTCAGAAATCAATCCCCATCTATTATCTATTCTACTTACTTCAATTAATTTAGGAATATTTAAATCTGTTCCTTCTTCTACTCTTACTTGATTTAAAGCTTCATTTAAAATATCTGCTTTAGAATAATTTTCTACAAATAATTTTATTGTTTTATCTCCATCTCTATATACTGTTTTGGTTTTTCTTTCTGCAATTGGATTATCTAAACTTATAAACATGACTTTTCCTCCTTTATTTTTCTCCATGATAAGCTTTTAAATATAAATCTTTTATTTCAGAAATTAGCGGATATCTTGGGTTTGCACCAGTACATTGGTCATCAAATGCTTGCTCAGACATTTCGTCTAATGTAGCCATAAAATCTTCTTCTGAAATGTTGTATTCTTTAATTGAAGGTTTAATTCCTATTGTCGCTTTTAACTCTTCAATTTTTGCAATTAACTTATCTAATTTTTCTTGGTCATCTTTTCCTTCTATTCCCAAGTTTTCTGCAATTTGAGCATATCTTCTTAATGTATGAGGATATTCATATTGTGGGAATGTTCCCATTTTTGTAGGTACTTCAGCCGCGTTAAATCTCATAACTTGTGGAATAACAAGTGAAACTGTTACACCATGTGGTAAGTGATGGAAAGCTCCTAATTTGTGTCCCATTGAGTGTGCTATTCCTAAGAATGCATTTGCAAATGCCATACCTGCCATTGTTGCAGCATGTGCCATTTTTTCTCTTGCTTCTGGATCTTCTGCACCTTTCTCATATGCTCTTGGTAAATATTCAAATATTAGTTTAATAGCTTCCATTGCTAAACCATCTGTAAATTCTGTTGCCATCATTGATGCATATGCTTCTAATGAATGAACTAATGCATCAATTCCAGATGCTGATGTTAATCCTTTTGGTGCATTCATCATTAAATCTGTATCTACTATTGCCATTTTTGGCATTAACTCATAATCTGCTAATGGGTATTTTGCTCCTGTTTTTTCATCTGTTATTACTGCAAATGGTGTTACTTCTGAACCTGTTCCAGATGATGTTGGAACCGCTATAAAATAAGCTTTTTCTCCCATTTTAGGGAATTCGTATACTCTTTTTCTGATGTCCATAAATCTCATTGCCATATCATAAAAATCTGCTTCTGGGTGTTCATATAGAACCCACATAATTTTTGCAGCATCCATTGCAGAACCACCACCAAGTGCTATTATACAGTCTGGTTTGAATGTTTCCATTAAAGCTGCTCCTTCTTTTGCAGAAGCTAGACTTGGGTCTGGTGCTACATTTGAGAATGTTGTGTGTGTTATTCCTAATTCGTCTAATTTGTCTGTAATTCCTTTTGTATAACCATTTTCATATAAAAATTTGTCTGTTACTATAAATACTTTTTTTCTATTTAATACATATTTTAATTCTTCTAAGGCAACCGGTAAGCAACCTCTTTTAATATAAACCTTTTCAGGCGCTCTAAACCAAAGCATATTTTCTCTCCTTTCGGCTACTGTTTTTACATTTAATAAATTTTTTACTCCTACATTTCCAGAAACTGAGTTTCCTCCCCATGAACCACAACCTAGTGTTAATGATGGATCTAGTTTAAAGTTGTATATATCTCCTATTCCTCCATGTGATGATGGTGTGTTTACTAAGACTCTACATGTTCTCATTGCTGAATAGAATTTTTCTAATTTTTCTGGTTCTTTTTCTGCATTTATATAAAGTGATGAACTATGTCCTAATCCACCGCCATCAATTAGTTTGCATGCTTTTGTTATGCTATCTTCAAAGTCTTTTGCTTTATACATTGCAAGTACTGGAGATAATTTTTCGTGTGCAAATTCTTCAGAAACTTCTGTTGACTCTACTTCTCCAATTAAAATTTTTGTATCTTCTGGAACTTCTACATCTGCTAATTTTGCTATTGTGTGAGCTTTTTGACCAACTATTTTTGCATTTAAGGCATCATTTATTATTATAGTTTTACGAACTTTTTCTGTTTCTTCTGGATTTAAGAAATAACATCCTCTCTTTGCAAATTCATCTCTTACTTCTTTATATATTTTTTCTGGCACAATTACTGATTGTTCAGAAGCGCATATCATACCATTATCAAATGTTTTAGAATGTATTATTGAATTAACAGCTAGTGTAATATCGCTACTTTCATCTATTACAGCTGGTACATTTCCTGCACCTACTCCAAGTGCTGGTTTTCCGCTTGAATAAGCTGATTTAACCATTCCTGGTCCACCTGTAGCTAATATTGTATCTGCTGATTGCATTAACATATTTGTCATATCTAATGATGGAACATCTATCCATCCAATTATTCCCTCTGGTGCTCCCGCTTTTACAGCTGCTTCTAGCACTATTCTAGCCGCTTCTATTGTTGACTTTTTAGCTCTTGGATGTGGACTTATTATTATACCATTTCTTGTTTTTAAACATATTAAAGTTTTAAAAATTGCAGTTGATGTTGGGTTTGTTGTTGGTATAACTGCTGCAATTAAACCAAGTGGTTCTGCAACTTTTTTTATCCCATAAGCTTTGTCTTCTTCTATTACACCACAAGTTTTTGTATTTTTATATTTGTTGTAGATGTATTCTGCAGCATAGTTATTTTTTATAACTTTGTCTTCTACAACTCCCATTCCTGTTTCTTCAACAGCCATTTTAGCTAGTGAAACTCTTGCTTTATTTGCTGCTAAAGCAGCTGCTAAAAATATTTTGTCTACTTCTTCTTGTGAATATTTTGCAAATTTAGCTTGTGCTTCTTTAACTTGTTTAATTTTTTCTTCCAAGCTCTCCAAGCTGTCTACAATTTTGTAATCATTTGCCATACTCTTCAACTCCTATCTGTTTTTGAAATATAGTTAATAATATATTTCCATTATATAGTATATACAAAATTTTGATTTTTTAACATTTTTTTCAAATTTTGTATGCCTCTTTAAGATATCACTAAGCATAAAAAAAAGCAATAGAATTTTAAATTTTCTATTGCTTTAATTCATCTATTATCACTTTATAATCTTTAGCAATTATTATTGCTGTTCCTGCAACAAGTATATTAGCTCCTGCTTCTTTCACAGCTGGAGCAGTTTGTAGGTTTATTCCTCCATCTGCCTCTATATCTATTTCTATATTGTTTTCTTCAACATATTTTTTTAATGTTTTAATTTTTGTAACCATATCTGTCAGTAATGTTTGTCCACCTTTTCCTGGTTCAACTGTCATTACTAAAACTAAGTGTACATATGGTAAAAATTCGTAAATACTTTCTATAGGAGTATTTGGTTTTACTGAAATCCCTACTTTGCAATTGTTTTGTTTTATATAGTTTATCAATTCCATTACTTCTTCTTTGTTTTTGCATGCCTCATAATGGAATGTTATTATATTAGGTTCAACTGCAAGAAAATCATCGATTGCGCTTTTTACATCTTCTACCATTAAATGCACGTCTTGTGGTAAATTTGAAATTCTTTTTATATATGAACTATATTCTAGCATTTTTTCGTAGGTATCGTTTTCCACAAATTTCCCATCCATTACATCTATATGAAAATAATCTGTTTTTGCTTTTTCCAAGGCAAAAAAAGTATCTGCTTCTTTTCCTTTTAATGTTGATAATATTGATGTTGAAATTTCTACCATTTTTTACTCTCCTTATCTTTTAATTCGCTGTAAATTTTTATAAATCTATTATATCTTTCTAAATTTATTTTTCCTTCTTCAACTGCTTGCTTGATTCCACAATTTCCCTCTTTTATATGTGTGCATCCAACAAATTCACAATTTGGAATATATTGTTTAAATTCTTTAAAACAGTTTTCTAGTTGATTTGATTCGATTTCTGATATCTCAAATGTTGAAAAACCTGGTGTATCTGCAATGTATGTATCTTTATCTATTTCGTATAGTTTAATTGATGTTGTTGTATTTTTTCCTCTTTTATTTTTCTGGCTTATTTCACCTTCTAGAGTTACATTTTCGTTAAATATTGAATTTATAAGTGTAGATTTTCCCACACCAGAATTGCCCGAAAATACATTTATATTGTTTTTCATTAATTTAACTAATTCTTTTACTCCATTACCTTCATTTGCTTGTGTTTCTATTACTTTGTATCCAACGTTTTCATAAATCTTTTTTATTGTTTTAAATTCTGTTTTTTCATCTAAATCTATTTTATTTAAAACAATTATTGATTTTATATTTAAAAATTCTGCAAATGCTAATTGTTTATCTAACATTAGTAAATCTGGCTTTGGATGCTTGCTTGAAAGTACAAATACAAGCTGTGTTATATTACTTACTTTGGGCCTTTTTACATAGTTTTTTCTTGGCAAAATTTCATCTATTACCGCTTCCATTTTTTCGTTGTCTACTTCAGCTAATTCGACAAAATCTCCAACAACTGGTATAATTTCATCTTTTTTAAATTTGCCTCTTGCTGTTGTAGTATACACATTTTCTCCACTTTTAACTTTATATAAATTTGAAATATTTTCTATAATTAGACCTTGCATTATTCCTCCAATTCCTTATATTTATAATTTAACACAATTTTTGTTTTTTTACAAGAATGTATATATAAAAACTAAGTGTTTTAAGTAAACACTTAGTTTTTTATTATAAAATTTTATTCTATTGTAATAGATTTATCTGAGTCGAAATTAATGTTTTTTGTCCTAATAGCATTACCAATTTGAATTTTTACTTCATGACTTCCTGTGCCAGATATATCTACTTTTACATTTTCAGCATTTTCTTTTTCAGTTCTTGTATCTACAACGTTTCCATCTAACATTGTTTTAACTTCAACATTTTTTGGAGTTGATTTACTTTTTGACTCAGTATTATTTGAACCATTATTTTCTTTTTCATTATTTGAACTAGAATCAGTATAACCTGTTATTTTCTTTACATTTATTGATAATGTAATTGTTTTAGTTGCTTTGTAGTTATTTACAGTAAGTGTTATACTTGAATCTTTTTCCACTGTGCTTCCATCTACTATACTTTGTTTTATTACTTTTCCATAATCTTTGCTTGAATTTTCGTCATAAGCAATAGTTATATTAGTAATTCCTATAGCATTTAAAGCTTTTTTAGCCTCTTCTTCATCTTTGTCTATTACGCTAACCATTGTAACTTTTTCAGCACCTGTACTTACATGTATTTTTACTGTATCTCCAGCAAGTACTTCTGTATCTGCATCTGTTTCTTGGCTTATGATATATCCTTCTTTAACTGTTTTGCTGTTTTCTTCTACTATTTCTGCTTGTAATTTTGCTTCTTCTATTAATTTTATTGCTTCTTCTTTTTCTTTTCCTTTAACATTTGGTACTGTTGTTTTTTCTTGACCTTTACTTATTATAACATAGATTTTGCTGCCTTCTTTTACTGTTAAATTTCCTACTACTTTCATGTATTCACCAATTTCAGTTTTTTGAGAAATAACTTTTCCTGCTTCAACTTCTTTGTCATATTCTTCTTTTTCTTTTTCAAATACAAGTTTTGCATCTTCTACTTGTTTTTTTGCTTCTTCCTCTGTCATTCCTATTACATTTGGAACTTTAGTTTCTTTAGGTTTTGATGAACTTAGCATTGACATTGTTGCTACAAATGTTATGAAAAATAATAATACAACTCCTGCCATAGCACTTATTACTTTATGACTCTTTATAAATGCTATTAGTTTATTTTCTTTTTTCTTGTTTGTTCTTTTACTTGCTCTTTCTATTTCTTCTGCATTTAATTTTTGAGTTCTGGCTGTTGGATCATATTCTTTTTCTTCAACAAAATCACCATATGGATCTTTTAAAGCCGCTTTTAGGTCAACCAACATCTCTGTACTTGTTTGATATCTTAAAGTACTATCTTTTTTCAAAGCTTTCATTATTATTTTATTTACAGATGATGGCATATTTTTGTTTTTTTCTATTGGTTCTACTGGTTCTTCTTGCATGTGTTTTAATGCAACAGAAACAGGTGTATCTGCATCAAATGGAACTTTTCCTGTAAGCATTTCATACATTACAACACCTAATGAATAGATGTCTGATTTTGCATCTGTAAATCCACCTCTTGCATGTTCTGGTGAAAAATAGTGCACAGAGCCTATTGTTGTTCCAAATGCTGTAATTGTTGAATTTGATACAGCTTTTGCAATTCCAAAGTCTGTAACTTTTGCAATTCCATCTTCTGTAATTATTATATTATGTGGTTTTATATCTCTATGTATAATATTGTTTCTATGAGCCATTTCAAGGGCTTGAGCAATTTGTATTGCTACATTTACTGACCATTTCCATGGAAGTGGTCCTTGCTCTTCTACTATTATTTCTTTTAGAGTTTTGCCTTGGATTAACTCCATTACTATAAAGTGCAAGTTTCCATCTACACCTACATCATATATTGAAACGATATTAGGATGTGTAAGTCTTGCAGCTGATTGGGCTTCTACCTCAAATCTTCTTATAAATTCTTCATCTGTTGTAAATTCATCTCTTAGTATTTTTACTGCAACTTGTCTTTTTAGTATTTTATCTGTTGCTTTATATACTGTTGCCATTCCTCCGTTACCTATTTTTTCTATTATTTCATATCTATTTCCAAGTAACTTTCCTTCTAAATTCATACTATTACCTTCCCCTTCTAAGGTTTATATATTTTTTATTATTATTACTGTTACATTATCATAACCACCATTGTTATTAGCTTGTTCTACCAATTTTTTTGGTACTTGTTCTAAGTTTTCTGTTTTTACTGTTTCAAATATGTGGTCTTTGCTTACTAAGTTTGTTAGTCCATCTGTTGTCATTAAAAGTATATCATCTTTTTGGAAACCTTTTATCATTACATCTGGCTCAACAAACGCATTACATCCAAGTGCTTTGATTAGCATATTTTTTTGTGGATGATGCATAGCCTCTTCTTGTGTTATTGTTCCATCTTTTACCAATTTTTGTACATAGCTATGGTCTTGTGTTAGCTTTCTTATGAATTCTTTACGAACTCTATAAACTCTACTATCTCCGACATGACCAATAAATGCCTTATTATTATATATTAGGCAAATGTCCATTGTAGTACCCATTTCTGATAGTTCTTCACTTTCTTTAGACTTTTCATATACTACCATGTTTGCATACTCTAAACTACTTCCTACTAACTGGATTATGCTTTCTTTATCTTTATCTGAGCTTGCAAAATTGTTTTCTATATAATTTTTGGCTGATTGAACTGCTAAACTGCTTGCTATTTCTCCACCATTGTAACCACCCATTCCGTCTGCTATTATGAATAACTGAACTTCGTCTAATGGTTCTGATATATAGTAGCTATCTTGGTTTTGCTCTCTTACTTTTCCTACATCTGATTTAGCGTAAGCTTGTATCATTACTTCACCTCATGCGTTTTCTTTTTTATTGTTATATCATATTTATAAAATTTTTGCAAATCAAAAATGATATACTTATTTTGCTATAAGTATATCAATTTTTGTTGGATTTTACAATATTTTTTTGAATATTTATTATCTTTTTTTATTATTCGAAAACTTCGAATTGTTTTATCGAATTCCCGCGTAGATAATCTTGAATTGACATTCTCTTAGCATTTTCTCCCTGGATTTCTAACACTTTTAGAATTCCTTGTTTTGTTTTTATATAAATTCCCTCTTTTGAATCAGATTTCACAACCGTTCCATTTTTCAAAGAAGTATTTTCTTCTATCTCTCCTGCAACTTGAACCTTCCAGAATTTTATTTTTTTGCCATTTAGAAATGTATATGCTCCCATTATTGGATTTAATCCACGAACTAGATTTTTAATTTCTTCAGCCGTTTTATTTTCCCAATCAATTTTAGCCATTTCTTTATCTAGCATTGGTGCCATTGTAAAGTCTTCACCTTGTGGTATTCTTGGTGCTGTTCCATCTTCTATTTGTTTTAAGGTTTCAACTAAAAGCTCACCACCAATTTTAGAAAGTCTTTCCCATAATTCTCCTGTTGTTTCATCTTCTCCAATTTCTACTTCTTTCTTTAGAATCATGTCTCCTGTATCCATTCCAGCCCCCATGTACATTGTAGTTATACCTGTTGTTTTATCTCCATTTAGAACTGCCCATTGGATTGGCGCTGCTCCTCTGTATTTTGGTAGCAATGAACCATGTACATTTATTGCACCTTTTTTAGGAATATCTAAAATTTCTTGTGGTAAGATTTTCCCGTAAGCTACAACGCAGATTACATCTGGATTTAATGATTTAATTTCATTTATAAACTCTTCGTTTTTTCTTACTTTTTCTGGTTGATATATTTTTAATCCTTTTTCTATTGCAAACTCTTTAACAGGAGAGGCAACCATTTTCATGCCTCTCCCTTTTGGTTTATCTGGATTTGTTACAACCGCCAGAATTTCATGTCCATTATTGTATAACGCTTCTAAACTTTCTCTTGCAAAGTCTGGCGTCCCCATAAATACAATTTTCAAATTTTATTTCCTCATTTCTTAATTTTTTGAATATAATTTCTATATTTAATCTTCTGTCGTTATTTCTGTAATCTCGCCCCAAGTTAATACTCCACCATCTAGTGATATTGTACCACTTTGTAAGAAATCCTTTGTTCTAATTTTAATTTGTGCATCATAAAGATTATCATTTTCCGTTAATTGTTTAACTTCTATTGAAGCTTTTCCAATACTTGTTCCATCCATTTCTAAAGCTGCATTTATGACATCTTGTCCAACAACTGCCTCCGCTTCTCCCACTTTTATCTCATTTCCTTGATATACTCTCCTATAGCTTTGAGTTTTAGTATCTGCTACTACTATTCCTATTTGATCCGCTGCTGTTCCTATATCATTTCTTTGGTCTGCCTCATTTGCTTTTGTTGGCGCATTATCGCCTCCTGTTAATGAATTTAATGTTACTCCCGCAAGTATTAATAGTACAATAATTGTTACTATTAAGGCAATTAATGTAATTCCGTTTATTTTGAGTATTATTATTCATTTTTATTTCTCCTTTGTTTTTTATTTATTCTCTTCTGGTGTCACATATTCTAGCGTCCCTGGCACCATTTTGTCTACAAAAACTTCTCCATTCAAATGATCAACCTCATGCGCTATTGCCTGTGCAAATAGTTCTTTTGCTTTTACTCTTATACGTTCTCCTTTTATATTTGTATATTCTGCTGTAACTTCTGTTGGTCTTATAACTTTTGCAAATTTATTAGGAAAGCTCAAACAGCCTTCTTCCATTTCTTCTGCTCCTTTTGTTTTTATAATTACAGGATTAATCATTGCAACAGGACCATTTCCATCATCAATATCAATTACAAGAACTTGTTTTAAAATTCCAACTTGTACTGCAGCTAATCCTACGCCGTTGTATTTGTGCATTGTTTCTATCATATCGTCAATTAGTTCTATTATTTTCTCGTCAATGTTTTCTACTATTCTAGATTTCTTTTTTAAAATCGGATCGCCCTCCTGGCGTATTTGTCTGATAGCCATATGTATTTCCTTCCTTCTTTTAATACTATTTCCAGTAGATATTATATAATAAAATCGAGCACTTTGCAAGTGCTCGATTAAATAAAAAAATAAACAACTACAAATATAATATTATTGGCAGTTGTTTACTTAACGTTTTTAGTATTTTTTATACACGTCCAGAAAAATAAACCTTTAGCTCTACAGATATAAAATTGGGCGAAATCCAATATTCTCAGCATTGTAACCTGTTTCAGAGTTTCCAATTGAACATGTTCCAGCACCATTTCCGTAACTTCCGCCACGGGTTACACAAGGATTTTTATTTAGGGTAGAACTCTCCGTCGTCCACTCGCGTACATTACTTGCCATATCGTTTATATGACAAACATCATCTCCTTTTTTCCCTGTTTTCTTTAACATTCCATCACAATCTCTACTAACATAATAATTAGTTACTCCACCACATTGTTGTATAAATATTACTGCCGTATCCCAAGCATAACTATTCACTAAATCACTTGTTACATATGGGTTCGTTGTAGTTGTATACATGTTTTGGCAAACTGTTGCAGCATTAAGTTGACTTATCTTGTTCCATACGCCTTTATCAGCCTGTGATACTATATATCCACTTGTAGCACTATTTTTGGTTAATCCTCCTTGTGATGCACTTGTATTTGAAGAAGCTGTTCCCTTTATTCCAGCTTCATATCTTGCAATATAAAAGCCTCCATTTCTATTTGCAGATTCTAAAAATTTTCGGATATTCTTTGCCTTGGTATTTTCTGTTTCATATCCATCAGGTTTATTAGTGATATTCATAGCTTTTGTTATTGTTATTGATTCACTATCTCCTGTTTCTCCTTGTTGTTTTTGTGCAAATTCATAATAATAACTCTCTCTTAAATGTGCAGATGTAGTTGGAGTATACCCTCCGTTTGTAAGTCCCTGCAGCGGAGTATAATTTCCATTAGTTGATATAAAATTCGAATACCTTCCTAATGGGATTGTTACTTTTGATCCATCTGCTTCGGTTATTGTTCCTACTGGCACCCATACAAATTGGTTTCCAGCTTCATCTTGTATTATTATTCCTTCCGCTACGTTTGCCGCATCTCCATTTGAGCTTGATATTTCAAATCCAGCTGGTAAAACCATTTTATTTCCTTTAGCATCTTTCAATTTTATTGAGTGTGGATTTTCGTCTGTTAATGGAGATAAAATTCCTTGATTTATTTTAGATGAAATCAACTCCAATTGTTCTTCTTCAGTTCTTTCTCCTATTTCTCCCCATGTCAAAACGCCATCTTGTAATAATATTGTACCTGTTACTTTTAAATCTCTTGTTCTTATTGTTATTGATGCATCATTTGTTATGTCATTCAAATCTCCAAATCCTGTTATTTCCACTGTTGCCTTACCATATTGATTTTTTGATTGTATATGTTCTGCTACTGCTTTTATTACTGTTCTTCCAACTAAATTTGAAGCATCTGTACTTGAAATACCTTCTCCTACATATGCTGTTTCATATGCTTCTGTTTTAGTATTTACTGCTGTTAAACTAATTTGGTCTTTTGCTATTCCTATATCATTTTTTTGTTCTGCTTCGTTAGCTTTAGCTGGTGCAGACTCACTTCCTGTAATTGCATTTATTGTTATTCCCGCAATTATCAATAAAACAATTATTGTAATTACTAGCGCAATTAGCGTGATTCCACTTGTTTTTTTATTTGATACATTATTTATCATATTTATACCTTCTTTCTCTTTGGTTGGTTTACTATTATATTTTAGCAAATAAATATAACTTGTTCAATAATTAATGAGAAATGTAATATAATTGTAATATTAAAAATCATAAAAATACTTTTGGGGAGTGTCCCAAAAAGTTTGTATTATTACATCATACTATTAGGATTTACATCTATACTTACTCTTGTGTTTTTTAAATTTTGATTGTAAACAATTCTTAGAGCTTTGTTAAGTATCGCATTTGTTTTTTCATCCACGTTCCCTTTAACAATAATTCTCCATCTAAATCTATTCTGTATTTTATCTACCGGACATGGCATTGGTTTAAAAATTTTAAACTCTTCCTCATTTAATTCCTGTTTTAGGTAATTAAACATATTTGCACTTAGATTTTGTATTTCTTTTTCATTTGTACTATTAAAACTGATTAATAATATATCACAAAATGGCGGATATTTTAACTGTTTTCTTAAAGCAATTTCTGTTTTATAAAACATTTCATAATCTTGTTTTTTGCTACATTCTATACTGAAGTTTTCCGGAGTGTAGCTTTGTATAATTACTTTTCCTTTTTTGTTTTCTCTTCCGGCTCGTCCAGCAACTTGCGTTAGTATTTGAAATGTCCTTTCATTTGCTCTGTAATCGTCTATATTTAAAGAACTATCTGCTGTTATTACTCCTACAAGTGTTACATTGGGGAAATGGTGTCCTTTTACTACCATTTGTGTTCCAATTAGTATATCAATATTTTCATTTTTAAATTTGTTAAGAATTTCTTCGTGTGAGTTCTTTTTCGTAACTGTATCTACATCCATTCTTATTGTTGATGCATTTGGAAATAATTTATTTATTTCTTGTTCTAACTTTTGAGTTCCTGTTCCAAAATATCTAATTTTTGAGCTTCCACATTCTGGGCATGTTGTTACTACTTTTTCCTCATGCCCGCAATAATGACATTTTAAAATATTCCCAAATCTATGGTATGTTAAGCTTATATTGCAATTTGGACATTTTACAGTATACCCACATTCTCTACACATTATAAATGTCGAGTAGCCTCTCCTATTTAAAAATAAGATTGTTTGAAGTTTGTTTTTCAAATTTTCTTCTATTGCTGAATATAAATCTACGCTTAACATTGACCTATTTCCATTGGCAAGTTCTTGTTTTAAATCTACAACTTCAACTTCTGGTAAACTTGATTCATTTGCTCTTTTGGTTAGTTTTAGAAGTTCTATTGTTTCTTTTTTTCCCGTATTGTTATCATCTTGATTTGGCTCCATTGTTGCTCTATAATATGTGTTTAAATCTGGTGTTGCACTTCCTAATACAACCGGACATTTATTCACTTTTCCTATAACTTCCGCTATTTCTTTTGCATTGTATTTTGGTGTTGTTTCAGATTTATAGGAACTATCGTGTTCTTCATCTATTATTACTAACCCTAAGTTTTCTAATGGCGCAAATATTGCTGATCTTGCTCCAATTACTATTTTTATTTTACCTTCTTTTATTTTTTTCCATTCATCATGTCTTTCTCCTATTGAAAGTTTGCTATGTAAAACTGCAATTTCTTCTTTTCCAAACCTTGAAATAAATCTGTCAAGCATTTGTGGTGTTAATGAAATTTCTGGAACTAGCACTATTGCTGTTTTTCCAACCTCTAATACTTTTTTTATTAACTGAAGATATATTTCTGTTTTTCCTGAACCCGTAACACCATAAAGCAAAAATTCTTTAAATTCATTATTATTGATTTTTTCTTCCACTTTATCATAGGCTTGTTGCTGTTCTTCTGTTAGTTTTAAATTTTTAGTTAATTCTATTTTTTTATTTTCTAGTGGATTTCTTTCAATAATTTTTTCTACTAACTCTAAATATTCATTTTTTATCAATGTATTTATTATTGCTCTTGATGTGTCTGTAAATGTTTCTAATTCAGGTATTGTACATCCTTCATTGTCTTTTACAAATTTTAAAATTCTTATTTGTTTTTCTGATTTTATTTTTTTTGTTTCAATTTCAAATTCTATTTCTTCTATCTCTTTTTTTAAATAAACTACATTGATTGTTTTGTCTTGAACTTTGTTTTCTTTTCTTCCTGTCCCTGGTGTTAGCATTAGTTTTATACAGTCTGAGACATTGCAAAAATAATGTCTTGCCATCCATTTAGCAAGTTTTATTTGAAAATCTGTTAAATTATCTTCTATTTTGGCAATATCTTTTATTTCATAATTTGAATTTTCTTTAATCCCAATAACATAGCCCTCTTCTAATTCTTTTGATTTTCCGAATGGTACTAAAACTTTGCTACCAATTATTACAAAGTCTTGCATTTCTTTTGGTATGTTATAATCAAAGGTTCTATTCAATTTTTTTGCCGATCTGTTTATTATTACTTCTGCTACCATCTTTCTCCCCTTCTTGCTTTATTCTATCATATATTTTTAAAAATGCAATCTGAAATTTGGTTATACCTTTCAAATGACTTTTTGAAAGTGTCCCAAAAAGTCATTTGGATTTTATTTACATTGTTTTCTTTACTTAAAGGTGTTACTATTATCTTTGGAGGGATTGCAATGAATCTTTTTAAATTATTTTGTGATAGTTTTAAAAATTTGGAAAAGAAAACTTATAAAATTATGAAAAATGGATTTAAGTTTTGTTTTTTGCTTTGTGTTATTTCCTGCATTATTTTACTTACATATACATTTTCTTCTGCAAATCCTATTACATATTATATTGGCTTAGCTCTTTTCAAATTAAGTCTTTCTTTTATGATAGACTTTATTATCTGTGGTTTTGTGGTTGATGGTATTAAAAAACAGACAATTTAAAAAAGCACTTATGTGCTTTTTTTTATTCATTATTTGTATTGCTCGTAATTTTTTTCAATAATTTTTCTGCTATTTTTTCAAAATCTACTGTTTGTTCATTTCTTGTAACATAATATGTGGTTTTTCCGGCTTCTATTTCTAAAAAAACAGCTTCAAAATCCACTCCATTTCCCAGTTCTTTTCCTTCTCTATCTATTAAGCAATATTTTTTATCTTTTTTTGCAACTATTATATCATAATCTGATATTACAATCGTGCTTTTTGAATTTTTACCACTTGAGATTATGCAGCCAAAACCATCATAAGAAAGTTTTGTAAGTTGCTTTCCAGTTAAATCAAATAGTCCCCACTTATTATCTCTCATAACTGGTATAAAATAATCTAATAAAATATATTTATTTTTTAAATTGTTTTTATCAAAGTTCTTTAAATCAATACCAATTTTATCAAATACTGCCGGTAATACTGCATTGTCATTTTTATCAATTATTCCGTACCTATCATCTTGTTTTATTATATACAATTTAGAACTTTGACTTATCAATTCTATATCTTGATATTTTGTTTTTATTACATCTTTTCCTTTTGCATCTTTTATTCCCATTTTGCCATTACTTGTAATTAAGAATTCATTTGAAGTTGGGATATATGAAATTTTATCATATTTAGCTTCTAATAGTTCTTCTTTATTGTCCATATCATAAATTCCATATTTTCCCTTGGTATCTATTGTTATTACAATGTCATCTATACTTGCCTTTGCATCATTAAAATCATTTGAAATCTCTTTAAATCCAAGTTCTATGGCTTTTTTATTATATAACCCTATGATATATTCCATTGTTTGAATTATTATTTTATTCTTTTTTTCATCGTACTCATAATATACGTTAAAAGCTTTTGTCATACCTTTTGGTGATATATATAATTTACCTGAAATGCTTTTTACTGGTTCATCTATTTCATAATATGAACTCTCCATTGTTTGAGGATCTATTTTTTCTATTTTGTTTGAATTAGCTACAAAGTTTACAATCTCATTTTTTGACTCTACATAGCATTTATCAGTTTCTTCTGACTTATTTATATAATCTCCATTAAAGCTATCATAACCTAATAGAGGTGCTATTTCTTTTATTGGAATTTTCACATCATTATCTTCAATCAATAAAATACTTTTTAATTCTGCATTATTTTTTTCATCTAATGTTACAACCAATGGATTTTTCTTTAATGCAGCCATCAAACACATTACAACAATTATTGCTATTGTTACTAATATTATTAAAACCAATAGTATTTTTGTTGTTTTTTTAGATTTGTTTTCTTTTTTTGGTTTAACTAATTCTTCATCAAATATATTCATTCGTGTGTGTCCCCCTTACATTTTCAAGTGAAATTCTATTTATAACCATAACGTTTATAAAATTCTTCTTTAAAAGTTCCTAAATTATCATTTTCTATTTCTATTCTAACTCTTTCCATCAATTTAGTCAAGAAGTGAAGATTATGAATTGAAAGTAATCTTATTCCTAATATTTCATTTGTTTTGACTAAATGTCTTATATATGCTCTTGTATAATTTTTGCATGTATAACAATCGCATTCACTATCTAATGGATTCCAATCTCTCTCATAAGTTGCATTTCTGATTACTACTTTTCCATTCCATGTCATTGCATTACCATGACGTGCAAGTCTTGTTGGTAATACACAGTCACACATATCTATTCCTGCAATTGCTGCTTCTATTAAGTAATCTGGTGTTCCAACTCCCATTAAATATCTTGGTTTATTTTCTGGCATAAGTGGTGCTGTATGATTTAAAATTTCTATAAATTCTTCTTTTGGCTCTCCTACACTTATTCCACCAATTGCATATCCAGGAAAATCTAAATCTATTAACTCTTTAGCACTTTGCTCTCTTAAATCTTTATAAAATCCACCTTGAATTATTCCAAATAATGCTTGTTTATCTGTTGTTGTGTGAGCATCTTTGCATCTTTTTGCCCATCTTGTTGTTCTTTCCATTGATTTTTTTGTGTATTCATAAGTTGAAGGATATGGACAACATTCATCAAATGCCATTATTATGTCTGCACCAAGGTCTTCCTCTGTTTTCATTACACTTTCTGGGCTAAAGAATAGTTTTTTTCCGTCTAAATGTGACTTAAATTCCACACCTTCTTCACATATTGTGCGTAAGTCACCAAGGCTAAATACTTGGAATCCACCGCTATCTGTTAATATTGGTTTGTCCCAATTCATGAATTTGTGTAACCCACCTGCTTCTTTTACCAAGTCTTGTCCTGGTCTTAAATATAGGTGATATGTATTTGCTAATATTATTTGTGCTCCTATTTCGTCTTTTAATTCTTCTGGTGTTACTGATTTTACTGTTGCTTGTGTTCCTACTGGCATAAATACTGGTGTTTGTATGTCGCCATGTGGTGTATGTATTACGCCTCGCCTTGCGCCTGTTTGCTTGCAGGTATGTAATAGTTCGTATGTTACAGCTTTCTCCATTTTTTCTATTTCCTTTCTTTATTTTAACTTTTATAAGCAATATGTAAAATGTGAGTGAGTCCGCGTAGGCGTAGCGCAGCGGAGCGGTGAAGCGACCTGTCATTCTTCAATAAGGGAGGTCGCGACAACAAGGACGAGCGGGTTTTACATATTGCTATTAAATCATAATACTTAATAAATAAACATTGCATCTCCGAAGCTAAAGAATCTGTATTTATGAGCTACAGCTTCTTTGTATGCTTTCATGATGAATTCTCTACCTGCAAGACTAGAAACTAACATTAGAAGTGTTGATTCTGGTAGGTGAAAATTTGTAATTAGTCCATCTAATATTTTGAATTTATAACCTGGATATATGAATATTTGCGTATCTCCTTCTGTTGCTTTTACTAAACCATTTTCATCTGCTACTGATTCTAAAACTCTACATGATGTTGTTCCAACCGCTATTACTCTTCTTCCTTCTTGTTTTGCTTTATTTATTATTTCTGCATCTTCTGGTTTTATATAGAAGTGTTCTGAATGCATGTGATGTTCTTCAACTTTTTCAACTTTTACTGGTCTAAATGTCCCTATTCCAACATGTAATGTTACATTTGCTACTTCTACACCTTTTTCTTTTAATTTTTCAAATAGTTCTGGTGTAAAGTGTAAACCTGCTGTTGGTGCAGCTGCTGAACCATCGTATTTTGCATAAACAGTTTGATATCTATCTTTTTGTTTTAATTCTTCATGTATATATGGTGGTAATGGCATTAAACCTATTTTGTCAAGTATTTCATTAAAAATGCCATTATACGTGAATTTAACCTTTCTTGTTCCGCCTTCCATTACATCTAAAACTTCTGCTTGTAATAGGCCATCTCCAAATATAACTTTTGTTCCAATATGGAGTTTGTTTCCTGGTCTTACTATGCTTTCCCAAATGTCTCCTTCTATATTATTTAATAACAAGAATTCAACATTTGCACCTGTTTCTTTTTTACCATAAAGTCTTGCTGGGATTACCTTTGTATTGTTTCTAACAAGCACATCTCCTGGCTTTAAATATTCTATTATATCTTTAAATGTTTTGTGTTCTATTGTTTGTTCTTTTCTATTTAATACCATCAATCTTGATTCGTCTCTTTTTTCTATTGGTGTTTGAGCTATCAATTCTTCTGGTAAATCATAGTAAAAATCTTTTACATCCATCTTTTATTCCTTCTTTTTCCAAAAATCATATTAAAATTTTACCATATTTTAGCGTTTTTGTCCATACTAAAAGAGCAGTATTTACTGCTCTTTTAAAGTTTTTGGTCAAATTATTTGTTTTTTTCCCTTTTCTGTTCGATTCTCTTACGTTCGGCTTCTTCGGCTGCCTTTCTCATAGCTTCCGCTTGTTCTTCAGCATGCCTAGCTTCTTCAGCTTTTCGCTTCTGTTCATCCCTAAATTTATTGGGATTAGCGAACCTCTCAAAACCTTCTTTGAACTTATCGAGATTAGCGAATCTCTCAAAAACTTCAAACAATTTCATTATGCATGCCTCCTTCAAGTAACTTGTTTGAACCTACCGCTTATGTACATATATTTTATTTTCATTTAAATAAAAAGTCAAGTATTTTTATATGTGAATGTTGGCATTTGTTGAAATTTATGTTATAATTTATTCGAATTATAGTGATTTTATTTAAAGGAGTTTTTTATGGTAGAATTGCTTTCTCCTGTAGGAGATTTTGAGTGCTTAAAGGCTGCTGTTCAAAATGGTGCAAATTGTGTTTATTTTGGAGCTACAAGTTTTAGTGCTAGAGCTTCTGCTTCTAATTTTAATTCAGAAAATTTAGCAAAAGCTATTGAATATGCAAAATTAAGAGGTGTTCGTACCAACTTAACTTTAAACACTTTAATTAAAGATGAAGAATTTGAAGATGCTTATAATCTTGCTAAAAAAGCTTATGAATTTGGAATTGATGCAATTATCGTTCAAGATTTAGGATTAGGATTGAAACTTATTAAAGATTTTCCAGATTTAGCAGTACATGCAAGTACTCAGATGTCTGTTCATAATTTGCACGGTGTTTTACAATTACAAGAACTAGGCTTTAAGCGTGTTGTTTTAGCAAGAGAGTTATCTGCACCAGAGATTGAGTATATTTGTAAGAATTCTGATGTAGAAATAGAATGTTTTATTCACGGTGCTTTATGCTTTTGTTATTCTGGTCAATGTCTATTTTCTAGCATGATTGGTGGCAGATCTGGTAACCGTGGAAAATGTGCTCAACCTTGTAGACTTCCATATAATCTTGTCAATAAGGAAGGCACTAAAATTGATAATGGATATATTATTTCCCCAAAAGATTTGTGCGGATTAGAATTTTTACCATTTCTAATTAACGCTGGTGTTACTTCTTTTAAAATTGAAGGAAGAATGAAAACTCCGGAATATGTTGCAATCGTTACGAGAATTTATAGAAAATACATAGATTTAGCACTTTCTGGTAAGGAATTTGTAATAGATAATAAAGATAAAAAAGATCTATTGCAAGTATTTAACCGTGGTCTATCTTCTACTGGTCATTTACAAAAAGATGCTAATACTGATTTAATATATAAAGAAAAACCAAATAATATGGGATTGCCTCTTGGAATTGTTCAAAGTTATAATAAAAACAAAGGATATATCACTTTAAAATTAAAAGAAAATGTTCAAATTGGTGATACAATTTCTTTGGAAAAAGAGAATGGAACTTATACAATTTCTGAGTTAATGGAAGAAAATTTTAATAAATTAGAAAATATTGAAATTGGAAAAATTAATCAAACTGTAGTAATTGGAAGGATGAAAGGCAATATAAATTTAGGTGATAAAGTTTTTAAAATGTCTTCTAAAGAGCTCAATTTATCAGCTTTAAATAGTATAAAACAAGAAAATAGAAAAATCCCTTTACTAGCAAAAGTTACTATCAAAAAGGGATTGCCTATTTCTATTAGAGTTAAAAGTTCAAGTGAAATAGATTTATACAAAAATTTAGATTTAACTTTCTATTTAAATGAAATGCCTATTGAAGCTATAAATAAACCACTCGATACTTCTACTGTTATAGAGAAAATTAATAAAACCGGAAATACTATTTATGAATTTTCTAAAATAACTGTTGAGCTTGATAAAAATGTTTTTATAACAAAGCTAAGTTTGTTAAATGAATTGAGAAGAAATATTTTAGAAATGGTTAAAGATTATGCAATCCAAAAAATAGCTCGCAAACCTATTAATAAAGCCATATTGATGTCGAAAATTAATATTACTAAAAAAGGAAATCCAAAAATTTCAGTACTTTTAAATATCTTGAATGAAAATTATGACTATTCAAAATTGGAAAATATTGATAATTTATATATTCCATTAAAATATTTTTCAGATAAGAAATATAGTAATATTTTAAACATATTATGTAATAAGTTTAATTTATATATCTATTTACCTACAATAATAAAGGCAAATTATAGAAATCTTTTTTATAATAATATTGAAAAAGCCATGGATTTATATAAAATCAAAGGGTTTGTGGTTTCTAATATTTCTAATTTTGTTTTAATTAAAGATTTACTAGAAAAATATAATAATTTAGAACTTATTGCAAATTATACATTTAATATTTACAACAATTTTACTATAAAAGAGCTTAAATCCCTTGGTATTACTAAATATAATGTTAGCCCAGAACTAGATAAAAATGCTATTTTAAGCTTGGGAAATTATTGCAAAAAAGAATTGATTGTTTATGGTAAAATACCTGTTATAAATACTAATTATTGTTTGCTGGGAAAAACTAATAAATGTTATCCAAAGTGTGAGGCAGAATGTTTAAATAGCGATGAAACTTACTATTTAAAAGATAGAATGAATATGGATTTTGAAATTTTGCCGGATAATATTCAAACTGTTACAACAATTTATAACAGTAAAATCTTTTCTATCTTGCCTTCTGAATTCAATTTAGATTTTGCAAGAATTGATATTTTACATGAAGATATTTCTAAAATAAATGAAATAATCAATAAAGTTAAGAATAATGAAAGATTTGAAGGAAAAGAATTTACTAACGGAAATTTAAATAGAGAAATTTAAAAAGGCTGTAATACAGCCTTTTTAGTTTATTTAATTCATTTTTAGTTCAAAATAGAATTCAACTCCGTTTTCTTTATTTACAATACCATAGTCTTGCTCATAATTGTTCATTATAGCTTTAACAATTGAAAGTCCAATTCCTGTTCCCCCATCTTGTCTATTTCTTGATTCATCTGCTTTATAGAATCTATTCCAAATTCTAAACATATCTTCTTCTTTTATATTTTCTCCAGTATTAAATACTTTAATTCTTACCAGTTTTTTCTCTAAATCGATATAATTTGAAATTTCTATATATTTTTTCTTATTTACTTCTTTTACATTTTTTACGGCATTTGTGAAATAATTTGTAAGTATCTGTTCAATATAAAATTCGTCTGCAAATACATTTACTTTTTTATCTTCTTTAAATTTTATTTTTATATTTTTTTCTTCAAGCATTACCTTAGATTTTCTAATTATTTCCTTCTCTAACTCAACTATGTTAAACTCTTTATTATCAAATTCTCGCTTTCCATATTCAAGTTTCATTAGTTCTAGCAATTGTTTTACTAGTTTATCCATTTTGTTTATTTCATCTAAAATAACTTCTGCATAAAATTTTCTATTTTCCTCATCTGTATTTACATTTTCAATTAACCCTTCGCTGTATCCTTGTATTAAAGCAATTGGTGTTTTTAATTCATGTGAAACATCTGATATAAAACTTTTTCTCATTTCATCAATTTTAGATTTTTCTTCTATATCTTTTTCAAGTTCCATATTAGTTTGTTTTAATTGCTTAATTGTCTTTTCTAGTTTGTCTGACATTATATTTATACTTTTTCCAAGGGTATTTATTTCATCTTCGTCATCATTAACCCTATATTTTTGGCTAAAATCTAATTTTGACATTTTCTTGGCTATGTCATTTAATTCCAATATTGGGTCTGTAAATTTTCTTGAAACAACTATTATAATTATTGCTCCAATTGCAATTGTAAAACCAGCAATTAAGTATAAGAAATTGTTAGAAATCTTAACACTATCTTGAATTGCGGTTATTGGTATTCTTAAATATACCCAACATCCATTATCTAGCTTCCCTGAAAGAATTATGTATGTAAAGCCATTTCTGTAATCTGTCATTTTCTTTATTGAATAATTTTCGGTTTGTTCAAGATTTTCTTCTACATTTTTCGGAATTATACTCTTAGTTCCTGTTATCTCATCTGGTGAAATAAAAAAGTTTTTTCCCGAATTGTATATATTATCATTATTTTGATTCCTTATCAAGATATCAAAATTGTGCATTACAGAAAGTCTCTCTAATTCGTTTTCAATATATTGTTCAGATACATTATTTTTATAGAATGTATTTATTTGATCATATACAGTTTTTAAAGCTTTTTGTTTTGTTAACAAATAATAAGATTCTAATACGAAATTATTTAGTATTATTAGAAAAAATATTATTACTAATACGGTTATGCTTAATGTTAAAAATAGCTTTACTCTAACTGATTTTAACGATTCCTTTATATTATTTAACTTCAAATTTATACCCTATCCCTCTTATTGTTTTTATAAATTTTCCTTTTTTTCCTAGTTTATGTCTAATCTTTTTTATATGACTATCTATTGTTCTTGAATCACCATAATAGTCATAATTCCAGACATTATTTAGGATTTTATCTCGAGATAATGCAATGTTTTGGTTTTCTACCAAATATAACAATAGTTCGTATTCTCTCAAACTTAATTCTATTGTTTTTCCTTCAATTTTGACTGTTCTACCACTTTTGTCTATTTCAATTCCACCATAATCTGTTGCTTCATTTCCTTCATCTGATGTTCTTTTTAATATTGCTTGTACTCTTGCAACTAGAATTTTAGGGCTGAATGGTTTTGAAATATATTCATCTACACCTAGCTCAAACCCAAATAGCTCGTCTTGTTCTTCTCCTCTTGCTGTAAGCATTATTATTGGTACTTTGGATTCTTGTCTAATTTGTCTTAAAACTGACCAGCCATCTAATTTGGGCATCATAACATCTAATAAAATTAAATCTATTTTATTTTTATTTTCTTGAAAAACATCTAAAGCTTTTTCTCCGTCTTCTGCTTCTAATACGCTATAACCACTAGATACAAGAAAGTCTTTTACTAATTTTCTCATTCTTTGTTCATCATCAACTACCAAAATATTCATTCCACCATCTCCTGCGATTTTTATGGTTATTTTTTACGGAGCACATAGTGCTCCGATATTTTTAACATTATAAAATTAAATTATGTCTATTGTGTGAAAATTGTATTATATTTTATTTTTTTATTTTTCTTTTTAGTTCTCTCATTGTTCTAAACATTTTCTCTGAAAATCTATACATCTTATATGTTAATGGTTTATAAGGCATATATACTTCTCCGATAAATTCTGTAAATGTTGCTCCAAATCCTTTTTTAAATCTATATAATCCATATTGTGGGTGACTTTCATCTACAACTCCAGAAACACCTCTAAAATCGTAAACATCGTCTTTTCTTGCTAATGCCATTTTTATCATTTCCCATTGTAATAGGTAATTTGGCATTAAGTTTCTATGTTGGTTACTACTTGCACCATATAAATACCATGTTTTGTTTCCATAGAAGATTGGTATAACTCCTGAAATTGGCTTTCCTTCGTAATATGCCATTAATACTTTCATGTGATCTGGTGCTAGATTATCATACATCTTTTCAAAATATTCTAATGGTCTTATTATAAAATCATCTCTTGCTCCTGTTTCCACCATTATTTTATGGAAGTCTTTTATATCTTCCCTTGTTCCTTCTTTTACTTCTACACCTTTTTTAGTTGCTAGTCTTATATTATATCTCCATTTTTGGTGAAATCCTGCCATTACCTCTTCTTCTGTTTTCCCTTTTATATCAAGTCTAAATACATATCTTGGTTGTATTTCATCCTTAAAGTCTTTTGCATCGTCTTTTATTTTATAGCCTAGATTTATAGCTAATTCTCTAAATTCGTTGTCGCTACTTTCTATATCTGGCTCGATTCTTAATACTATTGCTTTATATTTTTTCGCTAATTCTTTTGCTCCTTCTGTAAGTTGTTTCATAGCATTTAAATCATGTATATCACATACTGGTCCTCTAGAAGAATACATTATATTTCCAAAGATAGGTATTTTTCTAATCAAAACGCTCATTGAACCTATTATTTTTCCATTATTATCTTCGGCAAGTATTACTTCATTTTTCCAGTTATCTTTTACTTTTGCCCATTCTAATGATTGTTGGAAGTTGCATCTCTCATGTCCTTCTAAAAATTTTTTATATTCTTTTTTTGATTCTTCGTCTGTTACAAATCTCATTTGTTAACCTTCCTCCTATTTTCTTTTTACATTATGTATTTTACACCAAAATATGGGTTTTTACAAGTAATTTTTGAACAAAAAAGGTTATTTCTTCTTGAAATAACCTTTCGAATTTATGCTGTTTCTTGTTTATCTTTTTCAGGGGCTATTCTTCTTGGTTTTTTAAGAAGATTTTTTTCTTGTGATAGTTCACTTATAACTACCTCTGGTTCTTTTTGCTCAATTACAGTTTCTTTTGTTATAATGCATTTTACAATGTTTGGATTTGATGGAATATCAAACATTATATCTCTCATTATTTCTTCAATAATTGACCTTAATCCTCTTGCTCCTGTTTTTCTTTCAATTGCTTTTTCTACAATTGCTTCTAGAGCTTCTTCTTTAAATTCTAACTGAACTCCATCAATTTCGAATAATTTAGTATATTGTTTTACTAAGGCATTTTTAGGTTCTACTAGAATTTTAATTAAAGCTTCTTTATCTAAATCTTTTAATGTTGCGATTATTGGTAATCTTCCTATAAATTCTGGAATCAAACCAAATTTTAATAAGTCTTGTGGTAATAATTCTTTAAATACTTCATATTTGTCTATTTCTTTTTTACTTTGGATTTTTGTTCCAAATCCAATAGCTTTTTCACCAGTTCTATCTTTTATGATATTTTCTAGTCCTTCAAAAGCCCCACCACAAATAAACAGAATATTCTCTGTATTTATTTGTATTAACTCTTGATTTGGATGTTTTCTACCACCTTGTGGTGGAACTGATGCAACTGTTCCTTCTACTATTTTTAGTAATGCTTGTTGCACACCTTCTCCGCTTACATCTCTTGTTATAGATGTATTTTCAGATTTTCTTGTTATTTTGTCTATTTCGTCAATGTAAATAATTCCTTTTTGAGCTTTTTGAACATCTCCATCTGCTGCTTGAATTAGTTTTAAAAGAATGTTTTCAACGTCTTCTCCAACATAGCCTGCTTCTGTAAGTGTTGTAGCATCTGCTATTGCAAATGGCACATTTAGAATTTTTGCCAATGTTTTTGCTAACAATGTTTTTCCACAACCTGTTGGTCCTAAAAGCAAGATATTACTTTTTTGGATTTCTACATCATCTTTTTTGTTTATTCCATCTTCTTCGTGCATTATTCTTTTATAATGGTTGTAAACCGCAACAGACAATGATTTTTTAGCATCTTCTTGTCCTATTACATATTCATCTAATATATTTTTTATTTCTTGTGGACTTGGTATATGTTCTGCTAATTCATAACCTGGATCTTCATCATATAATTCAGCTTCAATTATACTATTACATAGATCCACACATTCATCACATATATATACTCCTGGTCCTGCTACTATTTTTCTTACATTTTCTTGAGCTTTTCCACAAAATGAGCATCTTACGCTTCTTGGGATATCATTTTTTGCCATATATAAATATCTCCTTTATTTATATTCTTTTTTCCATTATTCCATCAATAAGTCCATATTTTAGAGCTTCTTCTGCAGTCATGTAATTGTCTCTTTCTGTATCTTTTTCAATTGTTTCGATAGATTGACCTGTTCTTTCACTTAAGAATTTATTTAATTTTTCTCTTGTTTTTACTAAATGATCTGCATGAATTTTTACTTCTGTTGCTTGGCCAGAAATTCCGCCACCACCGATTAATGGTTGATGAATTAAAATTTCTGCATTTGGTGTTGCAAATCTTTTTCCTTTTTCACCAGCTGCTAAAAGAGCTGCTCCCATACTTGCTGCCATTCCTATACAAATTGTAGAAACTGGGCATTTTATATAGTTCATTGTATCTATAATTCCCATTCCATCTGTAATTGATCCTCCTGGTGAGTTAATATATAAATAAATTTCTTTATCTGGATCTTCTGATTCTAAGAATAATAATTGTGCTATGATTAGGCTTGATGTTGTAGGATTTACATCTTCTCCTAAAAATATAATTCTATCTTTAAGCAATCTTGAGAATATATCGTAAGATCTTTCTCCCTTGCTTGTTTGTTCAATAACATAAGGTACTAAACTATTTTTTTCTAACATAAAAAATTCCTCCTATAAAAATTAGTTTTATTATATACTAACAAATAAATTTGTCAATAACAAAAATGGGGAAATAGAATATTTCCCCATTTTTTTATTTCATTTTAGCACTTTTAACTAATAAATCAACTGCTTTTTCATTTAATATTCCTTGTTTTAAATATGCTTTTATGTTTTCATTGTCTTTAAAATCAGCTGCAGTTTTTCCATAGTTTTTAGCCATTTCTTCTAATTTTTCTTCAACTTCTTTATCTGTTGCTTCTATTTTTTCTAATTCAATTACTTTTTCCAATGCTAATCTAGATTTTATTGCATCTATAGCTTGAGGTTCATATTCTTTTTTCATTTCGTCTTGAGTTTTACCCATCATTTTTAGGTATTGGTCTAATTTTAAACCTTGGTATGATAGTCTTTGTTCAATGTCTTTTAACATGTTTTCTGTTTCTGTTTCTATCATTCCTGATGGAATTTCAACCTTTAAATTTTTGCAAACAGCTTTGATAACAGCATCTTCTGTTTCATATTTTGTTTTGTCTGCATTTTCTTTTTCTTTCTTTTCTTTGATGTCTTTTTTAAGTTCTTCCAATGTATCAAATTCACTTACATCTTTAGCGAATTCGTCATCTAATGTTGGTAATTCTTTTTTCTTAATTTCATGTAATGTTACTTTGAATACAGCTGGTTTTCCTGCTAAATCTTTTGAGAAATATTCTTCTGGGAATGTAACTTTTACATCTCTTCCTTCATCAACTTTCATTCCAATAACTTGGTCTTCAAATCCTGGAATAAATGTGTTGCTTCCTATTTCTAATTCATAGTTTTCGCCTTTTCCACCTTCAAATGCTTTGTCATCTACAAATCCTTCGAAATCAATTACAGCTATATCTCCGCTTTCAACAGCTCTATCTTCTACTGTAACTAATCTTGAATTGTGTTCTTGCATATGTTTTAATTCTTCTTCAATATCTTTATCTGTTACATTATACTCAACTTTTTTAATTTCTATACCTTTATATTTTTCAAGTTCAACTTCTGGTTTTGTTTGTAATACAGCTGTAAATATAACATCTTTTCCTTTTTCGATTTGTGTTATATCGATATCTGGTCTGCTTACAACTTCCAAATTGTTTTCTTTAACTGCTTCTTCTAATGCAGCTGGTGCTATTTCGTTAAAAGCATCTTCATAGAAAATTTCTTTTCCATAATATTTTTCTACTATTTGAAGTGGTGCTTTACCTTTTCTAAATCCAGGTATATTGAAATATTTCGCACTTTGGAAATATACTTTTTTTATAGCCTCATCAAATTTTGAAGCCTCTACTGTTACTTCTATTTTTACTTCATTTGCATTTTTAGTTTTTTCAACTTTACTACTCATTTTCTTCATCCTTTCTTTTAACAATTGATTGCAAATTATAGATATAATATATTAATTTTTATATCCACGTAAGCAACCAATATATACGCATAACGTAATTATTATACCATAATTTTACGAATTTGCAAGGAATTTTTCAAAAAATACTTGTTTTTTTTCAAATAATGTGTTAAACTTATTGTTAGTCAATTTATTATTTAAGATTTTAGGAGGTGCAGTAGATATGGCAAAATGCGCAATTTGTGAAAAATCAGGTCATCATGGAAATAAACTTAGCATTACTCGTTCACATATAAGTAAAAGATCACCTAGAACATGGGAACCAAATTTAAGAAGAGTTAAAGCTGAAATAAATGGAGAAACAAAAAGAATTTATGTATGTGCTAAATGTTTAAAAGATGGTAAAGTTAAAAGAGCGTAATTAAACGCTCTTTTTGATTTTCTTATTCCCTTTCCAGAACTTATTAATGTTCTGGATTTTTTTGTTTGTAATATGCACATTTTGAATTTGTACATAAACTTGAAACTGAAATTTGAGAGTATTGGCATTTTCCGTCTTTTTGATAAAAACAATTGCTAGAACAATTTATGTTTGTCAAAAACATCACCTCTTACAATTAGTGTCTTCTGAATTTCATTTTTTATTCATTTTCACAAAAATTTACATAAAGGTAACAAATAAAGCGCTCACATAATATAATATACAAAATGGAAGGAGAAATTATGATAAAGTTTTTGTTAAAAAAAGCATTTGGCGTAGTTTTAATTGGTTTAGGATTAGGCATTTTATTAGTATTGCTACTTCCATTAACTGGTTGGCTATTTTTAATTGGTGCAACCATAATAATTGTGGGGTTAATTTGGTTAGCTTGTTAAAAAGGAGGAGATACATATGCAAGTTGTTGTAAAAAAAGTTCCTAGATTTTTAAGGGGTTTTGTGAAGCTTATTTTTGGAATAAAAGAAAAATGATAAATAAAATTCGAAAGCTAAGCTTTCGAATTTTATTTATCATTTTCTATTTCTTCATCTTCATTTTCTTCATAAATCTCAAAATCCACTTGTCTCAATAGTTTACTTGCTGAAATTACTCGTACAGTAACCTTGTCGCCAATTTTGAATACCTTATTTGTTCTTTCACCTATTAACATTTTTCTTTCTTCATCATATATAAAATATTCATGTCCCATGTGTTCAAATCTAACTAAGCCTTCTACAGTATTTTCTAATTGCACAAATATTCCAAATTTTGTAACTGAAGATATAATTCCTTCATATACTTCGCCGATTTTCTTTTCCATGAATTCTGCCATTTTCAAGTCTTCGCTTGCTCTTTCTACTTTTGTAGCAATTTTTTCTCTTTCTGAAGACTGGTTAGCGCAATGTTCTGCTTTTTCTCTATTTTCTTCTACATAGCCTTGTTTTACAGCATAATTTGATTTTAAGTATTTTGTAATTATTCTATGAATGAATAAATCTGGATATCTTCTTATTGGAGATGTAAAATGACAATAGTATTTACTTGCTATTCCAAAATGTCCTTTGTTTTGTGATTCATATCTTGCAACTTTTAATGTTCTTAGTATTAAGTTTGAAACAACAACTTCTTCCTCTGTTCCTTTTACTTTTTCCAATGCCTTTGCAAATTCTTTCGGATATACTTTACCATCTGAAATTTTTATTTTCATTCCAAAATTATATAAAAATTTATTTAGGTCCTTTACCTTGTCTAATTCTGGTTCTTCATGCACTCTGTATATAAATGGTGCTTGCAACCAATAAAATCTTTCTGCAACTGTTTCGTTTGCAATCAACATGAATTGTTCTATTATTTCATTTGCAAATGATGTTTCATATTTTGAAATGTTTGTAACTCTACCATTAACGTCTAATTCTATATTGCTTTCTGGAATGTCTAAATTTAGGTAACCTTGTTCTTTTCTTCTTTCTTTTAAGATTAGAGCAAGTTCTTCCATTAGTTTAAAATCATCAATATAATCTTTATATTTTTCTACAACTTCTTTATCTGAATTGTCTAATATTTTTTGAACATCATGATAACTCATTCTTCTTGTTACATTTATTACACCTTTGTAAATATCGCTATCTACAACTTTTCCATTTGGATCTATTTCCATTGTACAAGAAAGTGTTAGCCTATCTTGTCCTTGATTTAAACTGCATATTCCATTTGACAATTCTCTTGGAAGCATCGGAATTACTCTTCCTAGCATATATATGCTTGTACCACGAATCAAGGCTTCTTTATCTAGAAGACTGTTTTCGCTCACATAATGGCTTACATCTGCTATGTGAACATCCAAAATATAGTTTCCATTCTCTTTTTTCTTTACACATACTGCATCATCTAAGTCTTTTGCATCCTCACCATCCACTGTGAATACAATGTCTTTTCTTAAATCTTTTCTATATCTTAAATCTTTTTCATTTACTTTTTGTGGTTTACTTTTAGCTTCTAAAACTACTGGTTTTGGAAATTCTGCAGGCAAATTGTATTCTTTAATTAGTGATAGCATATCAACTCCTGCTTCGTTTACTCCACCAATTACTTCTATTACCTTTCCTTCTGCCTTTTTTCCATCTTCTGGATATTTTAATATTTTGACTACTACTTTATGGTTGTTTCTTGCTTTTCCAAAGTTCTTTTTTGAAATAAAAATGTCTCCTATTCCCTTTTTTTCGTCAGGAACAACAAATCCAAAGCTTTTATTGTTTTGAAAAAGACCTACATAAGTTTCTTTATATTCAATATTCTCATTCATTTTCTCACTCCCCTTTTTTTCTCTCTTTTCACATAAATTTGCCAATTATTTTTCAAATAAGCAAAAAAGAGCTTTTATAAAGCTCTTCTACTATCACTATTTAGCCATGTATAAAATTCCAAGAACGATTGTTAAAACTGCAAAGAAAACAGATAAAATAATTGTCCATTTTTTTAATTTTCCAGTTTTTGTTCTTGTTTTATTTTTTTCATAAAAATTTCCTGTTGATGAGCCTGTTAATGTTGAAGATAATCCTTCATCTTCTTTTGATTGCAAAAATGCTAATAATGTTACCATAAATGCAACTATAAAATATATTACAGTTAATATTGTTCTAATTGTTTCCATTTTTTATTCCTCCTAAGATTATTTTCCAAAATTTTACTTCATTATTGTACCACATTTTTTTCAAAATTGCAACACATAATTCTGGTGCCGGTGGTGGGACTCGAACCCACACGCCATTGCTGACAACAGATTTTGAGTCTGCCCCGTCTACCAATTCCAGCACACCGGCATATTTAAGTGTTATAATAATCAAATTATTTATAACACTTTAATATATTAACACATTTATTTTAATATGTCTATATTTTAGTTGAAATTATTTATTTAATTCTTCTAAAAACATTTTATTAAGCATTTGAGGATTTGCTTTTCCTTTTGTTTCTTTCATTGCTTGTCCAACTAAAAATCCTAATGCTCTATCTTTTCCGGCTTTGAAGTCTGCAATTGATTGTGGATTTGCCTCTAAAATTTTTGTTACAACTTCTTTTATTGCACCTTCATCTGAAATTTGAATCCAACCTTTTTCTTTGATTATTTCTTCTGGATCTCTTGGATTTTCAAATAATTCTTCCAAAACTTTTTTACCAATGCTTGAACTTATTGTTCCTTTGTCTATTAAAATTACTAATTTTCCAAGTTGGTTGCAATCAAATGGTATTTCTATTGGATCCATTTCTGTTTCGTTTAGAATTCTTGAAATATCTGATATTATCCAGTTATTTACTGCTTTTGGATTGTTGCAAACTTTTATTGAACCTTCAAATAATTCTGATAAGTATTTTGAAGATGTTATAATATTTGCATCTTTTTCAGATAATTTATATTCTTCTAAATATCTTTGTTTTCTGCTTTCAGGAAGCTCTGGTAAATTATTTTTGATATTTTCTATATATTCTTCTGAAAGTTTAATTGCAACAAGATCTGGTTCTGGGAAATATCTATAATCTTCAGCATCTTCCTTATCTCTCATCGGGAAAGTTTTTCCAGATACATCATCCCATCTTAATGTTTCTTGATATACTGTACCGCCTTCTTCTATTACATCTATTTGTCTATTTTTTTCATATTCAATAGCTCTTGCAATACTTCTAAAAGAGTCCATTCCTTTCATTTCTGTACGAGTTCCAAATGGTTCTCCTGGTTTATGTACAGAAACGTTGACATCTGCTCTAAATGATGCTTCTTGCATTTTACAGTCTGATACTTCGATATATTCAAAAATTGATTTTAATTTTCTTAGATAACTATCAACTTCTTCTATACTTCTCATATCTGGTTTTGAAACTGTTTCTATTAGTGGAACTCCAGCTCTATTTAAATCTAACAATGAACCACCACTAAAATCATCATGATTTAGTTTTCCTGTATCTTCTTCTATATGAATTCTTTCAATTCCAATCTTTTTCTTACCTTCTTTAGTATCAATTTCCACATACCCTTCTTTGCAAAGTGGTTTGTCATATTGAGAAATTTGATATGCTTTTGGTAAGTCTGGATAGAAATAATTTTTTCTATCATTTTTACTATCTTGTGATATTGTACAATTTGTTGCTAAACCTGCTTTTACAGCATATTCTACAACTTTTTCGTTTAATACTGGTAATGTTCCTGGCATTGCCATACAGATTGGGCATGTTTGTGTATTAGGCGCTGCACCAAATGTTGTTGGACATGAGCAGAATATTTTTGTTTTTGTACTTAATTCTGCATGGACTTCTACTCCTACTACTAGTTCATAGTCTTCTCTTGACATTAGTTAGCACCTCCTTTAAATTCTGGTTTATATGTATTTCTGAAATTTGTTGCTTGTTCATATGTATATGCAGCATTTAGAATTGTTTCTTCTTGGAATTTGTTTCCGATTAATTGCATTCCAATTGGTAACCCTTCGCTATCCACTCCGCATGGAATTGATATTCCTGGAAGACCTGCAATATTTACGGAAACAGTGCATATATCTGCCAAGTACATTTCTAATGGGTTTTCTGATTTTGAACCAATATCAAATGCTGTTACTGGTGATGTTGGTGTTAATATAACATCATAATTTTCAAATACTTTATTAAATTCCTTCATTACAAGTGTACGAGCTTGTTGAGCTTTTTTATAATATGCATCATAATATCCAGAAGATAGTACATAAGTGCCCAAAATAATTCTTCTCTTTACTTCTGGTCCAAATCCTTCACTTCTTGATTTTTTAAATATTTCTTTTAAGTCTTTAGCCTCAGGAGCCCTATATCCGTAACGAATTCCATCAAATCTACCTAAGTTTGAGCTTGCTTCTGCACATGCTATTATGTAATATGTTGCTAAGGCATATTTTGCAATATCTAATGAAACTTCTTCAACTTCTGCACCTAATTCTTTGTATTTTTCTATTGCCTTTTCTAATGAAGCTTTTACTTCTTCATTTATTCCTTCTCCAAAGAATTCTTTTGGAACAGCTATTTTTAAACCTTTTACATCATTTTTTAATGCTTGTACATAATCTTTTTTCTCAACATCTACTGATGTTGTATCTTTTTCATCATGTCCTGCAATTAAATTTAATAACATTGCTGCATCTTTTACGTCTTTTGTAATTGGACCTATTTGGTCTAATGATGAAGCAAATGCTACTAATCCAAATCTTGAAACTAATCCATAAGTTGGTTTTAGCCCTACAACTCCGCATAAGCTTGCAGGTTGACGAATTGATCCACCTGTATCTGACCCAAGCGCCCAAGGAACTAAATTTGCTGCAACTGCAGCTGCAGACCCACCAGATGACCCACCTGGTACTTTATTCAAATTCCATGGATTTCTTGTTTTTGCAAAGTATGAATTTTCTGTTGAACTCCCCATTGCAAACTCGTCCATGTTCAATTTTCCAAGGTTTATAATGTTTTCTTTTTCTATGTTTTCCACAATTGTTGCACTGTATGGTGATACAAAGTTTTCTAACATTTTAGATGCACATGTTGTTTTAACACCTTTTGTGCATAGGTTGTCTTTTATTCCTATTGGAATACCAGCAAAAGCACCATTTAGCTCTCCCGCTTCTACTTTTGCTTGTATTTCCTTTGCTTTTTCTAATGCTTCATCTGTTAATGGTGTAATAAACGCTTTTACATCTTTTTCTTTTTCATTTATTCTATCTATATATGCTTGTGTTATTTCTGTTATTGTTAGCTCTTTATTGGCTAATTTTTCGATCAATTCATGAACAGTTAAGTCTGTTATTTTATTCATTAATCTTCCTCCTATTATTTATTGTTACAATGTAATATGTAAAAAATTTTACATATTACATAAATATAAATTAATTAAAAATTACTGTATTACTTTTGGTATTTTAAACATATTTTGAGCTTGTGATGGTGCATTTTGCAATAAACTTTCTGTATCCTCAAATTTTTTCACTTCATCTTTTCTAAATATGTTTTTAGCTTCGTTTGCCCCTATTGTAACATCTAAATCTTCAGTATGAGCATTTTTTATTGTTTCTGAAAAATCCAAAATGTCATTTAAATTTTCTCTATATTTCTCTATTTCATTTTCATTTAAATCTAGCATTGCTAAATTTGCAATATGTAAAATTTCTTCTTTACTAACTTGCATGTTTATCTTCTCCTTTAAACACAATTTGCTTTCTATTATACAATGTATACTCTAAAAAAACAAGTAAATTTCAGCAAAATATGCACTATTTTAATAAATCTTCCCTTTTTCTTTGAGTAATTATTAATGATTGTTCCTTACGCCATTTTTCTATATTTTGATGATTTCCAGAAAGAAGCACTTCTGGAACTTTTAAACCCTCAAATGTCTCTGGTCTTGTATATTGTGGATATTCTAACAATCCATTAGAAAATGATTCTTCTTGAATTGATTCTTTATTTAGCACGCCATCAACATATCTACTTACTGCATCTATTAAAATCATTGCTGGAAGCTCCCCACCAGTCAAAACATAATCTCCAACTGATATTTCTTCTGGCTGAATCACATCTATTGCTCTTTGGTCTATTCCTTCGTAATGACCACATAACAAAATTAAATGTTCTTCTTTTGATAATTCTTCCACTTTTTGTTGATTTAATGTTTTACCTTGTGGTGTTAAATATATCACTTTAGCATTTGGCTTATTAACTGATTTAAAAGCGTCATATACTACGTCTGGTTTCATAACCATTCCTGCACCGCCACCATAAGGTGTATCATCTACATGTTTATGTTTATCCTTTGAAAAATCTCTTATGTTTATTAAATTAATTTCTATTTGTTTATTTTCCTTTGCTCTACCAATTATGCTTTCTTCTAATGGTTTAAACATTTCAGGAAATAGGGTTAATACATCAAATTTCATATAATTCGTCCTTTCTTTTGCACTAATTATATCGTAAAAATCAAAAAATCTCAATATAAATTGAGATTTTTTAGTTTTAATATTATTCAGCACTTTCTGTTTCTTCTGTTTTTTCTTCAGCAACAGGTGCTTCTTCTTTAACTTCTTCAACTTTTTCTTCTACAGCTGGAGTTTCAACAACTTCTGTAGCAACTTCTTCTGCTACTGGAGCTTCAACTACTTCTTCAGCAACTGGTTCTTCTACTAATTCTTCTTTAACTGTTATTTCTCTGTTTTCAATTCTAGCACCAATTTGTTCTTTAGTTTTTGCAGATTTACCAACTCTGTCTCTTAAGTAGTAAAGTTTTGCTCTTCTTGCTTTTCCTACTCTTACTAATTCAACTTTTTCAACTAATGGTGAGTGAACTAAGAATGTTTTTTCAACACCTACACCATAAGAAATTTTTCTTACTGTGAATGTAGCGTTTAATCCTCCACCTTGTTTTTTAATTATTATTCCTTCAAATACTTGGATTCTTTCTTTATTTCCTTCTTTTATTCTTACGTGAACTTTAACTGTATTACCAACTCTTAATTCTGGTATTTTAGATTTTAATTGTTCGTGTTCAATAGATTTTATAATATCCATTTTAGAATTTCCTCCTTCTTTCTTTTTGAGCGGTGCCCTTTAGGCACTTCATTTTCTTACATCAACCCTTCAATAATATGAACGGTTATCTTTTTACTTTCTAGGTTAATCTCTTTTATTACCTCATCAATATAAGGTAATAGAACTTGTTTACCTAGTTCATCTTTTACAACATATATATCATTACTTCCTGTGTTGTAGATATCATCTACTTTTCCTAAATGTTTACCATCATCTGTATAAACATCTAAACCAATTAAATCTACTATGTAATATTCACCTTCTTCTAATGGTTTACCATCTTTACGGTCTATTTCTAAATAACAGTTTTTATAAATTTCTACATCCTCTATTTTTTCTAAACCTTTAAATTTAAGTAATACCATGTTTTTGTGGTATTTTACATTTTCAATTTCAACTTCTTTACGAAGTTTTTTATTAACAATATATACATTTTTTAATTCTTCAAATCGTTCTATATCATTTGTAAATGGAACTACTTTAACTTGTCCCTTTATACCAAATGTATTAACAATTTGACCTATTTCTAAATATTGCATAACTAACTCCAATTATCCAATAAATTCAACTGCAACTCTTTTATTTTCTTTATTTGCTACAGCCTTTATAACTGTTCTTATAGATTTTGCAAGTCTTCCTTGTTTACCTATAATTTTTCCCATGTCTCCATCTGCAACTTTAACTTCATAAACTACAGATTTTTCTCCATTTACTTCGTTGATTTCTACTGCTTCTTTATTGTCTACTAAGTTTTTTATTATTATTTCTAGTATGTCTTTCATTTTATGCATTTCCTTTCTTTTCTTATGCTTTTTCAATTAAAAATTTAACAGTATCTGTTGGTTTAGCACCATTTTTTATCCATTTTTCAACTTTTTCTTTGTCTAATTTGATTGTAGCAGGTTCTGTCATTGGATCATAAGTTCCAAGTTGTTCGATTATTTTACCATCTCTTGGAGCTTTAGAATCAGCTACTACTATGTGATAGAATGGAGCTTTTTTCTTTCCTTGTCTTTGTAATCTAATTTTTACCATTTTAAATTCACCTCCGAATAATAATTATTTATATAAATCTTTAAGATTAGAAAATTATTTTCTAAACCTAAAAAGTTAAAAACATTTAATTACATCTTAAAATTTTTAAGTGCGTTTTCGTCTAAATTCATACCTTTCATCATTTTTCTAAGTCCACCTTTATTTCCTTGAACTTGTTTCATCATTTTTTGTGTCATTTCAAATGATTTTATGAATTTATTTATTTCTTGCACGCTTGTTCCACTACCTTTTGCGATTCTTTGTCTTCTACTTGCATTTAAAAGTTTTGTATTTTGTTTCTCTTTTTTAGTCATTGAACAGATTATAGCTTCAACTTTTGTGAATTCTTTATCGTCAACTTTTAAGTCTTTAAATTTGTTCATTCCTGGTATCATTTTTAATATTGATGAGAATGAACCCATTTTTTTCATTTGCCTTAGTTGTACTAAATAATCATCTAAGTCCAATTCTTTTTTCTTTAATTGTTTTTCTAATTTTTCAGCTTGTTCTAAATCAAAACTTTCTTCTGCTTTTTCGATTATTGATAAGATGTCTCCCATGCCAAGAATTCTTTGTGCCATTCTTTCTGGATGAAATACTTCTATATCGCTTAATTTTTCACCTGTTGCAGCAAATTTTATTGGTTTTCCTGTAACTTTCTTAACTGAAAGTGCAGCACCACCACGTGTATCACCATCTAATTTTGTTAAGATAACTCCATCTATTCCTAGAGCATCATTGAATTTTTCTGATACGTTTACTGCATCTTGACCTGTCATACTATCTACTACAAGTAATATTTCATGTGGGTGAACTCCATTTTTTACATTTTTAAGTTCGTCCATCAAAGCTTCGTCTATATGTAGACGTCCTGCTGTATCTAGTATTATTACATCATTTAGTTTTGAATAAGCAACATTTATTGCTTGTTTGCTTATTGCAACAACATCTTTTGTTGACTCATTGCTATATACTGGTATATTTAGCTGTGCTCCAACTACTTGAAGTTGTTTTATAGCTGCTGGTCTGTACACATCGCATGCAACTAATAGTGGTTTTTTTCCTTGTTTTCTAAATAAATTTGCCAATTTACCTGCTGTGGTTGTTTTACCTGAACCTTGTAATCCCACAAGCATTACTATTGTAGGTGGGTTTGGAGTAAAATTAACCTTTGCTTCTTTTTCACCAAGTAAATTCACTAATTCATCTTTTACTATTTTTACAACTTGTTGACCAGGTGTTAAAGATTTCATAACATCTTGCCCAAGTGCTTTTTCCTGAATGGTTGCGATAAATTCTTTAACAATTTTGTAGTTTACATCTGCTTCTAGCAAAGCAAGTTTTACTTCTCTTAGCATTTCTTTTAAATCGCCTTCTGTTATTCTTGCTTTTCCTCTCATTTTTCTTGTGATTTCTTGTAATCTTGATGATAAACCTTCAAATGCCATGATTTATTCCCCCATTCGTATTTTTTACTTTTCTAAACTAAGCAGTTTAATTCTTTTTTTATGTGCTCTAGCACTATTGCTATTTGCTTGTCTGAGTAATCTTTTTGAATTTTCGTTAGTTCATTTAATGCTTTTTCTATTTTTCTATTTGTTTCCGTTGTCCTTTTCATAAATAATAGCTTTTCCTCGTACTCGAAAAGTTTTTTCTCCCCTTTCTTTATGATATCTCTAACAGCTTGCCTTGTGATTTTTTCATTTTCTGCTATTTCTGATAGAGATAAATCGTTGTTGTAGTAGTCATTTAAAATCTGATTTTGCTTTTCAGTTAGAAGTTTGCCATATGTTTCTATCAACATACTTATTTTTACTTTTTCTTCCATAAATATACTACCTTTCGATTTTTTGTAATGCTATATTACTTTACACCATTTTTTCCAATTTGTCAAGTGTTTTGGCAAAAAAAAGAGACTTTTTCTCAAGTCTCTTTATATGAATTCATATATTTATATCATTTATAATAAATTCTTATTTTTTGTTTACTAAATCTTTTAATGCTTTACCAGCTTTGAATACTGGAGCTTTTGATGCAGGTATTTTGATTTCTTCTTTAGTTTGTGGGTTTCTTCCTTTTCTAGCTGCTCTTTTTCTAACTTCGAAAGATCCAAATCCAACTAATTGAACTTTATCACCTTTCTTTAATGTTTCTGTGATAACTTCAACAACAGCGTTGATTGATGCTTCAGCTGCTTTTTTTGTGTCACCTGTTTTTGCAGCTACTGCTGCGATTAATTCAGCTTTGTTCATTTAAATTACCTCCTATAAGATTTAAACTATGTAGCAAAAGTGCTAATTTAAAGCCTTTTTTATAACTACAATAATAATATTCGCCAAAATAAGATAAAATCCTTCTTTTTTTTTCAAAAAATTTAATATATTTTAGTTTTTTCAAGGACTTTACAAATTTTTTCTCCCATTGGTAATGCCAAAATTTCTTTTTTGCTAAAAATCTTCAAACATACAATTGCCACTAGATACATCACTACAGCTACCAATATTGCAATTATTGTAGCCAATCTTCCAGGAATTATACCATTTATTGAATTATATATAAATAATGAACAAAATGCCATAATCGTTGTTGCTAAAGCTGGTTTTATAACGAATTTAATTATACCAATTTTTATTTTCATATATTTAATTAGAAATGTTATAGCTATTAAAAACGCCACAGTATGGCATGCAACTGATGCCCATGCCGCTCCGTTTACACCTATTTCCGGAATTGGAACTAATATTAAATTCAATATTAATTTCACAACCACTCCGCACTCCAAGCGAAATTGTTGGAATCATCAGCTTTCCAAATCCCTGAAGAGCTCCATTTATTGTTTGGTCTAAAATTGTAAATAACATTGTTATTGAACTTATTTGTAATATTACTGCTCCTGCACTTGCTTTTGGAAATAGCAAGTTTAAAATCGGTTCAGCAAATATGCACATTCCAACTGTACATGGCAAAGCTATTAACATTGAAACCAATAAAGAAAATGTTGTTTTTTCCGTTATTGTTTGGTGGTCTTTTCTAGCTTTCGCAGCTGCAATTGCTGGAACAAGTGCTGTTGAAAATGCTACATTTATTGCCAATGGCAAGTTTGTTAAGGTATCTACTTTTCCACCAAGTATTCCATATTGTGCTGTTGCCATATCTTCTGTCATAAATTCTCTTAATGCCCTAACTACGGTAAATGAATCTATATTTTTATTTATTGATGAAAGCACTGCTGTTAATGCTATTGGTGCAGAGACCAACAAAATTTTCTTTATTATTGTTTTTACTCTTTCATGTTTATAATTGACAGTTTCCTTTATTTCTTGTGCTATTATTTTTCTTTGTGTTTTGTAATATAAATGTAAGTATCCATATCCCAAGAATATTGCTAATGTTGTTGCCAAATTTGCCCCTGCTGCCATCCACTCTGTTGAAATATTTGAGAGCATTGCAACTATCTCTACTATTATAATTGTAAGCAATGTTTTTAATATCTGCTCTAGTGTTTGTGATCTTGCAGTTGTTTTCATGTTTTGTCTTCCATTGAAATATCCTCTCATAACACTTGCTATTGATACAAAAAATATTGCAGGTGCCAATGCAACCAATGTCATTTCTGCCTCTGGAATTTGAAGCCATTTTTTTGCAATTAATCCTGCCCCGAAAAATAGCAATAAACTTCCTACTGCCCCTATCACAGCAAATGTTGCAAATGCAATTTTAAAAATTCTGTGCGCTCCCTTATGATCTCCTATAGCTACTCTTTCTGAAACTAGTTTTGCAATTGCACTTGGAACTCCTATTGAAGAAAGTGTAAGCAACATAGCATATATCTGATATCCACTTGCAAGTATACCATTGCCTCTATCACCAAAACCTTCCCTATTTGTCAAATATAATGTATAAACCAAGCCAAGGATTTTGATTAATATTTGTGAAAATATCAAGGTTACTACTGCCTGACCAAAACTTTCTTTTTTATTTTTTGTTTTTTTATTATTTTTTCTCACTTTTCCACCTACTCTTATACTTAATAATTATAAGGTAATTGAATAAATTATTCAAATTTTTTAGTTTTAGTTACAAAAAACCCTTTGGATAAAGTCCAAAGGGTTTTTTATGTAAAATATTATCTCTTTGAGAATTGTGGAGCTTTTCTTGCTTTTTTAAGACCGTATTTTTTTCTTTCTTTCATACGAGGATCTCTTGTTAAGAATCCGTTTGTTTTTAAAGCTGGTCTAAATTCAGCATTTGCTTCATTTAAAGCTCTAGCTAATCCGTGTCTTACAGCTCCTGCTTGACCTGTAATTCCGCCACCTTTAACATTAGCAATTACATCATATTTTGTTGATGTATCTGTAACTGTTAATGGTTGTCTAACTATAACTTTTAAAGTTTCTAATCCGAAAAATTCATCAATATCTTTTCCATTGATTGTGATTTTTCCAGAACCTTCTACTATTCTAACTCTAGCGATAGAAGATTTTCTTCTACCTGTTCCATAATATACTATATTATCTTTATTAGCCATTATTTATTTACCTCCCAAACTTCTGGTTTTTGTGCTGCATTTTCATGTTCGCTACCTGCATAAACTCTTAATTTTTTAAGACTTTGTCTACCTAAAGAATTGTGTGGTAACATTCCTTTAACTGCTAATGTAATAGCTTTTTCTGGATTATTTTCAATCATTACTCTTGCAGAAACTTCTTTCATTCCTCCAATGTATCCTGAATGATGTCTGTAAACTTTTTGGTCCATTTTATTTCCTGTTAAAATAACATCTTTTGCATTAATAATAATTACGTGATCACCTGTATCAATATTTGGTGTAAATGTTGGTTTGTGTTTTCCTCTTAATAATTTTGCAGCTTCTGTTGCAACTCTACCTAATGGTTTGTTAGCTGCATCAATTATATACCATTTGCTTTCTACTTCGCCTTTTTTAGCGCTATATGTTACGTTATTCATGGTAACTAACTTCCTTTCTTAATTCTTTGAATTTTGATTTTTAATATTAATATATATGTATATAAATTCAAAACTACCGGGGAGAAGTTTTAAATTTAATTCATATGCTAATTTGTCTGAAATATTTTATTACAAAAAGTCAAGTTTGTCAATAGTTTTCAGGAATTTTTTTATATTTTATTTTTATTCTAAAAAAGAAAACCCCCCCTGGGAAATGGGGGGGAGACCACAAAGGTCAACTATCCTTTCATGAACGAAATCAGATCTTCGTACGCAGCACGTATTTCTACGGCTTTTTCATACGACTCCTCAGCCGCCTTTTTATTTTTATAGGCTACTTCGAAGTTTATCATATCCGTTGCTGCTTCTGAAATAACAGCATTGGATTTTTCTAAAAGCGCGGGATTCTTCACCCGTCCAAACACAACATAATCATACATCTCAAATGCAGTGAACATATCGTATTTTACGTTTCTGAAAAACACTTGTGGATTTTCACAACAAATATCAAAATCTCTATAGATCTTGTTTATTATTGTCCTCCCATCATTGCTCCCCTTCAAGTACTTGTTAGTAGAGCGGTCTTCCAGGAGATTATCCATGTTTTCTTCTAACTTGGCTAAAGACGCCTTTGCTTTTTCGAAACACTCTCTATAGACATACCTCGCTGAGCAGAGTCCAGTGAACTGAATCTTGACACGCTTGTCCAGCGCGTTTATAAGGTCTCTTTCTACACACTTTGGTATGCTACAGGTTCTGTTGTCAATAACTCTGTCATGAGTTTGTTTCAGTGCTTTTATGCACTCTTCCTCAGAACCTTCAGAAATCTTCTGAGTAGTTTCGTCCGGAATTATTGTTTTGACAACATTGTTCTGTGTATTTGCAGTTTCAGACATTTTGGTGTTGCCCAAAGCAAGGACACCTAGAATGATAACTACTGTTACACATAAGATTATAATTGCCATTTTTTTTCCTCCTAAAAATTCGTTGTTTTTTTAGGATTCACTGATAGTCAACCACCTGGAGCCAAATGGAGATCATAAGCGATTTTAACCGCTCGGAATTGAAAAGAATTTGCTTTGTTTTTTCCCGAACAAAGTATTTTGCAATTTTTTTCAAAACCGTTTCCCTTTCGCTCTCGGTAATTGACATTTTGATGACCTTTGATTCTTGGTATGCTATTCCTATTGGATTGCACCCGAAATACTTCCAGGCAATAGCAATAAGCAATACCAGTAACCAAATCAGCATTACATTTCACTCCCTTCTGCTAGATCTTTTAGCTAAATGCTAATTTGGATAGATAGTTCTTTATACACACAATTGTGTTTTATAAAGACCACCTATTACACCCATAACTAACCTGACCTACGGTGTATGATTTAATGGTACCATATTTTTGGTAATATGTCAACTTCTGTAAAATTCTAACAAATAAAGCAAGCACCAATAATAAAATATGTTTAAAACTATTGATACATTGACCGATTTATGTTATACTATAAAATATAGTATTAAAAAGGAGAAAATATGGATTTAGGAGATATTTCAAATATTTATAAAGAAAACCTTAATAGTTTTTTTAGAAATGAAGAAGTAATTGACTTAATTTATACAGAGCAATTTGGTTCTGATAATTATAATGATGAAACCAAAAAAGATTATCTAGAAAAATATAATTCTATAATAGATAACACATTATTTATCCCTTACATAACATTAGATGACTTAGACAATATGCTTATACAACAAAGAAATTTATATGGTGATAAATATTTAAAGGACAATTTTAGTAAAGAATTATATTTATCAAAAAAAATACATGCAGAAAAAAAAGAAATAATTAAAAGATATTCTTCTTTTATGTTAGATGATTTAGAACAATTATTCCCTAAATTATCTATGGCTGAATATTCAAGATTATTAAATAATTGTTCAAATAATAGTTTTGAAGAAAATGCTAATTTTATAAAAGATGAACTTTTAAAAGATAAAAATAAACTTTTCACTAAATTTAAGAAAACTAAGGTTGAAAAAATTATTGAAAAATATAAAAAGCTTTCGGATGAAAAAATATTAATGGAAACAAGTTCTTTTTATAAACATTTATCAGATGTACCAAAAGGCAAATATTATACGGATATTCTAGAAGGGATTTCAAATGAAGGGCAATTTGTTGTTCAAAAAATTGGTAAGCTAAATGATAAAAACATAAGATATATCTTTTTACCAGTATTTAAATATCCAAACAAAACAGAATATTTAAAAAATGCTTTACATGAAGTTATGCATATATCTAAAGAACAAATAACTAAAAAACAATATAAAACTGGTCTTTTAGTAAGAGAGTTACCAAAAAATCAAAATGCTTCGGGATTAATGTCAATGCATAATAAATTTGTTGATAGTTGGATAAATTTCAGATGGTCAAGGAAGGCCAAAAAAGAAGGTCTTAAATCCCAAAGTAGTAATACTGTCCAACGGAACAATTTGTGCAGAAGAAGTAATTCATCACTATCAAACTCGTGAGGTTTTAGAAAAAATTACTAAAAATAAAGATTTAATCAATTTGTTAAATCTACCATATGTAAATAGAGAAAAATCTATAACTGTACATCAAAACGAATTATTTGATGGTACAACAAAGAGATTTGTTTCAGATTTAAATTTAAAAAAAGATATCCAAGATATCAATAATGGTAATTTATCAGTAAAGAAATTTAAAAGAAAAATAGGAACACAAAACTTTGCTTTATTAGCGCAAACTGCTAATTTTTGTACAAATGATAATAATATTGAACCTGTATCATCTAAATATTTAGCAAATATTACTTCTAATTATACTAATATTTTATTCCCAGACAATGCTAAATATAATAAAATTGGAAATGATATATTAGCTGATATAGATAAACAATTAGCAAAGAGTTCTAAAAGAGCATTGTTCTTAGAAAAATTAAAAGGCTTTGCTTCTATGGATATTTTAGAAGTCGGAAAAATGCTAGAAACTAAATTACAAAATAAAACACAAAAAATAAGTAATGATCAATCAAGATAATATATTTGAAAGGAATGAAAATGGATAAAAATATGGCAAATGCCTATTCAGAAGTGTTAGATATTTTAAAACATATCGAACCAGAATATACAGAAAAAGTACCTAGAGAACTATTTAATATATTTAGGGACGAATGTAATAAAGAATACCTAGATACCCTTTTGTCAGATAAAACTGATTTTCTTGAAAAAGATTATTCTAAAGAAGCCCTTACTGTTATTGCATATTTAAATTTAAAGTATTGGTGTGAAACCAAAGAAGAACAGAAATATTATAGGGATATGTACTTGAAGAATAATAATTAGAATTATATATTAAATAAAAAACTTGTAAGCTTACCTTATAAAGGCTTACAAGTTTTTATATTTTGGAGCGGGTAGAGGGAATCGAACCCTCACCACCAGGTCGGAAGCATGGGATTCTACCATTAAACTATACCCGCTTGTCTCTATATATTATAATATTTAAATACCAAATATGTCAATAATATATATTAATTTAACTTATCTTGAATTTCTTTTTTCCTTTTATTAAAATCTTCTAAAAATGTATGTGTTTCTCCATTTTTAGTATATGATAAAAGTGTATTTAAATTAACATTTTGTGCACTTCTGTAGATATTCATATCTGCATTTTTATATTTTAGTCTTAATTCTTTTATTAAGCGTTTCATCTCTTCCCTTTTGCCAATTTCATCATCATTTGCTTTTGCTTCTTGTTCTGTAAATCTGCATGCACATTGAATGAATTCTAGACCATTTCTATCTCTCCAATTTATTATATCTTGTTCTTTAACAAAACATAATGGTCTAATCAATTCCATTCCTTCATGGAATGAACTATGTAATTTTGGCATCATTGTTTGCATTTGTGCTCCATAGATCATTCCCATTAGAATTGTTTCTATTACATCGTCAAAATGATGTCCCAATGCTATTTTGTTGCATCCTAATTCTCTTGCTTTTTTATATAGGTGTCCCCTTCTCATTCTTGCACATATATAACATGGGTGGTCATCTATATTAACAACTGTATCAAATATTTTTGTTTCGAACATTGTTAACGGAATATTTAAAATCTCAGCGTTTTCGATTATTTTTTGTTTATTTTCTTCATTGTAGCCTGGATTCATACACATAAATACTAATTCAAAATTCATTTTGCCATGTCTTAATAGTTCTTGAAAACACTTAGCCAAAAGCATTGAATCTTTTCCACCAGATATACAAACAGCAATTTTATCTCCGTCTTGTATCATATCATATTCTTGAATTCCTCTTATGAACTTTGTCCAAATTGTTTTTCTATATTTAGTTATAATACTTCTCTCTATCTCTTGATATCTTTCCATTTTCTTTTCCATTTTTTTCTCCATTTTTCAAAAATCTTATATATTTTATCATATTTTCAAAGAAAAATAAAGCACTAACTAAAAAAAGATAAAATGTGCATACATTTTATCTTTTTTCTCTTTTTAATTGTTCATTAAATTTCTTCTTCATTTTTAGCTAAGAATTTCCAAATCACTCCTGCAATTGCAGCTCCTACAAGTGGTCCTACTATGAATACCCATCCTTGAGAAAGAGCTTCTCCGCCAAGAATTACAGCTGGAGCTAAACTTCTTGCTGGGTTTACAGATGTACCTGTTAAAGGAATACATACAATATGAACTAATGTAAGAACTAATCCTATAACAAGACCTGCTTTAGAAGATAACTTTTCATTATGTGTTACTCCTAATATTGTTAAAACAAATATACATGTTGCAATTATTTCAACAACTATAGCTCCTGCCATTGTTAATCCTACTGCAGATGCTTCTCCAAATCCGTTAGCTCCTAATCCAACATTTTTTAATTCAGTCATACTTACTATTAAAGATAAAATTCCGCTTCCTGCAAATGCACCAGCAATTTGAGCTACAACATATCCGCAAAAATCTTTTACAGTAATTTTTCCGTTAATTAACATTGCAAGAGATACAGCTGGATTAACATGTCCTCCAGATATTCTACCAACAGAATATGCTATTGCAACAATTGATAAACCAAAAGCCAAGGCTACTCCTACAACTCCAATATAACTTCCTGCTAAAACGGCACTTCCACATCCCATAAGTACTAAAATAAATGTACCTAAAAATTCACATACATACTTTTTCATATTTACCCTCCTTTTTTTATTTTCGGTTTTATTATATATATAATTTTTTAAAATGTCAAAAAAATTTCATATCTAATAATTTATTAGATATGAAACTTTCTTATTACTTCTTCTTTTATATCTTTAAAATGAAATATTAAGCTCATCAATAGGTTGAATCCTGAAATTCCTGATGCTACTATGCTTAATGTCTTATCATTTACCAAATGTTCATATACTAAGAATATTGGCACCAAGCTTGCTAAAACTATTAAAAGTTGAAAAAATGCGTATCTCATGTAGTTTTTATAACTTGCAATTGAAAGTATCATCATTGTAACATTTATAACTATTACAATCATTGGTATTGCAAGGTTTATTGACCACGCTTGAAATCCTAATCGTATATCAAAGTATACACATAATGCAGATAATGCAACCATTTGAATAAACAAATGGCTTGCGATATTTACATTTTTGTTTAATGCATACAAAACGGTTATCCAAACATATACAATTCCTGCATTACAATATCCTGCCCACTTAATATCTGGTGTTGTAAATTGATTTATTAAGACTAAACCAACTCCTACAGCAAATGATATTAGTATTGCCATTTTTATTATAAAATTTGTTTTTCTTGCGTTAATTTTTTGTGGATATAACATCATCTAAAACCCCATTACTTTCTATTTCTACCTTTATTCCTTGTCCTGTTAAAAACTCGTAAAATCTTTTTTCTATTTTATTATCATTTAAAATTGATGTAAATGTAAATACCATTTTATCTTCAAATGTACATGATGAGCATTTTATTTTTTCAACAGGTTCAGGCGCAATAAGCATTAAAAAGCTTTCTATATATGGCTTATATTTACCTATTATACCTATTCTTCCCACATTTGAAAATGTTATTGTTGTATATTTTCTAATTTCTATATAACTTAATCTAACTAATGCCTTTTTTAAGAAAAGTGGTACAACTTTTATAAATGGATTGTTTCCAAGTTTTACATTTCCAGACATTGTTTTTATTATTTCTTCTTCTGTTAATCTCTTTTTGAAGTCTTTTTTTACAAACTCTAATATTTTTTCAAAAGTATTTAAATTGTCCTTCTTCATCTCCGCTTCTAATGTGATATATGTAAAGAAGTTTGAAATTGTTTTAGAATTTGGAAAATATTTTTTTAAATTGACCGGAATACAAACTTTAATTGGCTTTTCCCCATTATTTTTCTTGTAGTTTTCTTCATAAATTGAATATATTAAAACAGCTGTTAAATATTGTGTTACTGTGCAGTCATTTAATTTGCATATAGCCTTTAATTCGTTTGTATCTATAATTTCATGTATTGCAGATACAGCACCAAGATTAATTTTATCCCCTTTTAAAACATAAGCTTTCTTAGAAGAATTATTCGATTTAGCTTGCTTATCATAATTCTGCATATAACCATCTTCTGTGGTATATTCAACTTTCCTTGTTGTTCTTAACTCATCTTCAAATTCTTTTGGATGAGTTAATTCTATGTATGAATATATTATTTCTCTAAAAAACAAATTTCCATTGTTTCCATCTGTTAATGAATGGAATATATCTATGTTTATTTTTTGATCAAAATATGTTACTTTGAATAGATAATTATTATTTCTTTTGTAATCTATATATTTACAAGGATAATCCTTTTCTTCTTCTATTATTGGTTCTTTTGGGTTATGTTCGAAATAGTTCCAAAATACACCTTGTTTCATTCTAACTCTAAATGATTTGTATTTTCTTAAAGCTAGAATTACAGCTTGTTTCAAGCTTTCAGGATCTATTTCTTCTTTCAATACAGCAGAAAATCTAAATACTGTACTATATTTTTTCCCAGCTTGAATTGGAAAAATTTTAGCAGAATTATCTAATCTTCTCCAATATAATCTACTTTCTTTTTTCATTTTTTTCACCTTTTAATTTTTAATCTTTTAAGTTTTTTCTACGTAATTGACCACATGCTGCATCAATATCTGAACCAAGTTCACGTCTAATTGTTGCAACAATTCCATGGTCATTTAGGTAATCCCTAAATTTCATTATATTTTCATTTGTACTTTTATCAAATTTACCATTTTCTATTTTGTTAATTGGAATTAAATTTACATGACAATTCATTCCCTTTAAAAGTTTTACAAGCCTTGCAGCATCTTCTAAATTATCATTGTTATCTTTTGCTAAAGCATATTCAAAAGAAACTCTTCTATTTGTAACTTTTATATAGTCTTTACATGCTTGCAATAATTGTTCTATATTGTATAGCTTGTTTACTGGCATCATTGAACTACGCTTTTCGTCTGTTGTTGCATGAAGTGAGATTGAAAGTGTACATTGAATGTTTTCTTCTGCTAATTTATAAATCATTGGAACTAAACCACTTGTAGAAACGCTTATATGTCTTGCACCAATATTTATTCCTTTAGGATTATTTAATATTCTTATAGCATTTACAACATTTTCATAATTATCCAATGGTTCTCCAATCCCCATAAATACTACATTTGATACTCTTACTCCTGTATCTTGTTCTATTTTTATAATTTGCTCAACAATTTCTCCAGAAGTTAAACTTCTAATAAATTTTATACCTGTTGAAGCACAAAATTTGCATCCCATTTTGCATCCTATTTGTGTTGAAACACAAACGCTATACCCATGATGATAACTCATTAAAACTGTTTCTATTGCATTTCCATCTAGCACGTCAAATAAGTATTTTATTGTTCCATCTGATGATTCTTGTTTTCTTATTATTTCAAAATTGCATATTGTGTAGTTTTGTTTTAATTTTTCTCTTAGTTCTAAAGATAGATTTAGCATTTCGTCAAATGACTCTACTTTGTCTTGATATAACCATTTAAAAATTTGCTCTGCCCTAAATGGCTTTTCGCCAAGCTCAGCCATTTCTGCTTTTAAAGCATCTAAATTATAATCTTTTATATTTTTCATTTTATATTACTCCTATTCATTTTACTATGTAAATTTATATTATTTTTAAATGCCGCGAAAGCGCCAAACGAGCCTTTGGCGAGTGCGACCTGGAGCAACTGACAGACTAGTTGTGCGAAAAATTGTATAACAATTTTTCTGTACAACAACGGAAGTTGCGACGACAAGGCATAAAAAATAATATAAATTCATAATTAGTTTTAATTTAATAAAGATGAAATCAAATCATTGTAAGCCGAAATGGCCAACTCGTCTTCATTATTTACTATCCAAATATGTGGAGCTGTTTCATATTCTTTTATTGTAATGTCAACTCCCTCTTTTTCTGCCTTTTCTTTTAATAAATGGCAATCAGGATTTAATATATCATAAGTTCCTGTGTAAATTACTAGATTCTTTAATTTAGAAAATTTACCATTTATTGGATTCACAAAATATTCTTCTTCTTGTTTTAAATCTCTTGAATATGAAGTTCCTGCTAAATATAGTTTTTCTTTGTTTAAGTCTTTATCATTTTTTTGAACTTCGTCGATTTTTGAATTTGACATTGTTGTATCTAGCCATGGTGAAATTAGTATTGTTTTTGCTGGCATTTCAACATTGCTTTGGCTTAGTTTTTCTAATAAACCAAGCGCCATTCCTCCACCTGCTGAATCTCCCATTACTATTAGGTTTTTTGCACCAACTTTTGCAAGTGTCTCTTTATAAACAGGTTCTATCATTTTTAAAACATCTTTGTATGTGTATTTTGGTGTTAATGGGTAATCTGGCATTATTACTGTTGCCTTTGTATCATTTACTAATTTTGCTAAGAAATTCCAATGTTCATCAGTTGCCTCTGCCACATATGCTCCCCCATGGAAATAAAGAATTGTTTTATTGCTTTTATCTTCTTTATTTTTTGGTGATATTTCAAAAACCTTTCTTTCCATAAATTCTTTTGTATCAATTTCTACTTTGTCTCGCAATTCCTGTGGTACATTGCTTTCAATGTCTAATATTAAAAAGTAACCACATATAACTACAAGTACAGTTATTACAATTAAAATTATTTCTAATATTATTCTTTTTACCATATTTCTCGTTTCCTTTTTGCATATTTTATCATATTTAATTAAAAAATGAAATATAATAATTAAAATTATTATATTTCATTTTTTTCCATTTTAAATTTGATATAGTGATTTTATATCCCATGTTGTTCCTTCTGGTGTATCATTTAAAATAATTCCTTTTTCATCTAGATTGCTTCTTATTTCATCTGCTAATTGATAATCTTTATTTTGTTTTGCTTCTTTTCTTTTACCTATTTCATCAATTATGTATTGTTTTTCTATATTTAACTCTTTTAAATATTTCTCTTGCATATTGTTTATAAATTCATCTGGCTCTTGTTTGAAAAATCCTAGAACTCCATAAACTTCTTTTACTTCAGCTAATATGTTTGCAATTGTGTTTGCTGCAAGTATTTTATTTGCTTTTTTTGCTGTTTTCATTAGGTTATTTACATATTTAAATATTACATGTAATTGAGCTATTGCAGCTGATGTGTTGAAATCATCATCCATTACTTCAATGAATTTTTCTTTTATTGAAGCTGATATGTCATCTTCAACTTTTTGCCCATCTTTATCCCCATTATTTTCTTTTACGTAATTTTCCATGTTTTTGATTGAATTGTAAAAATAATACATATGATTTTCAGCTTGTTTGTAATCTTTATCGTAAATATCCACATCTGAAGCATAGTGTTTTTCAAAAAATACATATTTTAAGACTTCATAATTATACATTTCTAGAGCATCTCTAATTGTTATAGAATTTCCTAAAGATTTACTCATTTTTTCGCCATTTATTTTTATCAAACCACAATGTGACCAATATTTTGCAAATGGCTTTCCTGTTAAGGCTTCACTTTGTGCAATTTCATTTTCATGATGTGGGAATACCAAATCTCTTCCACCACCATGGATATCTATTGATTCGCCCAATGTATCTTTTGCCATAACAGAACATTCGATATGCCAACCTGGTCTACCTTTTCCCCATGGTGAATCCCAAGATATTTCTCCCGGTTTTGCTGATTTCCAAAGTGCAAAATCTAATGGATCTTCTTTTCCTTCTTCTAGCTCTTTACGAACTCCATTTAATAATTCATCAACATTTCTATGTGACAATTTTCCATAACCATTGAATTTTCTAACTCTATAATATACATCTCCATTTGGTGCTGGGTATGCATATCCTTTTTCTATTAGGCCTTGAACAAATTCTATTATTTTGCCTATGTATTCAGATGCTTTTGGCTTCTCATCTGCTTCTGTTACATGTAAAGCAGCCATATCTTTTTCTGATTCTTCTATTTGTTCTTTTGAAAATTCTAGCGCGTCTTTTCCACGTTCATTTGCTCTTTTTATAATTTTGTCATCTACATCTGTATAGTTTCTGACATATTTTACATTATATCCTCTATATCTTAAATAATCTGCCATCATTGCATATACAATCGCTTGTCTTGCATGACCTATGTGGCTTAAATCGTAAACTGTAACACCACATGCGTACATTCTAACATTTTTTCCATCTATTGGTATAAATTCTTCTTTTTTTCCTGTTATTGAATTATGAATTTTCATAATAATACCTCCTAATATTCAAAAAACTATGTGTTTTCCCCACATAGTTCTTATACTTTATTTATAAATATAATCTCTATTGTAGGGGTACACTAACTAATACTCTTATCTACAATAGATAGAGCATTTTATCTACAACAACAATTAAAGATTATATTTTTATTTTTCATTTTGTTTTCTCCTTTTTTATTTAGTAATATTATATGTTAATCTAGTTTATTTGTCAACATTATAATGCAAAAATCACACTACATATAAGATTTTATTATTAGAAAAATATTTGCCAAGTTGTTCACGCATAAAGGCTTCGCCATCTTTTCTTAATTCATTTCTATACATGTATTTTCCTCTACCACGCCCTGTCATTTGGTCTTTGCTGTATAGATTTATTGCATTTGGGAATGCCTCCTCATTTATTTTTGTGTGAACATAGCTATATGTCATAAAAATTACTTCAAAAAATACTTCTTTTTTTACTTGTGGGCTTAAACATCTTTCCAACTGCTTAATTAGTTCTAAATAGAGTTCTTTCCAGTTATCTACCATTATTACTGGTGCAATTAGAATTCCTACTTTATACCCCGCTTCTTTTAATTTATTTATTGCCTCTATCCTACCTTTTAACCTTGAAGTCCCAAACTCTACCTGTTTTATTATTTCATCTGGATTTACACTCATTCTTGCAATTACTTTTCCTTTATGGTCTACATTTAAAATGTCATCTACCATGTCAAATTTTGTTGGAAATGTAAGCATTCCTTTTGATGTATTTTTAAAGTTTTCTATTGTCCATGGCAAATTTCCTGTTATCGTATTTTCTAGTATTAAATCACTATTGCTACCAATTTCGAAAGTTAAATTTCTTTCTGACTTTTCTGCCGTTTTTATGATTTTATCTAGCATGTGCTCTCTATTTACAAATAGCCTTAAATAGCTACATTTGTTGTAATTACAAACCAAATAGCAATACATGCATGCAGCACTACAACCAGAAGAAGTATATGGAACTAAATAATCTGAAACTTTGTGGTTTTCCACAAAGTTATGTGTTTTTCTAACTCCAATTATTAGATTGTTTTTTAGATTTAAAAACTCCTTGTTCTCGCTTTTTCTTAACTCTTCTATGTTGTTGTGATTTTCAATTTCTATTTTAGGAATTGCTTTGTATTTTTCCATTAATTCTTTTCCAAGCTCATAATTTATAATTTCTTTTTCATAAAAAATAGTTTTAGGTTTAAACATTTTCTTTCCGCCTTTTCTTTTTGATTAGTTTAACCTAAAACTATTTTTTTTATTTACATCTTTGGTATCTTTATTTCTTGCCCTTCACTTAAATCCGAATTTGATAAGTTATTTATTTTCTTTAAATCGTATATTATTTCTCTAACATCTTTATCTTGATAATATTTGTTGTTTTTGCTTTCTCTCTTTGCAATTGACCACAATGTATCTCCACAACTTACATATTCTGTCTTATAGCTTATCTCAACTTTTGAATATGATTTATTTACTGATGTTATTAAATTTATTGCTAATATTGCTAGAACTATAGCAATTATAGCCTTAATATTGGTCCTTCTTTTTACATTTATTTTTTTCATATATAACCACATCCTTTTGAAATATTTGTTTTATGAATTCTTGTTCGTATATTTATATTATATATGAATTTATGTTCGCTGTCAAGTAGTTATTTAAAATTTTTTTCAAATAAGCAAAAACTCTGTATTTTGCTTAAATACAGAGTTTTTATTTTACCCAAACAATCCCTTTTTCTTTATTGGCGGTTGTTCGTTCATTGTTTTTGCTAATTGTGTTAATAAGTCTCTTTGTTCTTTTGTCAATTTTTTAGGCGTTTGTACTACTACTGTAAATACAAAATCACCTTGCATATTTGAATTTACATATTTGAAGCCTTTGTTTCTTATTGTGAATTTGCTTCCTGTTTGTGTTGCTTCTGCAATTTTATATTTTTCTTTGCTTCCGTCAACCATTGGAATTTCAAGTTCTGCACCTAAGGCTGCTTGTGTCATTGTAATAGGTATTTCACATATTACATTGTTTCCTTTTCTTGTAAATATGCTATGTTTTTTAACTTTTACAGTAATGTATAAATCTCCTTTTGGTCCGCCTTTTACGCCAGGCTCTCCTTCTCCTCTTAATACTACTGTTTGACCATCATCTATTCCTGCTGGAATTTTAACTTTTATTTTTGGTTGTTTTCTTACTGTTCCTTTACCTTTACAAGTTTCGCAAGGTTCTTTTATTATTTCTCCAGTACCATGGCATGCTGAACATGTTCTTGTTGTTTGCATTTGCCCTAATATTGTATTTTGAACTTGACGAACTTGACCTGTTCCATTACATTCTGGACATTTCATTGGACTTGTTCCTGGTTTTGCGCCTGTTCCATGGCAAGTTGAACATTCTTCATTTCTAGTTACTAATACTTCTTTTTCTACTCCTAAAAATGCTTCTTCAAATGTTATTTCCATATGTAAATTTATGTCTGAACCTTTACGTGGACCATTGCTTTGTCTTCTTGAACGGCTGCCAAATCCTCCACCAAAGAATGAAGAAAAGATGTCTCCTAAATCTCCAAAGTCGCCAAAGCCATCGAATCCAGAACCACCTGTATATGAATAATATCCACCTTGTCCAAATGGTCCTTGCCCTCCGCCAAAGCCTGATGGATCTGCGGTTCCAAATTGGTCATACATTTTTCTTTTTTGAGAATCAGAAAGCACTTCATAAGCTTCATTTACTTCTTTAAATTTTGCTTCCGCTTCTGCTTTATTATCTGGATTAGCATCTGGGTGATATTTTTTTGCAAGTTTACGATATGCTTTTTTTAGCTCATCATCTGTTGCAGATTTACTAACACCCAATATTTCATAATAATCTTTCTTTCCTGCCATTGTTTTCTCCTTACAAATTGCCAAAAGGGCAAAGCCCTTTTGGCAATTTATTATTTATTATCATCCTCAACTTTGTAGTCCGCATCATAAACATTCCCATCAGCATTTGCATCTGTTGCACCTTCTGCTCCTGCTGCAGCATTTGGGTCAACTCCTGCATTTGGATTTGCGTTTTTATATAATTGTTCACTCATTTCGTAGAATACTTTTGTTAATTTTTCTGTTGCTTCTTTGATTTTGTCTGTGTCATTTGCTTCTAATGCTTTTTTAGTATTTTCAATTTCAGCTTCAACTTTTGCTTTTTCTTCAGCACTTATTTTGTCTCCTAATTCTCCTAATGTTTTTTCGCTGTTATATACTAAGCTTTCTGCATTATTTTTAACTTCGATTTCTTCTTTCTTTTTCTTATCTTCTGAAGCATGTGCTTCTGCATCTTTTACAGCTCTTTCAATATCTTCATCTGTTAAGTTTGTAGAAGCTGTAATTGATACGTTTTGGCTGTTTCCTGTTGCCATATCTTTTGCAGATACGTGAACTATACCGTTTGCATCTATATCAAATGTAACTTCGATTTGTGGTACTCCTCTTGGTGCTGCAGGAATTCCTGTTAATTGGAATCTTCCTAATGTTTTGTTATATGCAGCCATTTCTCTTTCACCTTGTAAAACGTGAACTTCAACTGATGTTTGACCATCTGCTGCTGTTGAGAATACTTGTGATTTCTTTGTTGGTATTGTTGTATTTCTTTCAATTAATTTTGTGAATACTCCACCATATGTTTCAATTCCTAATGATAATGGTGTTACGTCTAATAATACTAAGTCTTTAACATCTCCAGATAATACACCACCTTGAATAGCTGCACCAATTGCAACACATTCATCTGGGTTGATACCTTTATCTGCTTCTTTTCCTATTAATCTTTTTACTAAAGCTTGAACAGCTGGAACTCTTGTAGATCCACCAACTAATAATACTTTGTGGATATCGCTTACTGATAATCCTGCATCTTTTAATGCGTTGTTTACTGGTGTAGCTGTTGATTCTACTAAGTCATGAATTAGTTCTTCAAATTTAGCTCTTGTTAAGTTAACATCTAAGTGTTTTGGTCCTGTAGCATCTGCTGTGATGAATGGTAAGTTGATTTGTGTTTGTTGAACACCTGATAATTCTATTTTAGCTTTTTCTGCAGCTTCTTTTAGTCTTTGCATAGCCATTTTATCATTTTTTAAATCAATTCCATTTGATTTTTTGAATTCGTCAACTAAGTAGTTGATTATTGCTTCATCAAAGTCATCTCCACCTAGGTGTGTATTACCATTTGTTGCTAAAACTTCGAATACTCCATCACCAATATCTAGGATAGAAACGTCGAATGTTCCTCCACCTAAGTCATAGATTAATATTTTTTGGTCTTGTTCTTTATCCATACCATAAGCTAAAGCTGCTGCTGTTGGTTCGTTTATAATTCTTAGAACTTCTAGTCCTGCAATTTTACCAGCATCTTTTGTTGCTTGTCTTTGGCTATCGTTGAAATAAGCTGGAACTGTTATAACAGCTTGTGTTACTTTTTGTCCTAAATAATTTTCAGCATCTGCTTTTAATTTTTGTAATATCATTGCAGAAATTTCTTGTGGAGAGAATGAATCTCCTTCAATATTTACTTTGTCTGCTGTTCCCATTTTTCTTTTTATTGATATAACAGTATTGTCTGGATTTGTAACTGCTTGTCTTTTAGCAATTTGTCCTACTAATCTTTCTCCATTTTTAGAGAATGCAACTACAGATGGAGTTGTTCTATTTCCTTCTGCATTTGGTATAACAACTGCTTCTCCTCCTTCCATTACTGATACACATGAATTTGTTGTTCCTAAGTCAATTCCTATAATCTTTCCCATAATTTTTTACTTCCTTTCTTTTGGGGATTACCCATTTTTTATTTATATTTTTAAATTTAATAACTAATTTGCTACAACCACCATAGAATGACGGATGACTTTGTTACCAATTTTGTAGCCCTTTCTATATTCTTGAGCTATTTCTTTTTCTCCAAGATTTTCATCTTGAATACTGCTAACTGCTTCATGTAAGCTTGGGTCGAAAGTTTCTCCAACTGTTTTGATTTCTTCAACACCTTTTGATTGAAGCACATCTTTAAATTGTTTTAAAACCATTTCAACACCTTTTTTGTAGTTTTCATCTTGTGTTTCCACTTTAGCTGCGTTTTCTAAATTATCAACTACAGGAAGCATTGCTTCTACTACATCTCCAAGGATTGAACTATATAAGCTTTCTCTTTCCTTGCTACTTCTTTTTTTGAAGTTTTCAAACTCTGCTAAAACTCTTTTATATCTGTCTGTTATATCGTCAAGTTCTTCTTGCTTTAGCTCTAAATCTGTTTTTTCTGTTTGAACTTCTTCTTGTTTTACTTCTTTTTCTTTATTATCTTCTGACATTTTTTCATTCCTTTCTTTAACTATTATCGTTTAATTTCTTACTAATGTATTTCATTACAGAAATAACTTTTGAATAGTCCATTCTCTTTGGTCCGATAATTCCAATTGTTCCAAGATCTTTATTTCCAACCTTGTGTTTAAAAGTTACAATACTGAAATCTTTTAATTCATCTTTTTCATTTTCCTGCCCGATATAAACATTTATGTCTTGGGCAAATCCAGAATTTAGCATGTCTTCCATAAGCTCTTTTGTATCAAGTACATTTACAAAGTTTTTTGCTACTTCCAAGCTATTAAATTCAGGTAAATCAAAAGATTTATTTGCACCTTCTAAATATATTTTTTCATCCTCTGCCAATACTTTTTTTATCTGTTCAATTATAGGTTTTATAACATTTATGCTATATTGCATTTCATCAAATAAGTATTCTTCTAATGGACCTTTTATTGTTTCTAATGGCTTTCCTTTTAACTTTTGATTGAACATATAATTTACTGTTTCTACTTGTTTGGCTGTTATATCTTCATCAAATTTTATAATAGTTTCTTTTACTAAACCATTATCTGTTAAAATTACTGCCATTATCATTCTTGTACCTAGCTGAACAAATTTGATTTCTTCAATTAGTTGTTCATCGTTTTTAGGTCCAATTGATAATGTTGTGTAATGTGTTATTTCTGAAATTGTTGTTGCCGTAAGCTTTGTTAGGTCTTCAATTTCATTTACTTTTGTTTCTAGTTTTGAACTTATATATTTTATTTCCTCTACACTTATATCATTATCATTTATAAGTTCATCTACATAGTACCTATAACCTTTTTCTGATGGAATTCTACCTGATGATGTATGTGTTTTGTCTAGATAGCCTTTTTTCTCTAAATCAGCCATCTCGTTTCTTATTGTAGCACTACTGTAATTTAAACCATTACTTTTTGTTAAAGCATTTGAACTAACTGGTTCTGCGGTGTTTATGTATTCCTCTACAATTGCTTGCAAAACTCTCTTTTTTCTATCATCTAGCATTTTCTCACCTCTTTTGGCCTTTTATACTTTTAGCACTCTTTTTATTTGACTGCTAACTTGTTATATATTATACCCATTTTTAGCACTTGTCAAGTTAATCTGCTAATTTTATTTGTGAATTTTTTGTGAATTTAAAAAAGACACTTTAAAGTGTCTTTTTCTAATGTATATCATCATCATCTAAATCATCGTCATCATCATGGCTCATAAAGAATTCTCTTCCTGAAACTCGTTTTTTATCTCTTTGTTCTTCAACCATTTTTGATAACATTTCTTTTACTTCAAATGAATTTTTTATATCTACTATATCAAATTCAGGTGTTGATTTATCAGCAGAACAACAATGTATTGTTCCTACTCCAAAAATTCTTTGGAGAAATGAACGATTTAGTGTAATATCCATTATTCTGTATAATTTTATTTCCTCTTGCTTTGTTGATAAAAATCCTGTATCAATTAATAATTTATCTTCTAATAATCTATATTTTGTGAATGATAATGGCAATCCAAAAATCGGTCTTCTTGTATCTTTCCAAACTACTTTTAATCCTTCCATGTTAAACTCTCCTTATTATAAATATTTTTCTATTTCTTCCCAAACTTGGTCTTGATATATTTTTCTTTCTGAAGAAAATGCAAATGTTGGCACATCTCCTATTGGATTTAATTCTTTTTGAATTTTCTTAACTTCTGCATCAACTTTTGTTTTAGCAATTTTATCGGCCTTGTTTGTTAAAATCATGAATGGTAAACCTGCAGAAATAATATAGTTATACATTAGTTTATCATTTGCAGTTGGATTATGCCTAATATCAACTAGAAAAATAATTAAAGAAATTTCTTTCCTATTAAATAAGTATTCTTCTATAAATTTTCCAACCTGTTCTTGCTCTTTCTTACTCATTTTGCTATACCCATAGCCTGGTAAATCAACAAAATAGAATTTTTCATCTATATTATAAAAGTTTATTTGACGTGTTTTTCCTGGTTCGCTACTTGTTCTTGCTAATTTTTTTCTGTTTATCATTGTGTTTACAAAGCTTGATTTTCCTACATTTGACTTACCTACCAATACTATTTCTGGCAAATTATTTTTAGGATATTGCTTTGGACTTACTGCCGAAACTTCGAATTGCGGATTTTTTACTTGCATCTTCTCACCTCTAATTAAAAAATGTGTTATAAATAACCTAACTTATTTATAACACATTTTTTGTTTTTTGTAAATATTTAGAATATTGCACATATAATGCAAAATAGAACTATTTTTACACTTACATTTAAAAACAACTGATAATTTGTTGCTCTTATTCCAATTAAATTGATTTTATCAAATTCAGAAACTATCTCATTTATTTCATCTTTAGATGATATTTGGATTTCATCCATATAATCTTTTGCAAGATATCTTGCTTTTGTCATAGCATCATTTTCTAGATAATTTCTAATCAATAAATATACCATACTCAGAAAAATTTGAATTCCTAAAAACAACATTTTATATGGTAATAGTTTAAATATTGCAAGTATAGAAATCACTGCAAAATATAGTAAATAAATATTTGAAAATATGAAATTTGACATCAAAATTTTCTTACCCTGTACAGAATGTAAACACTCATGAGCTATTGTTTGAATTCTTGTATAACTATTTCTTACATTTGCAATTAAAATTTTATTTGTAACCGCAATATACAAGCAGTTTTCCTTGCCTTCATTTTCCTCGATTTGAACATCTTTATTATTTAATTTTTTCAAATACCATTTACAAATTTCTTTATTATCTGGATATTTTTTTGTTAATTCATCTAGCTTTTTACTTTTGGTACTATCCACCAATTGTTTTATTTCTTTAAGACTTACTCCAAATATAGATTTTGTTATTACTAAAAAAATTACTACAATTATTGCTACAATAATAAATTCCATAGTTTATCTCTCCAATTCTTATTTTTAAGAACCTTAGATAAACTTCGACATTTGGTCTTCAGTTAACTTTTTGAAAGTATCCCAAAAAGTTAACTGAATATGTCCGCAAAAATTATTGCATTAAGTCTCTTACGCTTTCTCCAATTATTTTATTTACATCTGCAAATAAAATATTGAATTTTGTTTCTGCTTCAAAGAATTTTTTTGCATCATTGTTTTCCATAAGTTTTGCATACATTTCTTGAACTTTTTTAAATCCTTCTTCGTCATTTTTTCCTGTTTGCATTGCTTTAATTTGTACTTCATATCTTGTTTTTTCAAATTCATCTATTTGATTTTTCAACTCTGCATTTAAACTTATAGCTTGTTTTGCCATCTTAAAATTGTTATATTCTTCTGATGTTTTAATCTCTTGTGCTAGTCTATTTGCTGTATCGTATACGTTCATTTTAATTTCTCCTTTTCTATTCAAATGAAACTTTTGCACTAGTTGGACAAATATGAACAAAAGTATTTCCGTCATTTACATTGATTTTATTGCCTTCTAAGTCTTGATAAACTGTTTGGCTATTTCTATCGCTTTTTACACATTTAATTTTAATTGCTTTTCCATTTGTAATGTAATATCCATTAAATGTTCCTGTATTTTTCAAACCTTGTCTACCCTTATTTTCTCCATCATTTAAAGTATAATTATCACAGAATGTAATGATTATATTTTTTGTTTTTACAGCTTCTCCAGTTGTCCAATCTGTTTGAGCTTTATTTCTTGCATATCTTTTATAAACTTTATTTTGTGCATCATATTCATAAGATACTTTTTGTAAATCTGAATGTGGAATTATAACTTTATTAGCAATAGTCTCACTTTCTAAATCAAACTCATCTGCTACATAGTTTAGAACGCTTTCCTTTGTTGAAGTTGTTCTATATTTTTTTGCATTTGCACTTTTTAGAATTTTTTCAGTGCTTGTAACTGCATTATGTGGAGATGATTTTTCCTTTGAACGCCAGAAAATATCTGAGCTTTCTGTTATACCATTTATATTGTTTATTCCAAATTTTGCAACATCGCTTTGAGCTTGTGGGCTCCATCCATAATGAACATATATAGCATCATTTTCCATCGCATAATCTAAGAAATAATGTCTTGAACTTCTAACTGGTCCTATTGTTGCAAGGTTTTGACCTTTAAATAAAGCCATTAATCTTGTTTCTCCACCTTCAACAATTATCTCATAAACCATATATGCTTTATTTAATCCGGCTTGTGGCCATGCTCCATTATGGTTATCTATCATTACTGCAATTGGTCTATCTGAGCCTGAATAAGTCTGAATTTGTTTTACTGGCTCTGGTTCTGGTTCTGGCTCGCTTGCCACTTCTTGGTTTTCTTCACTATTTACAGGTGTATTTTGATTTGTAAATATCTGATATGCTAAAATTCCTCCTGCCACAGCAATTACTAAAATTAAAAATAATATTATCTTTGTACTATTTTTCATTTTCTTTGTTTTTTTGCTTCTCTTCCCTTTACTCATCTTTTATCCCCCTTTTATTTTTAAAGATTGCAAATTAACAATCTTTTAATCTCTTGTTATACTTAATTTACTTAATATAACTTCCTCTTTTTCGCGCATTTCTTTCTTATCTTCTTCTTCCATATGATCGTATCCCATTAGGTGATAAAAACTATGAACTACCATATAACTTAGTTCTCTTTTAAAACTATGTCCGTATTCTTCTGCTTGTTCTTCAACTCTTGGAATTGAAATTACCATATCCCCTAAAATATCCTCATAAGGGAAATCCTGATTTTTAACTTTCAAGTCTATTTCCTCTTTTTCAAACATTGGAAATGAAAGCACATCAGTTTCTTTATCTATATTTCTATATTCTTTGTTTAGTTTTCTGATATTTTCAGGATTTGTTAATGTAATTTGTATTGTAAGCTTTGAATTTTCAAGTTTTTCTTCCTTATAACATTCTTTTAAAACTACATCTATTATTTCAAAGTATTCTTTTTTTTCCTCTAGATCTAAGTATGTTAGTTCAAACATTCTATTTCATTACTCCTTGCTTTTATGAATTTTCCGCTCAATGTCTTGCATTTATTTTGCATTTCTTTAATTGCTCCATAATCTACTAATTTTCTTTTGTAATATTTTATTATTTGTGAATAATCAATTGGTGTGTTTTCAACACATTTTAAGTCTCTTCTTAAAAATAGTATTTCTTTTTGTTTTTTATACTCTTTTGGATTTGCATCTTTTAGTTTTGATATTGTTTTGTACTTGTCCCAAAATGCCTTAAAAGCGTCTCTTTTAGATGGTTCGTCCCAATAAACTTTTGTTGAAAGTAGTTTGGCATTATAGTCTTCAATTAAATTTATTAGTGTTGTATAAACTCTTTCTCTCTTTGTAGCAATCTTTGTATCTTGTACTAAACTTCTTGTATCTTTTAACAATTTTTCATAACATTGTTCTGCAACAACCAAAGGTAAACTATGTGTAAATAGTTTTCTACTTATTCCTAAAACAACTTTATTCTTTTCAATATTATCGCGTGAATCTAGCTTTCCAATTGCATAGTTTTCATATCTCTCAAAATCTTCTTTTAAATCTTTCTTATTATCTATGTCATTTTGAATTTTTATTGATAATATATTTTGAATATAATCTTCTAATGTATAGAAGATTTTGGTATAAATCCATTCTTTACTTGAATCATATACATTGCTTGAATTTGCAAGTTTTATTGAATAATTTTTCAAAATTGCTTTGTATATTGAATCCATTTTGTTTATGTAAAAACCAATATATCTTTTTCTTAACTTTTCTTTTCCGCTTGTCTTAACACTCTCATAATCTAAATCTAATAAATATTTTTGTTTTCTATATTTATATTCCATGTATTCATTTTCTTTTAAACTCGTAACTTCATAGTATTTTGATAATGCATTTTTTTCGAATTCTGTAGCTGAACCATTTTTAACTTTTTTATAAATTGAATCTAAAACGTATTTATCTAATGCTTCTAAATATGCTGTGTAAGAATTTTCAAACTTTTTCTCTTGTTCTTCTGAATCGTTATTTTGGTCCTCTTTTGAACTATTTTCAAAGGCTTTCATAACTGATGTTCTTTTCATTGAGATAAGCATGCTGTTAATTCCAACTTTTGTTGGTATAAGCATTGCAGATAATTTAATTGATAATTTACCAAAAAAATTCCTATCTGTTCCCGTAATTCTCAAGCTTCTTTCTTCCATTTGAATCATCCTCTCTAAAATACAATTTTCTCCTCTGTGCCAATATTTTCAAGTACTTCATATGTAACATAAACCTCTACGGCATCCTGCCTTTCATAGAAATTTATATTTTTATTTACTATATTTTCTTTATTTTCTATCTCTTTATCTAATTCATGTTGCACTTGTTCAATCCCTAAGTTTTTAGCTTCTTCTGGTGTATATGTAACATTTTTCTCTTTTTGTTCTTTATATGTTGTTTTTTCTATTGAAATTGGTAAATAGAAATTGGAAAATATCTTAAATTTATTTTCTGATGTTATTGTATCATATATTTTAAATTTTGAAAGCTTTTTTTGTAAATTTATTTGAAAATTATTCAATTTTATTGTGTATTTATTTTCCTCATTTCCAGTTTCTTCTTTTAACACCTGATTGTATTCAATTTTTGCACTTTTCGTATACCATACTTTGGCCTCAATTTCGCCCTTTGCATGAACGTATCTTATACCTGTATACTTACCTTCCAACCATCCATTTATTAGTGGTGTTCCATTTGTAATAGTATCTCCTACTTTGGCTGCTGCTGTTCCATTTTGTGCATTTATTTTTGTTATAACCCCTGTTTTATTTGATACAATATTACAAAATTCGTTTTCATCTATTATTTGTGGTTTTTCCTTTGCTTTTGCTATTTTGACTATTGCATTTGTCCCTTTTAATTCAATTCCCATCCATGCAATATCCTGTCTTTTTAATCTAACTTTATTAATTACTTCTTTTGTATTTACTTTACTTTTCCACTCTCCTATTTTTAATCCCATTTCTTCTAAATCTTGAATAATGTTTTCTACGTTATCATCATTTTCTACTTTTACTTCTATATTCCAAATAAAATTAGAACTAAAAATTGTTATTGCAATTAAAAGCATTAAAAAAATACCAAATATTTTTCTTTTTTTATACTTATTTAATAAAAATGGCATCCCTCTTTTTTTCTGTAACTTTGTTCTGCATTTAGTTCTTTTGGCTATTTTTAAGGCTTTTCTGTAGTCTTTCAATCCAACATTTAGAAATAGTTTTACATCTTTATCCCTCTTTAAATTCCATATTGCTATTTTTTCGTTTTTACAAATATTGATAAAACGTTCTATATAATAACCTTCAACAGCAACACGAACATATCCAATTATATAGTTTATCAATATTCTAAAAAACATAATTTTCTCTCCTTCTTTTAATCCACAACTCTTTCTAGGTCAACACTCTCTATTTTTCCAGAAACTCTAATATCATCATTTGTCATCGTTTCTAAATTCAGATTCAACCCATTAATATTTACAATACCTATGTGTGTACTTATTCTTACGAAGAAATTTTCATATTCTAAAATCCCTTTGTAATTCTCTATTATTAGTTCTTCAAATCCTGTTATTGTAAATTTAGGAGTATTACTACAAACCTCTTTTGGCATTTCTAAAATTTTATCTATCTTTTTCATAGTTTTTCTTTTCATAAAATTCATCTCCATCTTTTTTATCAAGAATCACAAAAATTAATACTTTTGAGTTAACTTTTTGAAAGTGTCCCAAAAAGTTAACCTACTCAAATTCGCTTATTGGCTTTATTTCATAGCCTTGTGCTTTTATTCCTTTTATTACACTATCTAAAATATTTGCATTTGTTTTAGAAGTACCATGTAAAAGAATAATTTCCCCATTATGAAGGTTTTTAAAAATCATTTCTTTTGCATTGGTTTCATCTGGTTGTTTTTTCTCATCCCAGTCAGCATAGGCAAATGACCACATTACGGTTTTATAGCCTAATGAATTACAAACACTTAAAGTTTTTTGGCTATATTCTCCTTTTGGCGGTCTTATAAATTTCATTTCATAATTGAATTTTGATTTTATTGCATCATGTAAATCCATGACTTCCTTCTTTATTTGTTCTTCTGTTAAACTTGGCATACTCTTGTGATTTACAGTATGGTTCCCGACAATATGCCCTTCATCTATCATTTGTTTTACTAACTCTGGTTGTGTATTTAAGTAATGTGCTGTTATAAAAAAAGTTGCTGGTACATTATTATTTTTTAATGTTTCTAAAATTATGCTTGTATATCCTGCTTCATAGCCATTATCAAAAGTTAAATAAATGACCTTTTTTTCTGCATTTCCTAAGCATATTCCTTCCGCTTCATCAAGCAATTTTTTATTCTTTTTTCCAACATCTGGCTGCTCATGGTTATCTGCTCTTTTTATTCCCCAGCCTATAAGTTCATTGCTCAATGCTCCTGATGATGTTTCTTGCGTTTTACTTGAATTTAACATTGTCATACTTAAAGTAAAAATTATAACTGCTAAAATTCCCATTATGACATTTTTATTTAAATATTTTTTCATATAAAAAAACCTCCATAAAATTATTCTTTTAATTTTATGAAAATATTTTGTTTTAATACCATATATATTGAAAATTTTCCACTTGATTCATTTTATTACAAATTGTATTTTTTTATGATGTTTACATTCGCATTATCATGCAGAATTTAGAGTGTTTATCACTACTATATATGTTATGTAGCTGTAAAAAATTGTCATTTTTTGCTTGACAATATTTAAAATATGAATTATATTTAGATAGTTACAAAAAGTACTATTTTTTTTGAGAAATATAGTATTTTTTTATATGAAAAATGGAGGAATTTTATAATGTTAAATTTTGTAATATGTGAAGATAATTTAAATATTTTAACCAAACTTTCTAATATGCTAGAAAATATTTTCTTGAAGTACAATTATGATGCAAAAGTTGAACTAGCAACAGACAAGCCAGATAATCTTGTGGAATATATCTGTGCCAATAATATAGATGTAGTTCTATTAGATATCAATTTAAAAGCTAAAAAGACTGGACTAGAATTAGCACAAGAAATTAGACAAAAGAATAAAAGTACATACATTATTTTTATTACAGGTCATTTAGAATATGCAATGGTTGCATATAAATATAAAACTTTTGATTATATTTCTAAACCTATCAACCAAGAAAGATTGGAAGAAACTATTACAAGATTATTTGATGATGTTTATAGTAAGCCTAAAAAATATTTGAAAATTGATAATAAAAACACTATTATTGATGAAAGTGAGATTAACTATATTAAAAGAGATGGCATGAAACTTGTATTTTGTACAGATAGCAGAGATTATGAAATTTATAGTTCTTTTAATAAAATTAAAGATACTTTACCAAAGAACTTTGTAAGATGTCATAAATCATATATTGCCAATATTGATAAAATTAGTAATTTAGAGCCTGTTGAAAATAGAATTATTTTTAATAATAGTAATTTCAGTTGTGATATTGGTCCTAAGTATAAAAATAACTTAATGGAGGCTATAAATAATTATGGAATTTTGGAGTAATATCTGGACGGCGTTAAGTACGCCAAATGAGGGATTGACTAATATTTTAGTATTACCATTATTTTTTATTGAAAATGCTTTAATTATGTTTTTCTATATATATATTTTAAATATAAAAGCATCAAAAAATAAAAAAATATTATATGTATTATT
>JAGAED010000011.1 GCA_017613275.1 Clostridia bacterium | reverse complement strand
TTTTTCTTAAAGTTACGCAATGGCAAGGATTAGCGGTTTTTAGAATTATTACAATATTTTCTTTGCAAACGCTTACGGAAGCTGTTTATACAATATTTAGTCGCTTTATGTTTAAATTTGTATTACTTTTTTGTAACAAAAAATTGGGGTTATTTGCTATAACCTTGATTTCCCTAGATTATTTGAAATTTTAATTAATACTCAAATAAAAAAATAGAGGCAGAAAACTTAAAGTTTTCTGCCTCTTCTGACTAAAGCCCTCAGTATACCACTAAAACAAGTTAGCCCCAATAGAGAATGAAATAATCATAAGCTGTATCTTTATCGATCTCATAATTATCTATGCTTGTTTTATCACCTGCAGCATAATGAGAAGCTACATTGGTAGTACCAATTTCCATACCATTGTCGAGATATATAATCATATCCCCCTCAAGTTCATTACACTCAATATTGGTTATTGCAACATCTGCTCCAACCTTCTCAGAAATGAGTTTTTTAAGACACTCTTCAACAGAAAGCAGTTCGCCATTTTCAGGCATAGATTCTACCGGAGTAGTTGCTATTTCATGCTTGCTTTCATCTGTCGGTGTAGTCTCAGGTTCAGAAGTTGTGATAACCTCTGTGGTAGTTACGGTCTCGGTTGTTTTGGTCTCGATCTCGGGTTCAGAAGTTGTGCTAACTTCTGTTGTGGTTTTAGTTGTTGTGGCCTCAGTCTCTGCAGTAGTGCCACGAGTTGCAGCTATAGCCTTGGGCTGTACTGCTTCATCGTCGTCGCTTCCTGCTTTGCTTCCACATGCAACAAGTATAACACTTATTACACATGCAAGTCCGATTGTCGCGATAATCGCGAACTTCCGATTGATGTTTGCTTTCATAAAGCTACCTCCTTTGGGGCAATTATGCCCGGGTCTAAAATTTATTAAAGTCTCGAGTAATTCTTAGGAAATTCTAAGGTTTACCATACTTTAATTATACCACTTTTTTCCAATAAAGTCAACACTTTTCAGTACTTTTGTTTGTTATGTAAACTCATTTTCATTGACCTTTTTCTACATTGTTGGCCACCTTACTTTTATTTACATTTTTCTCATAATTAATTAATAATTTTCACAACTATTTCTTCTGCTTCTTTTTTAAAGTCCAGAGTTTGAGCTAATTTTATTGATGCTTTGTTTTCTTTATTTACCCAATATATTGGAATTATATTGTGTTTTAGTAAATCTCTGGAGATTTTTTCTACAATAGCTTTTCCATATCCTTTATTTCTGTATTTTTCTTTGGTTTGAATTACGATATTTGCTCCGTTTTCATCAATATTTGAAACAAATCCCACAGATACAAATTTATTATCTTCTATAATTCCATTTAAATATTTGTATTTTCTAATTGTTTCCCATTTCTTTTGCTTGTATATATGGTCATTTGTGTGTTCAAAAGAATTATAATATTGTTCTTTATTGTTATCATTTAATTCGGTAACCATGGATATATCAATGTTTGTAATAGTTTTTTTATACATTCTATACATATCTTGAATTGCAATATCAATTTTACACTGTTTAAAAAAGTCCAATATTTTTTCTTTAGTGTCTTTTTCACTAATATGTATTTTTTTTAATTCTTCAAAATAATTGGGATTTATAGAATATATTGTTTTATCTTTATAATTTGCGATTATAACGGGATAGTAAAAGTTATTAATGTCTTTTTTCCTATTGTTTGAATATATAATGTTTTCATGTCCTTTATATTCTAAAAAATTATAATAGTATTTTTTAAAATCAGTTTTATATTTTTTTCCATCCTTTTTTGAAGGAATTTTCAGTTCGTGACAATCTGTCACGGACTCATTTTCTTCTTTTAAAGCCCTCATATATTATAACCTCATTAATCAATTTATTTTATATTATTATATTCAATTAATTTAATAGCTGATTCTAATGTTCTAGTACAACATAATTTTCCACGAGTATCTACATACAATAAGTCTTTAATATTAGACAATATTCTTGCTTTTTTAATGTCATTTGTAACTATTTCTTTCTTAAATTCTAATTCTTTATCTATTATCCTAACATCATAACATTCCCTTTTGGACTTAAAAATTAAATACTTTATATTTTTATTTTTTATTAAATTAATAGCTTTTCTATATGGTAATTCCTTATCAAATATAGCATAGTCTTTATTTGTATTGTTTGTTTTTCTTATAATTATTTTTATTGATTCGACTTCAGCCAGTGCATGCTTGATATATAATTCCCAAAATTCATCCGCTAATCTTAAAGCTCGAATAAATCCCTCTTCTTCTGTTGTATTTTCATTCCATTCGGGATTGCATAATTTCACAAAATCAGGCGATACCTTACTTTTTAAATATTCCTTTTGCATATTATCTGTTGCATCTATGTATTGAATTAACTCCCTATCCATATATTCATAAACTTTATTTATATTTCTTATATTTAAACTTTTTAAATATTTTTTTCCATATTTTTTCCATAATAATCCAATTGATGAATAGTAAATACCATTTTCTCTTTTCCCATTTCTATTCTTTTGATGATGATCAAAAGCTCCTAATCCTATATCGAAAACTAATTTATTATTTGTACTTCTATTATCCATACTAGGGACTCTAATTAAATTTACTTCTTCGAAAATTTTACTTAAAAATATGGTTGATATTACATCATCTACATGGAATGTTCCAGAATGTGTAACAAAATTTGCTTTATTATATTGCTTTGTTAGTTTTATATTTTTATACTTAAACACTTTCATTATACTCACCATTTTTAATTATATCAAAAAATATTTAAAAAACAAGAAGTTCCATATATTATACTATAGAGTTGTATCTTTCGGTCGTGCGATACTAGACCATCGATTTGTTCTTCGGAAAAGAAACCGCCTAGGCTATTGCCTAAGCGGTTTTGTTTGTGTTATTTTATTTTAACACTTTTTTCTTTATGATTATTATTCCAGCTCCAAGTACTGCTATTGCAGATACTGCTGTTATTATTATCCATGTGTAATCTCTATTTTCACCTGTTGCTGGTGTGATTGATGTCCATCCTGCTCTAGTATATGTTTTTGAAGTCATTGCACTTGGTTTTCTACCTGTTCTTTGAGATGTTGTATATGTGATGTTTGTGATTTCTGCATCGTTATCAAATCTGATGTTATCTCCATTTGAGATTAATTTTGATGTTTTTATTTCTGCAGTTTCACTTTCACCTGGTGCTAATGCTCTTGTTAATTTAGTTCCATTATATTTTAGTATATCTCTGTTATCTAGTCTTACACTTCTTACATCTGTTTTCTTTAGAACTGCCATTTGTTCTATCCAGTCTGTATAGATTTCAGTCATTTCTTTATATGAGTTTTCCCATGAGAATTCTTCAACTTGCTCTCCATCTTCATTAAATGCTTTGTTGTATTGTTCTTTGAAGTTAGCTTCTGTCATTGTTGTTATTGGTTCTCCCTCTGTTGTTAAATAATCTCCTGGTTTTACTGTTTCCCATTCTGTTGAACCGTCTGCTAATAGTGCAGTTCCTTTACAATAATCATAAATTGCTTCTGCTTTTAATGTCATTGTTATTGGTGTTCCGTTTTTTTCACCATATTTGTAATATTCTTCGCTATCGTAATCTGTTTCGCTTACGTTACCTACTGTGATGTTATAACCCATTTCTGCTTTCATTCCTGTTGTTATGCTTTTATCAATTTGTACCCAAATGTAATCTTCTCCACCTGTTACCCATTTTTCTCCAGTTATAACATTTAATTTTCCATCTTTAATTGCTGCATTTACTACTTGTGTACCATCATTTGTTGTTAATTTTATAGCAGTTAGATTTTTGTTTATTTCCATTGCTTGTCTTGGTCTTTCTATAATACCAAAGTCGATGTTGTTTATATTAAATGTGAATCCTGTTTCTCCTGGTGTTTCTTCATATTCTTGTTTTTCAATTCCAATTGCGAATTTAGGTGTTGTAGAAATCATTTTGCTTAGGTCGCTATAACCTTCTGTATCTTTATTGAATAGTGCTTTTTGGTCTATTGCAGTTCTTAGTTTATAATCATCCATTGCATCTGAATATCTTGGGTCTTCGTCATTTACCCAGTGTACATTGTTTGCTCTTTCTTTATTTACATAGATTGTTCCTTTGTAGTCTTCTACTTTGTAGCCGTTTTCTTCTCCCCATGTATATACAAGCTTATATGTTCCTGCTACTAAACCTGTTATTTTGAAGTTTCCATGTTCATCTGTTGTGATGCTTGGAGCATCTTCCATTTTATTTTCTGCTGTACTATTTTTGTTGTAGATTTTAGCAGGTTTTCCATTTTCGTCTACTAGTTGTACTTTTACTCCAGCTATTGTTTTCTCGCCTTCGTCAAATATACCATTACCAATTCTTTCTTGGTTTGCTCCTACAACTCCATCTCTATCTGTATCTTCGAATACTGTTCCTGAAATTACTCTTTCAGCAGCTTCTACTAGTTTTAATCCTCTAGCTTTATCTGAATCATCTTCGTCTGTTTTTTCAAAGTTTTTAGGATTTAAGTTTCTAGGTATTGATGTGTTGTCTATTGCAGCATATGGTTGTGTATATTCTGCATCTTGGTATACCGTATAACTATTGATTTCTGCATAATTTTCTAGATTTGAATCATTGTTGTATATATCTTTAATATTATTTATATCAAATTTGATATATACATATTTTCTATTTGATTCGTTTTCTGACTTTCTTGCAGGTACTTTTATTGGGTTTGTAAATGTTATTCTTGAATTTTTGTATGTTGAATCTGATTCATTTGTATCAATTTTAACACCTTTAACCCTATTATTTTCATTGAATTTTGTTTCATCATCGCTGTCACTTACATATATTGCATATTCGCCGTTTTCTTTTGCCAATGTGTAATTTTTTGAATACCATTCATCTAATCCATTTACAGTTGAATATAGATCTCCAGCATAGTTTGTTAATTGAACTCTATATGTTACTGTTGCATGTAATTCTTTATTTGTGTCTTCCTTATTTTGATATTCAACATCTGCTTTGTATAATGGTAATGAGTATTTTGAGTCAAATTGTACCCCTAATGTTGTGTCTTTTGGATCTTTTGCTGCGCCATTATATCTATATGTGTATTTTTGACCATTAACTTTTATTTCTGCATTGTGTATATATTTTGATAATGTTAGGTCTGTCATATTTCTTTGGAATAATCCTAAGTCAATATGTGGTATTTCAGTTACTATAGATTTACCTTGATTTGATAATGTATTATAGTAATCTACTAGTATATTGCTTGTTGTAACTGATTTTACGATAAAGTCTGATTTTCCTTCTACTGTTCTACCTTTTTCTGTATCTACTAATTTTGAAGTATTTTCTAATGTAGCTAGTCCGCTTTGGGCTTTGTTATATTTTAGTTCTACTCCATTTGATAGTTTTTGACCTTCACCTGTAAGACCATTTTTAAATAATTCATTTAGTTTATTTCTTGAGTATTCGCTTTCAAATGCTTTTGATGTTGTTTCATTTATTGTTTTTCCATCTGCATTATATTTTACAACTTCTTTTTCAGATTTTAATGCTGTTTGATAGATGAATCCATCATAATTAAATTGTACAACGTAATATTTTAGGTAATCTGCTGTTTCTGATTTGTCAGATTGTCTAATTCTTACATTATCAAATGAGTATTCACCATTTTCGTCTGTGTATGTTTTTCTTTCTTCTTTTGTTTTTAAGTCTCTTAGTATTACTTCTATTCCTTTAAGTAATTTATCTTCTGAAGTGTATACTCCATCTCTTTCTGGTTCATTTTTTACTACTTTGTAAATGTCTTCGAATACTTTACCAGTTATTTTGATAAATTCTTGTTTATTTGTTTCTTCAAACACGAATTCTCCTGTTGTTTTTGCTGCAACTTTTTGTGTGTCTATTAGTTTACCTACTAAACCATCTTGACCATCTTTAGAGAATGTTCCAAGGCTGTAAACTTCACCATTTTCGCCTAGTTTTGTTTCATATAATTCATATGTTCCGGCAGGTAAGCTTTTTAATACTGCTGTTTTACCGTTATCATATGTTGTTAGTTTAGCTGCTTTATCAAAGTCTTTTGTTGTTCCTGTTGCTACATTGTTTTCTGCTACTACCCATCCTGTTTTTCCTTCATCTATTCTGTATAGTTTGAATTCGTAACCATTTAGGGCTTTTCCAGTATCTGCATCTGTTTTGTGAATATATACGTCTGTAGTTTTTCTGCTGTTTACAGCTTTTACTGTTACTGTTTGACCTGCAAGTACGCTAAATCTTTCTCTTATTGCCTTTCCGCTAGAATCTCTTAACATTATAAGTTGTGCTTGAACTTTTCCTTCTTTTCCAGGCACATTTGTTTCTCCTAGTTGATAAATGCCTTGTAATTCTTTTGGTAAGCCTGTTTCATAAATGTAGTAACGTTCTGTTATAGGTAGGTTTTTGATTGAGATTTTTCCATTTTTGTCTGTTTTGAATTTTTCTGCATCATCGTAATTTTTTACAAATTCGATTTTTTCTCCGTCTTTTTTTAACCATCCTTTTTTATCAGCATATACTCTGAATTCTATTCCTTCAAGTTTTATGCTTTTATCGTTTAATTCGTCAACTTTTTGAATTTCTAATGTTCCAGTTTTTGGTGTTGGTAGTGTTTTTTCTACTTGAGTTTCAGTTTTTTCTCCATTATATATAATGAAGTTTTGTGATGCTCCACCACTAACTACAACAATTCTTGATTTTGTTGATGTAATTGCATTTTTAGATTTTATTTTTATGCTTTCTATATTTGTTTTAGTACCATCTACAACTACATAGAATTGTTTGTGATGTTTTACAGAATCTACACTTTTTATAGCATTTGTATCTATTTTTTCTGCTATTCCAACTGCTTTTTGAGAATTATTTATTGTGATTTCTCCAACTTTAGCTCCACCTGTAAGGTTTACTCTATATGGTCCAATAAATGTTTTTCCGTTTACTGTAGTTGTTGTAATTTTGTTTATTTCAGCTTCTTCCATAGATACTTCTAATGCAGCTGTTTCTATAGATCCTTGTTTTTGAACTTGATCTGCATATGCAGCAGCATCATTTATATATTTGTTGTATCCTGTGAAACCATATCCTTGAGGTTGAATATATGTAGATAAACCAACTTTTCTCATTTGATTAACATATGTTGTTTCCCACATTATTCTTGTCATTGCATCTTTAGCTGTGGCATTTGTATAGGCAACGCCTTCTTTATTTTCTTCTGCCACTCTAGCTAGATATGCAAGCATTAATATAGGTTTTACATTTTTATTTGATACTGAGTATTCTACACCTTTTTTATTTTTTTCACTGTATACCTTTACTGTATTGCTTGATGTATTGTTATTAATATCAAAAATGTTTACTACTTTATATGTTGTTCCATAGAAGTAGTGGCCATTTGGGTGTATACACATTCCACCCACTTCATTTACTGGAGCATCTTGTCCTGATTTTACTTTGGCTCCAATTTCTTTGGAAGCATCAAAATTATACCATTTTTCTTTGTTTTGTGAATAATCTATTAATTTTCCTATTGTATCGTCCTTTTGTATCATTCCTGCATTTGCTGAATTTCCAGCGAATCCAAGTAATATTGTTATGACGATAAGAAAACTAATTACAATAGATATATTCTTTACAATATGATTTTTAGTATTATTCATGATTTGCCTCCTTTCTTTTCTTTGTGTAAACTATTATTCCTGTTGTTGTCATTGCAATTATTGCGATTATAATTCCTATTGATACTTCAATACCTGTTCTAATTGATACGATTATTTCTGCTGAGCTCATGTTGTCTGCTGTATCTTTATCTGGTATTGATAATTCGTTGCTTGATTTTGCAATTTCTGCTTTGTTTGTTGTTACACCTGTGTTATTTTCTGTCATTGCTTTTGTTAGTGTTAATACAACTTGTTTTGTTTCTCCCGGTTGTATTATTTCTTTTGAAAGTGCTGTTGTGTGTACGTTTCCGTCTGTAGATTTATACCAGTTCTTGTTTATTTCTGAGTTGAAGCTCATGTCTTTTGGCATGTAGTCTACTATTTCGTTTGCGTATCCTGCAAGTTCACCTTCGTTTGTTATTTCTAATGTGTATTCTACTAATACTGTTGATGATGCTAATAGTTTTGCATCAATTTCAACTTTTGCTAATTGCTCTTTGTTGTATTGTTTTACTACTGTTCCTGCTGTGTTTTGTATTGTTACTTTGCTGATATATTTGTTTATTTTTAAATCAAATATTTCGTTTTCGATAAATCCTGCATCTATATGCTCTAAGCTTTTATTTGTTAATACTAATTCGTTTGTCATTGCATATGTTTTAGAATTGTTATCTGTTGATATTGTTCCTGTTATTATGTCTGAGTTTGTTGTTTCTGTTGCTGCTGATGCATTGTATAGTGTATTTCTATATTTTAAATTGTCGAATGTAAATACTACCATGTATTTGCCTTCTTCTATATTTTCAAATGAATATACACCATTTGAGTTTGTTCTTACTTCTAGTTTATTTCCATTTTCGTCTGTTACGAATTTGTTTGTTTTTGTATTTACTAATCTTGCTGTTATTCCTTCTAATGTTTTTTCTGATCCTTCTCTTATACCGTTTTTATTTGCATCTACCCATACTATACCAGATATTGAATTTTTTGTTGTTATTATTCCTGGTATTGTTGGATCATCTGATGGAATGTCTTGTTGTGGATCATCTTGATTGTCTTCAGCATCTTTTTGGCTAGCATTTGTTTCTAATGTATGTGTAATTTCTTTTTCTACTGGTTCACTTAAAAGTGTTCCTATAACTTCTACTGTATTTGTTATTGTGTCTTTTCCTGTTCTAGTTTCATCAACTTCTGTTTCTATTGTGATATTTGCTTGTTGTCCAGGTTCTAATACTATTTTTGTGTAAATTGAATTATCTTCGCTAGCAGTAATTTCTGTTGTTTCTTTTCCTATTGTGTAAGATGCTTTCTTAATTTGAGCTACACTTGGTACAGAGTCTGTTATTGTTATACCATCTGTAGTTTTACCAGTATTTTTTACTGCTATATTATAAACTAAAGTGTCTCCTGTTTTTATTGATCCATTTTTATTTGATGTTAATGTAACATCAACTTTAGATTCTTTCTTTTCAATTAAACTTGTTTCAACATAGTTTGAATAATATGTTGTACCATCTACTGTTGAAGTAAAGTTTATTTTTTGTTTTTTGTTTTCAGTATATTTTACTACTTGTATTGGAACAATCAATTCTTTTGTTGCTCCTGAAGCTAATGAATTTACTTCAAATGATAATGAGTTATCTTGTTTTTTTGTTACTGTATAGTTTTTGCTATCGCTTTCATCATCTTCTTCTACATCCATAGAATAAATTTCTAAAATTTTGTATTCTTCTGGAACTCTGATGTTTACAGGTATTTTTGTTAATTGTTCGTTAGATGTATTTTTTATTTTTAATGTTAGTCCTACTATGCTTCCTAATTGGTTAGGATATTCTTTTGATTCGTTAGATTCTAAGCTTAATTTTAATGCAGCAGTATTTTTTACTGTGTTAGTCATTTTTAATTCAACTTTTTCATTGTTTTCTGCTGTTATTTCTGCTGTTGTATCTAATTTTTGAGCATCTTCTTTTACTCTTACTTGGTATGTTAATACTATTGTTCCTTTTTTAGGGATTGAGAAATCAGATACTTTATATTCTGAATCTCCTACTTGTTCTCTAATAAATGTATAGTTTTCATATTTTTCTGTACCTTCTAGGTATATTGGTACTTCTCTTTCTACTTTTGTACTTGCAAAAACGTTTGCTCCTTCGTGAACTGCTTTAAAGTTAACTTTTTGCATATCATTATTTGATTTGTTTGATATTTTATATGTGTATGTTACTGTTTGTCCAGCGTTTATTTGGTCTCCATCTTTTAGTTCTACTCCTGCTGATACTGCTGACATTGTAACTTGCATATTATCTGTTTTTTCTTCTACAGCTGGTCCTAATTCTTGTGGTGTTTCTTCTTCTAGTGTTGGATCTTGGTTAGTTGGTTGTTGTTCAGCTGGTTGTGTTGTTTCTTGTTTTTGGATGTCTATTATTACGTCTGCTGAAACAGGTTCTGGTTGTGTTGCAGCATTTTCGTTTGTATATGACATTGTTACTTTTTCAGCTTTTTTTACTGGTAATTCTGTACCTTCTGGTACTGTTCCATTAACTGTTAATTGTGCATTTATTGTTACTACTATTCCTCCAACTGTTTGGTTGTCGAATACTGTTTGTTCACCTTCAATTGGAATTATTAATTTGTTTCCATCTACTGTTATTTTTGTTTGATCGATTTGTAATTCGTTTTTCTCAGCAAACAATGCTTTTGCAGATACATTTGCTATTTTAGATACATCTTCTGGTAATTGTAATGTAATTGTTGGTTGTTTGAATAAGTATGTATCTGGTGTTCCTGTTGCTAATTTAACTTGGAATTCTACATCATTTACATTTTTTGTTGATAATATATAACCATTTGTTATTGTTAATTGTGCTGGTTTTGTTGTTGGTTCTTTAAGCTTTGTATATACTTCTGCTATTGAACCATTTTCATCTTTATTTGTTGTTACTTTTATTTCTGTTTTTATTGCATTTATGTTTTGAATTGTTTCTTTGCTTAATCCTGCATCTCCAATTATTGCTTTTTGTGCAGTTATTGCAATTGTTCCTTCATTTACTGGTTTGCTTGTTGTTATTGTTATGTAGTGTGAATTTAATTGAACTTCTTTTTCTGATGAAGCATTTATTTCTGTTTGGTTTCCTGAACCATCTCTTATTTTGATTGTTCCATCTGATCCTAATACTTTGCTTGCACTATCCCAATCTACTTTTATTGTTTTGTATACTGTTTGTTTGTTTGTATCTTGGATGTTTGTTTCTTTAATTTTATCTTCTACTAATTCTGCGTGTACAAATTTATCTTTTTCTAATTTTAGTTCAACTTTGTTGATATCTGTTTTATCTGATATTTCTACATTGTATTTTTCTGTATATGTTGTTTCGTTGCTTGCATTTGCATACATGAATCCTTTATATACTTCTTTAGATACACTTGTAGCTTCTGCACTTACAATGTTTCCTGCATTAAATTTGATTGTCATTGGGCCTTTGCTTTCTCTTGGTAATCTTACTGTATCGTCAACCAATTTAGTATTTAATACTGATAGCTTAACTTGTGCTGTTTGTATATTTCTTGTACATGCTGTTACGCTTTCAATATTTTCAACATCTTCATATATATATATAATTGTATATGTGTCTGTTCCAGTTCCCCAATTGATTGTATCACCATTTTTAAATGTGTTTGTATATTGTAATACAGCGTTTTCTCCTGTTGTTATGTTATTTGGGCTTAAGTTTACTTTTGCTCCATTTATTAAAAGTGTTACTGTATCTGGTTCTTTGTTATTAATTTTTGGAATTGTTACATTTAGTTGGTCTTCTAATCTAGGTAAAAGTCCACCTTTTACTGTTAATTTTTCTTGAATAAGTGCTTTATTTCCATCTTTTATTGCTTTTTCTTGTTTATACTCAACATGTGGCAATGCTTTTGAAGAATCGTCTTCTTTCCATTTTAAGTTTGTATTTATTGTTGCTGTTGTTGATTTAAATGTTTCAGAGGCTTTATATTCTCCTGAAAGGGTTATTCCGTTTTCCATGTCAAAATAACCTACGTCAATTGTAGATTGTTTTTCGAATGTTACTGGAATTTCTAATTCTATATCATTTACATAGCTTCCATCTAATTCTATGAATTTGATTTCTTTTGTTGCATTGTTTACTCCTGCAACATATGGGCTATTTACTATTTCAGGTAATTTAAAGTTTGCATTGTTTATTGTGATTTTTGCGTCTTTTAAAATACCACTTTGTAGCTTGATTTTAGCATATAAAGTAGCCCCTTCTGATATATTTGCTTCTTTTGTGTAAATTTTGTTTCCATTAGCATCTTTAAAATAAGCGTCAAATGTTATTTTTCCGCTTTCAATGCTAACTTGGCTTTCACTTACCGCATATACTATGTTTGTGGCAACAAATATAAAGTTTACCATTGTCATGCATAGCACTAAGATAAGAGCTGTTGTTTTTTGTAATAGTTTTCCTTTCATATTTTTTCCTCCTTAAAAACTTTATTACTTAATTTTATAATAGCTTTTTAGTAATGTATAAGTCAATACATTATTTTTTGTTGTTTTTAACTTAATGTTTTTGTATTTACGGAAGGGTTTTTACTCCCAATATTACGGTTGTATTAAGTTTTTGTTACATTTTTGTTACAAATAAAAAATAACACACGACTCTAACTTATATTATACATTGTTTTTCCACATTTTTCAACCTTTTTCCCGAAATTTTCTTAACTTTTTATGTAACTCTTTTTTTAAAAAAAGTTGTAACATATTTTTAAAACGCTCATATACTTAATAGAGGTGGTTTATATGGCAAGTAATTTTGATGAAAGAACAATGAATAATATTAAAAATATGGTTGATAGTGGTAATCTTCAAGGTGCTATTTCTCAGATTTCTCCTGAGATGATTGAGAATTTCTCTAAGATGATGAATAATAATTCTAGCCCAAAACAAAGTAGTTTTAATAATTCTACATATAAGAAAAAGCCTGAAAATTCTAGCAGTTCAGGTTACAATACAAACATAAAGAATAATGCATTTGATGGCGGAATTAACAATGATAGCACTGCTAATAATAGTGGTTTTGACTTTAGTAATATTGATATGAATACTTTGATGAAAATGCAGTCTGTGATGAAAAATATGAATAATAAAAATGACCCTAGTTATAATTTGTTGAATTCTTTAAAGCCTTATTTGCGTGAGTCTCGCCAGGAAAAGATTGACCAGTATGCTAATTTACTGAATTTTTCTAAGATTGCTGAGGCATTTAATAATTCTAATCAAAATCCAAATTAAGGAGGATTTTTCATGGAAGATTTAGAAAAAAATAACGCTTCTGCTGATGAGAAGCGTTATTTTAACAATTTTAATTATAATCCTTTTTTTAGTATTTTCGGCTTTGATTTGTATTCAGACGATATACTAATTTTGTGCATTCTTTTTTCCATGTATATGGAAGGCATTAAGGACCAAATGCTGTTTTTGCTATTGTTGTTACTGCTTTTTTCTTGATTATTCTATTATAATTTTGTCATTTTCTACGTATAAATAGCTATTTTTGTGTAATGGTTCTTCGTCTCTATTTATTTCTTTTACTATGTTGGCAATTCTAACTTGAACAGCATCAAATATCCCAGCTGCTATTACTGCGCTTTTATTTCCTTTAGCTCCTGCATGTGCTAAACCCCTAAGGCTTCCAAGTACTACGATGTTGTCTGATGCGACTACTTCTGCACCTGAATTTACATCTCCTATTATCACTAAGCTTCCTTCTGTTTCCATTCTTTGTCCTGATCTTAGCGAACCTCTATGGAATTTTGTTTCTGATGTTGCTATTTTTTGGTCAAATGTTTTTCTAATGCTTGCTAATCCTAGAGTTTTTGGTGTGTCAAATTCTACACTTACATCTATATCTTCTTTTATTAGGTCTTGAATTTCGTCTATTTCTTTGTTTTTAAGTAGTTTTCCTGTTATTCTTATTGGTGTTGTATCATCTTGATATAGTTTTTTTAGCTCTGGTATTTTTCTTTTGAAGCTTTCTAAAATGTCTTCATATTTTGCGTCATCTTTTATTCTTATAACTAATTCGTTTCTTTTTAGGTTTATGTTTAAGCAATTTTTCATTTTTTTACATCCTTTCTATAATTCTATCTGTGTTAATGCTTTGGCTGATATGTCTTCTTGAATGTCTTTAGTGTTCATCCCAAAGTATTCTGCCATTATGTCTCTTACCACCTCTGCTGTGTAGTTTCCATGGCCTCCATTTTCTACCATTACTACTATTGCAATTTCTGGGTCATCAAATGGTGCAAAGCCTACGAACCATGCGTTTACTTTATTTCCTGGTGCTTCGGCTGATCCTGTTTTGCCGCCAACTTTTATTGGGAAGTCTCTAAATATGTTGTATGCTGTTCCTCCTGCTTCTTGTGTAACTGACTGCATTCCGTCTAGTACAAGCCTTAGGTAGTCTTGATTTAATATTGTTCCATCGTCTGTTTCTGGCTCTATGTTTAGTCTTTTATTAGCATATTCATTTATTTTTTCCCTTGGGACTTCTGTTCCATCTGCATTTATGATTGATTTTACTATTGTTACATCAACTTTTTTTCCGCCATTTGCTAATGTGCTTATATATTTTGCCATTTGTAGTGGTGTGAATTCATTTAGACCTTGTCCTATTACCGCATTTAGCATGTCTCCAGGTACCCATTGTTGCTTTATTGCTTCTTTAGCTTCTTTGCTTGCTAGAACTCCTTTTGTTTCGTCTCTAAGTTCTATTCCGGTTTTGTTGCCTAGTCCAAAGTATTTTGCAAATTTTACCAAGCTGTCTATTCCCATTCTGTTTCCTACTTCGTAAAAGTAATAGTTACATGAATTTTTGATTGCTCCTGTAACATTTAGTGGCCCATGTCCAACGTGATAGTCTGTGTAGTACCAGCAGTTCCATGTTCTGTTTCCTAATTTGTATACACCTGTGTCGTTTATTTGCTCTGTTGGTGATACTACTCCACTTTCTAGTGCTGCTATTGCTGATACCATTTTGAATGTTGACCCTGGTGAGTATGATACTTGCATTGCTTTATTTACTAATGGGTGATTTGGATTGTTGTTGTATTCGTTCCAGTCTTTTACACTTATTCCGTCTACAAATTTGCTTGGATCATAGTCTGGATAGCTTGCCATTGCTAGTACTTCGCCTGTTTTTACATTCATTACTACTGCTGAACCAGCCTGTGCGTCATATACTTTTCCAAAACCGCCGCTTGAGATTTTTTGTATATTTGCTGCTAGAGTATTTTCTACAATTCTTTGTAAGTTAGCATCCAGTGTTAGTACTACATTTGACCCTGCTACTGCATCTTGTGTTACATATTCTCCAGATGCTGTTCCGTCAACTCCCATGTCTATTTGCTTTATTCCATTTTTTCCTTTTAGGTATCCTTCAAATGAATATTCTATTCCTGTTTTTCCAACTATATCGTTTATATCGTATATTTCTTTATTTTTTTCGTATTCTTCTTGTGTTATTTTTCCTGCATATCCTAATATGTGTGATGCCACTGTTCCTGATGTATATTGTCTTTTAGGTTCTACTACTACGTTTACACCTGGGAATTTGCTGCTTTTTTCTGATATTTCTGCAACTGCTTCTCTTGAAACATTGTCTGCAAGTCTGAATGCTCTTGTACTACTATATCCTTTTTTGTCTATTTCATATCTTAAACCTATTATTTTTCTAGCCTCTTCTAGGCTATTGTTTGAAACTACATATTTTTCTTTAAATTCTGTGAATACCTGCTCTGGCGTTTTTCCCACTGTTATTCCGTTTGCTATTTGCCATTTTTGTAGGTTTTCGCCCTCTAGTGTGTATCTATATGGGTTTACTTCTATTGGAAATGTATCTGGTACTTTTATTTGATATTTATTGAATGTATTTACTATTTCTAGCATACAGTCATTTAAGACTTGTGTTTCTACTTTACTTTTATATAACTCCAATGCAAAGGTTGTTTCTGATGTAACTAGCACTGAGCCTGTTCTATCTAATATTTTTCCTCTTGCTGCTTCTAACGTTGTTTCACGCGTTAGACGTGTATTCGATTGTTCTCTATATTCTTTTCCATGAATTATTTGAAGGTTGAATAATTGGCCTATTAGAATTATTCCGATAAAGTATGTTAGTACGGTTGTTAGGTTATATCTTAAATTTATATTGTTTTTGTTGATTCTTTTCTTTCTAGAGCGCAATTAGTTCACCTCCTAAAAATATCTTGTTAAGATTTGGTCTCCCTTGTATTCATGCTCAATAAAGTATCCAAATTTTTTGAACAATGGATAAATTATTATTGTTAGAATTACATTATAAACTACTTCTATTATTAGAATTTTTATGAATTCAAATACTTCGACATTTGTGTCTAATATAAAATAGTTTAGTATGTATACTACTATTTCAAACGCTGCTGTTAGGCCAGCTACCATGAGCATTATTGTTAGTCTGCTGTCTTTTGAGAAGTTTTTTGCAAACATTCCTGCTGTTAGTCCTACGCATGCTAGGGTTACAGCATATATTCCAATTTTATTTCCTACTACTATATCTAATGTCAATCCAATTATTAGTCCATATATTATTCCTTTATTTCTTCCACAGAATAAGCCTATGAATAGCGTGAATATTACGAATAGGTTTGGCATTATTCCTGCTATTGTAAACCAAGTGAAAAAGTTTTCTTGCAGAAAGTATACTAATAATGCTATGAAAACCAATGCAATATTTATCCAAATTTTTTTCATTTCTTTTTTCCTTTCTGTAAGCTTGAATTTGGTTGGAAAAGAATTCAATTTTGGTAGTGTAAAATTCACTGCCAAAATTGTTTTTTCAACTTTCTATTGATTTATTACAAGTACACTATTTAGCTTGTTGAAGTCTACAGCTACGTCTACTAGTGCATATCTATCTGTCAAGTTTTCTGTATCTACTACTTTTTTTATTGTTCCTACATGGATTCCTTTTGGATATACTCCTCCAAGTCCTGATGTTTGTATGCTATCACCTTGTATTACACTCGCCTCAGTTGGGATGTATACAGCTTTTAGTGTTTGCTTGTTTTCTAATGTTCCTTTGCTTACTATTGCTTCTTTTGTAGTGCTAAGCATTGTGCTTACTGAACTTGCTGGGTCTATTATTGTTTGTACTTTGGCTGTTGTATCTGTTACTGATATTACATGACCTACCAATCCTTCTTCTGCTATTACTGTCATGTCTTTTTTTACTCCATCTTTTGCCCCTATATTTATTGTGATTGTTCTTGAGTAATTGCTTATGTCTTTGTTTATTACATCGCCTGGAATTGTTTTGTAGTTTTTGTATTTTTCTGTTAGACCTAGATATTCTTTTAATGTTTCATTTTCAGTTTTTATGCTTTCTATTTCTTTTAATGTTTTCTCTAATTCTTTATTTCTATTTGCAAGTTTTTCGTTTTCTTCTTTTAGTTTTTCTACATCTGCGAAAAAGGAATCATTTCCGCTTAGTTTGTTTTTTAAGAATGTGAAGCCATTTTGAATTGGCATTATTATTTTTGAGCATGCATTTTCTAAAAATGAATTTTCCCCATCATTGTTAGAAACAATAACTATTAAAATTAAGATAAAAATTGTAAGGATTATTCCCCATACTCCTTTTTTCTTTTCTTTATACATTTTTTTACCTCTTCTTTTTTATTTTATTTAGAATCGTCTGCGTTTTGAGTTTATTAAAACTGTTTTTAATTTTTCTATGTTTTCTAGTACCCTTTCTGTTCCGCGTACTACTGCATCTAGCGGGCTTTCTGTTGCATATACAGGCATTCCTGTTTCTCTATTTAGAAGCTTGTCTAAATTTTTTATTAAAGCTCCTCCTCCTGCTAGTACTATTCCATTTTGCATTATGTCTGCAGCAAGTTCTGGCGGAGTTTTTTCTAGCGTAGTTTTTACCACTTCTACTATTTTTTCAATTGATTCTTTCATTGCTATTTGGATTGCTGTTGATGATACTGCTATTGTTCTTGGTAAACCTGTTGCAATGTCTCTTCCTTTTATTGTGACTGTTTCTTCAGACATTAGTGGCAAAGCGCAACCTACTTGTAGTTTGATGTATTCTGCTTGTGTTGGTCCGATTATTAGGTTTGCTTCTCTTTTTATAAAGTTGACTATGTCTTCGTCCAATTCGTCACCTGCTATTCTTAATGAATGGCTTAGAACTATTCCACCTAGTGATATTACAGCTACTTCTGTTGTTCCTCCTCCAATGTCTACTATCATATTTCCTGTTGGTTCTCCAACATCCATCCCTGAACCTATTGCAGCTGCCATTGGTTCTTCTATTAAGTATACCTCTCTTGCTCCCGCTGACAATACTGACTCTTCTACTGCTCTTTCTTCAACTTCTGTTATTCCAGATGGTACACCTACTACAACTCTGGGTCTACCTATTTTATATCTTTGTGACACTTTTTTTATTATGTTTTTTAACATAAGCTGTGTGGCTGTAAAATCAGCTATTACTCCATCTTTTAATGGTCTTATTGCTTTTATTGTGTCTGGTGTTCTTCCTAGCATATCTTTAGCTTCTGTTCCTGTGGCTATAATATTTCCATTTTTTCTTTCTATTGCAACTACTGATGGTTCTTTTAGTACTATTCCTCTTCCTTTTATTGTAACTAGAATATTTGCAGTTCCTAAATCTATTCCTATATCTTTTGATGATAAGTTTAATAATTTCATTTTTGTTCCTCACCTTTTTTGTATTTTTGTTCTTTTTCTTTTTATCATTGGTTCGTTTTTTATTTTATACATAATATTTTATGTGTTATTTTTTCCCAATTCATTTGCTATTTTGCTCATAATGCTTGTGTATTCGGCATTTCCTATTACTATGTGGTCTATTAATTCTATTCCCACTATTTGGCATGCATTGTATAATGAAGATGTTATTTCTATATCTCTTTGGCTTGGTTCTGAATTTCCTGATGGATGGTTATGTATTAGTATTATTTTTGGTGCTTTTGTTTTTAGGGTTTCTCCTAATATTTCTGATACAGAAAAGTTTGCAAAGTTGCTTCCTCCCGTAGCAATATCGCTCATTTTCACTATTTGATTTCTGTTGTCTAGCATAACAAGTTTTACTATTTCTTTTGTTTCATTTTTTAATTCGTTCATTACAACTTTTGCCATATCTTCTGGTGATTTTATTTGTATATTTTTGTAGTTTGTTGGTTTATTCATTCTAACAGCCAACTCACATATAGCTTTTAGCTGTATTGCTTTTACTTTTCCTATTCCTTTTATTTGCATAAATTCTTCTATACTGATGTTTTTTAAATAGCTTAGGTCGTCTTCTTTTGTGCTTTGATTTAGTTTTAAAATTTTGCAGGCTAAATCTACCGAGCTTTCATTTTTTGTGCCTGTTTTTATTATTATTGCTAATAATTCTGCATTTGATAATGTCTTTTCTCCCTGCAATTCTAGCTTTTCATAAGGTCTTTCAGACACGGGCATTTCTTTCATTTTTATTGCCAATTTATTCTTCCTTTCCTGTTTTTTATTGCCCTTATTTTTTCTTTTTTCCTTACGGATATTTACTTTTTTATTCTTTTGTATTATATATGTATTTAGTAAATTTTTCAAGTACTATTTTAAATTATTTGGTTACCAAAAATTACACCTTTAAATATAATGTATATAGTAGTATAATTATTATAGATTATACTATGATTTTCCCCTGAAAGGATGGTTTTTTACTATGAAAATCGAAAAAATAACCGATAATAAAATTAGAATTATTCTGAATTTAGATGAACTTTCTAATAATAATATAGATTTAACAGATTTTATAAATAATGATCCTAAAACTCAAAAATTTTTCTTGGATATTTTGAATAAAGCTGAAAAGGATTTTGGTTTTCATACTAAGGATTGTAGGCTTTTAATTGAAGCTTTTTCTTCTTTGGATGAAGTTTATGTTTTTACTATTACAAAGTTTTCTTCTAAGAAGAAAAAAACTGCATTAAAACTAAAAAAACAAAATAATAAATCTTTCTCTAATTGTGCAGTTTATAAATTTGACTCTTTTGAGGAATTTTGTAATCTTTGTGAGATGATAAACGGAAGCAATGTGCCTTTGGGTAATATTTGTAAAAAAATTTCGTTGTATTTTTATAATGATACATATTATTTGATTTTTTCTAAGCTTAATTTGTCTTATAGAAATTTCAGAAAATTATTTAGCCTAATTAGCGAATTTGCAACAGCTGTAACAAAGCCTTTCCATTTTGGTGCAAAAGTTATGGAATTTGGAAAGCCTATTATTAAGCAAAATGCTTTAAAAACAGGTATTAAATATTTTGTGTAATATGCAGTTAACAATTTGGGACACTTTCAAAAAGTAACTTCATGAAATTACTTTTTGAAAGTGTCCCAAATTGTTAACTGAGGATTGTCCCCGAATTTTTTTATTTACTATACATAGTTTTCTGGATTATACGCTGTTCCATTTAATCTTACCTCAAAATGTAAATGTGCACCTGTAGAATTTCCTGTTGATCCTACTGCTGCAATTGTTTGTCCTTGGCTTACTTGTTCACCCGCTGAAACATATAATGCACTACAATGTCCATAATATGTTTGAACTCCGTTTCCATGTGTTATTACAAGTAAATTTCCATATGAACCTTTCCATCCTGAGAACGTTACAGTTCCTGATGCTGCAGCCGCTATTGGGGTTCCTGTTGATGTAGCAAGATCTAAACCTGTATGATATGAACTTCTTCTCCTACTTAATTCCCCAAATCTTGAAGATACTTTTCCATATACTGGTCTAATTAATGATATTCCAAGTTCTGGTGCTCCCCATGCTGTTGTTGTTGCTGTGTTTACTGAGCCTGATGCTTGGTATGTTGTATATGTTTTTTTCTTTGCAACTACAACTTTTGGTTTTTCTTTATATAATGCTGCTATTGCAGCTTCAGTTGTTGTTAATTCTTTTAGTTCGGTTTCATATTTTTCTACAATTGATATTTTATCTATGTTATTGCTATTTTTTTCTTTTAAACCTTCTACAATTTTTTCTGCTTCATTAAATGTTCCAACATATTGTTTTTCTTCTTGATCTTCTAATATTGCATAATATCTATAATACTTAATTCCTTCTTCTTTTATCTTTTCAAATATTTCATCATCATTTGTCTCTATGTTTCTTTTTAACATACATATTTCATATTCTGGCATGTTTGGAACTTGCACGAACGCAACATGTTCCTCTTCATTTTTTTCCATATAGTTATTTATTTTTTGTTGTAGTTCTTTTTTACTTTGTGTATACCCTACATGTTCTCCGTTTATTGTTACACTATATGTTGGTTTATAAAATAGTATAACTATTGCGGCAATTACTGCTATGGAAAATGCTACAAGTATTGCTATTTTTGCCGACTTTCTTGTATGTACTAATAATTTTTTAAACATATTACTACTCCTTGTTTTTATAAATTATACATCTTTTGTAATATTTGTTTTATTATTGTAATATTATTGTAATATTTATCATTTTGCAAGAAGTAGTAATAGTTAAAAAAATCCAATATCTTTAAATATGTCTTATTTTCTTTGTTTTTTTTGATTTTTCTTATATTTTTAAAAACCTAGTTTTTAGGGAGTGTCCAAAAAAACTAGGTTTTAGATTGCCAAAATTTTATTGTTGTACTTGTGTTTTTACTGTGTTGATTTCTGTTGTTGTTGCTTTTTGTGCTGGTTGATAGTAGCCTTTTGATTGAGCGACTTTAAATAATTCGTATTGGAAACTTTCGTCATTGTTTCTTATTTGTTGAAATGTTTGTCTTAAGCCAATGTTTTCACATTCTGTTATTGCTGTTTGGTATGCAGTCAAGTCTGATTTAACTCCTGCTAATATGTCGTTTACCATTGTTTTTTCATCCATCTTTTTATCATCCTTTCTTTCTAATTGTTTAAAAAACTCATTAGTTTTTGTTTTGTGTTTAAAGCATCTTGTGCTGATTTTGTAAACATTTGCTTTATTTGTGGGTCAACTGCTTGTGATGAATAAGTGTTTAATTTTTGATATGCTGTTTCGTGTGCCCCTATTAAATGTCTTAAATGTTGTAATTCTGCTTGATTTATATCTTGCATAATTTCTCACCCTTTCTTTTTTATTTTTCTTTTTAAATTATTTGCTTTTTTTATTTTTTTATTCATTTTTATTTGTTTTTTACTTAAAAAAATATTTATTTTTCCGTTCTCCTTTTTCTTAATCTTGACAATTATGTAAAAAAAATTATATAATTATTGTTGTAATAAAAAAGAAAGGATAAGTTAGCTTATAGCTAACAGGTGAAAATTATGGGATTAATTTTATCAGCCGTAGGTGCTATTGGTAGTACATTAGGAGATCAATGGAAAGAAGCCTTAAGATGTGAAGACTTAGGAAATGATATTCTTATGAAAAAAGTTACAACTAAATCAGGAGTTATAACAAATAAAAGTACAATTATTGTAGGACCTGGTCAATGTGCAATTATATATGACAATGGTAGAGTTATTGATGCTACTGCTGAAGAAGGAATTTATACTTTTGATACATCTTCTTCTCCATCATTCTTTGCAGGTCAATTTGGTCCTGTTTTTAAAGAAATGTGGCAAAGATTTACTTATAAAGGAGCAACAGCCAAACAACAAGCTGTATTCTTCTTTAATATTAAAGAAATTATAAATAATACTTTTGGAACAAAAACTCCAGTTTTATTCCAAGATTGGGCTCACCCAATTCCAAATAGAATGACTGGAAAGAATTTACCATTAAGCTTAAAAGTTAAATGCTTTGGTAAATACACTTTTAAATTAGAAGACCCTGCAACATTTATGAATGAAATTGCTGGTATGTCTGATGTTTATACAAAAGAACAACTATGCAACCAAATGCTTGCTGAAGTTTTAGATGCTTTCCAAAATATTGTTAATGGTTTAGGAACAGAGGAAAAACATATTCCTGCTCTTGAATTACCAAGTCAAACTGATGAAATCAAAGAAATGCTAGCTAATTCAAACTATGATGAGGCAATTAGAAGAAGAGGTATTAAAATTACTGGATTCTCTATTGAAGGTGTTTCTCTTGATGAAGAATCTGAAAAGAAAATTACAGAATACGAACATAATTCTAATGCTTACATGCAACAAGGTAGAGTTCTTAATGTTATGGAAGCAGCTGCAAATAATGCAAATGGTGCAGCTAACGGATTTATGGGTGTTGGAATGATGAATATGGCTTCTAATGGTATGGGATCTAGTGTTATGAATGACGCTTTTTCTGCAACTGGAAATGGTGCAGGTGGAGAAGTTGGTTCTAATGCTGAAAGCTCTACTGGAGCTAAATTCTGTTCTGAATGTGGAGCAAAACTTACTCCTGGAGCTAAGTTCTGTCCTGAATGTGGAAAGAAATTAAGTTAATAAATAAAAAAATCGGCCTATGGTCGATTTTTTTATTATAAATTATTCTCTTTTAATACTTTTTTAAACAACTCTCTTGTATTTCCATAAGATATTATTTTTAATGCATCTTGATATTCAAACCAACCTGCTTCGATTATTTCTTCTGGTTGCATTCTAAGGTATCCGCCTACTTTTTTTCCAATGAATAGTACGACTTCTTTGTATTTTCCTTTGTCTGTTTTATAGTGCATAACATATCTTTTTGTGTTGTCTACTTCTACATCTATGTTTGTTTCTTCTTTTACTTCTCTTACTGCTGTTTGTTCTTCTGTTTCGCCTTCTTCAACATGTCCTTTAGGGAATCCCCACATACCAGACATTTGTCTTATTAGAAGTATTTTGTCGTTTTCTGATATTATGCATCCACATGCTTTTTCTTCTACTTCCATCAACTTTTCCCTTTCTATTATGATTTGATTTCCACAATTTATTGACTTTTTGTGGATTGTTTGTATAAATAATACCATATTTTTGGAGTTTATGCTACCCTATTTTGACATATTTTTTAATTTAACATATCTTTTCTCTTTAACCACCATGTAACTAAAAGTGTTAAAACTACTGAGATTAAAAGCATTACTGCAAATCCATAAGGACTATTTTGCAGTGGCAATCCCACATTCATTCCCCAAAAGCTTGAAACCATAGTTGGCACAGCTAACACTATTGTTATTGATGTTAAAAATTTCATTACTCCATTTAGGTTGTTTGAAATAATTGATGCATATGCATCCATTGTTCCATTTAAGATATCACTGTATATTTTTGACATCTCTATAGCCTGTTTGTTTTCTATGATTGCGTCTTCTAGTATTTCTTCATCATCTTCATATAGTTTGATTATTTTTCCTCTCATTGTTTTTTCCATGACTAACTCATTTGATTTTAGTGATGTTGTGAAATAAACCAAACTCTTCTCTAAACTTAGCATTTTTAATAATTCTTTATTTCTCATTGATTTTTGTAATACATATTCTGCAATTTCTGTTTCTTTATTGATTTGTTTTAGGTAACTTAAAAAATATGAGGCGTTAATATATAAGATTTGAAAAATAAATCTGCTTTTTTTATAAGTTTGAAAATTTTTTATTTTCATTTTTTCAAATGAATTTATTATTTTGTTTTTATTTAATGATACTGTTATAAAATAATCGTCTCTTACAACTATCATACCTAGGGGCATTGTTGTATAAATATCATTTTCGTCTTTTGATTTTTCTATAATTGGGACATCAACTATGAATAATATAGTGTCGTCATCCTCTTCAATATCTATTCTGGCTTTTTCCTCATTATCTAGCGCTGCTCTTATGAAATCGTCTTGTATTTTTAGGTTTTCGCATACTCTTTTTATTTCATTTTCTGTTGGATTTACCAGGTTTATCCAGCTTCCTTTTTCAAATTCTTTTATTTCTTCAAATTTATTTGTTTCAATATCTGTTTTATATATTTTTAACATTTTTTCACCCCATTTTTACTATATTTATTAAGGAAGTTCATAGAACTTCCTTTTTATCTTTTTATTCTTCTTCACCTTTTAGTCTTTCTGCTCTATCTGCTGCAATTAGGTTATCTACCATTTCGTCTATATCTCCATTTAGGAAATTTTCCATTTGGTAAATACTCATTCCTATTCTGTGGTCTGTAATTCTACCTTGTGGGTAATTATATGTTCTAATTTTTTCACTTCTATCTCCTGAACCAACTTGTGTTTTTCTTGCATTTGCTACTTCGCTATCTTGTTTTTCTTTTTCTATTTCATATAGTTTTGTTCTAAGCATTTTCATAGCATTATCTCTATTTTGGAATTGTGATCTTTCTGTTTGACATTCTACTACAATTCCTGTTGGTTCATGGATTAGTCTTACTGCTGATGATGTTTTGTTTATGTGTTGTCCACCAGCACCTGATGAACGGAACACTTCCATTTTTATATCTGCAGGATTTATTTCTATTTCTACATCCTCTACAACTGGTAATACTGCTACTGTTGCTGTTGATGTATGAATTCTACCACTGCTTTCTGTGTCTGGAACTCTTTGTACTCTGTGAACCCCACTTTCGAATTTTAATCTACTATAAACTCCTTTTCCAGATACCATAAATGTTATTTCCTTGTATCCTCCAAGACCTGTTTCGTTTTCATTTAAAACTTCTAGACTCCAACGTCTTTTTTCAGCATACATTGAGTACATTCTAAATAGTGTTCCCGCAAATAATGCAGCTTCTTCTCCGCCGGCTCCTGCTCTTATTTCGCATATGATATTTTTATCATCATCTGGATCTTTTGGGATTAATAGAATTTTTAATTCTTCTTCTATTTTTGGAAGTTGTTCTTTTGCTTCATAGAATTCTGCTTCTGCAAGTTCTTTTAGTTCTTTGTCTTGCATCATTTCTTCTGCTTCTTCCATTGTTTGTTTTGTTTTTTTGTATTCTCTATATTTTAAAACAATTTCTTCTATACTTGCGTGTTCCTTCATTAATTTTTGCCATTCTGATTGATTTGCAATTACTTCTGGATCACTAATCATTTTTGTAATTTCTTCATAACGTTTTTCAACAATTTCTAATTTATCAAACATAAAAATCTCCTCTTTACAAATTTTACTAAATTATTATACTACTTTTTATGTAATTTTACAAGCAAATAAAGCATAATATATTAATTTTTTAAAAAATTAATATATTATGCTTGTTTAAATACTTAAAAAATTAAAATCAGTGTTTAATTTCTCTAAGATTTCTTTTTCTCTGTTACTGCATGTAAAAATAAATATTTGTCTTTTTTGTGATTCCTTTATCAAAAACATTAAAACATTTTGCAAACGTTCATCATCATAATATGCAAATGTTTCATCTAAAAATAATGGCAATGTTTCTTCAGATAAATCATCTATCATAGAAATTCTAAATGCTAAATATATTTGCTCAATTGTTCCTACACTTAATTTATCTATTTGCATATAATCTCCATTTTGTAATTCTACCATTATTCCGTTTTCTTCATTGTATTTTATTTTATTATATTTATTATTGGTAATTACAGAAATTATTTTAGATAAATTATTTGTAAATTTAGGCGTAATATTTTCCTTCATTTCATTATATGATTTTTCCAATATTTCTTTTGTTATTTCTATACTTAAATTTAATTTTTTTAATTCTTCTAAATTATTTTTATTATAATTTAATTTTTCTTCTACTTCTGCTAATTTATCTAATTGTGGCTCTATATTTTCTTTATTTAATTTTATTTTGTGTAGTTCAATATTATTTGTATTTATTTCTGTTTGAATTTTTTCTATTTCATAATTTATTTTTTCTAAATTATC
>JAGAED010000010.1 GCA_017613275.1 Clostridia bacterium | reverse complement strand
CGTGGAAATGCCAGACTCCTTGCGTGGGAAGGTGAAAAAACTTTAACGTTTAGTTTCACTGATGCTTTACTTTCTCCAATTGGTTTCGCAATTCTTTCTGGTGCGGGCTTATTTAAGAGAGGTAATGGAATTGATAGTACAGCAGAGACAACTAGAAATGAAGATCTTGTTCATTTCCATATGACAAGTGGCGCAAATCTTACTGTTGCTGATGGAACTGGTACTATTGATTTAAGAGATGCTATTGCTGAATTTGGTAGCGCTGCTACTATTTGTATTGATGATGCTCCTATCTATGTAATGGAAATCGAAGATGACGGTTCCTTAACTGGTAGAGTTTTCTCTGGTACTGTTAGTGTTAGCGATGGTATTGTTACTATTGCTAGTATTAAACTTGATGGTATGGATTCTGCTAAATCTACTGCTGTTATGGTTGATTATTATATTGATCTTCCTGGTAAGCACGTATATGAAGCTGATATTTCTCCAGAAACCTTCGGTGGAAACTACTATGTTGAAGCTGATACCTTATTCCGCGATCAGTTTACTGGTAAAGATTTACCTGCTAACTTAACATTCCCGAATGTTAGATTACAATCTAGCTTTACAATGACATTTGCTGGTACTGGCGATCCTTCTACATTTGATTTCACGATGGATGCTTTCCCAGGATATACATACTTTGACAAAAAGAAGAAAGTTCTTGCTGTTCTTCAGGTTGTTGATAGTATTGCTCTTAGTGGCGCAAGCGTAGCTAGCGAAGAAGAAGATCCTGTTATGTATCATGACAACGTTGATCAGTTTGCAGAAGCGGGTGCTAGAGATAGTAACGTTACTTCAGATGAGCGTGGTGCTAAAGTTACATCTTGGAAGTGGAGAGATGGAACGAACCAGACAACAGCGGCTACTTATACATTCCATAGCTTAAATGCTTCGATTGACTTTGCTAACTTAGTACAGGCATTTGACGTTAATAGTAATGAAATTGAAATGTCTACATTAGCTCCTGTTTATACTGTCACTGGTAATAGTAGTAACTATATTTCTTGCACAGGTGATGGTCATATTACCTCCCTTGCTAATGCTAGCACAGCTACTAATGTTGTAGTTACTGCTACATTACCAAATGCAAGTACAGTTGATGGCAATAACGTTAAGGCTCTTAGAATCTTAGTTGAAGCCGGCGCGGTTGGTTAATATAAATAATGAAAAAGAGAGGACTTATGTCCTCTCTTTTTTTGTTTATAGAGGTGATGTATATGAGTAGAATGAGTGGATGGAGATAGTATTATCCTGATGCAAGTTCTTAGTTTATGTGGAATGAAGTTCATTCAGCGATAAAAGCAGAATATAAACAAAAATTTGAAAATTCTCTTATTTAGAAAGAACAAAAATAGGCATTAAGATTACAAAAATATTTGCAAGAAATAAAATATTATATTAACCATAAAGCAGTAGACGGAAGTAAGAAAAATTTTTTACAACAAGCTGAGTTATAGATATTTATAAAAATTTTAAAAACTGTGAGAACAAATGATGGAAAAAGTTTAGAGAGTATGTTTATGACTAAAGATATTTTACAAAAAGGAGAAACTTCAACAAATAATTTTTAGCAAGATATACAAGATATATTAAAAGCTATATTGAAAGTTTATCAGCCATAGTAGAAAAATTATAAAAATTTTGAAGCGTATTTACCTATAGACTTAGGACAAAAAATTTCTATTCCTCCTTCCTTTTATTACGATTTTGGAAAATTATCAGAAGAAACTTTGAAAAATATTGCTTTACATTTTTCTAAAAAAACAAAATAGGCAATAAATAAAATAAAAACATAGAGTGGATTATTATCTTCTGTTCAAGTTAAGGTCGATGTTAGCGGTAATACATATATTACGGAAACAGTTATAGATGGACAAACTCCTTTGGGAGATAATTTTTCTGATTTTGCAAGATTAATGTTAAATGGAACCTTTTCATTAAAAAATTATACAAATAGACAAGTTGTTTTAAAACCGGTAACAGACTTAAGAGTTTTAATAGAATTATTACCTTCTTTAATTCCTAATCCAATGGCAAGAAAAGGAGCTATAAGTTCCTTTATTTTAGCTTTGTCTCATAGGTTATCTGGTCCTGTAAATACCTATCCTTCTACAACAAATAGGTCACAAGTATATCAAACCTTAGGAGAATTAAGTTATATTCATAGATTAACTGGTCGAGGACAATCTTATATAGGAATAGTTGATACAGAAGGATATGAAATGAATACTTTAGAGTATTAGTTGTCTCAGGGAGCTAAATATTTAATTTATAATGTACCTATTTCAGATTAGATTTATGTAACTAGCACTAGGTTTATTTTAAAAAAATATTTAGATGCCCATGTTGATTCTAAGAAAAATTTTACTATAACAAAAACATTTATAAAGACAGCAGGAAAAAGAAAAAAGTAAAAAAAAATTTTTTTGACATAAATTAAAATTTATGTTAAAATATAAAAAAGAGATTAAAGGAGAAATGCGATATGCCAGCATTAAACAAAAGTTTAACACTTGTTAAACAATACAACACAATACATCTTGACACATTAGAAGTGAAAGTATTG
>JAGAED010000009.1 GCA_017613275.1 Clostridia bacterium | reverse complement strand
TTTCAAGTTTTTGGTAATAATCATAATTGATATAAAAACATTGCACAAAATCAGCATTTTATGCAATGTCTGAATCAAGAGGTATAACTTTAATAATTTTGATTATTACAATCGTTGTTTTAATTATCCTTGCCGGTGTTACAATTTCGAATATTACCAGTGATGATGGAGTACTTAAAGAAGCCACTCATGAACATGATGAAGCCACGATTGCAAATGAAAAACAAATTATTTCTAATGCGGTTATAACAGCAACAAATGAAGATAAATATGGAGAATTAACTGAAAGCAATCTAAGAACTGCGTTAAATAAATTTGCTTCTAATATAAGCAGTCTTTCTCAAAATGGACCTTGGCAAGTTACAAGCGAAAAAACAGGCATTGAGTACCTAATAAAACAATCTTATGATGTAATACCTATGTCAGAAAATATTGGAACAAGAACAGAAATGAATGTACAAGTTGGAGACTTTGTAAATTATGATGCCGGAACTTGGACACAGGAAGAAATCGATGAAATGGGTAACTTATATTCCGGAGAAACAATCCCAGATGCCAATAATCCATATACTTTTGGTGGATTTAAAGTTGGGCAAAGTAAGAATAATGGAATAATTAAGGGTTCAAATAATGTAGCAGAAATTGATGAAAATCATTCTGGCTGGCGTGTTTTAAAAATAAATGATGATGGAAGTATAAATATAATTCATGCTGGATGTCCAGAATGGTACTATCAACCTCAAAATTATGGTTCTGGAACATCAAATGAAAAAGCTAGTCGAAGTGCTGCTAGAAGTCAATTTATTTTCGGAAGAGGTAAAATAGATGGAATTGATGAATCTGCATATAAAGATGTTGAACCAAGAACTTGGAATATGTATGAAAACTTATCCTTTGTAATACAAAATTATGCTCATTCAGCCTATTTTGCTGAAACAAAAGCTATAACTGGAAGTGAAGGAACTACATCAAATACTTTAAGAAATATAGGAATTAATTATTTTTTAGCTAATGGATATACACCGGCTGGTACATTAAGATGGGTAAATACTACTGGAAGTCAAAGCGATAGTGGAGGTCGTAACACATCTGCTGGCGTTCGACCAGTTTTAACTATAAAACCAGAATGCCTATTCCAAAATGTTAATGATGAAAATACAACTACACATAATAAACCAGAAACTGCTTGGAATTTAGTTATTTAGCAAAAAATTCTCCGTAAGCATTTGCTAAAGAGAAAAAAATACTGATTTGGAATTTTTCGAATGCGACCAGAGCAGTTATAGAAATTGTTAGAAAAGCTCTTAAATGGTCCTGAATTCGGGGTTTGTTAAGAGCTTTTCTTATAATTTCTTAACGTCGTCGTCGGGTAACCGAGAAAAAATCAAAATCAGTATTTTTTCTCGAAAGCCAAATATATTTAACACACAGCCAAAACGCAATTATTTTTCAAAATCACGCTTCGCGACGCCAGTAAAATAGATACTGCTGTGCCAATCCTGCCAAGTTTCCAAACTTCTCTTGTGCAAGATTTTCTATCTTCTTTTTGCTCACTTTGGTTTCATCCGCTTCTTTTATGTACAAATCGTTCATTACTCTTCTAACCCAAACATCAATTGGAAAAACATCTAATCTTTTCAAGTCTGAGAAAAGTAAAATACAATCTGCAACTTTTGGCCCAACGCCTGAAAGCTTTAACAACTCTTCTCTAACCGCTTCTGTATTTGGCTCTTTGTATAGTTTTTCTAAATCTATTTGTTTATCTAAAACCATTTTTGTTGTTTCATAAAGTCTTATATCTCTAAAACCTAATCCAAGTTGTCTAAATTCTTCTACTGTAACATTTTCAAGTTGTTTTGGTGTTGGGAATGTGTAATAATCCTTTCCATTAAATTCAATTTTGTTTCCATATTTTTTAGAAAGTCTTTCTATTATTCCCTTTATTCTTGGAATATTGTTGTTTGCTGAGATTATGAAAGATATTATAGTTTCCCATAAGTCTTGGTTTAAAATTCTTATTCCACTTCCATATTCTACACTTTTTTCCATGTTCTTATCTATTTTTGAAAGTGTATTTTTTATTTCTTCATAATTTCTTTCTAAATCAAAATATTCTTCTACAACTTCTTTTATATTATCTTTGCAAATTCCTTTAAAATAGACATCTTGTCCATCTTTTTTTACGTTTAAAACATTTTCTTTGAATACCCCTGTATAACTTCCGTCTGGTTCTTCATTCCAACGGAAGCATTGCCCACACTCGAAAATGTCTTTCAATTCAAAGGATTTTGGTGACTTTAAAACATATTCTTTCATTATTTCATCTCCATATATTATTATAGCATAAATATTATCATTTTCAAGCAACATTCGGGGGGACCGACAAGTTAAAACCCCAACCCTACTACTTCCCTCGAATTTGTAATAACTATAAAAGATTTCGGGTCGATATTTCGTGCAACTGTTTTAACTTTCGCAACATCTCCACGAGATGCAGCACACATTAGCACAAGTTTTTCTGAGTTTGTATACATTCCCTTGCCATAAAGGCCTGTTGTTCCTCTTTTTACTACATCGCCAATTTCTTTGGAAATCTCTTCGTTTTTATCTGAAACAATTATTATTAATTTTGTAAAATATATTCCCTCAAATACAATGTCGATTATTTTTCCCATTAAGTATATTGCAATTCCAGAGTACAAGCCTATTTCTATTTTTCCTAAAAATATAACATTTAGTGTAACAACTACAATATCGAAAATCATTATTACATAGCTCATTCTAATATTAGGACGAATCTTTTTTAATATGTTGCTTATCATTTCTGAGCCACCTGTTGATGAGTGTGATTTTAATATAATTGCACTTCCAAATCCTGTTATTATTCCACCATATATGCATGCTAAAAACTTGTCATGTGTTAGTGGCTGTAATTTATCTAAAATATCTATAAAAACTGACAAAGAAAATGTTCCAAGTATTGATTTTAAGACAAATCCTTTACCTAATTTATAAAATGCCCATAAAAATAGCGGAATATTTATTGTTGCTATAACTACTCCCATTGGGAAATTAAAAATATAATAGGCAATAGTTGCAATACCACTCACTCCCCCAGATGATAACTGGTTTGGGAGTAAAAAGAGTGATATGCCTATTGCCATAATTAATGCTCCTAGTATTGTTCCTAGTATTTCTATTATTATTTTTCTTTTTTTACACATATTACCACCTATATGTAATATTTGTAAAAATAAGATTTATTATACTATTTTTTTATTGTTATTGCTACATATAATGATGCAACACTTAATATTATTGTCATTAGACCTAGTATTGGGTCAATTTCTGCGAATAAATCTCCTGTTGATATTGTTAATATTAAAGTAGCTGATGATGTATTATCTTGTGCATTGTTATCTGGTATTCCTTTATCGTTTGTTTCTTCTGTTAAGCTTGCTGTGTTTATTTTAATTCCAATGTTGCCCTCACCTTTATTCCAATGTAATACTACTTTATATTCTTTTTCCTCTCCAACATTTAAGATTTCTGTTTTTAATTTCGCAGTGTTATTTTCTATTGACCATCCACTATTGTCTTCTGCTCTCATTGTGAATCCTTCTGGTATTGTTTCAACTAATGTTGTATAACCAGCTTCTTCTTCAGTATTGCTTACTTTTAATGTATATTCAACAACAACATCTGCTCTGTCTAATTCATTTCTGTGTATTTCTAATTTTGCAAGTTTTCCATTTGACACTGTTTGTTGTTTTCCATCTAAGAATATTTTGCTAATTAGCTTTTCAATTTTTAGATTGAATGCTTTTGTTGGTTCTGGTTGAGGTTGTGGCTCTGGATCCGGTTGTGGTTGTGGCTCTGGATCCGGTTGTGGTTGTGGCTCTGGTTCTGGCTCTGGATCTGGAGTTGGTGTTGTTTTCTTAATATAATAGTAATTTACTTCATCCACACCTGCAACAGCATCTTTTTCAGCATTTGTTGGTAATTTACTTTCAACTAATTCATAATTTTCAAATTCTCTAGCTGGAATATTATAGTGTTCTCCAATTTCATATTCATGAACTTCATTGTATAGTACTTCACCTGTTGTGTCATCTAAATGGTTTTCAATTACTTTTGCTTTTTCACTTTCTGTTTCTACTGGTGAATAGTAATAGTTTAATTGAATTTGTTCTGGTTGCATTGTAACTGTTTCTCTTGCTGGTTTTTCAGTTAATACAAGGTCATCGAAGTGTTTTGAACTTGATCTGAATTTATCTCCTACAAGTCCTAAACTTGTTTTAGTGTCTAGAGTATTTTCTTGTACTGTTTCTTGTCCTTCTATCTCAACTGTTTCTCTTTTTATGTGGTTTACTGTTACTTTTGCTTTTTGTTTATAATAGAATTTAACTACTATTTCCCCACCTGTATATTTTCCTTGTGTTTCTCCAATTGTGATTATTTTTACAAATCCATCAATTTCTTCTTCTGGAGCGATATAGCTTTCTCCAATTCTTTTTGTAGATACTTTTTCTGGTAATAATTCTCTTTCTGTTTCGTGTTCTAGATATTGAACTCTAAGTGTTCCCATTCCTTCTGTATAATAGTATGTCAATTCTGTATCTTGATTGAACACTACTTCTTTATCACTTACAAGATTTCCATCTTGTAAAACTGAATCTAAGCTATATTCATTTAAAATATTTTTATAATTTTCGTTTTCAAATAATTGGTAAGTATGATTTATATCTACTTTTTGAACCATATTATTTTCTATTGTAACATTTGGTAAAAGTGTTATATTTTCATCTGCAGCAAGTTTTGTTGTTGTGTTTTTCATATAGTGATGTATTGTTAATTCTGCTTTATCTGTTTCATAATAATAGTTTACTTCTATATTATTTTCGCCAACTTCTCCAGCTGCTTCGTCAGTTATTATATAGTTACCATTTGATCTTTCTAATGTTAAGTTTTCTAAGTCAAATCTTGGCTTTGTTTCATATCTATCGCCAATGTTATATTCTTTTACTTCATCTTCTGCAACTTTAGTTGTTGTATATGTTCCATCTGGCTCTTTATAATAATGATGTGTTGTAACTTTTCTTTTATTACTTGAGTTTTCTATTACTACTGTATTATTTTCTGGATTTTCAACAGTATATTCTACTGGAGACTCTAGTAAGTTGTATCCTTCTGGTGCTTGAGTTTCAGTAATTATATATTTTCCTGTATCAGGAACTACAAATATTGCTTTACCTTCGTCATCAGTTTCTAATCCTGTTATTTTAAATCCTTCTGTATATTGAAGTAGTTTTATACTATTTATTTTACATACATTTTCTGGTTTTCTTGATCCAGCTGTTAATAATAAGTAATATGTCTTTCCTCCTTCTAATACTTTAGAAGTATATGGATAATCTGGTGTAACTCCATAAGCAGTTGCTCCTCCATTTACCCACATAAAGTTCTTATTGCTACTATAGTCTGTAGAAAAATCATCTCTATTTTCAGCAACGTTTGCGCAACAATTTGCTGAATCAGTTTCTGCATTTATTGATATTGCATATTTTCCTATTTTATTTGTTAAGTCTATTTTTATGTATGATTTAGCCAAGTCAGTTTCTTGATTATTATTTGTTGGAATTAACTTACCATCTTCATATTCAAAGTATGGTTTGTTGCTATATTTTTTAGTAACTGTACCTAATACATCAGTTCCTGTATTGTTAAATGTTTCTATAACATCGCTTTTTACTAAATCTACACTGTTTATTACTACTCCTCCACCGCTGAAAGATTTTAGTTGTAAATAATATTTTTTACCACCGCTTAAAACTTGTGAAGAGTATGTTGCTGCTCCATTTTTACTAGTTGAATATACAAATTGATTATATGGACTACCATCATTTATTTCGTTTACATTATCTGTTACAACAAATTTTAGAAGTCCAGAATTTTCTGTTTCAACATTTACTAAAACATTGTAATTACCTTTTTTATCTGTTAAATCAACTTCCATATATGAACTTGCTGGTCTAGTTGAAGTAGTAACATATTTGCCATCTTGTTCTTCAAATCCCCAATTATATGATGAATTTGTTGTTAATTCTCCTAAATGTAATCCACTTTCTACATCAAATTTAGCACCTTTAAGTGGTTCTTGTGTGTTTTGGTCTACTTTGTTAATTGTTACTATTGTTTCTTTACTTCCATATGTTACAACTACTTTTTTGTTTTCTTGTACATCTGTAAAGTAATTTGCACCTAGTGTATAATTTCCATTTGCGTCTGGCTCAAATGGAATTGTTTTTCCATTTATTGTTATTTTTGCAATTTGGTATCCAGTTTCTGGTATCATTTCGATTGATTTTTGATTTGCTTCTCCAAATCTTACTGTTTCGTAGAATTCATCTCCGTCTCCAGAAATCGTTCCACCTTTTACTACACCTATTTTTTCAACTTCAGTTGAAATATTATATTGTCTTATTCTGTTTTCTATATCAACATTTATTGCTTTAATTGGATCGGCTGAGTTTACTAGTAATTTTGGTTCATAGCCTTCAATACGTGTCCATAATCCATTTACATTTAGAATATTGTAATATTCTTCTGATTTTATATCAAGCATTTCTGTAGCATTTTGAGCTGTACCTTGTGAGCTTTCAATAAGATTAATACGACCTTTTGAGTTTATCTCAAAATTCATTGAGTCTAGATAATAGTTATTTGTACCAGCAGTACAACCTACTATTCTTCCTATATTACATCTATGACTTTCTATATCACTTTCGTATTTGATATTTCCAGTATTATAGCAATTTTTTGCGTTCCATACGTATCCTCCAATACTTGATACATAACTATCATTGCCCTCTGATGCTAATCCAATTACATGAATATTTCCAGTATTATAACAATTGTTTATATATCTTACTTCTCCAGCAATTCCTGCAACTTCCACTCTTCTAGCACTTGTACAGTTTATATTACCAGTATTGTAAGAATTATCTACCGTATTACCATATCCTATAATTCCACCACATTCTGCTATAGCACCTGTAAATACATTTATATTACCTGAGTTATAGCAATCAGTTATATTTCCATACTCTGCAGATATACCACCAACATAAATTGTGTTTGATTTCATATTACAATCTTTTCCGTAGTTAATATTTCCGGTATTGTAACATCCTGCAATGTTTAATCCTGATGAACCCTGTCCTATTATTCCTCCGACTCTATGATTAGAACTAGGAGTATTTCCTAAATAATTGATATCACCTTCATTATAACAATTTGTAATCGTTCCTGAATCTAAATTCCAACTTCCTACAAGTCCACCTACATAACATACCGCTGTGTTGGTGTATGTTATATTTCCACTATTCCAACAATTATTAATAGTTATTGGGTCAAATTGATATCCTATAAGACCTCCAATATATGCGTCATATCCTGCTCCTTCAATATTTCCACTATTATAGCAATTTTCCATTGGTTTATATGAACCATTTCCTCCTACGATTCCTCCAATATAGCAATCTCCCTTAATATTGGCCTTATTATAACAATTTGTTATTTCTGCATCATAGTTAAATCCTGCTATACCACCTACATAGCTAGATCCTGCTATATTTCCGCTTATAGCCAAATTATAAATCTTTGTATACCATACTCTGTCAAATAATCCAACATAACTACCACCATTAATATAAATGTTTTTTATTTCTTTTCCATTTCCGTCAAATTCTCCATAGAATGATTTTATAGGTGAGAATCCGCTTCCTTTTGTTAATTCTTCTTTGATATTTTCTGCATTTCCATCTCCATTCAAATCTCCAAAGCTGTCATCTTGCCAATTTCTATATGAAGAATTATCATTGAAATCTATATCATTTTTTAATACAACTCTTTTTCCTTGGAATGAATTTCCTGAGTTTGAATCATTTGATATTGCTACTAAATCTTCGATATATTTTATTTCTATGATGTTTTCTTCTTCTGTTATTTCTGTTACAGTATTTTCTTCTGATTTTCCTGTAATAACTTCAAAGTATTGTGTTAAATTGTTGTTTTCATATCCATCTAGTGCCTTTACTTCTATTGCGAAATATTTTCCATTTCTTAATGGTAATATTATTTCACCATTTTCATTTGTTTTTACAACATATCTGTTATTAGCTTCATCATAAGTTCCTACATAATGACCATTTACATCTTTTGCATAGTCCATTAGTGTTCCAAGTTCCATAATAACGAATTCTACATTTGGAAGTGGTTGTTTTGTTTGGCTATCTACTTTTCTTAATGTAAATAATGGCTTATCTTCAATAACTAGATTTATTGTATTCCCATTGATTTCAGCTTTTTTCAATGTTTTTAGATTATCTTCATTTTCTATTTGAACATTTAAATCTTCGTTGTCATTTTTTACTGCTTTAAATCTGATTATTTCTGCATTATTTGAATATCCATTTGGAGCTTGTATTTCTTGTAAAGAATATTTTCCTGTTATATTTCCTTCTGAGTTAAATGCATATAGATTTGGAACAGATATAATTCCGTTTTCATCAGTTACATATTCTCTTATAGTTTCCTCATCTTCGCTAATTAAGTTGAATTTAGCTCCTTGAATTTTTTTATTTTCGTTTCCTTCAGATATTTTTGTTATTTGTAAATTATAAGTTGGAATTTGTTCGTTAGTCATTGCTACACTTAGGATTTTTTGTTCTTCATCAATAAGTACAGCATTTTCGAATTCTTGGTTACTGCTTTCAACTTTTAGTTTTCCATTTTGATCTTTTACAATTTCAAAATCAACTTCTTTTAGATAAAATCCTTCAGCTTTAATTTCTTGTAATGTGTATTGTGTATTTTCTGCAAAACCTTCTATAAGAACTTTTCCATCGTTATCTGTTGTATAAACTTTTCCAGCTCTATTTTTAACCACGAATTGAACATCTTTTAGTGGTTCATTTGTTGCTGCATTTGTTTTTCTTATTAACAATTGTGGTTGTCTTTCATTTACCAATTCAATATTTACATTAATTAAATCTTTGTCATTTGATACTTCTATTTGAGCATTTTCATCTATTTCATTGTTTCTTATTAATTTAAATTCGCCATTTTGTTTAACAAGTTTGAATTCAATGTCATCTAATAGATAGTATCCTTCTGAATATATTTCTTTTAAAGTATATTTTTGAGCTTGTTCTAATGGTTCAATTGTTGTTTTACCTTCACCATTAGTTACATACTCTTTACTATCAGATGATAAAGTAAATCTTACATTAGCAAGTGCTTGATTTGTATCTTTATCTTTTTTAGTAATGTTTAATTTATATTTAGGAGTTTCTTCAATTGTTGCAAGTAAAGTATTTCCATCCATTATTGGATCTTCTTTAAATTTATCTTCTGATAAAACTTTTGCTTCAAGTACTTCTGTATTACCTTCTTTTTCTTCTACTGTAAATTCAATTTTTTCTGTATTCAAGCTATAGTTACGTGGATTTTTTACTTCTTCTAATGTATATAATCCATTTACATATAGACCTTTTGCTATAAGGTTTCCTTCTTTGTTTGATGTAATTAGTTTTGAAGATCTTTCTTTTCCATTATTATCTATTTCTGCTATTTTATATATTGCCCCTGGAACTACAATACCATTTTCTTCATTTATTTTTGTTATTTGAGTATTATATTTTCTTGATGTTCTTATTCCTAATTTTGCAGGCTCGATACTTGTTGGAATTTTTCCATCTACAGTTTCGTATGCAAAATTTATACAATGTTCACTATATGAAAATCTGTTGTATGATAGACCTTCTGGTAGTTCAACAGTATATTTAAATTGATACCTATTTCCAGATGCTATTGGATTTTCAAATACGATAAGGTATTTCTTAACTTTTGACCAATCTTGTGGATTTGTTTCCCATCCATTATCAGTATTTTCTAAATCACTTGTTGCGTCTGTATTTTGAGTATAATATACTGTTACTTTTCCTTCTAGTTCTTCTGGAATTTGAATTCCAGTATCTTTCATTGTAGTTGTAAAATCAGAACCTAAATCACTATTAGCTCTTAAATATCTATTTCCCTCATAAGGTATTGTTCCAAATATTTGTGTATCTGTAACTCTTCCTTTATAGTTATTTACTACATATACATTTATATCTACAGTTTTTTGATTTGGACTTACATCTGCTGTATTTGGTGCAACTACAACGTTATGTTCTTCATCATAGTTACTTGCCATTTGGCTAGTAAGCATATTGTTTGGAGCTTCTATTGTTAGATTATGATTATCATATCCAACTTTATCGTCTGTTTCGTTATTGCTATTAATGTCATAAATGTCTTGAGCTGTATTTTGATAGTTTTGGCATACTTCATTTGCACCATATAATTGAACTTCTTTTTCTCCTGATTCTGCTATTGGATTAACATATAATGTCACTTTTATATCTAGTCTATACTCTTCTTCTTGGTTATTTGATGTTAATACTTTTATATAATTTTTTCCATTTTCTTGATATGTTTCATAAGCAGTAATCTTAATGTTTTCATTGTTTGATTTTACTTCTTTTATATTTGCTAATATTATATCTTCTGGTAATTCAATTAAGAATGCACCATTTTGCCATCCAATAGAATTATATCTTTCTTTATCAACTGTGATAGTAAATGTTACTTCATTTTCTAACTTAGAACTATCTAATTTATTGTCATAAATATTTAATGATAAATATGATTTTTCTTCTTCATAATTTGCAGAACCTAAATAGTGTGTAATAGATAATGCGCCTTCCAAATCTGCTGTTAATGAAGAATAAACTGCAGCTATTTTATTAAAGTCTTCTTTTGTTATTTTTTGTACTAATTCCTTATCATTAATTTCTTTTATTTGATTTGCTGATATATATGCTCCTCTTTCTATATCTTCAACTTTTATTCTTATATGTTTTACAGCATTTTCATACATATAAGGATTGTCTTGATTGTATAAGTATATTTCATTACTTTTGAATACTTTTATAAGTTCATTTGTATCGTCATTGTATACATATATTTTTGCGTTACTACCAAAACCTCTTGTAGTTTCTTTGTCAAAATAAATTCCTTTATTTGAAGTCACATCTGACATATTATAATATTTACTATTTGTATTAGTAAAGTTTGAGCTTGAAACAAATCTGTCTGCCTCTGTTTCTTTCATAATAGTATTTCCACTTGAATTTTTATTACCATGATAATATGCCCATTGAACTACGTATTCGTCTTCTGTTGTTTCAATTCCATTATAAGCTTCTATTGCTTTGTTTTTAGATATTATTTTATCATTTTGTGGTGCTACATAAACGTTAAAAGCATCTTCTCCAGATACCTCGAAACCTTTTGGTTCTACAGCAACTATAACTGTTTGAGCAGTTGATGATGTTGCATCTCTATTTATATTTGCATATCCAACATATTCGGCTTGAACAGGTACTTCAACTGAAGTAAATAATTTATTTTCGTCTGTATCCAATCCATATGCATTAATTGGATAAACAAGTTCAACATTATGTGTATTTTTTCTTGAAATAGTTTTTGTAACTCTTCCTTCATCATTTACTTGACTTGATTTACTATAAACTCCGCTTGTTTCAGTATTTTCTGGTTTACCTTCTGCATCAAATACTTTAACACCATCTATAAAGATTTGTTGTGCTTTGTATCCATTTAATTCTGGTGCAGTAATCTTAAAATTATAATCTTTAAGTATTAAGCTTTTTGGAGATGTTTCTTCAGTTTTAACTTTAAATGAAATTTTCATTTCAGTTTCATTTTTACTTGTGCTGTATTCTGTTGTTCTTGTATTAATTTCTGTATTTATATCTCCTCTTAGGTCAACAGTTAGAGTTCTAACGATGTTTACTGGTATTACTTCATCGCCTTCTACATAATTACCAGTTAAGATAATTTTATTGTCTTCTCTATGATAATTATTTATATCATTATTAAGAGATCTTGCTGTTGCAATACCATCAAATAATTTTTGATTTCCGCTTGCTACTTCATTTTTTAATTTTATAGTTCTTATATTTCCAACATATCTTCCATCAACAATATTATCTCCCATTATTGAAGCTTGCCAATCAAAGTTGTTAGTTTCTATTCTTATTTCCCCATTTTCAAGATGTCCATTTCCTTTAACATTAAGTTCAAAATATAATTCTTTTCCCTCTTTTGAACCAAGTTCAATTGTTTTCTTTTTAATTCTTCTTGCATAAGGATTATCTTGGCTTTCTGTAAAGAATGCTGAAAATTCTAGTTTTTCTGGAATTGCCTCTATATCATCATTTGTTAATACATAAGGGTCATTTGCACTATCTTCTGATGCAAATCTAGCCAATTCTTCTGCCTTTCTTATATTTGTTACTACTCCTTTGTTCTCTGCAAAATAAAATGCTACAACTAATAATATAGCAATTATTGCAAGTAATCCTTTTTTTAGTTTCATTCCGTTCATGTTTTAATGCCTCTCCTTCTCTTTTTTTATTATCACATCCCTACTAGGATAGCATATTTATTATATTTGTAAATATAGCTGTAACATATCATTCCTATACATTGCAAATACCCGCAGAGGAACACTATTTTTTTATAATTTTTTGTCTTTTTTGTTACTTATGTTTCAAAAAGTGGATTTTTTTCTTATCATTTTTCTAAAGCACTTATTTCCCTAGTATTTTTTTGTGTAATTTTTTTGTAAAGAATTGATAATTTGATTTTTTTATGCTAAGATTAGATAGTATTAAAATATTTATTATGAGGTAAAAAAATGGAGCAAAAAATCGAACGTTTTAATCCAGAAATAGATATAGGTTTAACAGATGAACAAATAAGAAATAGAATTGAACAGAATCTAGTAAATTACGATTCTTCAGTTCCCACAAAGAGCTTTAAACAAATCATTTTTGATAACTTTTTTACACTTTTCAATTTTCTAAATTTAATCTTAGGTATTGCAATTTTTGCTGTTGGGTCATATAAAAATATGTTATTTTTAGGAATTATGATTATAAACACTGCTATTAGTACATTTCAGGAAATTCATTCAAAAAAAATAGTAGATAAACTGGCAATTATGGCTCAATCTAAAGTTAAGGTTTTGCGTAATGGTAAAGAACAAGAAATTCCAATTAATGATTTAGTTTTAGATGATATTGTAATATTTAATACTGGTAGCCAGATTCCAACAGATTGTATTATTTTAAAAGGAAATGTATTATCTAATGAATCATTTATCACTGGTGAACCAGATAGTATAACTAAGGTCGAAGGAGAAATTCTTTTATCCGGAAGCTATATTGTTGGTGGAAAATGCTACGCAAAAGTTGAACATATTGGAGAAGAAAACTATACAGCGCAAATTTCTAGTGGTGCAAAATATGTTAAGAAAATCAACTCAGAAATAATGAAATCTCTAAATAAGATTATAAAATGGCTTACTTTCGCAATTATTCCAATTGGCGCACTTTTATTTTGGAACCAAATCAACCTTGATGGTGCAACTTTAAAAGACGCAGTTGTACAAAGCGTTGCAGCAGTTATTGGAATGATTCCGGAAGGATTAGTTCTTTTAACAAGTACTGTTTTAGCAGTTAGTGTTATAAGGCTTTCTAGATCTAAAGTTTTAGTTCAAGAACTATATTGTATTGAAACTTTAGCAAGGGTTGATACACTTTGCCTAGATAAAACTGGTACTTTAACTGAAGGACGAATGGAAGTAAGTGGTTTAATTGGTGTTAAAAATGGTATTTTAGAAGAAGCTGACTTTTTTGAAAATGAGTCAAATATTAATAACTCAGACATAACAAATATTCTAGCAAATATAGCTAAAAGTTCAGAAGATGAAAATCCTACAATGCAAGCAATAAAAGCAAAATTTTCAAACTTAATTACCAATGAGTTTGAAGTAAAAGAAAAAGTTGCCTTTTCTTCTAAGACAAAATGGTCTGGAATAACATTTAAAAATGAAGGTTCTTACATTCTTGGAGCTCCAGAATTTATATTGAAAGAAAATTTTGAGAAGTATAAGAATAATATTCAGAAATATACTGAAAACTATAGAGTTTTAGTAATTGCACATTCTAACAATAAATTTGTAAATAATACAGAATCTGAAAATTCAGTATTAGTACAAAAAGAATTGCCAGCAGAAATAGTTTCTCTTGGATTCGTGCTTATATCTGATGTAATTAGAAAAGAAGCTTCTAAAACTTTAGAATACTTTAGAAAACAAGATGTAGATATTAAGATAATTTCAGGAGATAATCCTATCACAGTTTCTAAAATTGCAAAACAAGTTGGTGTAGAAAACGCCGACAAATACATAGACATGTCAACATTAAATACTGAAGAAGAAATAGAAAAAGCTGCTCTAAATTATACAATTTTTGGTAGAGTTAGCCCAACACAGAAAAAAGATTTAGTAACAGCATTACAAAAACATGGTAAAACTGTTGCTATGACTGGTGATGGGGTTAATGATGTTCTAGCATTAAAAACTGCTGATTGTAGTATAGCAATGGCAAACGGAAGTGATGCCACAAAGAATGTATCTCAACTTATTTTATTAGACTCAAACTTTGCCTCAATGCCTAAAGTTGTTGGTGAAGGAAGAAGAACAATAAATAACATTGAAAGGTCTGCATCATTATTCCTTGTTAAAACAATATATTCAAGCACATTAGCACTATTATTCTTATTCTTAAGCCAAGGATATCCATTTGAGCCTATACATTTAAGTTTAATAAGTGTTGTAACAATTGGAATTCCATCATTTATGCTTGCCTTAGAGCCTAACAATGATAGAATACGTGGTAACTTTTTAAAAAATGTAATATCCAAAGCAATACCAACAGCCATAACTACAATAATTAGTATATTAGTAATAGCATTTGCTTTAAAACTGGGACATATTCCACAAAGTGCATATTCTACTCTATGCGTTATAGCTACTGGTATATCTGGATTTTCACTATTATTTACACTTTCAAAATCAAGAAAAAGCGAAAAATCAAAGTTACTAGTTTCACCATATAGATTTGTATTAGCACTTATAATGGTTGGATTATTTATAGTAGGCTTAACATTTTTGAATTGGTGGTTTAACATAGTTGAGCTAGTACCAATTTTGAAATACATCGGAAGCATTGCAGTTCTTACAACTGTTGACTTCATTGTATTAAAATTTATATTTAGAAAAATATTTAAGATTTAGATTATAAAAATATAAGAAACTAAATATATATTCTGTGAGTGGTCAAGTGGGGACCGTTCCGTGGTTCTTAGAGATTCATCTCTTAGAACCATGTGAATGGGGAGACCCGGTAAGAATATATATTTAGTTATAAGATATTAATTTAAAGGAGAAAATAAAAATGAATACATTACCACTATTTATGAAATATGTAATAATAGCACTAATCAGTATGGTGCCAATAGTAGAATTAAGAGGAGCAATACCAGTAGCCGAAAGCTTGGGGCTAGACATATTTATATACTACCCAGTAGCAATAATAGCCAACATGCTACCAGTTCCATTCATATACCTATTTGCAAGAAAAGTATTAGAATGGGGAAAAGACAAAAAACTAACAGGAAAATTTTTCACATGGTGTTTAGAAAAAGGTGAAAAAGGTGGAGCAAAACTTAAAGAAAAAGCTGGAGAAACAGGAACATTTTTTGCACTACTATTATTTGTTGGAATTCCAATTCCAGGAACAGGTGCATGGACTGGAACACTTGCAGCAAGTTTCTTAAAACTTGGATTTAAAACAAGTATAATTGCTGTAATGCTTGGAGTAATTCTTGCTGGAATAATCATGTCAGTAGGTAGTAAAATAGTTGCCGCACTTGGCTTAGCAGGCTTACTTGCAATAATTGCAGGAATAATATTAATTGTTTTAATATCTATAATAATAAAGAAAAAAACTAAAAAAGACTAAATATATATTCTGTGAGTGGTCAAGTGGGGACCGTTCCATGGTTCTTAGAGATTTATCTCTTAGAACCATGCGAATGGGGAGACCCGGGAAGAATATATATTTAGTCTATATTATTTCAATTTATTATTTCTAGTCCAGCAAATTTTGCCATAAGCCTTTTATGCCCTACTTTATCAAAGTTAATATCAACTTTTAAGTCTTCGCCTTCAGGTTCAATTACATTAATTGTACCTTCGCCAAATTTCTTATGATATACACGTTGTCCCTCTTTATATTGTGATAAATCAACATTTGTATTTTTCTTTGCTGTTAATTTATTTAAAAAGCTTTCCGCAGTTCTGAATTGGAATCCGTTGTTTTTTGTACTATTACTTGCTGCTGCATAAGCTGGTTCTTTTTCTCCCAAACTATATGTTTTAACAGCTCCACCCATAGGATTTCCACCATAAGTCCATTTATATTGGCTATCTCCAAATCCACTAGAAACACTATTTGTAAATGCATCTTCATATCCATCTAGAAGGTCTTGTGGTATTTCTTTTAAAAATCTAGATACTGGATTACAGCTTGTAGAACCAAAAATTGTTCTTTTTTTACTACACGTTAAGAATAGATTTTCCTTTGCTCTTGTAATTCCAACATAGCAAAGTCTTCTTTCTTCTTCAAGTTCCTTAGGTTCTCCTATTGATTGGTGTCCTGGGAATATTCCTTCTTCCATTCCAACTAAGAATACAACTGGGAATTCTAGTCCCTTTGCACTATGTAGTGTCATAAGTGTTACGCTTTCTTCTGTTTCTTCCATATTATCTAAATCGCTTGAAAGTGTTATTCCCTCTAGGAATTCTGCTAAAGAGTTTTCGGCAAATTGTTCTTCAAATTCCATTGCTACTGTTAAAAATTCGTCCAAGTTTTCTAATCTTGTTTCTGCTTCTGTTGTCTTTTCTTCTTCTAACGCACTAATATAGCCCGTTTTCTTTAAAGTTAATTTTATTAAATTTGAAATTTTACAGTCTTCATCTTGCGCCTTTGCTCTTAATTCTTCTATTGCATTTACAAATTCTCTTGATTTTAAGTACACTCTATTTAAGCCATAATCTGCTGCCTCTTTAATAACGTTATACATTGATATTCCCTTAGCGTTAGCAATTTCTTCTATTCCATCTATACTTGTTTTACCAATTCCTCTTTTAGGCTCGTTTATTATTCTTTTTAAGCTTAAATTATCTGATGTATTATAAATAAGTCTTAAATATGCAATTGTATCTTTTATTTCTTTTCTTTCATAGAATTTCAAACCACCTATGATTTTGTATGGAATTCCTTCTCTTCTTAATATATCCTCTATTGCACGAGATTGTGAGTTCATTCTATAAAGAACCGCAAAGTCTGAATATTTATAATATTCTTCTCTTCTCAAATGTTCAATTTGTTCAACTATGTAGCTTCCTTCGTCATATTCGTTGTCTGCATTATATACTCTTGGAAGATTTCCTATTTCGTTTTCTGTCCAAAGTTTTTTCTCATATTTTACTTCATTATTTTTTATTACTGCATTTGCAACCTTTAAAATGTTTCCAGTACATCTGTAATTCTGCTCTAGTTTAATTATTTTTGTACCAGGAAAATCTTTTTCAAAATTTAGAATATTTGTAATGTCTGCCCCTCTAAAGCTATAAATTCCTTGGTCATTATCCCCTACAACTGTAATGTTTCCATTAACAGATGCAAATAATGTTATTAAAGTAAATTGTGCTTTGTTTGTATCTTGATATTCGTCTACTAAAACATATTTAAACTTATTTGCGTAATATTCTAAAACATCTGGATTTTCCATTAATATTTTTATTGTATAATTTATTATATCATCAAAGTCTATTGCATTATTTTCCTTTAGTCTTTTTTGATATAATTCATATACATTACCAATTTTTTCTTTTCTGAAGTCCCCATGAGCTCTAGCTAAATAGTCAGCAGGTTCTAGCATTTCATTTTTTGCATTGCTTATTTCAGACTGTACACTTCTTTCTGAAAATAATTTATCATCCATTTGTAAATCTTTAAGACAATTTTTTATAAGCGTTTTTTGATCTGATGTATCAAATATTAAGAATGTTGAATCAAAACCGATTCTGTCAATAAATCTTCTTAAGATTTTTACGCAAATAGAGTGGAATGTTCCAACCCACATATCATTAGAAACATCTCCAATTAGGTTTGCAATTCTTTCTTTCATCTCATTTGCCGCTTTATTAGTAAATGTTATCGCCAATATTTCCCACGGCTTAACATTTTTTTCTTGTAATATATATGCTATTTTATGTGTTAATACCTTTGTTTTTCCACTTCCTGCTCCTGCAATTACTAAACATGGACCATCTGTGTTTATAACTGCTTCATATTGTTTATCGTTTAATCCTTTTAATATATCTTGCATTTTTTTCTCCATTTCTCTTATTATTTTTATTATTAATCTAATGCCTAAAGTCTTTGGAAATTATATATTTTTTTATCCATAATGTCAATAGATTTTAAAACTTTTTATAAACACATATTCGCACAAAATTTTATATTGTAGTTGCCAAAATTCCTAATAAAAATCCCAACATATTTCCCACTGCACTCATTCTTCCGCTATATAGTTTATTTGCCTCAGGCAATAATTCTCCGTGATACTATGTAGAGCATTGCACCAGCTGCAAAACTTAGACATATAGATATTACTTTTTGAGATATCGAACCAACTATTGCTCCAATAAATGCTCCAACTCCTGTTGCTATCCCCGACAAAATAACATAAATTAAAATTTTCCATACTTTCATCCCACCATTTTTCATTGGAACAGACATGCTTATACCGTTCTGGAATATCATGTAAACATATAGCTATTGCTAAACCAAAACCAAGTTTTATTGATGCATCAAACCCAGAACCAATTGCTAATCCCTCTGGTATATTATGTATTGCAAGACCTATACTAACTATTATTCCAGTTTTTAAAAGACTATTTTGCCCTTTTTTATTTATTCCATTTACATTAAACCTTTTTTGAACAAGTAAATCGCAATAAATCATAATTATAATTCCAACTAACACTCCCATTATTACATAAGAAATTTGGCTAATTTCTAATGCTTCTGGAATTAAATCAAAACAAACAACAGCCATCATTAATCCGTGATGCAAATGATAAAATAAAACTTAAAAATTTATTTGAATTTTTATTTAATCCAACTCCAATTATTCCACCTATTGTAGTTCCAAAAGTACCAAAAAATAAGCCAAGCAATGTTGTTTTTACTATCTCCATTAAATAACACCTCTTTGCTTAAACTTATGCTTTATGCTTTGTTTTTATAACAAAAAACCGCATAATTGCTTTTAGCATTTATGCGGTATGTTTATGGTGTGCCCAGAGGGACTCGAACCCCCATCGGTCGCTTAGGAGGCGACTGCTCTATCCTGCTGAGCTATGCGCACATATATAGGTTAAATAGGAAAGTCCTGAGAACTTTCCTATTTAACTTTTTTTAGTTATTCCATAGTCTATCTATTTTTTCATTAACATTTTGTTCAACTATTTTTTCAATTTCTGCAATACTCAGCCTCGGTTCAGGGTCATCTTGTTCCATTGCTTCTTTGTTTGCTTTACTTTTAAATAAATTTTGAAAAAGTTTCAATTTTATTTAAGCCTCCATTCTTTTTTATTGTGAGCATTTTTACTCATCTTTGTTATTATATACCGAAATTTTATAAAATGCAAGAAAAATTAGTTTAAAATTCCACCTATTATTCCACCTAATGTATTACTTTTAGGATCTGCTGCTTTTGCAGATACTGAATTTGTAGATGAGAATAAAGAATTTGTTGGTGCAACTGGACTCATTAATACTTTTCCAGTTCCTCTGTATACATTTAGTAAACCTTCTCCTGAAGCAGCTGAACCAATAAGAGTTTTTGTTGTTCTTTCTACTGTAAAGTCTAATGATGTTGTCCAGCAAACTGCCTGTCTTCCATCAATTTTTAATTCTTCATTATTTAATTCTATTTCTATTAATTCTTCTTCTGGAACATTGCTTTCTAATACCGCAATACCATTTCCTTTTAGATTAACATTCCATATTCCTTCATTTCCTAAAACTGCTGATGATATATTTTTTCTGTGTGTTATTCCTATATCCACATTATTATCACAAGCTAGGAACATTCCATCTTCTATTGTTACACCAGAATTTCCCCAAGAACCTACATCACATAGAATTAAGTATTTATATGTTGGTTCTAAAACTACAATTCCATTTCCTGTGTATACAGGTTTTACTGCAGATTCTCCTGTAACAGCACCTTTAAACATTTTTCCAATAAAGTCTCCAGCACCTTTAACATTTGTTTCAACTTTAATATTTCCAGTCATCCATTGCAAAGCGCCTGCTTGCAATGTTATTGAATTTCCATTTAATTTTGCAACAACTTGACGACGTCTTACATTCATTTGTGACATGAAGTATTGTGCTGTCGCGTTATAAGGGCTAACACTCAAATCCTTTACATATTCTAAAATACTAAAGTTTCCCATTTGTTTTACAATTTTTCTATCTTCGTTTGTAAAATTTCTAATTTCCATTTTTACCTCCATTATTTATTTAATGCAATCATTGCATTTTTTAGTTCTTCTAACTTTTGGTCTGCATCTTCATTTGATGTTCCCTTTACGCCCATATAGAATTTGATTTTTGGTTCTGTTCCAGAAGGTCTAACACAGCACCAGTTATCATTTTCCAATTCATAATATAAAACATTAGATTTTGGTAGACCTGTTGAAGTTTCTTCTCCTGTTACCATATTTTTCATAATATCTCTATCAATATCTTTAAATGTTAGAACTTTACTTTCTCCAATTTTTTCAACTGGTGTATTTCTCATATCGGTCATCATTTTTTTGATTTCTTCTGCGCCTTGTGAACCTTCTTTTACTATTGACACCTGTGTTTCTTTGTAATATCCGTATTTTTTATAGATATTTTGCATTTGATCCCAAAGTGTTATTCCTTGTTCTCTATAATATGCTGCTGCTTCGCATAATGCCATTACTGCTGCAATTCCGTCTTTATCTCTTGCATAGTCTCCTATTAAGCAACCATAGCTTTCTTCAAATCCAAATACATATGTTCCCTTGCCTGTTTCTTCAGCTGTTTTCATTACTTTTCCAATGTTTTTGAATCCTGTTAAAACTTCAATTAATTCTAGGTTATATTCTTTTGCTATTGCATCTGCTAAATTAGAAGATACTATTGTTTTTATTAACATTCCATCATTTGGAAGAATTCCTTTTTCTTTCATTTGAGAAATTCTGTATTCAGCTATTAATAATGCAGACATATTTCCAGTATATGTTTCATATTTACCTGTGTTAACATCTTTTGCAAATATTCCTAATCTATCTGCATCTGGATCTGTTGCTAAAACTACATCTGCATCAACTTTTTGAGCTAATTCTAAAGCTAGTTTGAATGCTTTTGTATCTTCTGGGTTTGGATAATCTACTGTTGGGAAATTTCCGTCTGGATCTTTTTGTTCTGGAACTATATATACATTTTCAAATCCAATTTCTTTTAGAAGTCTTTCTACTACAGTGTTTCCTGTTCCATGTAATGGAGTATAAACTATTTTTAAGTCTTTTCCATTTTTTCTTACAACTTCTGGATTTAATATTGAATTTTTTAGTACATTCAAGTATTTGTCATCCATTTCTGTTCCTATTATTGTTAATAGACCTTTTTGTTTTGCTTCTTCTTCTGAAATTTCTTTTATTTCTTTAAAGCTTTCTATTCCTTGTACCTTTGCCATTATATCTTTATCAACTGGTGGAACTATTTGTGCTCCATCATCCCAATATACTTTGTAACCATTGTATTTTGGTGGATTGTGGCTTGCTGTAATCATTACACCTGCTGTACATCCAAGTTCTCTAACTGCAAATGATAATTCTGGAACTGGTCTTAAATTTTCAAATAGATATGCTTTTATTCCATTTGCACATAATATTAAAGCTGTTTGTAAGCTAAATTCTTTTGACATTTTTCTAGAATCATAGCTTATTGCAACCCCTTTATCTTGTACTCCTTTTTCAACAATATAATTTGCTAATCCTTGTGTAGCTTTACCTACTGTATATTTATTCATTCTGTTTGTTCCAGCTCCTATAACTCCACGAAGCCCAGCTGTTCCAAATTCTAATTCTTTATAGAATCTGTCTTCAATTTCTGCTTCATCGTCTTTTATTGCTAATAATTCTTGTTTTGTAGCTTCGTCAAATTCGTCGCTTTCACACCATTTTTTGTATTCTTCTAAATAATTCATATTTATACCTCCTTGTACCCCTTTAATATATACTAATTAATAAAAAAAAACAATAAAAAAGCTTAATTTTATTAAATAAAATTAAGCTTTTAATTTATTTCAAATTATTTAAGTTTGTAAAAATCTTCGTAAAGTTTTCTTGCTGTGCTTGGGCAGTCAACACCAGCTGAATCAGCATTTTTTACAGGTGCAAATTCTTCTTCTCTTCTTACTCTTAAAACTGCTAAATCATCAACTGCTCCAAAAGCATCAAATAGGAATGCTTCAAATTTATATGCATTTGGTGAATCTGGAACAACTAAGTTTCCATCTCTATCTATGTATTTAGCTTTTTTATAAGCACTATGGTATGGTAATGGATTTGCTCCCATTCTTTTTATTGCATCTAAACTAAATAAGTTGCATAAGATGTGAGATTCTCCATATAAAAGTTCACCATTTTCGTCTGTTGCTTCTGCCATTTCATCTGTTATTTCTGAATATTCTATAACATATGGTTTACCATTTTTCTTGCAGAAAACTCCAACTTTCTCATGTGGATTTGCTTTTACCAATGATTTTCCAGCAACTGAAACTTTCTTATCTATTGCAATTCCCATTAAAACTGGGTCAACCATTTTAACTAAGCAGTTGTCAACTCCACCAATAAATACCCATTCTACACCTAGTTCTTCCATTTTTGCAACCATGCCATTTTTAACTAATGCCTCATAGATTCCTCCATGACCATCAGCTGCTTCTTTTACAAGTCCATCTTCATTTATAAGAATTTTTCCTTCTGTATCTACCATTGGTAATTGACCTTGCATAAAGAAAAATAGGTTTTTATCTTTTTGGTAACCAAAGAATTTATTCTTTTCAAAGAATTTTATTGTTTCCTCATTGTTTTCTCTACTTGTCATTATAAACCATGGAATTATTACATCATACTTTTTTGCTTCTTCTTTAATACCATCAGCTAATAATTCGAATAAAGATTTATGAGAGTCTAGGCCTATGTCATATGTACCTTTTGGTCCATTATGTCCTAATCTTGTTCCTTGACCACCTGCCATTGTTACAGCTGCAAGTTTTCCTTCTTTTATTGCTTTTTTTCCGATTGCTTCATAGTTTTTATATTCTTCATTTAACTTATATTTATCTAAAAACTCAATTGGTTCTATTTTATCTTTTTCATTATTTGCTTCTTTTTTTGTATTTGCATATAAGCTATTTATAAGTTCAAAATCAATATTAGATAATTGATGAATAAGCTCTTTTTTCTTATTTTCATCTAGGTTATCATAATGATTTAAAAGATGTTCTTGACCATATTTCTTTAGTTCGTATTTTATTTCATCTAAATTTTTATCCATAAAAATTCCTCCCGAATTATCATAATAGTATATAAATCTTATACCAATTTGTATTATTAGTCAAGTGGTTTTTTAGGAACTTTTTACGCCAAAAATTCTTTTTTTTGATATATTTTTGTAACAAAAAAATATAGAAAAATTATTTTTTCCCATTTGTCATAAGCACATTTCTATAACTTCGCCTAATATCGTCAGTTTTGCTTCCTACTTCGTCCAAAGAATAACAATCTATAATTTCTATATTTTTATAACTTTTTATTTGATTTAAATTTTTATTTACTTTTTTTATATAATCTCCATTCCCTTTTACAAATATTATTGATTCATTTTCGTCTTCTAGCAATGTTCTATATTTATTCTCATCTTCATTCTTCCAATTTATATTTAATACTCTTTCTTTTGTTTCTTTATTTATATTTACATTTTTCATAAAATGATTTATTGTTTCTTCTAAATTGTTTTGTGTAAAAACATATACCTCTTTATTTTTATTTTCATTTATATATGGGAGCATTATCATTTCTAAATGATAATCACTAGCATAGAATGCACATGCATCTTTATCTGTTACTGCCATATAAACCTTCCTTTCAATTTAACTTTTGTATTTTTACTATTTTCATTTGAATTACTTCCAAATTTTACCATTCCGTTACAAATATGTCAATAATATTTCAAATAAATTCATCGTGTTTTTTCGACAAATGCTTGATTTTCTCAGTATTTTAAAGCAAATGTATATTTTTTGAAAAAAAGTAAATAATTATTTTAAAAGTATTTTGGAGGTAATTTATGAAAAAAATTATAAATATTATTAAAAATCCCAAATTTAAAATGATTAGTATTTTGACTTTTCTTCTATTTGTTTATACAACAATTTGCGCTATTTCTTATGCTCAAAGTGTATCGCAAGACCTTTCTAATAGTGTATTTAGACTTCATGTAATTGCAAATAGTGATAGCGAAGAAGATCAAAATTTAAAATATAAAGTTCGTGATAAACTAATAGAATATATGAATTCTTTAATTCCTGAATGTGAAAATAAAAATGAGGTAATTGCAAAAGCTCAAGAGCATTTGGCTGATTTTAAGAAAATTGCGTTAAACACAATCGTTTCCGAAGGTTATGATTATAACGTTGATGTTGAAATTGGAAATTTTGAGTTTCCAACTAAACAATATGGTGATATTAGTTTTCCTGCAGGTTTTTATGATGCTTTAAAAGTAAAAATTGGAAAAGCAGAAGGGAAAAATTGGTGGTGCGTAATGTTCCCCCCTCTTTGCTTTGTTGATATTTCTACTGGTATAGTTCCTGATGAGTCTAAAAAGGAAATGCAAAATAATATGAGTGAAGAGGAATTTGCTCTTATTTCTGATAATAAAAGTGCAGATATTCAGTTTAAATTTAAGTTACTTGAGCTATTTGGATCTAATAGTTTTTTAACTGCTAAAAAATAATATCAATTAGGCTAAATATATATATATTTAGCCTTTTATAATATAATCTTTTAAATTTTTATTGATTATTTCTATTATTTATGTTATATTTTTTAGTAGACTATATTAAAAAAATTAACTAGGGGGAATTGAATTGGAGAAATTAGTTATTAAGGGACCTACTCCTCTTAAGGGTGAGGTTGTTATAAATGGAGCTAAAAATGCCGCTGTTGCTATTTTACCAGCAACACTTTTAATAGATGGAATTTGCACTATTGACAATTTACCAAATATTAGTGATGTTAATATTTGTTGCCAAATTTTAGAGGCACTTGGTGCAAAAATCACAAGAAATGGAAAACATTCTATTACTGTAGATTCTAGAAATATTACAACTACAAAAGCACCATTAGATTTAACAAGTAAATTTAGAGCATCTTATTACGTAATTGGAGCAATGCTTAGCCGTATGGGAGAAATCGAAGTTGGTATGCCAGGTGGTTGCAAATTAGGTGCAAGACCAATTGACCAACATATTAAAGGATTTGAAGCACTAGGTGCAGTTGTTGATACTGGAAAAGGTGTTATTTCAGCTAAAGCTGATGAATTAGTTGGAAATACCATATACATGGATGTTGTATCTGTTGGAGCAACAATAAATGTTATGCTATCTGCTGTTCTTGCAAAAGGAACAACAGTAATAGACAACGCCGCTAAAGAGCCTCATATTGTTGATGTTGCTAACTTTCTAAACACAATGGGAGCAGACATTAGAGGTGCTGGAACAGATATGATAAAAATAAATGGTGTTGAAAAGTTAAGCGGTGGAGCTACATATAGTGTTGTACCAGATCAAATAGAAGCAGGAACTTTCATGCTTGCAGCTGTTGCAACAAAAGGTGATTTATTAATAAAAAATTGTATAACAAAACACTTAGAATCTATTACAGCAAAAATAATTGAAGTTGGTGGACAAGTAGAAGATTTCGGAGATAGTATTAGAGTTTATTGTGACCAAAGGCCTAAAAAAGCTAGTATAAAAACTCTTCCTTACCCTGGTTTTCCAACAGATTTACAACCACAAATGGGTGTTGTTCTATCATTAGCTGATGGAACTAGCACAATAAATGAGAGTATTTGGGAATCTAGATTCCAATATACAGATGAATTGAACAAGATGGGTGCAAAAATTACAGCACAAGGAAAATCAGCATTTTTTGAAGGTGTAGAAAAATTATATGGTGCACCTGTTTATTCAACAGACTTAAGAGCTGGAGCTGCTTTAATAATTGCAGGAACAGCTGCTGAAGGAATAACAGAAGTTTATAACTTAGAACATATTGATAGAGGTTACGAAGACATCGAAGAAAGATTTAGATCAATTGGTGCCGATATTAAGAGAATATCAGAATAGAATATAAGAGTTGAAGCATAATTGGTTTTTTAACATGGTTAAAGGCCAATTATGTTTTAATGAGAGGAGAACAAATGCTAAATTTTTGTAGCTTATACAGTGGTAGTAGTGGAAATAGTTTGTTTGTGCAGTCTGATAATACAAAAATTTTAATAGACTGTGGTGTGAGCGCCAAAAAGATTGAAACAGCATTAAATGGTTTAGAAATAGACCCTAACACCCTAGATGGAATTTTAATAACGCATGAACATAGCGACCATGTTCAGGGACTTGGGGTTTTTGCTAAAAAATTTAATGTTCCAATTTTTGTAAACAATAAAACACTAGACGCCATGCCTAAACAAAAAGAAAAAATAGAAAACTGTAAAATACATAATATATCAGTTGGTGAAAACTTTGAAATAAACGATTTAAAAATAAAATCATTTTCAATTCCACATGATGCAGCTAATCCATGTGGTTTTACTATAACTGATAATACAAAAACAATAGGTATTGCAACAGATATTGGTCATATGACAAAAGAAATTTTAAAAACTTTGGAACCTAGCGATTTTATATTATTAGAATCAAATTACGAACCAGAAATTTTAAAATGTTCTTCTTATCCATACATTTTGAAGCAAAGAATTGCGGGACCTAATGGTCATTTACCAAATGAAGAAGCTGGCAAAACAATATCTTACCTATTAAAAAATAACTTAAAAACAGCCATGCTTGGTCATTTAAGTAAAGAAAACAATTTTCCAGAACTTGCTTATAAATCTGTTGTTGAAGAACTTATAAGTAATAATTATGATGAGAATTCTTTACAATTATCTGTTGCGAGTAGAGATATACCTGGAAAAATTATTCAAATTTAATTATTGATGTATAAAGCTAAATATATAATTATTTAGCTTTTAAAATTAGGAGGATTAACATGTTAAACATAAATATAATTTGTGTTGGAAAAATTAAAGAGAAATTTTTCACAAGTGCAATTGATGAATATTCTAAAAGGCTTTCAAAATACTGTAAATTGGACATTTTAGAACTTCCAGATGAAAAAATACCAGATAATGCAAATGAAACAATAGAAAGCATTATAAAAGAAAAAGAATGTGATAATATTTTAAAGCATTTAAAAAAGGATTCTTACATAATTGCACTAGATTTGGGTGGTAAAGAATTTTCATCTGTTGAATTTTCTAAAAAAATAGATAATATTTCTATGACCAATAGCAAAATTACATTTATTATTGGCGGTTCGCTTGGCCTAACAGAAACACTCCTTAAGCAATGCAATGAAAAAATATGCTTTTCAAAAATGACTTTTCCTCATCAACTAATTAGAATTTTCTTGGTTGAGCAAATTTATAGAGCTTTCAAAATATCAAATAATGAAAGTTATCATAAATAATTTATAAAATTTTTGTGGGAAAATTAAAAATACGAATTAAACTTTTTTCAAGGGCTAAACTGAATAAAAAAGTATTATATTTTTGTTTTTAGGGGGATTACATTTTCCCACAAAACTAATAACTATAATTAAGTATCTGGAATTATTTCATTTTGAATAAACTTAATATGATTTAAATCTAACTTTTTTCATTATAATCAAAGCCCCATCTTTTGTCAACATAATTTCATCGACAAAATTCGACACATTTGTACTGTACCCCATTTTTAGGACAAAAAAGAAGAACTAGACATCCTGTAAAGAGAAATCTAGTTCAATAAACAAAAAATAAATATAAATATATGATATTTATTACTGAAATTGTAGCAAAAAGAAACATAATTGTCAATAAAAAAATGAATAATTTTTCCAAAAAACTGGTAAAATAAAAAATATAGTGATATACTTTTATCAAAGTTGAAAAATTATGGTAAAAAACATAGTTTAAACAATAATTTTACATAGGAGGATTTATATGGAAGAATTAAAAGAAAAATTATTTAGTAAAAAAACAGTTGGCTGGGAAAGCCTAGACGATAGCAAAAAGAATGAAATATTTGATTTTTGTAATGGCTATATGAATTTTTTAAATAATGCTAAAACTGAAAGAGAATTTATAAAACAAGCTAGAAAAGTTGCTGATGAGCATGGTTTCAAAGATTTAATCAACTTTTCTCAAATACATCCAGGAGATAAAGTTTACTTTGTAAACAGAGATAAAAGCATGTATTTAGCTGTAATTGGTCAAGAAAGCATGGAAAATGGACTTCATATTATTGGTTCACATGTTGACTCTCCTAGACTAGATTTAAAGCCAAATCCATTATATGAAGACACAGGATTTGCTTATTTTAAAACACACTACTATGGTGGAATTAAAAAATATCAATGGACAACAATTCCATTAAGTATACATGGTGTAATTGTTAAGGCAAATGGTGAAAAAATAGAAGTAAATATTGGTGAAAAGGATACTGATCCAATATTCACAATTACAGATTTATTACCACATTTAGCTGTTGACCAAATGGAAAAAAAGTTAAAAAACGGAATTGAAGGAGAAGCTCTAAATCTTCTAATTGGAAGCATTCCAGTTGATGGAGATAATATATCTGAAAAAGTTAAACTAAATATTTTAAATATTTTAAACCAAAGATATGGAATTACAGAAGATGATTTATTTAGCTCAGAATTGGAACTTGTTCCTGCATTTAAGGCAAGAAGCTTAGGATTTGACGAAAGCATGGTAGCAGCTTATGGGCAAGATGATAAAATATGTGCTTACACATCTTTAATGGCAATGATGAACATTGAAAACCCTAAAAATACTGCAGTTTGCATATTATCTGATAAAGAAGAAATTGGAAGCATGGGAAATACTGGAATGGAATCTCATATGTTTGACTTCTTTGTATCAGAATTACTAAATAAATCTGGTATAAATAGACCAAACCTTTTAGATAAAGTATTCTGTTTCTCTAAAATGCTTTCATCTGATGTTGATGCTGGATATGACCCTATTTATGCAAGTGTTTCTGATAGATATAATGCTGGTTACCTTGGAAAAGGAATTGCACTTGTAAAATATACAGGTGCAAGAGGAAAATCTGGCGCATCTGATGCAAATGCCGAGTTTGTTGCTTGGGTTAGAAATATGTTAGAAGAAAATGAAATAAAATATCAATTAACAGAACTAGGAAAAGTTGATATTGGCGGTGGCGGAACTATTGCCTACATTTTAGCTAATAAAGGTGTTGATGTTATAGATTGTGGTGTTCCACTACTTTCAATGCACGCTCCTTATGAAGTAACAAGCAAATTTGATATATATGAAGCTTTCAGAACTTATAAAGCATTCTGGAATAAATAAAACCAAAAGAGTTGGAAACTGGGATTTCCAACTCTTTTTTATAACTAACAACGTCTTCTACAATATTGTATAATTAAAGCTGCTACAAATAATATAAATAGTACAACTGCTAGAATTATTACTGCTGCTAATGAGTCAAGTACTGCTGTGCTAAGTGCAGCACCTATTATTAATCCAATTGTAAATGCAAATGCTACAAAGAAAATTGATACTACTATTCCAATACAGCTTTTCTTTTTACAATCTTTATTACAATAACAATATATTTTTTGCTCTTGAGGTTCCATATTCTTCACCCCCTACATAGCAAGTTTTTTCCTGCTATACTATATATTATGCTTATAAAAATATATTGTTACAAAATTCGACATTTTACACTAATATCAACAATTCTTGTGCATACTATAAAGTTCATAAAACTCTTATAATATAAAAAATACTTATGCATAAGCATAAGTATTTTTTGGTGAGCCAGGAGGGATTCGAACCCCCGACCCCAGGCTTAGAAGGCCTGTGCTCTATCCAACTGAGCTACTGACCCATTTGTTTTTTTGACAATAAGTATAATACCACATTTATATACAATTGTCAAGCATTTTTTAAAAATTTAGTATGGTGCAGCAGGAGGAATTCGAATCCCCGACCTCTCGGTTCGTAGCCGAGTGCTCTATCCAGCTAAGCTACTGCTGCATAATCACAATACTTATTATACTTTGATTTTGCAATTTTTTCAAGTGTATTTGGAAAATTTATTGCAAAAAATAGAGATTACTATTCAAATAATTTAGTAACCTCCATTTTTGTTTAGTTCATTTCAACTTTTCCTACTATATCTTTTACATCTTCTATATTATATTTTTTCATATAATCTTCAATTCCTTGAACTGTCTTTACACTTGCATATGGATCTATAAAATTACCTGCCCCTATTGATATTGCGCTTGCTCCAGCTAGCATAAATTCTACTGCGTCTTCTCCATTTACTATTCCGCCCATTCCAAGAATTGGAATATTTACAGTTTTAGAAACTTGATAAACCATACGTACAGCAACAGGCTTTATTGCTGGTCCAGAAAGTCCGCCCATATTATTTGCAAGTACAGGCTTTCTTTTATTTATATCAATTTTCATTCCTAATAATGTATTAATTAGCGAAACACCGTCAGCTCCTGCATCTTCTACCGCTTTTGCAATTGAAGCAATATCTGTCACATTTGGTGTTAATTTTACAATTAGCGGCTTGTCTAATACTTTTCTAACCTCAGATGTTACATGCTTTACGCCTTCATAACTATTTCCAAAAGCCATGCAGCCTTCTTTTACATTTGGACAAGATAGATTAAGCTCAACTCCATCTATGTCTAATGTATTTAAAATTCTGCATAATTCAACATATTCGTCAACTGAACTTCCACATGCATTTACAATTATAGCAGTATCAAACTTTCTCAAAAATGGTAAATCATTTTCTGCAAAATATTCAACACCTGGATTTTGAAGTCCTATACTATTTAACATTCCACTTGCTGTTTCACATACTCTTGATGGTTTATTTCCGCTTCTAGATTTTAATGATGTTCCTTTTGTAATAATTCCCCCTAATTTGCTTAGGTCAAAAAACTCACTATATTCTCTTCCATACCCAAATGTTCCTGATGCTACTGTTACTGGATTTTTCATTTCAATTCCTGCAAAATTTATTTTTGTATTCATATTTTTTCTCCTAACATATTTATTTTCTATGCAATATGCAAAATAAAAATCAAATTTCTACATAGGTTGCTTCAAAAACTGGTCCTGCTTTACAAACATGCACATATTCAGGTGCTTCTTTAGGACTTTCGGCAGTTTTAACAGCACAACCTAAGCATACACCAAGTCCACACCCCATGTTTTCCTCTAGTGATATTTGACATGGAATGTTTTTTTCTATTGCTAATTTTCTTACTGCTTTAAGCATTGGTAATGGTCCACATGCAAAAATGCTATCAATTTTTCCATCTTCAATGTCTTGTTTTAGAAAATCTATTGCAAAGCCTTTATTGGCATAACTTCCGTCATCTGTTGTTAAAAATAAATTTGTTGAAACATTTCTAAATTCATCTTCTAAAACAACTAAATCTTTATTTCTAAAACCTAAATATGTATTTACATTTTTTCCATATGTTATTGCATTTTTTGCCAATTCATAAAGTGGAAAAATCCCTATTCCTCCACCTATTATTGCTAAATTACTATGACTTTCATAATTAAATGTTCCTTTTCCAAGAGGTCCAATTATATCTATTAAATCTCCCTCTTTTTTGGTAGATAAAATTGTTGTTCCTTTCCCTTTTACCTGGAAAATAAACTCCAACTTTCCACTTTCTTTGCATAAATTGTGGATACTTATTGGTCTTCTTAAAAATGGTTCTGTGTTATCATTTACACGAATTTCAATGAATTGACCTGGTTTTGCTTTTTCTACTATTTCCATTGCTTCTACACTAAATTTGAAGATTCCAGGTATTAGTTCTTTCTTCTCAACAAGTTTTGCTTTTAAATTTACTGGCATTTGTTTTTCCTCCTATTCTAATTTTGTTTTAACCTAAAATGACTTTATTAACTAAATAACTGAATTAAGTTCTTCCTTCATTCTAATTGCCTCTGCACGAGTTGCTTTTGCATAGTCTTTTTCTTCAAATTCGTTTTTCCATCTGTCTGATTTATAAGCACACATTAAGCTCCTTGAAGCATTTACTATTCCACCTAATCCGTCTTTGTCAAAACCAAGTGCTATGTCTTCTGGTTTTCCACCTTGTGCGCCATAACCTGGAATCAAGAAAAATGTATGTGGTGCAGTTTTTCGTATATCTTCTAACTGTTTTGGATATGTTGCCCCCACTACTGCTGCAATACTGCTGTAGTTATATTCTCCTCTAAGTTCTTCTCCCCACTTTTCTACTAATTTAGCTACACTAGTATATACTTCTTCTCCACTTTCTAATTTCAAATCTTGTAATTCTCCAGATGATGGGTTTGATGTTTTTACTAATATAAATAATCCCTTGTTATATTTTTTACAATCCTCTATAAAAGGCTTTACACAATCTGTTCCCATATATGGATTTACTGTTACAAAGTCAACATCAAATATTGACTCTTCAATATCTCCTATTTTAGTTTTTCCTAAATATGCATTAGAATATCCTGCTGCAGTTGAACCTATATCTCCCCTTTTTATATCTGCAATTACGACCATCCCTTTTTCTTTTGCATATTTACATGTCTCTTCAAAAGCTTCCATACCTGGTATTCCAAACATCTCGTAAAAAGCTATTTGAGGCTTTATTGCAGGAATAATATCACATGTTTCATCAATTAAAGCTTTATTATATTCTATTATCGCTTTAGCAACTCCTTCTAGCGTTTTAGGATATTTGCTTGTTACACATTCTGGCAACATTTCATATCTTGGATCTAGCCCCATTACTGTTGGATTTCCTGTTTCTTTTATTTTTTCTATTAATATATCAATTGCATTTTTCATTTTTTTCTCTCCTTTTTATAAATTTTGTCTCCAAAACAGATTTGCTTAACTTTTTGAAAGTGTCCCAAAAAGTTAACCTATTTTATAATCATTTTTGTATCTTTATCAATTACTTGAATTAGCTTTTCCATTATATCTCTGCTAACACCTACACAGCCTAGAGTAGGCTCACAATTATTACAGTGTAAAAATATTGCACTACCTTTGTCAGGTATATTTTCTGGATTTACTTTTATATCTACCAAATATTCATATTCTAATGGAAAATCTATTAGATGCTCTGCTGAATCCCAGTCCTTTTCAGTTTTGGTTATATCTACAAGTTGATTATAATATTTTGATTTAATATCATCCACCCAATAATGGTTTTCATTTATTTGAATATAATTGATTTTCATCTTTGGTTTCATTTCTTCTTCTGAGTGCGTTCCCATTGCTATCCCTAAGTCAAATGTTCCAATTGGAGTCATTCCATTTCCTTCCTTCATTATTGTGGAAGCCCCATTTTCACCAATAAACGCTTTTGTTTTTATATTGTATTTAGGAAATGTCAAGGTTGCTTGGCTATTTTCTTCAACATCAACATATATAACATTTTCGTCCATTGTAGCCCTCCTTTTTAATATTTTATTTTCATTAGAACTATATCTTTTTATATACTACTATACTTTTAATTTTTTGTATACATTTTATTGACATTTTACTCTTTTAAATTTAGAATAGTTTCTGGAAATATAATTTAGGAGGAACATTTATGTCTGATTTAATGTCATATTTATTTGAAACAAGTGCAATAAGATTTTGCGAAGAAAATAAGCCATTTTGGTATACCTCAGGAAAAATTGGACCATATTTTATCAATACTCACTTTGTTTATGGAAATGAAAAAGACGCAGTTGAATTATTAAGTTTTATTGATGATTCTTTATCTGATAAGATGACTTTACCAAAGAAAGTTTTTGAAAAAGTTCTTGAACAATATAATACAAATGAAATATATAAAAATGTAATTGATACAATGAAAAATTATATCGAAGAAAATATCAATGTTGACGAAATTGACTATGTTTCTGGTGGAGAAAGAAGAGATTGGTTTTTCTCTAATATTATTGCATATTTATTAGACAAGCCTCATATTACAATTTACAAAGATTTGAGTACTGTTATAAGTGACAGTACATTTGAAAATACTAATATTGTAACAACATTGGATAATAAGAAGGTTTTACATGTTGCTGATTTAATTACAGTTGCATCTAGCTATATTAGAGCTTGGATTCCAGCAATTAAAAATTTAAACGCAAATATTTGTTGGTCTTGCGTTGTTGTTGATAGAATGCAAGGTGGAAAAGAAAAAATTGAAGCCGAAGGAATTAAATCTCTTTCTTTAGTACAAGTTGATAGTAATTTATTTAAAAGAGCTAAAGAACTTGGAATTATAAATGATGCACAAGTTGAGATGTTAAATGGATTTTTCCAAAATCCAGATGAAACTATGAGAAACTTTTTAATTGCTCATCCAGAGTTTTTAGAAAATGCTCTAAATTCTGATGAAAAAACTCAAAAAAGAGCTAAACTTTTAGTTGATAGTAATTTATATAATTTATAATTTAATAAAAAAATTCACATTTTGTGAATTTTTTTATTTTACCCCTTGATTTTTCGGTAAATATGTGTTATTATGTATTAGTGCTTAGCACAAATACTATTTATCGAGGTGTAGCGCAGTTGGTAGCGCGCGTGGTTTGGGACCATGAGGTCGCAGGTTCGATCCCTGTCACCTCGACCATAAAAAAGAGCTTTATACAAGCTCTTTTTTGTTTTATTATCCAAATATAAAATTGCATTTTAAAAATGAACGGAGCTCCCTAATGAAAGGAGCTCCGTTTGAAAACCACTGTATATGACAGGAGGTTTTATTTTTTTTCAATGTCCCATAAATGAGTATAATACCGACTTTTTACCATTTTATACCTCGGTGTACTCTTAAAGAAAGTAGCCCATTCATTTGACCAGCCTCTTTTAACTCTTGTATGGTCAAATACTATATCCAGCAGTATTTCACGCATTTCACTGCGCAACTTTCCATTATCCAACAAACACTGTATCAGATTAAGGTATTTCTGTGGTATTGATTCTGGTTTTCCTAATCTAGATGTGTATTTTTCCTTTACCGCTACTACGATAAAACTATAAATAACATTTAGATTCTTTTCGGATAAACTATTAGAGGTGATAATCCCTCTAGCTATCTCTCCCGGCATTTTACTCCGCGTGGCATTGTTAGCCCAACAATACATGAGCTTTCTAATTGCCAATGTTTCATCTTGCGCTGTATGATTGATAATAGATTCCCCCAATGCATACAGTTCTTCTTTGCTGAGATTACTTGACATCTCAACAGCTCCGTCTATATCAGGTTCTGTAATCGATTCATACTTTGCCCGGAAAAGTTTCAGTTCCCTGTTTTCCTCTCGCAAGTCTTCAACTTCCTCTCGCAAGCTTTCAACTTCCTCAATCAACTGTTCAAACATTTTCCTGATTTGGTTAATATCATTCATAATGACCCTCCTATATGGTTTTCAATGTACTTACTCTTGCGAGTGTTTGCAGGCATTTTCCTGCAATTTCATTAATTATAGCACATTTTATGTAAAATTACAATCATAAGAATATTTCAAGAAATGTAAAGTTATTGACCACTTTTGGATATATAATATATAAAAATGGTCGATAACTTTATATTTTTTTATGTTTTGGGAACAAAATAATTTTAATAGTTAGAAAATGAACAGAGCTCCCTAATGAAAGGAGCTCCGTTTGAAAACCTCACTGTATATGACAGGAGGAGTATCATTTGTTAGATTGAAATATCAATGTACACTGAACCAGCCTCATAGACATGGCTCAGCAAATCATTTCCTGTATCATAGAGTCTCAAAAAATCCCAGTCCGCACCTGTAAATTCCTTTTGTAAAATCTCTGAAATATCATCGTTTAATAATGCCACTGATTCGAACGTGTTTAGTCTGCCCTCCTTCAGTCTAACCGAGTAGCCACAAACTATAAAGTCATCGTCACTATAGGTTATAGTAAACTCAAAGTGAAAACTAACTTTCCTGTTATAAAGGTCTAACTCGCACCAGCGCTTGTACACTATTCCCGGATAATATTCTTCCATAAACTTATCAAGTTTTTTGACTGCAGTATCATCGTATGGAAATGAACCTAAATCAGTCGTCCCATATTGGAAGTTTAAATCTTTTCCAGGTGTCTCTTCAGCGCAATACACTGAGTGTCTGTCACTATTCGTTCTAATATTTTCCAAAACTACGTCTTCCGGTATCTGCTCTGTAACATGCAATACTTCATTGGCTACTTCTTCCAAGAGTCCTTTAAACTCTGCTGCGTGCTGTTTCCGATACTTGTCATACATTTCAATAATATTCATTGTGCATCCTCCTTAAGGTTTTCAATGTACTGTGGGCGAATTCCCACTTATAAATTAATTATAGCACATTTTATGTAAAATTGCAATTTTCACCTTATTCTTAAACCATTTAAATAATCTTTATCTTCTTTGCTAACTCTATATGAATCATGTATTTTGCTTATTGCTTTATTATGTGTAAATTTATTTAAATTATTTTGTTTTATAAATCCCATTGTTTCTTTTGGGTGCTTTATATATAGTTCACAAACAAGCCAAGCCTGTGCCATATTTATATAGAATTTATCGCTTTTTATTTTATTTAACATTTCAAATATTTCTTTAAGATTTTTTTCTTCCACAAAATGAGATAATATTGTTACAAGACCTATCCTAGAAATGAATTCGTCTTCATTTAAGCACATTTCTATTGCCAATGGAAAATACTTTTCTTCGTATTTTTTTACTATTTTTATTGAATTGCAAAAAGTATCACATAATGCCCAATTGTCTATTTTAGTTATATGATTTTTAAAGTATTTATAAAATTTTTCTTCATTTTTTATGCTAGAAATAACTAAACCTTGAATCATTATTTCTTCGTAATACTTATTTTGTGAGTATTTCAAAAATTCTTCAATGTCAGTTTTAGAAATTTCTTTGGCAATTTTTCTCATTATTGGCAAACGAATTCCTATCATCTCATATCTTGAATTTAGTACTAATGAGCTATGAAATTTCTTATATTCTTCATCTTTTATGCTAATCAAATATTCAATAAATTTTTTATAATTTTCTTTATTCCAATTTTCAGGTACCATTATTTTCTCCTTTTATTGATTTTCTTCATTTACATATTTTTCTACTTTTTTTATTGTTTCTTCATAACCAGTTAGTGCTGCAAATGGTGCGAATTGACCCGCTCGCTGTTCTAGGCCCAATTGTGGTCTTTTTTTAGATACATGATGTGGTAAATTTATTATATCATTATAATTTCTTTTCATTTTCACACTCTCCTTTTATGCTTTATGCCCTCCAACTTGGCTATTTCTATCTATTGTAGTTCCCGCTTCTTGCAGATTCATTCCCTTTATAATAGCATTTTTTCCATACTTCCATTTTATACCAATCATGGCTTTTTGTAAATTTCTTTCCTTTTTTTCTTTTTGCTGTTCTATTTCTTTTTTATGATAGTCTGTAAATAAATCTATTTGTTCAAATGTTTTTTCATTTTCTATTTCTAGCACATTTTTTACGTTATTTGCAGTAACTGTTATTCTTCTTGTTAATAGATTTTTATCTATAATGCGCTCATAAAGATCAATAACAGATTTTAATATCATTTTTGTAGATGATGTATGATGTTCTAAATTGACCGTTCCATGGGCGTGTTTAGGTATTTTTCGTCCATATCTATCTGTTGTTACTTCTCCATTATAGCTAATGCTTCTATTTGTTATGTTTTCTACATCATACCCTATTTCCAGTACAATCTGATTTGTCATGAAATTTTTTTCTACTAAATCTAATGTTAAAAGTTCTGTCATTTCTTTTACTATAAGTTTTGTATTTTCGTAATTATATGGACAGTGCAATACTTGACCAGAGCTTATGCTTTTTGTTTCTGGTCTATATGCCTTTATGTCTTTTATTGTGACTGGCTCATACCCCCAAGCATGGTCTATCAATAATTCTGCATTTATTCCGAATAGTTTATATAGCAAGTCTTCATTTTCAATTGACATTCTTGCAACATCGCCCATAGTGAATATTCCATATTTTTCAAGTCTTGTAGCATAACCTTTTCCAACTCTCCAAAAGTCTGTTATTGGAGTATGGCTCCAAAGTAATTTCCTATAATGCATTTCATCTAATCCTGCAATTCTGACTCCATTTTCGTTTGGCTCTGTATGTTTTGCAACTATGTCCATTGCAATTTTTGCAAGATATAAATTGGTTCCCATTCCACCTGTTGCTGTAATTCCAGTATTTTCATAAACATCCTGTATTACTTTTGTTAATAATTGACTTGCTCTCATGTTATATGTTTTTAGGTAATGTGTTACATCTATAAAAACCTCGTCAATACTATATACATAAATATCTTCAGATGAAAACCATTTTAAATATATGTTGTAAATCTTAGTGCTATATTCCATGTAATACCTCATTCTAGGTGGCGCTACTATATATGTTAGTTCTAAGTCTGGATTTTTCTTTAAAGCAATATCATCATAACTTGCTCCTGTAAATGCACGGCCTGGCGCTTTTAGTCTTCTTCCAGCATTTATTTCTTTTACCTTTTGCACAACTTGGTAAAGCCTTGCCCTTCCTGGAATCCCATATTGTTTTAAAGAAGGTGTAACTGCAAGGCATACTGTTTTTTCTGTACGACTACTATCTGCAACAACAAGATTTGTTGTTAATGGATCTAATCCACGCTCATTACATTCTACTGATGCATAAAATGATTTTAAGTCTATTGCAATATAAATGTGCTGTTCTGGATCTTGCATTATTTTCCCTCCTTTATAAAACTACTTTTACTTACATTTTCATTATAGCACGTTGTTTTTGATTTGTAAACACTTGTTTGTTGAATATTATATAAAAATTCCCATAGGTTGTTGTAATCTATGGGATATTTTTTATTTTTTTATTTCTGGATTTTCTTTTAATATTGTTTTATAAATGTTATCTTTTAAGTCAAATAATGTTACATAGCCATGTAGTGTTTTAGCTTTGTTATGCAATGTTTTGTTTAAATCATTTAGATAAATTTTGGCTTTAGCTTTTCCATTTTTAGCCTCTTGAATTAAATTAAGTACTGGTGAATTTCCATCTAATGCAATTACAATTGAAGGTCTTCTTTCAAAAATTTCATAATTGAAACTTTTGTATATTCCAAAATCTTCGCTTTCTGTTGAAATTCTTATTCCTGCAAGATTTTCTTTTAAAATTCTATCTCTTATATCTTTTTCAATCATGCTTGGAATTATTGCATAAACCTCAATTTGGGGATTTATTTTTTGGCACAAATCTAAAATTGCTTTTTCATAGCCTTCAATTTTATGACCAATTACAAAAAATGCTTTATTTTCATCAATTTTTTCTACTAATTTTTTTAATATTTTAGTTTCTTCGTTATATGCAATTGTTTGATTATTTTGACCATTAAAGCTTCCTCCAGCTATAATAATTGGTGTTTTGTCCAATGGTAGTTCTTTAATTTTTTCTTTTAACTCTTGCTCTGCATTTATTTTTTCTGTTAGTCTTAATTTTATATCTTTTTTTAGGTCATTATCAATAATTTTGTATTCCTCTTCTAAAACCGCTTTTTTAATGCTTCTTCCGTCTAGGAATTTTTCAAATTTCTTTGATTTTGATATAAAATCTTTTTCACTATTTTTGATTATTTCGTCTTCAACTTTTTTCATTTTTTCAAAATCACTACTATCAAGTCCTAAAAGATTTTTTAATGCAAGTTGTTCATCAATAGTGTCTGACCCGTATAATCCACATCCATCAGTTCCTTGAACACATTTTACGTCTTCTGCTAAGTATTGTTTTAACGGATGTTTTTCTATTCTACTTAAATTATTTAATCTAACATTTGATGTTAATTGAAATTCCAAAACTGCTCCAGAATCTTTAATTTGTTTTATTAACTTTTTGCCTGCTCTGGTTGATAATTCTGGTGTATACAATCCATGCCCTATTCTTATCTTAGGTATTTTTTGACCTTCTTTTAAAGATTTTTTCACACATTCTATTGAGTTGTAAACATTGTTTTTTAAGCTGTCATTTTCACCTGCATGTATTCTAATTGTATAGTTTTTATCTTCTTTTTCGATATACTGTACTATTTCTTCAATTACCGGTTGTAGCTCTAAAATATCGTTTATTTCTTCCCCAACAAAGTCACATCCAACAACATATGGGCTTTTGCTTACAGCTTTTAGCACACTCAAAGCTTCTCTTAAATAACCGCTTCCTTGTATTTGATCTCTAATTATTGTTAATGCAATTCTTCTTATTGCTGCTAAAAATCTAATTTTAACTCCAGTTTCTTCTTCTATTTTAGGCAAAATTTCATGTATTTCTTCTAAAAGTTCAACTGCTGGTAATCCTTTTTTTGTCAAGGTTGTATCTGCTATTTCAGTATAGTAAATTCCTTGTTTTTGATATTGCCTAGCCACCCAAAGTAGTTTGTCTTGTCTTAGAGTATTTTTTCTATACACACTACCTCTTTTTTTATCTTCAAGCATTTTTATAACTGCATTTTTTATATCTTCTTGAGGTATTTGCTCAATTTTTTCTTGTTCTAAGCTTATTTTTTCTTCGCTTTCTATACCCTTTGCGAAAACATATCTATATAAATAAACTTTTTCTAGGTTTGTAAAAACTGCCTGCCCGTCTTTCATTATTGCTAGACTTTTTCTGATTTTTTCGATATTTTCTTTTGCATCTTTTAGGTTATTTAAAACTAAATCTGCAAAATTTATAAATGTATTGTCATCTATTCTTCTTGTTAAATATTTTCCCATTAATGTTGAATCCTTAAAGCTTTTTTCAACTATTTTTCTTTGTGCCAGAATCTCTTTTTCCTGTTCTTTTGAAAGTTTTAGGTCTAATTTTTTAATATAGTATAAAGGATATCTTATTTGATGGCTTATTCCTAACGCAATTAAAATGTCTGGCGTTAAGTTAGCATTCATGTGAGTGTGTAAGTCTGTTCTGAATTTTTCTTTTTTTAATAAGTATGATTTAATTATTGTTTTATCTGTTCCGAATTTATAATCTTTTGTCTGAGACATAAGTGTTTTCATTATTGACGGAATTTCTGCTTTAATTTCCACTTTTCCATTTGGATAAATATTCGCAATTTTTACTCCACCAAGTCTGAAGATATAAACCTCTTCAAAATCCCCATTTATACTTAATGGGATTTTTCCTTGAATTATTTTCATATCTTGTTTGTTTTTTATTGTTTCCAAACCACATATTTTAGCTAAGTTTGTTATTAAATTGCCTGTTCCATGGTTTGGCGTTTCTAATATGTATGTTAACTCATCTTCACTTGATTGATATAATTTTACGATTATATCTTTTTCGTTATCTAAATATATTTCTTTTAAAAATTTCATAACTTCTCTTTCCCTTTAATTTATTTTTAATATTTTAACATATTTTATACTTAAAGACAATAATATTAAACGTAAATTCGTAGTATTTTACGTAAATCCTTGTTTTTTATGGAAATATGTGGTATAATTAATAATACAAATACAACAAGGAGGTTGAACCCCATGGCATTAGAAGAAACAAGGATTGAACAACTCGAGAACATTACGAATGACGAGGAACTGGAACAAAAGCGCAAAGAACTTGCAGAACTGGAAGATCGGGTAAGACGTGAATATCTTGCCGAACATAAAGATCTTCCCGTAGAAGACCTTTTGGGCATAATCAGCAAGAAAGTAACTTATAAGGGCGCCGAGTACCATATAATCACAACTATTTCCAAAGAAGATTATAAGCGTATAACCTCTGATTCGGAATCATCCGAGAATTTGCAACCCTAAGCTCTTCCTGCCGCACCACTTTATTTCGGTGCGGCAGCTTTCTTTTTTATTTTTTTCCTAATTTTATTGTTATTTCTCTGTTAATTTTCCCTCTTTGAATTTTCAAAGTAACTTCGTCTTCTGGTTTTTTTGTAAAAATATATTCCCTAAGCTCATTCATTGTGTTTATTTCTCTTCCATCAAATGAAATAATAATGTCTCCTTCTTTTAGTTCTGTTTTACTTGCCGGACCATTTGCAATTATTCTTGCCACATAAATTCCTTTATTGAAATTAGGATTTATTGAGGTTAAATATGGTATAACTTCTTTATCATATGCAAAAATTCCAATTGTAGCTTCTTCAAATTTATCTGTTTCTTCAAAACCATTTATCACATTTTTTACAACATTTATTGGAACTGCAAATCCAATCCCTTCTGCTGAAGATATTTTTACAGTGTTTATCCCTATAACCTCTCCATTTGGATAAATCAGCGGTCCACCACTATTTCCCGGATTTATTGTTGCATCTGTTTGAATCAAATCTGTCATGTACGACTGATTTTCGCCTTCTTCTAATTTAATAGTTCTATTTTTCGCACTAATAATTCCAGACGTTACAGTTCGCCTAAATTCAAACCCAATTGGATTTCCAATTGCATACACACTTTCCCCAACTCGAATTGAATTTGAGTCTGCCAAAGTAACAGCAGATAAGTCTTTTGCTGAAATTTTAATAATTGATAAGTCTAAATCTACATCGCTCCAAACAACAGAACCCTCAAAACTTCTTCCGTCTTCCAAGGTTACATAGCATTTGCTATATTTTTCTCCTGTTAAATGTTGATTGCTTAAAATATATCCTTTAGTGCTTACAATTATTCCAGTTCCAAGCCCTAGCTGACTTTCGCTACTTGAACCTAAAATTGAATTTCCTGTATTTTTTAATTTTGAAATTCCTACCACACTTTTAGTTACATTTTCAATTACATCTGCAAGATTTTTGCTTTTTTCTTCTACTTTTTCCACATTTTCTGAGTAATTTGTGGATTCTAACCTGGCTGTTTTATAATTACTAGAATTTACTTGTTCTCTACTATATGTATTTAATAGTAAAAAAATTCCAAACCACGCAACCATTAGCAAAATAGCTATTATAATTATTTTATTATTTTTCTTTTTTTGAACAACTTTCAAATAAAATCACCTAATTGCTAGTATTTCCTAAATTTAATATTTTAAACCCAAAATAGAAACAACCTGTTTTTTGGGGAGTGTCCCAAAAAACAGGTTGAAAATGTCCTAAAATATTATTCAATTCCTAAGTATTCATTGTATGTAACTTCTCTATCTATAATCTTTCCATCTGCTTTGATGTCTATTATTCTATTAGCAACTGTTTGAGTAAGCTCATGGTCATGTGATGTAAATAGGATGTTTCCTATAAATTTCTTCATACCTTCGTTTACTGATGTTATACTTTCCATATCTAGATGGTTTGTTGGTTCGTCAAATATTAAGAAATTTGCTCCAGAAAGCATCATTTTTGATAATACACATCTAACCTTTTCTCCTCCAGATAGCACATTTGCAGGTTTTAAGGATTCGTCTCCAGAGAATAACATTCTTCCTAAAAATCCTCTAACGAAAGATTCATCTGGGTCTTTTGAATATTGTCTTAACCAGTCTGTAATGCTTTCGTCTGTTTCAAATAGATAATTATTGTCTTTTGGGAAATATGATTTTGTAATTGTTGTTCCCCAAACTAGTTCTCCTTCATCTGGTTCCATTTCGCCAGCAATTATTTGGAATAAAACTGTTTTAGCATTTTCGTTTTCTGCTAAGAATGCAATTTTGTCATTTGATTTTACATCAAATGATACTTTGTCTAAAACCTTTACTCCATCTACTGTTTTTGATATATTTTGAACCTTCAATATTTCTTTTCCAGGCTCTCTATCCGGCTTGAAATCTACATAAGGATATTTTCTATTTGATGGTTTTATTTCATCTAATTCGATTTTTTCTAATGTTTTCTTTCTTGATGTAGCTTGTTTAGATTTAGAAGCATTTGCACTAAATCTTGCAATAAATTCTTGTAATTCTTTGATTTTCTCTTCTTTTTTCTTGTTTTGCTCTCTCATTTGTTTTAGAGCTAATTGGCTTGATTCATACCAGAAATCGTAGTTTCCAGGATATACCTTAATCTTTCCAAAGTCAACATCTGCTATATGTGTACAAACTTTGTTTAAGAAATATCTATCATGTGATACTACAATTACAGTGTTTTCAAAATCAATTAAGAATTCTTGTAACCAGTTGATACTCTTTAAATCCAAGTCGTTTGTAGGCTCGTCTAATAGAAGTACATCTGGATTTCCAAATAAAGCTTGGGCTAGCAAAATTTTAACCTTTTCTCTTGCTTCGATTTCTTTCATGTATTTATAATGATTATCTGGAATTATTCCTAAATCATTTAGAAGCATTGCTGCATCTGATTCTGCATTCCATCCATCTAACTCTGCAAATCTTTCTTCTAATTTTGCAGCTTTCATTCCATCTTCTTCAGAAAAATCAGGTTTTGCATATATGGCATCTTTTTCTTTCATTATATCATATAGCTCTTTATTACCCATTAAAACTGTGTCCATTACTGTGTTTTCTTCGTAAGCAAAGTGGTCTTGTTTTAATACTGAAAGTCTTTCGCCTTTATCAAGTGTTACATCACCTTTGCTTGGCTCGATTTCGCCTGATAAAACTTTTAAGAATGTTGATTTTCCGGCTCCATTTGCACCAATTATTCCGTAACAATTTCCTTTTCCAAATCTTATATTTACGTCCTCAAATAAAACTCTTTTTCCGAATCTTACTGTAACTCCGTTTGCACTAAGCATTTTATCTCCTCCTCTATCTTGCGTATTATACTATATTTTTGGCTTATAGTCAATAACATCGAAAGTCTAAATATCATAGAAATATGTAGCTTCCAAATCTGCTTCATGCATTAAAAGTGCAAGTGGGTACTTTTTATATGCTGCACCAATTGTATTATAAAGCTCTTTTGGTTCTGTATAGCCCATGTGCCATCTGATTGCATATTTTTCTTCTGGTGTTAGTTTAAGATATTCGGTAATCATCATTACAGACTTTTCTCCATGTCCGTATGGAATTGTGTCATCTACTGTGTAATATGGCACTTTTTCCCAAACTCCTAGTTCATTTTTTGCGTTTCTATAGTCGACTTTATAAAAATTAACTTTGCAAATATCATGTAAAAGTGGCACTAATATTAGTGTTTCAGGATTTACATCTAGTGGTTCTATATTTGTTTCAACTTTGTGTTTTAATATTTCATAAACCTTCATGCTGTGCTCTAAAAGTCCGCCTTCAAAACTCCCATGAAATCTTGTACTTGCTGGTGCTGTAAAGAAGTCTGTTTTTTCTTCTATAAATTTTATTAAGTCTTCCATTCCTTCTCTTTTTACTTGTTTTAATAAATTTAAAAATTCTTCTTTCATTTTCTTCCTCCATTTTTTTATTTTCAACAATTATATAATTTGTGGATTAATCCAAATCATTATCTTTCTTCGTCTTCCTCCACATCTCTTACTTCTATTGTTTTCATTTATATTCCCCTTTTAACGTAAGAATGGATGATGAATTCTTGATGTAAAAGAAGAAGCCATTATAATAACCATTATCACGAAAAAAATCATAAATATTATTGCAAAAATTCCTATATATTTTGAATAATTATTTAGTGGAATTTCAATATTTAAGTTGTTTTTTATTGGGTCGAATTTATATCTTCTTGATCTGTTACTGTTGCGTGAAAATTTTATTCTTCTTTTTGACATGTTAGATTGTGTTGACTTGAATCCTGCACTGCTTGTATATCTTGCATTTTTTCTTGCTCTACTACGATGTAAAGCAGCTCCGTGTGCCCCTCTTGCACTTCCATTTATATTTACGCCTGTAGCTTTTCCAACAGCAAATGCATGTGCATCTGATATTCCATTGTGTTTAAATGAGCTTCTGCGTGACATCATTGTTCCGATGCTTGCCCTTCTGCTTAAACTTGAACGATGCATACTGCTATGGCTACTTTTATGCATACCGCTTAATGAACTTCTATGCATGCTATTGTGGCGTATTCCTCCAAAACCATTTCTATTGCTCATACTACTATGGTGTGAATGACTAAAGCTACTTCTGTGGCTCATACTACTACGATGTGATCTACTCATACTACTTCGATGACTGCTATGGCTACTTCTCATTTTCATTTCTCCATTCTAAATAGATTTTAAATATTATATCATACTTTTTCATGTTTTTCCTTTTGTAAAACTATTCATAATTATATAATATTAAACTGGATTTTAAAAGAGAAAATTATCATAATTATACATTTTTTATCGCGTCTCTTGTTTTATGTTAAGTAATATGATATAATATTAGTGAAATTTTTATTATATAAGGAGTGAAAAATTGTATGTCTATTAAAAAAAGACATGCAGCAATTGGATTAATATTATTTCTTTTAATTATTATTAATTCTTTTGTTGTAATAGGATTTTTCACAAAGGATGAATATAATGAGATCACATATAGCAAAGCTTCTTCAAATGACTATGATACTATTGTTTCAACAAAAATTGATGAACAAAAAATACCGGAATCATATGTTTTTGAAGATAAAAAAGCTTCTGAAAATACAAATGAAAATAAATCTAATATAGAAAATGACTCAAAAAAAGTTGAAAAAACTATTGTAAATGAAGTTTCTAGCAGATCATCAAGTTCAAGGAAAACTGCAGAAAGTGCTAAGAAAGAAACTCCTAAAGAAACAGTTACAAATACGGAAGTTCAAACTCAAAAACCTGCTGAGAAACCAGCAACAGCAGAAAAAGCACAGTCTTCTATTCCTGCTGGTGAAGTTTCAATTGGTACGATTGTAATTCCTAAAACAGGTGTAAATCTTCCTATTTTACAAAAAGTTTCTTCTGCTGGAATGGAAGTAGCTTCATGTTTTTTATATTCAACTGGGTCTATTAATGTAAGCGGAACAACTATTATTGTTGGTCATAATTACTCGAACGGAAAATTATTTTCAAATAATAAGAATTTAGGAGTTGGCGATTCAATTAAAATTACTGCTAATGGTATTACAAAATCTTATACTGTTTATGAAACTATGATTACAACTTCTGATGATCTTTCTTATTTGGATAGAAATACAACAAATGAACCACAAATCGCATTATCTACATGTACTAATAATGGACAAAAAAGACTTGTTATTTTGGCTAAATAACAAGCCTTTTTTATTGCTTTTTAACTATATCTCATCAACGCTTAATACTTCAATTCCGTTTTCTAACAATAATTCTGCTAAAAATCCATTTCCGTCTATCAATTTGCCATCAAAATTTCCACTATATATTTTTCCTACTCCGCATGAAGGACTCCTAGGTTGAAGAATTGCTTGTTTAATTTCTAATTTTTTTGCTAATTCTAATATTTCTCTTGCACCTTTTTCAAATTGTTCTGTTACGTCTTGTCCTTTTTTATTTATAGCGTGTTTTTTACCATCTATTATTTTTATTTCTGCTGGAATTCTTGGCGTAGTTAATCCACCAAGTTGCTCCGCACATACAGGTATTGCTTTTCCATTTTTTACCATTTTAAATATTTTTTCATTGTAGTTGTTTCCTCCGTTGTATTTGCAGTTTATTCCTGCTAGACATGCACTTACTAGTATCATTTTGCGATTACCTTCTTTCTTTTTTGATTATATATTATTTGAGGGTGTTTTGCAATATTTGGACTGTTAATATTATTAAAAAATGGCCTTGGGGTTATGAGCCCGAATAGACCAATATTTAGAGATATTTCAAAAATCTTCAAAATGTTGTAAAGTGTTACAGCTCTAGGAGTATCTTTGTTTTAACTTATTCTAAAATATCGTGAAATATTGCGATATATTGTTCGCTTTTAAGATTTCCGCCGCTTTTCCGCCGTTTATTTTTATGGAATATATTGGTATTTTCAGGTTATGTATGAAAACTTTTTCCGCTTTTTTTGGTTGACCAATGGTTGTCATTTGGTATACCAAAATCACTTTTGGATGGATACAATTTGGATACATCATGTATACATTCCGTATACGACTCGTTGACAGATCATTGATGAAAAAAGCAGGGATATTGTACCCTGCTAGAAAATTATTTTTTTAGACATAATACTAATAAATAAATTGACATTGAAATCATGGAAAAAATAAAACTTATTATTAAATATATAAATACTCCACTTTGATGTTGTTTCATGCAATCTTGGAACATTACAATTAAAAATGGAATAATCACACTTACAATAATTATTACTAAAGATAAAACTATTCCTATTTTTATATCTAATGTTGATATAATGCTTTTTAATCTTTTTTCACATATATCTTTCTGTTTCTTTTTCATTTCAATTTGAAAGTATAAATTGTCCATATCTCTTAATCTATTTATGTATTGTATATTATCAATCGCACTTGTAATTCTTGTAACCTTATCAGGTATATTAGGAATTACTGGATTAGGAATCATAGAACGAGATAGTGCTTTAAAATCAAATTTTGAAATATCCAAATCCATTACTAATACCTCCAATCATATATTTCTTCTATTATTGTTTCTTCCACTGAACCCGACTCAACTTTCAATTCTTTCATGCACTGTTCCATGCTTTTATCATTTTCTAAAAAACTAAACACTTTTGATCCATATTCTTTAATATAAGCAAAAAAATCTTTTTGTTCATCCATACTTACATACGGAATATTATCGATAAATTTATATTCTTCCCCTTTTAATAATGATTCAAGCATCTCATAAACATTATCTTCTTTATAAAAATTGTAATTATCTTCTTTTAGCTCTTCAAATTGTTTATTTAATGTTTCTAATTCGTTATCTAAATCTTCTATTGCATCAGAAACTTCTTCTTTTTCTTTTTTTAGTTCCATTACTTTAGAAATTACTAATCCAATTATAATAGCAATAAAAATACCTATTATTTGTATACTATTTAATATTAATTCTATTAAATTTTCCCAATTCATTTATACCTCCTGTTATTTTAAATAATATTCAATCATACTTGAATATTGATCTTGTGCATTTAAACAAGTGTCAATTAAATATCCTTTTTCTGTTTTATTTTGATACTCTTTTAATCCTCTATAATAAAACAATTTATCTTTGTCTAAAATAATGAATGGAACTATATTGTTCTTCAAGCATTCTTTGAAGGCAACCATTCTTCCTACTCTACCATTACCATCTTGGAATGGATGTATTTTTTCAAATCTTGCATGAAATTCAATTATTTCTTTTATTGTTATTTCTGATAAAGAGTTATACCATTCCATTAATTTTTGCATATCTTTTGGTGTTTGTTTAGGTGAAGAGGTTTGCATTGTTCCCGCTTCATTTGCTAGTTTTTTATATTCTCCTACATTAAACCAATCTTTTCTACTATCCATTGTTCCTTCTTTTAATATTTTATGAAACATTTTCATCATCTCTTCTGTTAATGGTTCATCTGCTACATTTAGCATATAATCAACTAATTTAAAATGATTAGCTGTTTCCAATATATCATCTACTTTTGCTATGGTATCTCCTTCAAATAAAATAGTATTTGTTTCAAAAATATATCTTGTTTGATCTTCTGTCAATGTACTTCCTTCTATGTGATTTGTATTATATGCAAATGAAACTTGAGTTTGATGATATAAGTTTCCCTTTAATTTCATTTCTTTTTGTTCTCTAAGTATGTCTAATACATTTATTTTTGAAAGATCAAGTTTTTCTTTTTCGTCATTTAATAATTCATCAATTGATATTCCAAATAATTCTGCTAACCTTTTTAATGATTCAATACTAGGTTCTAAAGCACCTGATTCATATTTTGAAATTGTACCAGCACTAACATCTAAAATATCCGCAATATCATTTTGAGTCATTTTTTTGTTTTCTCTATATAATTTAATTTTATCTCCTAGCATAATAAAAACTCTCCTTTCTGAATCTAATATTATTATATCATATTATTTCCAAAAAAGAAAGTTTTATTTTATTTTTTATAAATCATTTCTATTTAAGAATATTTGTACAATTATCTTTTTCTAAATATATCAATTAATTTTCCATCTTCTGTCTTCCATGTAAACCATCCATTATTTGCATTTCCTAATACTACCCAACCAGCAGTACTTGGAGATTTGCATATAACATCTTCTGTTAAAATTCCATTTTCTATTTTTGCCTTTTTTCTGCTTTCTGGCATCCAGTCCTTATTACAAGGCAAACATTTACTACCCTTTTCTACAATAAAATTTCCGTTTTCCACTCTCATTGATGCTTTAGCATTCTTATCAAATATATAATATGTTCCATCAGGTATTAGCATTCTATTTGCTTTATCTACATCTCTTTGAACTTCATCTGTTGCTGTATTAAAAACTTCTTCTTTGCTTATAGATTTAGGAAATACTTGTTTCCCTTCTAAAGAAGATAATAATTGTACTACAAGTTCTACATCAACAGCAAATAATTCTGTATTAGGTACATTGCTTTTGCTAAACAATTCATGAATCAAAATTTCTTTTTCATCATAATCTTCTACTTCTATTGCAAATCTTCTATTAAGCCCAACTACATTGACATATCCATTTCTTTCTAAATTATACATACGTTGTTCAAAATTTTCACTTCCAGTTTTTCCTATTTTTACTAATCCAGGAACAATCGTTGTCATACAATATATAATTCCCTTAGCCATTTTCATCCTCCTTTTTACTTTTTATATAATTTTCAGCTATGTCTTTTCTCCTTAGATTCTAAAATATCTTTTAAATCTTCTATTATTTTCTCACATTCTTCAACTGTTACCTTTTTGTTATTTCTAATACATTCTTTTGGATGTACCATATTTCTTGTTTCTCTAATTTCATGAGCCTTTTTAGATTCATACCATTCTGGTTTTATAATTTCTCTTAATCTCGCAATTATTTTAGCCAACCCCATATCTCTACCGTTTCTATCTACACCTATATCTGATACTTCATCTGTGTTTTCATACTCTGAAAGCCAATCTAAAAGTACTGCTTCTAATATTGATCCACATAATATTATTGCAGATTTATATGCTCCATTCTCAAAACAAACATTAACTTCATCTAAATCAGCATTAATAAGCTTTTTAAGCGCTTCTATTTTTAATGTAGACATTTTAGAAATCAAATCGTGATTTATCATTTTTTGAGATTCATTTTTTACTTGATAACTATAACTTGATCTGATAAGTTCATTTACTTCAAATGGTGATAATTTCTTTTGATTCATAGTATATTCTTGTGTTTTTTCTGCTATTTCTAACATTTCTTGTGTTGGTATAATAACTTTTAATCTCATTAAATCATTCTTTGATAAATTAGGAATATAACACCCCTTTTTTACTGTTGCAAAGTAAAGTCTAGCTTTTTCATCATTTAAATAATTTACTAAATATGATCTATATTTTTCTTCTTTACATCTTAATATACAATAGTTACCAGTTTTAATGTAAATATCCTTATAATCTTCATTATATAAATAAAATTTTGGAACATCGCCTATTAAAAGGCATATAATATCTCCTTTTATTATATTTGTTGCTTTTTTTATTTTTGTTTTTTCCAAACTACTATATACTAATGGATATGAAAATTTCTTAGAATCAATATATTTAGCTTCTATATCTTTATCTGTAGGAGTTGCTATTATATCTGCCACCTCATTTAATAATACATAGTCTTGATCTTTTAATTCATTTCTAATTTTTATTGCCTGTTTCGTATAATATAATGGATTTAAATAGTTTGTATCAAACTCTTTATAATTATTAATATCTAAGTCTTCTCTTTTTATATCCTTATTTTCTAAAAAAAGTATTACATTATTAACCAAATCTGTAAAATCTTCTGTGAAGTTTCCTGTTAATTGTAGGCTTGTTTCCCAATCTAATGCCGAACGTTTATATTCTCTTTCACATACTAATCCACGAAAAATTCCTGTTAACAACTTTTTAGGTTTATCTTTTTTAAAATGAATAATATAAAAATCTATTCCTGTTCCCCTAAATGGGCTTGGTATTTGAATAACAATATCTATAAATTTGTAATTATTCAATTTGTCAATGTTTTTTTGAGCAACACTTGGTGGCATCAATGCAAAATCACTTTTGTATTCACCATTTATAATAGCCTCTACCATTAAGTCACTATTTACTGACAGAATCGGATATTTTCTTCTATTATTTATCATTTCATTTACGAAGTTTTCTTTCATCTAATTCACCTCACGTATATTAAAACTTCATTAATTCTATTATTGATTCAATATTATTAAATCATATCTTTTTTTATTTATTCTTTCTGTAAATCGTAGTTTACCTATCTAAATTTGTACATCATCAACATTAATTTGACCATTCATAAGCATTGGTAGTAAATCATTTCGTAATTCTATTAATTTTTCGTTTTCATTTTTATAATTTTGAACTATATTAAGTATTTTATTTAATTCTAATAACAATATTTCATTATCAGGAACTAAAATTTTAATATTTTCTACATCTCCTTTAGTAATGAATTTAACTATTGAACCGTTAGAACCTTTTTTAAATTTATTAATTGTATTAATAGAATTTATATAAATTTCCCCAATATATTTTTCTTCCTTTGGTATTAATACATAAGTTCTTTGATAAGCATTAAACTCTCCATCAAAATATTTAACATTAAAATCTCCATTACCTGCAATAAGAATTGCTTTACCTCTAAAAGCAGGTGTATCACATTTGAGTATGTCATTAGAACATGTAAAAAAACTATATTTTCCATTTTTTGTTGAAAAATTTGCATCTTCTTTTCCAGTAATAACATTTAAAATATTTTTAAGATCTAACACTTTCCAGCAACCCGGTATTTCTTTCTTTAGTTCTGAATTCCATACCATTTTACCTCCAGATGATTTATAGGGTTTTCCTTTTTCATTTGGAAATTCAAACTCTAAAAACCATCTTTGATATAAAGTTTTCATCATCTCTTCTAAAGTATTTTTTATCTGAAAATTTATATTAATCTTATCATCAATTTCTTTCAATATTCTTGCTATTTTTGTTTGTTCAGATTTAGATTTATCTAGTACTAATGTATTTCTAATTGATTGCATTGTAATATTGGGTTGTGCTGATCCTTGTTTTTCAATAAACAGGTATCCTTGTCCAACTGGACTTTGTAAATAGTATTTTAAGTATTCAATATCAAAGTAATCATCTATTAATTCGATTTTTGCTATATTACTTGCCATGTGGCAATCATATGGATGATAAAAAATTCCCACCTCGCCCAAATTACTTCCAACATACGGTATTAAAATGCAAATTTTGTCTAGTTTGCTTCTACTTAAATTATCTGAAATTTCTTTTGAAATATAATAATTGTATTTTTCAACAAAATTTCCATTTCTTATATTTTGTCCTTGTACTAAAGGAATATCATCATCTCTAACTTTACTTTCTGTTTCATTATATTGTATATATTTACTATGTTCAAAACCTGCCAATTTTGTTACGAAAACATGATTTTCTAATTTTTCATATTTAATCATTAAATTTCAATTCCTCCAGACTTTTCATTATATTATCTTCGAGAGATTTTCCTTTTTTAAAGAATTCTTCTAAATTTGACTTATATTCATTTATTTTATTTTCAAATTCTTCTTGTGTCATCTCAACATATTCAATTTTTACCTCAAAATATTGACCTGCACTAAAAGAATAATTTTTGTCTGTTACTTCATCAAAAGTAACTAAAGCACTAAAATCATCTTCTTGTTCTTTATTTATAAAAGTATCTTCTATTCTCTTAACTTCATCACTTGATAATACAGTTTTTTGATTTTTCCCTTCTTTTACTTTACGTCCTAAATTTGAAGCATCAATCAAAATGACCGTATCTTCTTTATTTACTTTATCAATAAATAAAACTGATACATTAGTACCCGTATTAGCAAAAATATTACTTGGCATTGAAATTACACCTTTTAGCCAATGATTATCTATTATTTTTTTTCTTATAGATTTTTCTATGCCACTTTGTGCTGTTAAAAAACCAGTTGGTACAACAATAGCTGCTTTCCCATCATCTTTCAAACTATATAAAATATGTTGAATAAAACATAAATATATAGCCATTTTCTTTTTGTCCTTAGTTGGTATTTTTGGAATTCCTGCAAAAAATCTATCTGTATCTTCCCAATTTCTCTCAATTTTGTCTCTTGTTGACGAAAAATCTGTTTTAAAAGGTGGATTTGCAGTAATATAATCAAACTTTTTAATGCCACTATCTGGATCATGCGGTACATTAAAATGTGATGGATTTAATAAAGTATCCCCTTCAATAATATTGTCTAGACTATTTGTTAATCCGTTTAAAATCATATTTGTTCTTAAAAATCGCGATGACTTATTTGATATATCTTGTGTATATACTTGAGCTTTGTCACCAAATTGACCTTTTCCTAATTCGTTAGCTAAATGTAACACTAATGAACCAGATCCTGCTGCAGGATCATATACTTCATATATCTTATCTTCTACTGGAGACATATTAACTAATATTTTTGCGATAGTACTTGAAATTACTTGTGGTGTAAAATACTCTGCATAAACACCACTTGCAACATTGTAATCTTTTATTAAATATTCAAATATTGCGCTATAGAAATCAAAATTTCCTTTAAATGCTTGCTCAAATGAAAATTTATCTTGACTAATTATTCCAAAAATATTTTTTGCAAAATTATTTCTTTTAGAAGATTCAACATTTTCTGTTATCCTTGTAAATAATGGTTTTCTTCCTCCATCAGCTGTATCAATATTAAATTCTTCATTCTGAGGATAATTTGAAATTCTATCTAACGCATCATCAAAAAGCTTATAAAATTTATCATCTGTACTTTTATTTATTAAATACTCAATTGTATCTTCATATGTAAAAGCTACATCTTGTGGATATGAATCATAAAACACATCAAGTTCTTTATGTTCATTTTTTAATATTGTTTCTAATAACATTCCTGTTTTTGTTGAAAAATCATTTAAATTAGCCATAAACTTGTCATTCAAAAATTTGTATAAAAATGTTGATGTTATTACTACTTCTTCACTTGCTTGATTTGATAAACCATTAGTATTGCATAAACCTTTAAGTTCATCAATCATTTCCTTAATTTTATTTTCTAATTCTATTACTCTTTCTTCCACTTTAATTACTCCTTATTTATATAATTGAATATTTTTATATAATTCATTTAACATATTATCATAAATACTACTTACTTTTTCATATAGTCCTTCTTGAAATAATTTAATTGTCAGCTTTTGCTTTACTGAATCTACAAAATTCTTTTTACCTTGTACTAAAAATATATCTCTATTATAAAATACAGAAATTTCTTCAAAAATTAATCTCAATGTTCTTTGTATATCTGATTTATCTATTTCTGAATCTTCAATCATATCTTGATATGTTTTCACAAAAGCAAAGTTGCCACCATAAGTATTTGATAGTTCATCATTTTTTTCATTAATTTCTTTAGCTTTTTTTAAAGCTTCTTTTAATTCTTCTGTAAGTTCATCCATATTGTCTAAATCTGAAATATTAAGTTTGTTAAATACTTCTTCTAATAATTCATTGAGCTTTCTTACTTGTATATCTTCTTTGTTTTTATTATGTTTAATTACATTTTGGACTTCAGTCGCAGTATCAACAAATCTTCTTACTCTTGGATCTGTATCAATATCTAGTTTTGATAAATCTAAAATTGTAATTTTAGTTTTTATAAAATCATAAAGAATTTCAACTACCTCTTCATTTGATATAACATCCATCATTCCAACAGTATCGCTAGTTAAATTAGTAAAGTCAATTCTTTCTTGTACAGATCTTCTTAATTTTTTATAATGGTCAGATTCTTCTACTGATATGAATTGTTCTTTAACTCTTGAAATTATAAATTCAGTTTCACAATCTCTAATTCCGTTTAATAGTCTTCTAATTTTTAATAATGCATCTCTATTCATCAATGTAAGTTGCTTTGAAAATTTCTCCAAATTATCAATTTCTATCATTTCTTTTAGTTCTGTAAGATATTTTTGATACTTTTTATTTATGTCATCAATTCCAACTACTAAACCATTTAAAGAGCCTTCATTTTCCCCATTATCATTCATATCTTGTTCAAGTTCTCTTATATATGCTTCTATTGTGTTATTGTATTCTTCTTCGATATCAACAAAATCAACAATATACCCATATCTATATATTCTTCCTGTTGGAGATTTATATGGTCTATTTACTCTTGATATTGTTTGTAATAAACTTTGAGCATGTGGTCCTCTTAATAAATACATTTTCTTTAATCTTTTTACGTCATAACCAGTTGTAAGCATCATATTTACAACTAATAAATCTGGAAATGTATCATTTCTAAAGTTTATCTGATTTTCCTTGTTTATTTTATTTTGTGCAGGATCAGTTGTATCAGTTATTACAAGTCCTGTTTTTAATTCTGAATTTTCTTCAAACCACTTATGAACTTTCCTTGCTTGTGTATTAGTTCTACAAACTATCATTCCACCTATTGAATTGTCTGTATTTTGAAATCTAAAATTTTTAAAATCTCTTTCTATGAATTTACCAAGAGCTAAAACATAAGCATCTGATTCATATACATCTTTGTTATCTAATTGATTATCTTCTACATCAAGATTCTGTTTAATTTCTTTTTTAGCAACTGTATCAATATCTTCTTTTTTAATTCTTAATGTATATCCGTCAGCAATTGATTTATCATAGAAATATTTATGGATATAATCTCCAAATTTCAAATTTGAGCGCTCTTTTTTAGTTAATAATGGAGTTCCTGTTAAAGCAATATAAACCCCTTCATTATCACAAATCATAAGATTTTTGAAAAATTCTCCATTAGTTGAGTAACTTCTATGAGCTTCATCTACAAAAAATATTCTTTGTACATTTGCATTATAGTCATTTTTTGCCTCTGGCATTTCTCCTTCAAACTTTTGAATATTTACAACACAATACTCTCCAATTGAGTCATTTAAAGTTTGAGTAGACAATGATTTATTTAATTCAATAGTAAACTCCGCTTTATTCGTACAATTTATTACACTCAAACCTCTATTTTCAAATTCAGTACTTGTTTGTCTTAGTAAATCTATTCTATCAACTACAAAGAAAAATCTAGCAACAATATTTTTCTTCGCATAATAATCTTTAATAATTCTATTAGAATATGCAGCTAAAGCTGTTTTTCCACTACCTTGTGTATGCCAAATAATTCCTCCTTTTCCTCCACTTTCTAATCTTTCAATTATTTTTCTTGTAGCAAAAAATTGGGGATATCTCATTATCTGTTTTTGAGGAATTTTTTCATTTACAAATAGCATTCCATAATATAACAAGTATAAAAACCTTTCTTTATCATATACAGAAGTAATAAACCTATTACATGGTGTCATAACATTTAAATTAGTTTTAAATTCCTCTGTATCACATACACTTTTGTTATAACCTAAATCTTTTGTGATATCTTTTATTTTTTCTTCATCTATTTCTGTATATTTATAATTCACATGATATAATTCATCATCTTCTCTAAAGAATGAAAAACTTGTATTATTTCCATTTGGTGTAGTGTAAAAAGAACCTGCTCTTACATCTTCAGATTCATCTGATTCTTCATACTCCATATTATTAGAAAATGATACCATTTGAATAAGATTAAAATACTTTTTAAATTCACTATTTTTTAATCTATCATTAATCATTCTTTTAAATTCTTTTTGTATTCCACCTTCATTATTAGGTTTTTTTACCTCTAAAAAAGCTAAAGGAATACCATTTATTAATATGTTTATATCAGGTCTAAAAGAGCCAACATCCGAATCTGGAGTTATGCTAAATGGTAATTCATCTACAACTGCGAAATCATTATTTTCAATATTTTCAAAATCTATTAATTTTAATTTATCTTGAGGATTTATAAGTCTAAAATAAAACTCTTTACCTAAATCATTATTTTTTATTAAATTATTAATTTCATCTAATAAATTTTTGATCTCGTCAAATGATAATTCCTTATTATTTATTCTTTCAATTGCAGGTTTGAATCTATTAACAAATATTTTTGTATTAAAATCTATATCTAATCTATCATCTTTTAGTGATTGATAATTATAGCCTATTTTTAAATATTGGATTGTTGCAGGAATTTTTACTCTTGTATCTTCATTAAATATTAACATATTTTTCCTCCTTTTATTTTTTGTCTTATTTCGTTCCAGTTATTGGATTCTTTTATTTCATTATAGATATCACTTGGTATATCATTTTTTTCTTTTGCAATTAAATCATAAAATTTATTTTTTTTCGTTTCATTAAAATTTAATGTTTCTACAATTTTATTTTGTATTTCTCTGCTAGGTGGTCTTTTTTCGCCTTTTATTAGCTGACCTAAATAATATGATGACACACCTATTTCTTTGGCAAATTTATTTTGACTATACTTATTTTTGGACATTTCATTCTTTAAAAATTCACTAAATGTATTCAATTCTATTTTCCTTTCTTTTATAAACTATAAGCTTATATATTATATATCATTTTATTTAAAAATAATCAACTATTATGCAATATTTTGTCAAAAAAATAGAAGTATTTCTACTTCTATTTTTTTTGACCTTATTTCTTTACTTTTATTAGTCTTTTACTCATATTTTTCCAACTACTTTTTACTTGTTCATCCATCTTTCCTAAATCACCATATTCTTTTTGTGATCTATCCACATATGTTAAAAAATTGCCTTTTTTCACATCCTTAGTTTTCTTTCCTAGATATGAATATTGTTTATATAATTTTTTTCTACCAATGTTGTTTCCAGTTTTTATAGTCCATTTATTAATTGTTTTTATTCTTGAATACATTTTTCTATAATACTTAGATACAGTTTTTTCTCTAATCTTTACACATTTACCATCATAGGAAAATCCAAGATATTCAATAATTGTTTCATCTTTAATAACTTTCTTTGTTTTCAAATCAACACTACTAATAATATCACCTTTTTTAATGAAGCACTTTGTTTTATCTGGACTCAATTCTAATCTTGGAACGCTATCTTTAATTTGCATTACTTTACTATATATTGCCATACCATTAGCTAGACTTGGAATAATTATGATTATATCGTCTGAATATCTTCTATATATTCCATTATTAGAAGTAATTAAATCATTTACTAGTTTATCAAATTTTATCATGTAAATATTTGACATTACCGCACTAATCGCCGAACCTTGAACCATTCCAAAATATTCTTTATTAGTATGAATTTTTTCTTTTTTGAATTTTCTAAATTCTTGAATATCAAATAATCTTTCTTTACGTAATTTAGTTAAAGCTTTATGCGTCAATCCCAACTCTTTTAATATATCATCATACTCAATATAAGAATAATTAGTCACACTCTTAAATACTCTATAAAAATCTTTTGATAATGTGTCTACATTTAGCAATTCTTTTAATCTTTCTTTTAAATATTTATGATCTAAATTATCAAAAAAGCTACTAAAATCAGAAACTATTATAAAAGCATTTTCTTGATTATTTAAATATTTAAAAACATCTCTTGAAAAGTGAATATTGCTTTTATTAAGGTTTGTTCTATAGGCTATTGACGCTTGATTAAATCCCTTCTGTTTTGCATAGTTGTTATATTTTTTTGATAATATATCGTTATAGTATTCATAAATATATCTATCAATATGTGCTGAATATCTAATATCTCTAGGAGACTTAATTATAACTTCTTTTCCGTCAAATTTTTTCTTTTCCTCTTGATAATGAATAAATGGGTAGAAAGCATGTCTTTCCACCCATTTTGGATTTTTTATATTATTTATATATTTCCAATATTCAACTTTCCTTGTATCAAAATGAGTATATCCTTTTATTTTGTAAATTCTTCTTTTCTTCATTCTTTTTCCTTCTTCAAGACCTACCAATCGGAACGCAGGAATCCTTATAAGCTTGGCAGATCTGAATTGTTCCTAACATATTGCTATGCTACCTGCAATTCTCCACAACCAAGAAATAATATGGTATAATAAAGTGGAGGTTAGATATATGAACAAATCATCATCATTAATTGACTTATTCATAATCTATGCAATACATATACTATGTAATATTAAGATTGACATAATAGTCGATATAAATATTAAATTAGTACTTGACATTGCAGTAATATAAATCTCCTATAACTTCTTTTATAGGACGAACTCATTATACATTAAAAAACTCTTTTTTTCAATACCATTACAGTATTTTTACAATTTTATTACATATTATAATTCATAACTCCTTGTTTTTTCCTTTTGTCTTTGCTCCTTTTCCTGTTGTCTTCCTTGATTTTTTCGAGCTTATCAAGATTTTGGTAAACATCCCAATTTTTAATATAGATTGTTCCATCTTCTACGAATATCATGTG
>JAGAED010000008.1 GCA_017613275.1 Clostridia bacterium | reverse complement strand
TTTCAAGTTTTTGGTAATAATCATAATTGATATAAAAACATTGCACAAAATCAGCATTTTATGCAATGTCTGAATCAAGAGGTATAACTTTAATAATTTTGATTATTACAATCGTTGTTTTAATTATCCTTGCCGGTGTTATAATTTCTAATATTACTAGTGATGAAGGAGTATTACAGGAAGCTTCTTATGAGAGAGATAAAACAAAGATTGCTAGTGAAGAAGCAGTTTTAGGTAACGTTGCAATAGAAGAAACAGATAAGTTCGGAGATATAACAGAGGAAGGTCTTCGTACTGCACTAAGCAAATACAATGTAGAAATAACTCCAAGTGGTGGACTATATAGAATTGTTTTCAAAGACTCAAATAATCTTTATAAAATGAACCATCAAGGAGAATTCTTCTATTGGGAAGACATGGCACCAACAGACATTTATGCCAAAAAAGATGGAACAACATTATATTTAAGAAGTACACCACAAAATGGATATACCAAAGGTACTAGGTGGACTTATTCGAGTGTAACCAAAATAGTAATTGAAGAGCCAATAGCTCCTTCAACATGTTATTTAATGTTTAATAGATTTTCTAGTTTAAAAGAAATAGAAAATATAGAAAATTTACACACGGAAAATGTTACAGATATGTCTAGTATGTTTTACAATTGTGGTATACAATCTTTAAATCTAAATTATTTTGATACATCTAAAGTTGAAGATATGAATACAATGTTTTATGCTTGTCCCAATTTAGAAAGCTTATATATAAATAATTGGGATACTCATTCAAATAAAACAATGAAAAACATGTTTCGAAGCTGTACTAAATTGAAAAACTTAGATTTGAGTAATTTTGATACCAGGAATGTTTCCACTATGGAAAGAGTTTTTCAAGAGTGCGGATCCTTAACCAGTTTAAACTTAAGCAATTTTGATACTACAAAAGTTAATACAATGCAAAGTATGTTCAGTTGTTGTTCATCTCTAAAAATTCTAGATTTAAGTAGTTTTAATACAAATATTGTAACTAATATGGAAGAAATGTTTTATCAAAATACAAATTTACAAATATTAGATATTAGTCATTTCAATACTTCGATTGTAACAGATATGAGTAGTATGTTTAGAGCGTGTTCTAATTTAACAACAATTTATGCTTCAAATCAATTTAATGCTGAAAATGTAGGGGACACGGTAATGATGTTTTCATATTCGTCTAATTTAGTAGGTGGAAATGGAACTAAATATTCAAGTAGCAAAACAAATGGTACCTATGCCAGAATAGACGCACCTGGAATACCCGGCTACTTCACTTTAAAGACGAATAACTAAAAATTTTTAAAAACATTTGCTACTAAAATGCCAATTTGGAAATAAAATATAATCTTACTAATAAAAACTTTCTTTTTTGGAAATAATATGATATAATAATATTATAAACAAAAAGGAGGGTTTTTATTATGTTAGGAGATAAAATTAAAAGTTATAGAGAAAGTAAAAAAATGACACAAAATGAAGTTGCAGATATAATAGGAGTCAGTTCTGCAACTATTTCAAAATATGAAAAGGGAACCTTAGAGCCTAATATTGAATCTTTAAAAAAACTATCAGAATTATTTGAAATATCAGTTGATGATTTAATAAATGAAGAAGAAAAAATTGATGTTTCAAAAATAAATGTATTAGATATATTAAAAGAACAAAAAGAAATGAAGTTAAAAGGGAACTTATATCATAATACACAAATTATATTTGCATATAATACGAATCACATAGAAGGAAGTAAATTAACAGAAGATCAAACAAGATATATCTATGAAACTAATACAATTTTGTTTGAAGGCCAAACTATTGCTAGTGTAGACGATATTTTAGAAACAGCAAATCATTTTAAATTAGTAGATTATATGTTAGATAACGCAGAAAAAAAGATGTCAGAAAAAATGATAAAAGAATTCCATAAAATATTAAAAGAAGGAACATCAGATAGCAGAAAAGATTGGTTTGTTGTTGGTGATTATAAGAAATTAGCAAACGAAGTTGGTGGGCTAAAAACATCAAGTCCTAAAAATGTGGAAAGAGATATGAAAAAATTATTAGAATGGTATAATTCATTAAAAGAAATTACTATAAAAGAAATAATAGAATTTCATGTTAGGTTTGAAAAAATTCACCCATTTCAAGATGGTAATGGCAGAGTAGGAAGGATTATTGCTTTTAAAGAGTGTTTAAAAAATAATATAGTGCCATTTATAATTCTGGATAGAGATAAAGCATTTTATTATAGAGGATTAAAAGAATATCAAAATGGTGGAGAAAAAGGTTATTTAATAGATACTTGTTTAAATGCACAAGACCAATATATAAAATTAGTTGAATATTATTTAAAATAGAACGCTTAAAGCGTTCTATTTTTGCAATAAATATTAATTGGGCAATTTTCACAATCTGGCTTCCTTGCTACACAGCAATTTCTGCCATGCCACATTAGTAGATGGTTTATATCTTTTATATATTCTCTTGGAATTATTTTTAATAAATCTTGTTCAATTTTTTCAGGCTCTTTATTTTTAGTTAAACCAATTAAAGTTGCAATTCTTTTGGCATGAGTGTCAACTGCAATTCCCTCAGCAATTCCAAAGGCTTCTAACATTACTACATTTGCACTTTTTCTTCCAACTCCTGCTAAAGTAACCAATTCTTCAGCGGTATTAGGGACTTTGCCATTAAAGTTTTCCTTAAGTTGTGTGGCACATAATTTTATATTTTTGGCTTTGTTTTTATAAAAACCACATGGGCGAATTAGCTGTTCCAGTTCTTCGATATTAATATTTATAAAATCATCCAAAGTTTTACATCTTTTAAATAAACTTGGAGTTGTTTTATTTACTCTTTCATCAGTGCATTGAGCTGAAAGCATTACAGCGATTACAAGCTGTAATGGAGTTTCAAAATCTAAACTACATTGTGCATCTGGATATGCTTTTTTTAGCTTTTCAATCAAATCTACTACATCTTTTTTCTTCAATTCCGACAGTTCCTTTCAAATTTCATTAAGTTTATAATAGCACAAATATGTGGGCTTTTCAAGTTAACTTTTTGGGACACTTACAAAATGTTAACCCAAATTTTGATATTCCAAAAAAGTTCTAATTCATTTCCTAAATAATAAACTTAAAAAGGGTTGATTTTTTTGAGATTGATAAAAATAAAAAGAAAAACGATTTTTAGATTAAGCGGATTACTAGTTTGTGTAATAATCTTGGGTGTATCCACATCAACTTTTGCTATGCAAAACTATTATAATGTCGGATTTTCAACAGGGCTTACAACATCAAATTTAAATGTTAGAAGTGGACCTGGAACAGGGTATAAAATAGTAACAACAATACCTAAAAATCAGTATATAAGAGTGTTTGCAGGAGTAGGGGACTGGTATATAGTTCAAGTTGAAGGGGATTATGTTGGAGCAGTTAGTAAGAAATATGTAAAAGCAATTTACCCACAAACTTCTTCAAGTGGCGGAACGACCAATTCATCAGGTACATCAAATACTGGTAGTACAACAACAGTTTCACTTTCAGCAGATGAACAAGAAGTTTTTAATTTGATAAATCAGCAAAGGGCAAATAATGGATTAGCTGCATTGAAGGTAGATAGTGAAGTTCAAAGAGTTGCAAGAATAAAGGCTCAAGACATGGTAAATAACAACTATTTTTCACATACTTCTCCAACTTATGGTTCACCATTTGATATGTTAAAAAGTTTCAAAATTTCATATAAAAGTGCAGGGGAGAATATTGCAGGAAATAATAGTAATAGCGCGGCTGTAACTGCCTGGATGAATTCTTCTGGGCATAAGGCTAATATATTAAATAGTTCATTTAATTACACAGGAGTTGGAGTTGTAAATGGTAGCCAATATGGTAAGATTTATGTGCAAATGTTTATAGGAAAATGAAAACTTGAAGTCGCAAATTGCGACTTCAAGTTTTTATTTGCCGTTACTAGTATAGTTATTTTTGTACTGCTCTGTTTGCAATTTCAATGGCTGTACTAACTATTTTTCCACAGTCTTTTGAAGAAACGTTTTGCCAACTACCACCATCTTGTTTTACTTGGTCATAAACTCCAAGCTCTTTGGCAATTTCTTCACGTAAATTTTCAGATATTAATCTTCTATTTCTAGACATAATAACATCCTCCTAATCTAATAAAACTTTTAAAATTTGGGTATAAATAAGTTTTATCAATATTATTTTGTGAAAAATTTTTAAAAAATATTTTGGTAATTTTTAAAAAATCTATAAAATGTGAAAAATCAATAATAAAATTTATAGGTAAAGTTTTATTAAAATTATTGACAAAAGCAAACGTATATTCTATAATGATAAAAACGAAACAAAGGATGTAGATATTATGGAAAAAGAATTACAAATAATAGAAAATAATAGTATTATAGAGTATACTAATGATAATATTGAAATAAAAAACTTGATATATACGATAAGAGGAAAACAGGTAATGCTTGATAGTGATGTGGCTAGGTTATATCATTGTGAAACGAAGTATATAAACCGTGTTGTAAAAAGAAATATAGAAAGATTTCCTCAGGAATATTGTTTTCAATTAACTAGTTTAGAATATCAAAACTTGAGGTGCCAATTTGTCACCTCAAGTTTTGATACTAATTATGGAGGAAGAAGGTATATGCCATATGTATTTACAGAACATGGTATTACAATGCTTGCAGGTTTATTAAGAAGTGATGTTGCAATAAATGTTAGTATAAAAATTGTAAATTCTTTTATAGAAATGAGAAAATTTCTAAATACCAATGGTCATATTTTCCAGGAAATAAGTAATATAAAAGGAAAGCTATTAGAACATGATAAAAAATTTGATGAAATATTTAATGAACTACAACATGAAGAAAATATAAAACAAAAAATATTTTTCCAAGGTCAAATATGGGATAGTTATAGTTTAATTGTAGACATTATAAAAAAAGCAAAAGAAAAGATTTTAATAATAGATAATTACATTGATGATAGTGTATTAAAAATGCTATCAAAAAAGAATAAAGATGTTGAAGTTGTAATATTAACATCAAGCAAAAGCAATATACAAAACATAGATATTCAAAAATTTAATAAAGAATATCCAACGCTAAAGGTAGCAAAAACAAATAAGTTTCATGATAGATTTATTGTAATAGACAACAAAGAATTATATCATTGCGGAGCATCTATAAAGGATTTAGGTAACAAATGCTTTGGAATTAACAAAATTGAAGACGAGGATATAATAGAGAATTTTACAAAAAAAGTAAAAATCACAAAATAAGTATAAATTTTCCACAAATTGCAAAAAATATGTGTAAAACATATTTGCAAGGAGTGGAATTTTTTGAATATAAATAAAGTATTAAAACTAAATGGCACATTGTTGGACAAAAATCAGTTAGAAAATCATTTACAAAAAATTGCGGCAAACCATAACATAAAAGCAGAATCAGACAAAGAAACATATCCTGTGCCAGAGCTAAAAGAAAATTTTGAATTTATAAAAGAAACATATAATTTGTTAAATGAACACTTAAAGCTAGAAATAGGCATACATCCAGCAGGAGAGTGGCTTTTAGATAATTTTTATATAATAGAGGAAACTGTAAAACAGATTGAAAAAGAATTAACATTAAAAAAATATGTTAATTTTTTAGGCATTTCAAATGGAAGCTATGAGGGCTTTGCAAGGATTTATGTGCTTGCATCTGAAATTGTTGCATATACAGAAGGAAAAATTGAAAAAAATGATTTGGAAAATTACATTAAAAGTTATCAAACAAAAAGAACTCTAAACATGGATGAAATTTGGAATATAGGATTATTTCTACAAATTGCAATTATAAATAATATAAAAGATGTGTGCGAAAAAATATATAGTTCACAGATCCAAAAATATAAAGTTGAAGAGATTGCAGAAAGGCTAATTGAACATAAGGAGAAAGATGAACAGATATTTAAAAATACTAAAAGCCTTACTAAAAGCGCATTTCAAGATATGAGATATTCATTTATTGAGTATATGGCTTACACTTTAAAAAGATATGGCAAAAAAGGTTATAGTTATCTAAAGGTATTGGAAGAAACCATAGAGATGTCTGGAAGTGATGTTTCAGACATCATAAAAAAGGAACATTTTGATATTGCAGTAAAGAAAGTACTTATGGCAAATTACATTACAAGCATCAAAAAGATTCAAAGAATTGACTTTTTAGAATTGTTCCAAAAACTTAATGGTGTAGAAGAAATTCTAAAACAAGATCCTGCAGGTGTTTATAGTCAAATGGACCATAGCACAAAAAGTTATTATAGAAATAAAATAAAGGAAATTGCTAGTAAAACGAAGATTTCTGAGATTTACATTGCTAAAAAAATATTAGAGCTTTGCCAGAACAATCAAATTCTTGAAGTTCAAGAAAAAATTGAGCTTAAAGAATTATCAAAAGAAATAGAAACAAATACGGTAAAAGAAATAAAAGAAAATGTGATAAAAAAGGAAGCTCATATTGGTTATTACTTGATAGACAAAGGACTAAATGATTTATACAAAGAATTGAATTTTAACAAAAGACCTAAAATGAGTAATGAAAAGAAAACCAAAATATATATTTTTATATTTGCATTTTTTACAATTCTTATAAGTGCTGGAATAACTGCAATTGTGAATCTAAAAGGTATATGCTTAAATATCATAAGTTTTTTACTATTGTTAATCCCTTCAAGTGAAATTGTAACTCAAATTATGCAATATGTATTAAGCAAAATTGTAAAGCCTAAATTGATACCTAAAATAGATTTTTCAGAAGGAATAGACGAAGAAAATGCAACAATTGTAGTAATACCAACAATAATAAAAACACGAGAAAAAGTAAAAGAATTAATGCACAAATTGGAAGTATTTTACATTGCAAATAAGTCTGAAAATCTATACTTCACATTGCTTGGAGATTGTTCAGAAAGTGATAAAGAGCAAGAAGAATTTGACCAAGAAGTGCTAGAAGAAGGACTAAAACAGGCAGAAGAATTAAACAAAAAATACAAAAAGCAAGATGTACCAATATTTCATTTTTTATACAGAAAAAGAACTTGGAACGAAAAAGAAGGAAAATACCTAGGTTGGGAACGAAAAAGAGGCTTGCTAAATCAGTTTAATGAATACATTTTAGGAAATGCACAAGAAACCTGGTTTTCTGGGACACTCCCCAAAAACCAGGTTCTTCTCCAAAACATCAAATATGTAATAACTCTAGATGCAGATACAGACCTTATTTTAGGCTCTGCATTTGAACTGGTTGGAGCGATGTCACACATTTTAAATAAACCAGTAATTGATGAACAAAAAAAAATTGTAGTTGATGGCTATGGCATAATTCAGCCAAGAGTTGGCGTAAATCTTGATATAAGCTATAAAAATCTATTTACAAAAATATTTGCTGGGGCAGGCGGAATTGACTCATACACAAATGCGATTTCAGATGTTTACCAAGATAATTTTGGAGAAGGAATTTTTACAGGAAAAGGAATTTACGATTTACAAACTTTCTCAAAAGTTATGAAAGATACCATCCCTGAAAATACTGTATTAAGCCATGATTTGCTAGAAGGAAATTACCTAAGATGCGGTTTGGCTTCAGACATAATGCTAATGGATGGATATCCAGCGAAATACCTAAGTTTTATGACAAGACTTTCTAGGTGGATTAGGGGAGATTGGCAAATTACAGGGTGGCTTTCTAAAAAAATAGCTTCAAATGATAGAAATGTCGATTATATAAAAGACAAAAGTAGAAAAGGATATAGAAGAGGTCTATCAATTTTTTCAATCATAATCGGAAGATTTAGTAGAGTAATTAGAAGAATATGGCGTATTTTAAAATATCTGATTTTAAAAGTTATAAAAAAAGAAGAAGATTCGGAAAAAATAGATAATCCATTAAATCTACTTTCAAAATTTAAAATATTTGATAATTTAAGAAGAAGTTTGGTTGAAATATCAATAATTGTGGCTTCGATTTTCTTTATAATTATCAGCAAAACAAATGGGGAAAATATTGCGTTTATCCAAAGTATTTTAATAATTATAGCAGTATTCCCATTTATATTAGAATTTATCAATTTGATAATTGGAAAAAAGGAAAATGAGAAAAAACAAAAAGATTTCTCACCAAGAATTGCTGGGGCAAAAGGTGCATTTTTAAGGCTTTTATTGACGCTAGGTTGCTTGCCATATAAGGCATATACATCAATAAAAGCAATAGTTAAAACTTTGTATAGATGTATGATTTCTAAAAAACACTTATTAGAGTGGACAACGTCTGAAGAGGCTGAAAAACAGTCAAAAGGAGACTTATTTTCATATTACAAGCAAATGCTTATAAATCTAATTTTGGGAGTATTACTTATAATTTTTTATCCAAATCTACCTGGGATAATCATTGGAACATTATGGATAGCAACACCTTTTGGGATGTGCTTGATTTCTAAAGAAAAACAAACTGAAAGTAATTTAGAAAAACTTGATAAAGAGGAAAAAGACTATGTTCTAGAGATAGCTGAAAAAACCTGGAGCTTCTTCGAAAAATATCTTAATGAAGAACACAATTATTTAATTACAGATAACTACCAAGAAGATAGAAAAGAAAAGGCAGTAGAAAGGACATCATCTACAAACATTGGCCTTTCAATGCTCGCTGTAATTTCGGCCTACGACCTTCGAATTATAGAAATAGATAGATGCTTAGATTTACTGGAAAAAATAATAAAAACAGTAGATAGCTTAGAAAAATGGAATGGGCATTTATACAACTGGTATAACACAAAAACAAAAACACCACTAACACCAAGATATATATCAACAGTAGACAGCGGAAACTTTGTCGGGTATTTGTATGTTGTAAAAGCATTCCTACAAACCTTGTTTTTGGGGAGTGTCCCAAAAAACAAGGATATAGAAAATCTATTTTTGATTGTTACAAATATAATTGAAAATACTGACTTTTCTAAACTTTATAATAGTGAACATCAAATCTTTTCTATTGGTTTTAATATAGAGGAAAACAAGTTGACAGATTCATACTATGATTTACTAGCATCTGAAGCAAGACAAGCGAGCCTGGTTGCTATTGCCAAAAAAGATGTGCCAAGCAAACATTGGAATTCTTTGAGCAGAACTATTACAACTTTAAATGGTTATAGTGGGCTTATTTCATGGTCTGGAACTGCCTTTGAGTATCTAATGCCAAATGTAAATATTCCAAAATATGAGGGGAGTTTGTTAGACGAGTCTTGCAAATTTATGCTAATGAGCCAGATGGAATATGCTAAAAGATTAAATCTGCCATGGGGAATTTCGGAAGCGGCCTTCAACCTAAAAGACTTGCATAATAATTACCAGTATAAGGCATTTGGAATTCCTTGGCTTGGGCTAAAAAGAGGCTTGGCAGACGAATTTGTTGTATCAAGTTATGGGACAATTTTGGCAATAAACGATGTGCCACAAGCAACAATTAATAACCTAAAATTGCTAGAAAAATACGGAATGAATGGCAAATATGGTTTTTATGAATCAATAGACTTTACTCCTGAAAGGGTTGAAAAAAATAAAAAAGCAAGTGTTGTAAAAACTTATATGGCACACCACCAAGGACTTATAATGCTTTCAATTAACAATTTATTTAATGACAATATTTTGCAAAAAAGATTTATGCAAAATCCTGAAATGGAAGCTGTATCAATTTTATTACAAGAGCGTAAACCTGAAAAATATATTGTTACAAAAGAAGATAAAGAAAAGGTTGAAAAGCTAAAATATAAGGATTATGAGGACTATGTTGTAAATTCTTATAACAAAATAGATGAAAAGCTAATTCGTGGTAATGTAATTTCAAACGAAAATTACACTGTAGCTCTAAATCAAAAAGGTGTGGGATTTAGCAAATACAAGGACATCTATATAAATCGATATAAGCAAACAGCTGACTATGCTCAAGGCATATTCTTCTATGTAAAAAATATCAAAACAAAAGAAATAATAACCACAAATTATGCTCAAAATGATAATAAAAAAGGAGCGTATGAAATCAGCTTTAGTCCTGATAAAAACGAAACCAAAATAAAGCAGTCTAACCTAAAAATTGATGTTATAAACACGGTAGACAGTAATACACCAGTCGAAATAAGAAGATTAAAAGTGGTCAATCTAGGAAATGAAGAGCAAACATTGGAAGTTAGCTCATATTTTGAACCGGTTTTATCAAAAAAAGAGCAGGATTATGCGCATCCAGCCTTCAACAACTTGTTCTTGATTTATGAATATGACGAAGAAACAAACAGTTTAATTATAAAAAGAAAAAATAGAGAAGAAGCTGCAAACAATGTATATTTAGCGACTACAATGTATACTTCTGCGAAAGAAACCAGCGATTTAGAATACGAAATTGATAAGGAAAAACTGATAGGCAGAGGGAATTTAGACATCCCGAATATGATAAAAAACTCTATACCATTTTCAAATAGACAGGAATTCGTAACAGAGCCAGTTGTAGCTCTAAAAAGAACAATAAAGATTAAGCCAGAAGAGACTATAACTTTAGATTTAGTTATTTCAGCAGAAGAAAGCAAAGAACTTGCTGTTTTAAACTTAGAAAAATACAAAACAACAGAAAATGTAAAAAGGACTTTCGAGCTTTCAAAAGCAAGATGCGAAACTGAAAGCAGGTATTTGAGAATAAAAGGAAAAGACATTTCAAACTTCCAAAATATGATGTCATATATATTATTTCAAAATCCTGCAAAGGTAGTAGAATCAAGAAAAATTACAAATGTACAAAACAAAAAATACAATCAAAGCGAACTTTGGAAATATGGGATTTCAGGCGATTTGCCAATCATCTTAGTTAAAATAAAAAATGCTTCTGAAGGGTATGTTATAAAAGAGGTTCTAAAGGCTCATGAATTCTTTAAAAACAAAAATCTTGAAACAGAGCTTGTCATATTAGATGAAGAAAAGCACAGCTACGAAAACTATGTTAGAGAAGAGATTGAAAACAGTATTTTGAATAATCACATGGGCTATTTAAAAAATATTAGAGGTGGAATTTTTGAACTTTCAAGTAATGAGATAGATAAGAAAGATGCAGAATTGCTTGAGTTTGTTGCAAGCATTGTAATAGATAGCAAATATGGTGGAATTGAAAATAATTTAAAGGAAATTGAAGAAAACTATCTAGAAAATTATAAAGACATCTCAAATGATGAAACAAAACATAAGATAATAGAAGAAAATATGCAAGATATAGAACTTTTGAAGGACACAGAAAATCTAAAATATTATAATGAATATGGTGCATTTACAAATGACGGCAAAGAATATTGGATTACAGAAAACAAACAAAATAGACTGCCATCGGTTTGGAGCAATGTGCTTGCAAATGAAAAGTTTGGAACAGTGGTAACAGATAGTTTTGGCGGATATACTTGGTACAAAAATAGTAGGCTAAATCGTTTGACAGCATGGGAAAATAGTCCAAATTATGATGTGCCAGGTGACACAATTTATATAAAAAATATGGAAAACAAATCAACTTGGTCAGTTGCATTAAATCCAATGCCAGATAACAAAAATTATAATATTGTTTTCGGTTTCGGCTATAACAAATATATACACAAATGCCAGGGAATAGAGCAAGAATTAACAGCATTTGTGCCAAAAGAAGATAGTGCAAAAGTCGAAATATTGAAGCTGAAAAATACAACTCCAACTAAGAAAAAATTAAAAGTATATTATTATGCGAAACCAGTTTTAGGAGAAGACGAAATAAAAACTTCGAAATATATAAATTTGGATTTTGATAGAAACAATAATACAATAATTGCCAGAAACCTTTATAATAACGAAATTGATGGATATTCAATGTATCTTGCTTGTAGTGAGAAAATAAATTCCTATACAGGAGATAAAAACTTTTTTCTAGGAAATGGAGAACTACAAAATCCTGATGGTTTGACTAAAATAAAACTAAATAATGAGAATTCGCTCGGAAAGAATTCGTGTATTGCATACGAAGTAGATGTGGAGCTAGAAAGCTTTGAAGAAAAGGAAATATCAATAATTCTAGGTGCGGAAAATTCTATTTTAGATTGTAAAAACATGGCGTATAAATATAGTAAAATTCCAAACTGTAAACAAGAATTAGATTTAGTAAAAAAATATTGGAAAGATATTTTAAGTAAATGTGAGGTAAAAACACCTTTGGAAAGCATGAATATTATATTAAATGGGTGGGCAGCATATCAAACTATAAGTAGTAGATTGCTTGCAAGAAGCGGATTTTACCAATCTGGCGGAGCTTTTGGTTTTAGAGATCAGCTTCAAGATACTTTTGGTTTAAAATATTTGGATACAGAATTTTTAAAAAATCAAATAATAAAACACAGTCAGCATCAATTTATTGAAGGAGATGTTGAACACTGGTGGCATGATGATACCAAAAGAGGCATTAGAACTAGGTTTTCAGACGACCTGTTGTGGCTACCGTTTGCAGTTGCAGAATATATCAACTTTACAGGAGATAACTCAATCTTAGATATAGAAACAAGCTATTTGCAAGGAGAGCAATTACAAGAAAATCAAGATGAAAAATATGATTTATATTTGCCATCTGAAATAAAAGAAAGCATCTATTTGCATGCCATAAAAGCAATAGAAAAAAGCTTTGATTTCGGCGAAAATGGTTTGCCTAAAATCGGTTCAGGAGACTGGAACGACGGATTTAGCGCAGTTGGAAATAAAGGAAAAGGCGAAAGCGTATGGCTAGGATTTTTCTTATATGACATTTTAGAAAAAATTATACCAATTTGCGAAATAAAAGGAGATAAGGAGTTAGCCGAAAAATATGAGCAGGTAAAGCAAAAATTAAAATATTCTCTAAATAATAATGCTTGGGATGGAAGATGGTATAAAAGAGCATTTATGGATGACGGAAACACTTTAGGAAGCATGGAAAACGACGAATGTAGAATAGATGGAATAAGCCAAAGTTGGAGCATAATTTCAAATGCAGGTGACAATGATAAAAAATTCATATCAATGGAAAGCTTGGAAAATCACTTAGTAGATAAAGAACACGGAATAATAAAACTTCTAGATCCGCCATTTAACAAAGGAAAACTAAAACCAGGTTATATAAAAGCATATTTGCCAGGGGTAAGAGAAAATGGTGGGCAATACACACATGCATCTTGTTGGGTAATAATTGCAGAAGCAATGCTAGGATTTGGAAATAAGGCACTAGAATATTTCAGAATGATAAATCCAATAGAACACTCAAGGACAAAGGAAAGTGCAAACAAATATAAAGTTGAACCATTTTCAATAGCAGCAGATATATATGGTGCAGGAAACCTAGCAGGTAGAGGCGGTTGGACTTGGTACACAGGCTCATCAAGCTGGTATTACAAAGCAGGAATAGAATATATTCTAGGATTAAAAATAGAAAAAGGAATTCTAAAAATTGAGCCATGTATTCCAAACAATTGGAAAGAATATTCAATAAAATACAAATGGAAAGAAAGTATATACAATATAAAAGTACAAAATCCAGCAGGAAAAAACACAGGAGTTTCAAGGGTTTTATTAAACGAAAACGAAGTTCCAAATGCAATAAAACTAGATGGTTCAAGAAGTGTTTATAATATAACAGTAATAATGTAAAATAAAAATGTGAAACCTTGTTTTTTGGGACACTCCCCCAAAAACAAGGTTTCATATTTTTTTGTACGAATTTATTTATAAATGAAAATATATTATAAAAAAATGTAAAGTATACTTGACAAATATAAAAATGCAATGTATAATAAATGTAAAGTAAACTTTACAAAAGGAGGGGGAATTATGAATAGAGAGGAGATCTTATCAAGAGTTGCAAAAGATAATAAAGGCTATGATGAAATGGAAACAGCTATAATAACTAAAGCTCTTGGGCTAAGTACAATCATTGTTCCAATAATTTGTTTATTATTTATGATTGTTAGAATAGTAAGAGGAAATGGGCTAATTACAGATTTAATTGCAATAACATTTTCTCAATTAAGTGTTTATGAAATATATAGATATTTCATGGAAAGAAAAAAAGGAAAACTATTTTTAAGTATTATTTTTAGCATAATAACGATAGCTTCAATAATTATGTTTTTCTTTGGGGTGTAAAAATGAATGAAGAATTAGTTTTAAAAAATAATTTAAAAAGTTTAAGAAGTGAAAAAAAGATTTCGCAAGAAGAATTGGCAAACTTAGTTGGGGTGTCAAGACAAACAATAATATCAATTGAAAAAGGACAATTCTGTCCCAGTTCAAAATTGGCTTTATTAATATGCATCGCACTAGATAAAAAATTTGAAGAAGTATTTTATTTTTAAAAAGGGGGAATTAACATGAAAAAGTTTTTAAGAGTTAGAAATATTATAATATTTCTAATAGTTATAGTAGCAATTGCGATTTTCTTATATATGAAACAAGATGACGTATTTCAATCAAAAACATATAATTATTTAAAAAATACAATTGAACTTGGAGAGTATTTAGGGGAAGATGCTGGGGAAACAATCAATAATACTAAAGAAGAATATACTAATAAGGGTGTAATATGCTCATTATCTACTAAAGACGGAAAAAATCTACAAACATATGCTAATTATTGTGGAGAACAAATGATATACTTTAATAAAGAACAATCAATTGTAGATAACGAGGAAATAAGAAATGATGCATATGTTAAACCTTATAAAAGCACTAAGGCAGTAATTTTTGATTATAAAAATGGAAAGATTATAGAACAATGGACAGATGATATAGAAAAAATATATGGAAGAAACATAAAGGAAACTGATATAGATGATTATTTTATAAAGTTTAGTGCTACTGAATTTAAAGGTATGTCTTTATTAAATAGTATATATACATCTTTGGATACACAAGGATATATAAGAGGCTTTGAATTCATTGAAGGAAAAATTATGTATTTTGAACATTTTAAATTACTTGATGGAAGTAGCCTAAAAGTATATTTTGAAAATGATGAAATAAAATATTTGAAATGTGAAGCAGCAGAAGACTATCTATTAGAACTCAAAGTTGAGAGAATTGATTCTTTCCCAAGAGATTGGTTGCAAATACCAAATGATTATAAAAATGAAGAATTGGCAATGACTGAGTGAACAAAGAAGAGTAGGGATCTTTAAATAAATTCCTACTCTTTCACATTTTTATTAATTTTATAATAACTCTCTATTGTTACGAATTTTGTATCAAAAGTATTTAAAAACACACACTTTGGGTACAAAACTAATAACAAAATAAATTTTAAAAAGTGTCGAACGAAATGCTAAAAAAGTGTCGAACAAAAACTTTAAAAAGTGTCGAATAAAAAGCAAATTTGTTTCACATTTTTTAAATATTATTATAAAATATATTCAAATTTCCTAAATTATAGTATAATATTTAAAAGAAATGAGAGTGATTTTTATGGTAAATTTAGAATTATATAAAATATTTAAAATTGTTGCTGATGAAGAAAATCTAACAAGAGCAAGTGAAATATTAAATATATCACAACCAGCAGTAACAAAACATATACACAATCTTGAAAATGAATTACAAATAAAGTTATTCGATAGAACCAGATACGGGATGACTTTAACTCCAGATGGTGAAAAAATTTATGCACAAGTAAAGGATGCTATACAGACATTAATAAGTGTTGAAAGCAATTTAAAACAAACCGAAATACTAAATTTAGGGATTCATACAAACATGCCTAAAGAAATATATAGAGCTTTAATATCAATAATAAAGCAAAAAAATCCCAACATGGAAGTAAATATTGAAAAAGCTCCGACTGAAGAAATGTTTTCAATGTTAGAAAAACAAAAAATAGATGCATATTTTTCAAAAAAACAACCAGATGAAATACATAGTGAATCAATGAAATTTATTAAATTAGGTAACTTTCATGATAATTTCTTTGTTAATAGTAATTCAAAGTATAAAGGTAAGAATATTTTAAAAAATGATGATAAAGTAACAATTTATACATTAAGAAATATATCAAGTACTAGTAGAAACTTAGAAAATATATTAAAAGAAAAGAAATTAAAAAATACAAAAATAAAAAATGCAACATTTAATACAATTATTGAAGAGATGCAAAATAATGACATAATAGCATATATAACTGAAGAATATATACAGGAAGAGCTTAAAAATGGTAAATTAAGCAAATTACCAATAGATGTACAAACACCAGAAATAGAATATGGAATTTACTATAATTCTAATAATAAAATAAAGAATATAAAAAGATTATTTAACGGTCTAAATTAGTATTAAAAAATGCCAGATATAATCAGAAGTTATATCTTACACATATATTTATATTTTACATAATACTATTACTCTGCTATTATTATAATAACAGAGTAATATCTCTGAGTAGTGAATTGTTTTAATATAATTAAAAAACAAGGAGGTTATTTTATGCAGGAACATTGGAACTTTGTTATTACTGACTACGAAAAAGAGCTATTTGATAAAATGGATTATTATCATGTAGCTACACCTGAAGAAAAGGAAAGATTACGGAAAGTATATGAAGAAGTAACCAGTGAGGCTGTATGCTCAAAACGAGGTAGTAACGTCAATGGTAAAGGAATGGCATATTACTATGCTACTTATGAAAAATACCAAGAAATGAGAAAAAAGTTGCACTCGTGGTGGTCAGATGTATTATCTGCAACTGTTGGCAATGACTAAACAAAAAAAGAAGAGTAGGAAATTTTAATAAGTTTCCTACTTTTTCACATTTTTTAAATAAATATTATAAAATATATTCAAATTATTATAATTGGTGTATAATAGTAAAAAAACAAAAAGAAAAGATAAAGAATGGAGCAAACTAATGAGTAAAAAAAGAACAAACAAAAGCATTGAAAAACTAGATATAAAACAATTAATAGCTGGATTAATAATTTTCGGAATAATATTTTTAATAGAATATCTAACAGGAACAAGTGAAGGCCAAACAAGCAATACAAATAAAAATGAAGAAATTTTCGGAAACACCACATATTCAAACATAGTAGACATTCCAGACTATTCTGGAGAAATCTGTGTAATGATAAATGACAATAAGCCATATTTTACAGAAAAAGACTATACAACAAAGGCATTTGAAAATTATAGTGAGCTAGACTCATTAGGAAGATGCGGAGTAGCTTATGCAAACATCTGCAAAGAAACAATGCCACCTAAAGGAGATGAAAGAGGCGAAATCAGCTCAGTTCGTCCAACAGGTTGGAAACAAGCCAAATTCAATGGCGAATACATATATAATAGATGTCATTTAATAGCTTATTGTCTTTCAGACGAAGATGCAAATAAGCAAAACCTAATCACAGGAACAAGATATTTTAATGTTCAAGGAATGTTGCCAATTGAAAACAAAGTGTTAGACTATATGAAAAAGAATCAAAACAATCATGTTTTGTATAGAGTAACACCAGTTTTCAAAGGGGATAATCTTCTAGTAAGTGGAGTTCAAATGGAAGCATATTCAGTTGAAGACAATGGAGCACTTTCTTTTAATGTATTTGTGTATAATGTGCAACCAGGAGCAAATTTAAATTATGCAACAGGAGAATTAATAAATAAATAACAAGGAGGCTACAACAGTGATTAACCCTAATAATGACGATAGAATAATTACAAAATATAGAGATAAAATGCTATTGGAAAGACTTAAAATTTTAAATGACTATGCCAAGCAAACACTTGATAAAGGCCAAATGTATTATATATATGACAAAAATTCTAAAATGCAAGATGGTTACAATTTGTGTATTTGCGAGGAAGGAAAGAGCCATATAATTATTGAAGCAAGTCAAGAAGAGTTGCCAGTTGAAGCCCAAATGGGAAGTGTTTTAAGAAAAAATGGAGATAGTTATATTCTTGATGATGAAGCAACTCTAGAGATAGCAAAAGAATTATATAACTTGAATGATGAAATTCTAAAAGAACAGACAGAGTTTTTAGAAAGCAAAAGAATTGAAGGTCATATATATGAAATGTCTGAAAATGGCAGGGATAGAGCTTGGTTATTTGACATTACTGATGAAAGTAGTAATGGTGGGGAAGAAGTTGAAGAAATAGACTTTCCAAAAGAATTATTACAAGACGCAAATGAAGGAGATTTATTTATCTACGATGATGGAGAATATAAAGAATATATAAGTGAAATGTGAAACAAAATTTGTTTCACATTTTTTTCAAAAAAACTTGTATATTAAAAAGAAGTGTGATATAAAATATATATCTAATAAAAGAAAGGTGGATGCCAAGTGGAAGAAAATTTAGTAAAAGAGCAAAAAACTATATTAGTTGTTGATGATGAACAACCAATCAGAGATATGTTGGAATTTAATTTAAAAAAAGAAGGATACAACATAATTCAAGCAAGTGATGGTGTTGCTGCCGTTGAAATAGCTTTAGAACAAAAACCGGATTTAATTTTATTAGATATAATGTTACCTAAATTGGATGGATTATCTGTATGTAAAAGAGTTAAAAATTCTTTAAATGTGCCAATTTTAATGCTTACAGCTAAAGATGAAGAAATAGATAAAATCTTAGGATTAGAATTAGGTGCAGATGACTATATAACAAAACCATTTAGCATTAGAGAGTTAGTAGCAAGAGTAAAAGCAAACCTTAGAAAAGTTGATGCATCTATGGTAACAAATGTTAAACAAGACACTGAAATTGAAGAAGATAAAGTTAAAACACAAAAAATTGTTGTGGGAGAACTTGAATTAGACTTAGATAAATTCGAAGTTAAAGTTAGAGGAGAAGTAATCGATCTAACACTAAGAGAATTCGAAGTTCTTAAATTCTTGGCTAGTACTCCAGGACAAGTAGTAACAAGAGAAACATTACTTGAAAAAGTATGGGGTTATGAATATTATGGAGATATAAGAACAGTTGATGTAACAGTTAGAAGAATAAGAGAAAAAATTGAAAAAGATACATCTACACCTCAAATTCTTATTACAAAGAGAAGTGTTGGATATTATATAGTATCAAAATAAATAATAAAAAATGCAATGAAAATTGCATTTTTTTTGCTTTATATTAACGTACATGTTTCAATTTTGTCGAATTTTGCGATGAAAAGGGGAAAAATATCGAAAAAAATAATTGACAAAGTAACGAATTATGTATATACTTTAGGCAGAATTATATAATTTCTTTCGTAACAATTTTATTCAAAAATTATTAATCTAATATGCCCAAATAAAAATGTTACTTTTTTAAAAAGTTATAACTTGGCTACTTTAAAATTTTTCACCGAAATTATCAAAAAGGAGGTTAAAATTTTTAGTGCACTAAATTCATTTTAAGTATGAACAGAAAATTTATAAAAAATAGTAATTTGGTTTTACACGAAATTTTAAATTCAGAAAAATGCAAAGATATTATTGCAGATTTTATTGAAACTTTTTTAAAAATCCCAATAAGTACTTTAAAGATCAATCCAAATCTTAATGATAGTAAATCCTATGGAATTGTAGATGTTAGAGTTATTACTAAAGAAAATAATGAGTTAAATGTTGGAATTCAAATAATAGACGGTAATTATATTCAAAGTAAAATGTTATTGTATTATGCGAAAATTCACACTAATCAAGCATTATATGAAGATGGTAGAAGACTAGCAAAAACAACTACAATAAATATTTTAGATATGTCATTTTTTAGTTCATTAAATTTTCATAAAATAATTAAATTAAAAACAAACGCTATGAATGATAGCATTTTAGAAGAAGTGCAAATGCATATTATAGAACTTCCAAAGCTTAAAATAACAAAAAACATGAGATTAACAAAGGAAGAAGCATGGGTACTATACTTGAGAGGTGATGATAGATACCTTATAGCAAAAGCTATAAAAAAGTATGAATGTATTAAAAAACTGGATGATTTGTTAAAAAATTATTGGAAGGAAGAGAAAATATGATGCAAAAAGTTTTGATAAATATTAATAAAAATGAATTTGTGAATATTTTTAATTTGATATTTAATAAGAAAGTGCTGAAATTTACATATTTGGGAAAGTGTAAATTGAATAAAATGTTGGAATATAATTTTGTATTGTATGAATTTAACGTTGTGTTGGAGGACTTTACAAATTACACAGTTTTTATAAAGACAATTTCGGGTGATGATATAAGGCAGTCATTGTTTTGTTACTGGCAATTTTGCGAGGAAAATTACAATATTCATGGAAGATTTTACCTAAATAAGGCTAGCATAAAAAATGATAATATAAATCAACATCCTGATTTTGTACAAAAATATACTTTGAATTTGCTTAGCAAAAACAACAAAGTATGGAAAGCATCAGATATCGATATTATTGATTTAAACAAACTAAAAGAAGAAAATAATACCAATGAATATTTATTTATAGGAATTATTTAATAATCTATCTTCAGTTTTAATTTTGGCATAAAAAAGCAAAAGCAGGATTTTATCCTGCTTTTGTTAATGTGCATCTGTTAATTTAGTTTTTAAAGTTACGCTTACAACTGAACCTTCTGGTATTTGAGTATCTTTAGTATATTCTTGAGAAATAACGACTCCACTACCTTCATAAGTTATGTTTAATCCTTTTTCTTTTAAGGCATTTGTTGCATCTGTTAAACTCATATTCTTTAAGTCTGGAACAGTTGTAGAATTTGCAACTGCATTTTTATCATATAAATAAATAATTGATTTTTTACTTAAAGCAATTCCTGGTTTTGGAGTTTGTTCTGTAACAAGTTCTGAATTAACATCACCTGTTGTTGAAACTTTTACTGTAAATCCAGCATCTTCAAGGATTTTTTGAGCTTCTGCAATTGTTTTATTTCTAACATCTGGAACAGTAACTAAATCAGCATTTGATTTGTTATTTCCAGTTGTAGAAGTTGAAGTAACATTTAAGTATGGTAGTATTTCTGATAACATTTGAGAAACTACTGGTCCAGCAAGTGTACCACCTTGGTGATTGTTTGACGGCGGTTTATATAAAGTTAGTAATAATACAACTTGTGTATCTTCTACTGGTGAAATTGCTACATAAGAAGCAACATAACCATCTTCTTTTCTATCACTTGGAGGTTCAGAAGTTCCTGTTTTTCCACCTATTGAATATCCAGTTACTTGTGCATTTTGACCAGTTCCTTTTGTTGCAACATATTCCATCATTTCTTTAACTTCTTCAGAAGTTTTCTTAGAAATAACTTGTCTAACTGTAACTGGTTCAACTTCTGTAACGGCTCCAGTATCTGTATTTGTTATGGATTTAACAATTCTAGGTTGCATTAAATATCCATCATTTGCAACTGCACAAATTGCTGTAGCCATTTGCAATGGAGTAATACTTAATCTTTGTCCAAAAGACATAGTGGCAAGTTCAACAGGTCCAACTTTATCTAATGGAGTAAATAAGCTGTTTTCTTCACCTGAAAGGCCAACTCCAGTTTTATCAAACAATCCAAAAGCTTTATAATATTTATAAAGTGTTGGGGCTCCAATTCTTTTTCCTAATTGCATAAAAGCAGGGTTACAAGAGTTTCCAAGAGCTTGTGTTAAACTTTGATATCCATGAGGATTATAGTTTCTCCAACATGCAATATCTCTATCTCCAACATGTTCATATCCAGTACAAACAAATTCGCCTTGAACATTTGGAGTTGTAATGTTTTCTTCAAGAGCGACTGCAGATGTTATAACCTTAAAGGTAGAACCAGGTTCATATAAATCTTGAACAGATTTATTTCTCCACATTTTTTGAATTTCCAAACTTTTGTCTTCATCTGAAAGTGAATCATAAATTTTTGCCAAAGTTTCATTTGGTGTGAAAGGTGTATTAAGGTTATAATTTGGATAACATGCCATTGCAAGAATATCACCAGTTTTTGGATTCATTACAATGCAGTTTCCACCTCTTTCACAATTATTCTCTTCGACTGCTTGTTTCAAATACTTTTCTACTATAGTTTGAATATACCAATTTATAGATAATGTAATATCACTTCCATTTTCAGCAGGGATATATTTTTCCTGAGAATCTGGGATTTCTTGTAAGTTACTTCCCTTAGAACTGATAAGTTTTCCAGGAGTTCCTGTTAACACATCATCCCATTTGCTTTCAATTCCTGTTATACCTTGGTTATCTGTACCACAGAAGCCTAAAACTGCTGATGCTACTGTATCATAAGGATAGTATCTTTTTGAATCTTCATCGATATTTATTCCATCAGATATTCCATTTTCCTTAATCCATTCTTTTAACTTATCAATTTTATCTTGTTCAACTTTTTTGGCAATAGTTTGAAATTGAGAATCACTATTAACCTTTTCTAAAACAGAATTATAGTCTAACTCAAATATTTCAGAAAATGCTTTGGCAACTTTTTCTTTTATTTCCTTAGTTTTTTCCTCATTATCCTTGCTATCTTTTATTCTTGAAGGATTTATTGTTACGGTATCAACTCGTGCACTAATTGCTAGGGCTTTTCCTGTTGAATCATATATTTTTCCTCTTTTCGGGCTTATAACTTGGTTAATTGTTTGTTGCTGATATGCATATTCTCTTAATTCACTACCTTGAATAAATTGTAAAAAGGCAATTCGTAGAATTAGGACAATCATACAAAGTAATACAATAACAAAAATAACTCTAAGTTTTTTTGTATGTATTAAGTTTTGAGTTTCAAAAGGGTTGTTCATTCTGATTATTTTAGAATTGTTTTTCTTAGGCGTAGTTGACTTGCCTGAGTTATTTAATATATTATTTATAGTTTTTCCAAATATTTTATTATTATTTTTTTTCTTTTTGGAGATATTTTTTTTGTTCATTATTAAATATTGCTAATGTAAATAGCAAATTCTCCTTTCTTTAGTTTTGCTATTATTGTATATTATTAAAACTAAAAATGCAATATTTATTTTTTTAAAATTTTGTGATATAATAAGTAAAATAAAAGGAGAAAATATGGAAAATATAGTTAAAGAAACAAAATTCATTTTAAATAAGTACAATTTAAAAGCCAACAAAAGTCTTGGACAAAACTTTTTAATAAATAAAGAAGTATTAGAAACAATAGTAAATTCTGCGGAGATTACATCAAATGATCTAGTAATTGAAATTGGCCCAGGTCTTGGAACATTAACTGAATTTTTGCTTGAAAAAGCAAAAAAAGTAATATGTGTTGAACTTGATGAAAACATGGTAAAAGTTTTACAAGACAGATTTTTATTATATAAAAATCTAGAAATAATAAATGAAGATGTGTTAAAATTAGATTTAAATCAAATAATAAAAGATGAAAGACAAAAACAAGAAATAGATAATGTTAAAATAGTTGCAAATTTACCATATTACATTACTACACCAATTGTTATGAAACTTTTAGAAGATAAACTAGATATAGAAAGCATAACAATAATGATTCAAAAAGAAGTAGCAGATAGGTTAATAGACAAACCAGGCGGAAAAAATTGCGGAGCAATAACATATAGTATAAATTATTATTCTGAACCAGAAGGAATAATAGAAGTAGATAAAAGTTCGTTTATTCCAGAGCCAGAAGTAACATCAAAAGTATTAAAACTAAAAATCAGAAAAACTCCGAATATAAAAGTAGAAAATCCAGAGAAAATGTTCAAAATAATAAAATGTGCATTTTTACAAAGAAGAAAAACATTATTAAATGCGCTTGTTTTAAATGGAATATTTGAGACAAAGGAACAAGCAACAAAAATATTTGAAAAAGTTGGATTAGATTTAAATGTTAGAGGAGAAAAGCTAACATTAGAAGAATATGCCAAATTATCTGATTACTATTCCCAAAAATAATTTTATATGTTATAATATTCGTGAGAAAATATTGTTAGGAGAATAATAATGAATCAAATTTTGGTAACAAAGAAATTATATGTTACTCCAGAATTGAAAAGAAAAAAGCATATATATAAATTCAATTTTATATTTTCAATTTTTCTTATAATTGCGTTGCTTTCAGGATATATATATGCTGAGTATGATAGAAATAAAAGTGAAGAAATTTCTCAAGACATATTAACACAAATGTCAGAAGTTGCAGAGAATACAGATAACACAATAATAAAAGACTCAAGTGTTTTAGTAGTTGTATTAGATGATTCCTCTCAAAGCCATGAAAAAATAGAAGAAGTTGTAGAAGAAAATGATGATCCGAATGCAAGCTATGCAAATATTGATACTTCGTATAACAAAAAAACAGCAGGCGGATTTAAATACAGGAGTTTAGCAACTATAAGTATTCCGAAGATTGAGCTGAATTACCCAATTCTAGAGGGAGAAACAATGAGCACTGAGGAAACAGATGCACTTTTAAAAATATCGCCATGTAAATTTTGGGGTGGAAATATAAACGAAGTTGGAAACTATTGTATAATTGGACATAACTATAGAAACCAATTATTTTTTAGCAAAGTGCCAACACTTGTTGTAGGAGACACATTTACTATAACAGAAGTAAATGGTAGAGAAGTCACATATAAAATATATGATAAATACACTGTTGAACCCCAAAACGTTAATTGCACAAGCCAGTTAACAGGTGGGAAAAAGGAAGTTACACTTATAACATGTACAAATGACAGCCAATATAGATGGATTTTAAAAGCAAGAGCGGAAGAATAAAAATAACAAAAACAAAACCTCTTTCATAAAATATATTGATTATTTTATGAAGGAGGTTTTTTTGGTGGCAAGAATAATTGTGTTTAATAATGATACAAATAGAATGGAAAACTATTATAGGGGAGAAGCGGAACCGATGCCATATAATACAAATGGTACATTAAGAGTAAGAGAATTTCGTGGCTCTAGTAGAAGTAATATATTGTGGACAACGAAAAGAACAATGCAAAGCTGGAATAGCCAAAGATATATTTATGGAGCGCCAATACCAGTAGGTTTTGCTTTTAAAAGACCATATGAAGGCGGTCATGGAAATTTGTCGCAACATTACCGGAGGAGTGGCATTTGATGTGGGCCAGGTTTTAACTCAAACGCAAAGAAATAGGTTGTGGAATTCAGCCCAAAATTCAGGAGTGTGGTCATATGTAGAACCACAAAGTATTACGCCAACCTGGGTACATTTTGATAAGAGATTTGGAACTCCTGCTTGTTCAACAGGAGGGTATCCACAACTAAAAAGAGGAAGTATAAGCAATTATGTGTGTATTGCACAAGACGACTTAAATACATTAGGTTTAACTACGGGCGGATTAGATGGAATCTTTGGACAGTCAACTCAAAATGCGGTAATAGCATATCAAAGACGAAAAGGATTAGTGGCAGATGGAATAGTGGGTTGCAATACATGGAGAGCATTGCAAGAAGATGTGGTTGGTACTGGGGCAACAAGTACTACGATAAATTAAAAAGAAAAATTGCCAAGCAATTTTTCTTTTTAATTTTAATATTAATTTATTTTTTTCTTATCATCTTTTTGCATTTTAACTAACTGTTTAGCTAAAGCATGTACAACTTCTTTATTGTAGTCATCTAAGGCAAGGTAGTCTTCTAAAAAACTTTGCTTAACCATTTTATTAAAAGTAGGAGCTTCGTTATCTATAATATCACTAAATAAAAAGTCAGAACTTATATTTAAAGCTTTACATATATTAACTATTGTAGTGGCACTACCAAATGCCATACCTCTTTCTAATTGACTTATATATCTAGAAGATAATTGTAATTTTTCGGCAAGTTCTTCTTGAGTATAATCTGTTTGAGAACGAGCAAGTTTTATTCTATCTCCAATACTTTTTCTATAAATCTGTTCTTTTTTTGTCATAATAAACAACATTCCTTTCCTATTAATAGATTATTAAAAATATTTTTCTGGTTAAAGTATAACAAGTATGATAAAAAAATGACACGAACTTATACTAAAAGAATGGTTTGATTATAGAACAAACAATGTTAGTTATAAAATTAGAAGATGTGGACAACATGTTGGAAAAATGTGGATAAAAAAATTTTATAAAAAAAATTAAAAAAATTTTAAAAAAAGTATTGCAAAATATAAAAAGTTATATTAAAATTTTAGAAAAGTGGAGCAAAGTGGTGCAAAGTGGTATAAAAGTGAAGGAGGCGAAAAAACATTGCTAATTGGGGAATATGAGCACTCTTTAGATGCAAAAGGCAGACTAATTATGCCGGCAAAACTTAGACAAGACATTGGAGAAAAGTTCATTGTAACCAAGGGTTTAGATGGATGTTTATTTGCGTTTTCACAAAACGAATGGGAAAACTTTGAAGCCAAACTAAAAACACTTCCACTTTCAGATAGAAATGCTAGAAATTTTGTAAGGTTTTTCTTATCTGGGGCAACAGAATGTGAAATTGATAAACAAGGAAGATTCTTAATACCAGGAAATCTTAGAACAGCTGCAAACCTTGAAAAAGAAGCTGTTATAATTGGTGTTGGAACAAGACTTGAAATATGGGATAAAGAAACTTGGCAAAAATGTGATGAAAATATTTCAGTAGACGAAATTGCTGAAAACATGACAATGCTTGGTATATAACTTGAAAAAGTTTATATAATACTTAAGAATATCTGGGGGAGTTTTCTACAAATGTGGAAAAATTAAAAAACAGATACTAAAACACAAAAGACAAAAATACAAAAGATAAACGCACATAAGATAATGGATTAAGATACAAAAGATAAAACATTGTTTAGTTATGTGTAAGCAAAAGATAAATAATTCAAAAGAATTTTTAGAAATTGCAAAAGACTAATCTTGCGAAAGAAAAGTCCAACCAAAGAATAATAAAATACATAAGATGTAACAACAGCCTGGTAAAAAGTATAGGAAAAGCCTATACTTTTTGCCGGCGTTGTAAAACTTTTAAAAGCAAGAGGTGTAAAATTGGAATTTAAACATTTGCCAGTAATGTTAAATGAATGTATAGAAGGTTTAAATATAAAACCAGATGGAATATATGTAGATGGTACATTAGGTGGAGCAGGTCATAGTAGCGAAATTGTTAAAAGATTAAATCAAAATGGAAGACTAATTGGAATAGACAGAGATGAAGAAGCTCTAAAGGCAGCTGGAGAAAAACTAAAAGATTTTTCAAATGTAACATATATTCATGGAAATCATGATAACATTAAACAAATTTTAGAAGATTTACAAATAGAAGAGGTTGACGGTATTTTGTTAGACCTTGGAGTTTCATCATATCAATTAGATGAAAGAAACAGGGGGTTCAGTTATTTAGGTGAGAATAGCTTAGATATGAGAATGGACAAAACCCAAGAACTAGATGCAAAATATGTTGTAAATAATTATAAAGAAGAAGACTTGGCCAATTTAATTTTCGAATATGGCGAAGAAAGATTTTCAAGGCAAATTGCGAAAAATATCTGTATTTATCGAAAAAACAAAGAAATTGAAACAACAAAAGAACTAGTTGATATTATAGATAAGTCAATTCCAGCATTTGCAAAAAAAGATGGACATCCTGCAAAAAGGACATTCCAGGCAATTAGAATAGAAGTAAATAATGAAATAAAACCTTTATATAATACAGTAAAGGATTGTATAGATGTTCTAAAAAGTGGTGGAAGATTGTGTATAATAACATTCCATTCATTAGAAGATAGAGCAGTAAAAAATGCATTCACACGGAGCAAATGGAAAATGTACTTGTCCAAGTGATTTACCATATTGTGTATGTGGAGCAAAGAAAGTTGGAAATATAATTACAAGAAAACCAATAATAGCAACTAAGGAAGAACAAGAAGAAAATTCAAGATCAAAAAGTGCAAAATTAAGAATTTTTGAAAAAATATAAAAACTAAAGATAGGGAGGTGATATACTTATGGCAAGAGCAGGGTATCAATATGAAACAAGCCCAAGAAAATTACAACCATCATATAGACCTAAAAAGAAACCAGATTTGCGTGTTTTAGAAACTAGAAAACAAAAAAATAAAGCTTCTGGCGTAGAAAGAAAAAAGCAAATAAGAATGGCATTAAGCATAGTGGGAATATTTGCAGTATTATTAACCATAAGTTATAGAAACTCTCAGATAAATGAAAAATTCAACAAAGTTCAGTCTTTAAAAAGAGAAATATCATCTCTACAAAAAGAAAACGAACAAACAAAAGTAAATATAGAAAATAATTTGAACTCAAACTATGTAGAACAACAAGCAAAAGATAAATTGGGAATGAAAAAGCTTACAAATAAGCAAACAGTTTATATAAATCTTCCTAAAAAAGATTATGTAGAATCTCCATATGAAAAAGTATTAATAGAAGAAGAGGAAGAAAAAGGTTGGTTTGAACAATTTTGGAGTTCATTATTAGGAAATTAAAACACTTGATTTTCAAGTGTTTTTTTGATATAAAGTAAATAGAGGTGTTGATTGATGTTTGATGAAGAATTAGTAGAAGGACTAAAAGAGATTATCGAAACAAAAGAATTAGGTGATATTAAAAACTTTTTAGTATTTTTATGGTTAGCCGAAGAAGAACTTGAGGAAAAAGAAATTGATGGAAAATATAATATCGGAGATATAGGAAAATATCTAGATTATATAGAAAGTTTTTTTATTGATAGAGATTCTTTTGATAATAAAGAAAAAGAATTAAAAGAAAAGTACAAGGGAGTTAATTTAAATGAGATATATAGACCATGTATTGATATAATATATAATGTCAAAGCATTCTATGATTTGTTTGCTAATAAAGTTGAAGATGCTGATTACTCAATAAATACAAGTAGAGAGTTAGTAGAAAGCATAAACATATTATTAAAATTTACAAATATAGATAGAGAAAACTTTGATAATGAAGAAGAATATGAAGAACAAAAAGAATTATTGGATTTATTAACAGATAATCTAAAAGAGGTCTTATACACAAAAATATCTTTATTAAACATTAATGATTTCTTAGATTTAAGCTTTGGTGAAATGGATCCATACTATGATGAGTTAATAAAAGAAAGAATAGAACAAATGGAAGAAGAAGATTTGTATAAATATCTTCTAAAAATTGATTATATACCTCAAGTTGCAAGAGAAAGAGTGAAAACACTGGATTCTTCAGCAATTAATAACTTTTATGCTGAAATTAATGGATTCAATTATAGCAAAAAAGGAAACATTGTAGAATACTTAATGGAATTAAAAAGTAAAGCAATAGATAATGAAGGAAAAGATGCGAAAATATACTTGGAAGAGCTTTCAAAACTAAATAATCAAGAATTCTTAATGTATTTAGTGAGCGAAATTTCAAATGAGTTTAGCCAAAAGTGTTGTAATGAGGAAGAAATAATTGAAAGAAAAATAAAAGAATTGTCAGATATAGATTTAGAAACAGTTTATTATATGATCGAACAAGATTATGAAAAAAGTCCAGAACTATATAACGAATTAAATAACAGAAACTTACTAGTTGAAAAAACAGACAAAGATGGATATAAATATTTAGAAATAAAAGACAATCATATAGCAGAAGAAAGAGGTAAAAGGTATGATGAAATATTGGAATATGATTATTGTATTGCAGTAATTAAGCCAAATACTAAAAAAGATTATTATTTTGGGTATGAAAACATATTACAAAAAATTGAAGATAATATGATAAAAACTATTTGCGAATTGGATAGAGAAACAGATTTAGACTGTTTGAAACAGATTAATAGATTGAATAAAAAAGAAAATATACAAGACTATGAATCTGCTTTAAACTATGAAGAAATATTTTTTAAAGACAAACCGCTTAGTGATAAAGCTCTTATAGGTCTATACTCTCAAAGATGTAAATATGAAATAATAAAATACTTAAACAAAAGAATAATAAGTATGCCAATAGGGTATTTTTCAATGATAGACATTTCCAATGAAGATGGAATATTCAATAACATTATAGAAATGAGATTAGACGATAAAATAAGTAATATAGAAGTTAAAAAAAGTGATGGAATAGAGCGTTAGTAAAAAAACACTTAAAAATTCGTAGAATTTTTAAGTGTTTTTTGAATAGATTTACTAGAGGTGTTTTTATGGAACCAGTGAAACTTTCTAGTAAAAAGAAAATGAGAAATTCACTTTTTATAGTTTTTATAATTTTAACAATTTTGATTGGAAGAATAGCTTTTATACAATTTGTCCAAGGTAGCAATCTAAGGCTGTTGGCATATGAACAGCAAACCTTAGATAGATATATAAATCCTAAAAGAGGGACGATATATGATGCGACCGGAAAGACAGTTTTAGCTGTTAGTAGTACAGTGGAAAGTGTAACAGTTAATCCTGTAAACATTGCAAAAGAAGATAAAGAAAAAGTGGCTAGAGCTTTGGCAGATATTTTTGAACTAGACTATGAAATAGTCTTAAAAAAAGTAAGTAAGAGAATATCCATAGAAACAATTGCGAAAAGAGTAGACAAAGAAAAGACGGATAAATTGAGAGTTTGGATGCAGGGAAATGGAATAAGTAAAGGGATAAACATAGATGAAGATACAAAAAGATATTATCCATATAGTAATTTAGCATCACAGTTTATTGGGTTTTGTGGAAGTGACAACCAAGGTTTAGATGGGATTGAAGCAAGATATGATGAAGTCTTAAAAGGTAAAAAAGGAGCTATAAAAAGACATGCAGATGCTAAAGGTGGGGAAATAGGAACAGAAGGCGAAAGTTATACACCTGCAATAAATGGTGATGACTTAGTCCTTTCAATTGATGCAACAATCCAGTCAATTGCAGAGAAATATTTAAAAGAAGCATGTATCGACAATAAGTGTACAGATGGTGGAAACATAGTAATAATGAATCCTAAAACTGGGGATTTATTAGCGATGGCAACATATCCTAACTATAACTTAAATGACCCTTATGAACCATATACTGAAGAATTAAAGGCTACATGGGACACGATGGAACAAGCTGAGAAAACCAAAAATTTGCAAGCAGTTTGGAGAAATAAGGCAATTGCAGATACCTATGAGCCAGGTTCCGTTTTTAAGTTGATTACAGCATCAGCATCTTTAGAAGAGGGAATAACTGACACAGATAGACAAGGAGAATTTTGCTGTACAGGTGGAATAGTTGTTGCTGGAGTAAGAATCAAATGTTGGAGATATTATAGGCCACATGGCCCAGAAAGCCTAAGGCAAGCACTAATGAACTCATGTAATCCAGTATTTATAGGGCTTGGACAAAAATTGGGTGTAGAAAAATATTATAGCTATCTTGAAAAATTTGGACTCTTAGATAAAACAGGAATAAATTTACCAGGTGAAGCAAAGGGAATATTTCTAGCCAAAGAAAAAGCTGGACCTGTAGAACTTGCCACAATCAGCTTTGGCCAAAGATTTGAAATAACACCAATCCAGCTTGTAACAGCAGTTTCTTCGATAGCAAATGGTGGAACTAAAATAAAGCCCAGAGTGGTAAAGCAGATAATAAAAAGTGAAACTGGCGAAGTGCAAGATATGCCAGTAGAAACGACAGGAGAAGTAATATCAAAAGAAACATCAGAAAAAGTCTTGAGCATGATGGAGTCGGTTGTAAGTGAAGGAACAGGAAAAAATGCAAAAGTAGCAGGTTACAGGATTGGAGGAAAAACTGGAACGTCAGAAGATGGAGTAAATACTGGCAAATATGTTACATCATTTTGCGGAGTAGCTCCAATAGATGATCCACAAGTTGTTGTTTTGGTAACTTTGTATAATCCAACTGGGGAAGGTGGACACCAAGGAGGAGGCGTTGCTGCACCAGTTGGTGGGCAAATTTTTAGCGAAGTATTGCCATATTTAGAAGTAAACCAAGGAAATAAAGATGAGATAGAAACAAAAGAAGAAGTTGCAATTCCTCAAATTACAGGACTTACAATTCAAGAAGCGGAAAAAGTATTAAAAGAAAATGGACTAAAAATAAAGATTAATAATGAACCAGAAGGACTTGATAAATCAACTGCTGTTGTCCTAAATCAAACTCCACAACCAGGAATTGTGGTCTTTAAAGAAAATGAGGTTTTTGTAGATTTATAATTTTTTTATGTAGTGTTTTGTGCTAAATATATATTCTTCCCAGGTCTCCCCACTTGCAGAATATATATTTAGCTTTTATTATTTTAAACTATTGATAAAAAGATAAAAAAATTATATAATATGTAAAAACAAAAGAGGGGAGAAAGAAGTTGAACGATAATAAAAATATAAAACCATTTTCAATATTTGTTGGAATTTTTATAATATTATTTATGATTGTTTCTTTTTCAAGTAAATCAACAAATAATACAAAAACCAATAATCATGATGTAAATGTTGCTAAAGATGATGGAACATTTAGAATAATTGCAAGCCAAGAAAATAAAAGTATGGAAGAAGTTGTAACAAATTATGCACAAAATAAGGGCTACAAGATACAATTTGAATATGCAGGTTCTCTAGAGATAATGCAAAAATTAAACAAAGGCGAAAAGTATGATGCTGTATGGCTTTCAAATTCAATATGGGGTTACATGCTTGATAGTTCAGTAAAAATGACAAATTCTAAATGTACAAATATAAGCCCAGTAATATTTGGAATTAAAAAGTCAAAAGCAGAAGAACTTGGATTTGTTGGAAAAACAGTCTATACAAAAGATATTGTAAAAGCAATTCAAGATGGAAAATTAAAATTTAGTATGTCAAATCCAACAGTTACAAATAGTGGAGCTTCAGCTTATTTAGGACTCCTTTCAACATTGGCCGGAAATCCAGAGGTTTTAACAAAAGAACATCTTGAGAATGAAGAATTGAAAAATAATTTAAAAACTTTATTTTCAGGAATGGAGAGGTCTTCGGGAGATGAAGAATTCTTAGAAGAATTATTCCTAAATGGTAATTATGAGGCAGTTGTAGCTTATGAATCTTCAATAATAAATATAAATCAAAAATTGCAGGCAAAGGGTGAAGAAACTTTATATGCAATTTATCCAATTGATGGTGTTTCAATTTCAGATAGCCCATTTGCATATATAGATAACAAAAATACAGACAAAAAAGAAATATTTGAAGACATTCAATCTTATATTTTAAGTAATGAAGGACAAAAATTATTACAACAAAAAGGGAAAAGAACTTGGTATGGTGGAACAAACGAAAATGTTGATAAATCAATATTTAATCCGGATTGGGGAATTGACACAAGTAAATACATTTCACCAATAAAATATCCAAGTACAGAAGTTATAAAATTAGCTTTAAATATGTATCAAACAGAACTTAGAAAACCAGTTCATGTGGTATTTTGTTTAGATTACTCTGGAAGTATGTCTGGAGAAGGAGAAAAACAATTAAAATCTGCAATGGATTATATATTAACAGAAAAAGCTTCAAATGACTTTATACAATTTGCAGAAAATGATAAAATTGATGTAATACCATTTAGCACAAATGTTAAAGATACATGGTCTACAAAAAATGGAACTCAAACAGCAGAGCTTTTAGAAAAAATAAACACTAATAAATCTACTGGAACAACAGCACTTCACTTAGCTTGTGCAAAAGCAATTGATGTTTTAAAAGACGAAGATATGAATAAATACAATGTTTCAGTTGTTTTAATGACAGACGGCCAAGGAAATGTTGGAACGTTTCAAACATTGCAATATGAATATAAAAAAATAAACAAACAAATTCCAATATATTCAATAATGTTTGGAGATGCGATGGAATCACAATTAAAAGAAATTGCAAATATGTCAAATGGAAAAATCTTTGACGGCAAATCAGATTTAGTTAAGGCTTTTAAAGAAGTCAGGGGGTATAATTAAAATGAAAAACTCGTCAATCGTTTCGGCGATAATAGGTGGAACATTTTTTGCAGTTCCATACCTAGCATTGTCAGTAAGTTTATTGCCTTCTCTTGCAATAGGAGCATGTGCTTATGGAGCTGGAGAGCTATTACTTCATAATAAGAAAAATGAAGAAATAACTGATAAAACTAGAAGCATTTATGATACATTAAATGAGGCCAAAAATAAGAATAAACAAATTCTTGATATGGAAACAAAAGTGGACAGTCCTGAGCTTAGAAAAAATATTAGAGAAATTGGTGAAACGGTAAACAAAATGATAAAAACAATAGAAAAGAAACCTGAAAAGTTCAAAAAGATGAGTAATTTCTTTGACTATTATTTGCCAGTGACTTTAAATATTTTAAGAAAATACGATGAAATTGAGAACCAAAGACTTTCAAGTGAAGATGGTAAAAAGTTTATGATGCAAACTGAGAGCATGGTAGAAAAAATAAACAATGCGTTTAAAAATCAGCTTTCTAATTTATATCAAACAGATATGGTTGACACAGATGCTGAAATGAAGGTGTTTGAAACTATGTTAAAAGCTGACGGTTATGATACTACTAGTGATTTTAAAAATCTCTAATAATTGAGAAAATATATTATTTTGAAATTCCTTGGTGTCGCAACTTCCAGATTTTAAAAATACTAGTCTGTAAGTTGCTCCAGTCGCCCTGCGGCTTCGCTACGGTTGATCGCTTACGCGGAATTTAAAATAATATATTTTCTCCAATAAATAAAATTTTTATAAGGGGGAAATAATTTTGAAAACAAAAATAATTGGGATTGTAATTTTCATACTTTTAATTTTAACAATTGTAGGAATTAAGATTTTTAATAATTCAAAAGAAGCAGAGAATAGTGGAATTTCAGATGCTGAGTTAACAACAGTATATGTTGCAACAGGTGGAGGAAAGGAAGATTTTCTTGCAGATGAAGATGTTGTAAAAATTATGAGAGAAAAGTATAAGCTAAATGTTGTTTATGATTCTTGGAGTAATGGAAAATTGATTGTAAATCCACTTGTTAGAGAAGACGGAACAAAATATGATGTAATGTTTTCTTCTGACCAAAGATTTTACGACTATTATAAATTAGCACCAAACAAAGCAAATGGAGAAGCAGATAGATATACAGTACTTCAAGGTGGTTTAACATTAAATACACCAATTGTAATTTATAGCTGGGGAGAAGTTGTAGATGCCCTAGTTAAAGAAAAAATAGTAGCAGAACAAGACGGAGTTTACTATATTACAGATATGCAAAAATTGATGCAATATATCTTACAGGGTAAAAAATGGTCAGATATAGGCTTGACAAAATTGTATGGAAATATTAATATAGCATCAACAGACCCAGTTACATCATCACCAGGAGCAACATATTATGGATTATTACTTTCTATTTTGTGCGAAAGTCAAGTAAACGATTCAAGTGTTCAGACTAACTTACCCAAATTAAAAGACTTCTATGTAAAATCTGGTTATATGAATAATACACCAGCAGACTTATTTGAAAGATACTTAAAAACAGGTATGGGTGGAGAACCAATGATAGTTGATTATGAAAAATCTATAATTGATTTTGCTAATTCAAATCCAGATGGATTTAATCAAGTAAAAGACAATATTAGAGTTTTATATCCAACACCAACTATTTGGAATTCACACTGTATAGCATCTTTCACAGAAAATGGAAATAAGTTCTATAAAGCATTTGATGATCCAGAAATTCAAAAAATAGCATGGGAAAGATATGGATTTAGAACAGGTATTACTGGTGGAAGTTATGATGTTTCAAAATTTGGAATTGGAGTACCACAAAGTGTTACAAGTACAGTTTCAGGATTAAAAATGGATGTCTATAACAAATTGATAGATTACTTAAAAACTAAATAAAAATGGAAGGAGTTTTAAAATGGAAGAAATTCAAGTAAGTGCAGCTAAAGAAGAGAAGAAAGAACCAACAATGAAAACAATTGTTGATGAAGTTGAAATAAAAAAAGGACAAGTATCAAATGAAAAAATTGAGGAATCATTAAACTATGATTTATTAACACAAGAGGAAAAAGATGCAATTGACGATTTCAATAGTAAAATAGATGTAAATGATGCAACACAAGTATTACAATATGGAGCAAAAGCTCAAACAAAAATATCTCAATTTTCAGATAGCGTTTTAGATGGAGTTAAAACAAAAAATGTAGGAGAAGTTGGAGATTTACTAGCAGATTTAGTAGGTCAAATTAAAAACTTTGATGCAGATATAGGGGCACCAAGAACAGGTTTAGCTAAATTTTTCCATAATGTAAAGAAAGATTTAGACACATGGACAGCTAAATATAGCAAAATAGAAACAAATATTGATGGAATTGAAAAACAATTAGAAAATCATAAATTAAAAATGTTAAAAGACATTACAATTTATGACACAATGTATGAGAAGAACTTAGAATACTTTAAAGAATTATCTTTATATATAATTGCTGGAGATAAAAAACTAGAAGAACTAAGAAATGTAGTTTTGCCAGAATTAAGAAAAAAAGCAGAAGAAAGCGGAGAACAACTAGATGCTCAAAAAGTTAATGACATGGAAAACACTATAAACAGATTTGAAAAGAAAATATATGATTTAAAAACAACAAGAATCATAGCAATTCAAATGGCTCCACAAATTAGATTATTACAAAATAATGATGCTCAATTAGTTGAAAAAATTCAAGGTTCACTAACAAATACAATACCATTATGGAAAAATCAAATAGTTCTAGCTTTGGGTATAAACAATGCAAAACAAGCATTAGGAGCACAACAAGCAGTTACAAACCTAACAAACGATATGCTTAAGAAAAATAGTGAATTATTAAAACAAGGTTCAATAGAAGTTGCTGAAGAATCTGAAAGAGCAATAGTAGATATCGAAACATTAAAGAAAACAAATCAAGATATCATTGAAACACTAGATAAAGTAATTGAAATCCACGAAAATGGAAGAAAACAACGTCAAGAAGCAGAAGTTGAATTACAAAATATTGAAAAAGAATTAAAAGATAAAATGATTGAAATAAGAGTAAATTAAAACAAAAAATTTTGAAGATTTCCAGTTAACAATTTGGGACACTTTCAAAAAGTGAATTCACTTTTTGAAAGTGTCCCAAATTGTTAACTGGAGTCTCCTCCTAAATTCCTAATATTTTTTTAGCTCTATCAACATCTTCTTGGGTTGCAGGTTTTACATTTTCTAAATCATATTCTACACCCAAATCACTCCACTTATATTTCCCCATATTGTGATAAGGTAATAGTTCAACCTTTTCAACTGTTTTCAAGGTTGAAAGGAATTCTTTTAATCTTAACAAATCTTCTTCATCATCTGTGTAGCCAGGAACAAGAACTTGTCTAATCCACATTTTATTGCCATTATCTGATAAATATTTTGCAAATTCTAATTCTAATTTATTAGAAACGCCAACTAAATCTTTACACTTGTTATCATCAATATGTTTAATATCTAATAAAACTAAATCTGTTAAAGAAAGCAATTCTTTTATTTCATCTGTAATAGCAAACATGCCAGAAGTATCAATACAAGTGTGAATTCCTTCTTTTTTTAATTGTTTAAACAATTCAATTAGAAATGGAGCTTGTAGCAAAGGTTCGCCGCCAGAAGCGGTAACTCCACCATTTGGAGAAATATAATTTTTGTATTTAAGAATCTTTTCTATAAGTTCATCTACACTTAGTTTTTTTCCACCATTTCTACGCCAAGTATCTCTATTATGACAATACTTACATCTTAAGGCACAGCCTTGCATAAAGAATATGAAACGTATTCCAGGTCCGTCAACTGTTCCAAATGTTTCAAAAGAGTGAATATTTGCTACTAAATTTTCTTCCATTTTCTGCTCCTTTCAAACTTTAACTTGTTACTTGTAATAATTAAATCTTTTCGTGAATAGTCCTATTAATAACATCTAATTGTTGTTCTTTAGTAAGTTTTGTAAAGTTAACTGCATATCCAGAAACACGAATAGTAAGTTGAGGATACTTTTCAGGGTGTTTCATAGCATCTTGTAAAAGACTTCTATCAAAAACATTAACATTTATATGATGTCCAGTCTGAGCAAAGAATCCATCTAACATGCTAACCAAGTTAGAAATTCTTTGTTCTTCCTCTTTACCCAAAGTATTAGGAGTAATTGAGAAAGTATAAGAAATACCATCTTCTGCTGAATCAAAAGGAAGTTTTGCAATAGTATTCATAACTGCAAGAGCACCATTAGTATCTCTTCCATGTAATGGATTTGCACCTGGTCCAAATGGCTCTCCAGATTTTCTTCCATCAGGTGTGTTTCCTGTTGACTTACCATAAACAACATTTGAAGTGATAGTTAAAATTGAAAGAGTGTGTTTTGAATTTCTGTAAGTAGGATGTTTTCTTAATTTTTTAATAAATCTCTTTACAATATTCACAGCAATTTGATCAACTCTGTCATCATCGTTTCCGTATTTTGGAAAATCTCCTTCAACTTCAAAATCTGTTGCTAAACCAGTTTTATCTCTTATAACTTTAACCTTTGCATATTTAATTGCAGATAGGGAATCAGCTACAACTGAAAGACCTGCAATTCCACATGCCATTGTTCTAATTACATCTTTGTCATGTAAAGCCATTGCCAAAGATTCATAACAATATTTATCATGCATATAGTGAATTCCATTTAAAGCTTTTATATAAATTTTTGCAACATAATCCATCATAACATCAAGTTTTGCAATTACTTCATCATAGTTTAAATATTCTGAAGTTATAGGTGTGAATTCTGGTGTAATTTGTTTTCCAGAAAGTTCATCCCTACCACCATTTATAGCATAAAGCAATGTTTTAGCTAAATTTGCTCTAGCACCAAAGAATTGCATTTGCTTTCCAATTTTCATTGGAGATACGCAACAAGCGATACCATAATCATCACCTAAAGAAAATCTCATTACATCATCTGTTTCGTATTGTATAGAAGATGTTTTTATTGAAAGACCAGTTGTATATCTTTTAAATCCTTCAGGTAATCTTGTAGACCATAGAACTGTTAGATTTGGCTCTGGTGCTGGGCCTAAGTTTTCTAGAGTATGAAGAACTCTAAAAGAGTTTTTGGTAACTAAAGTTCTTCCATCAATTCCCATTCCACCAATACTTTCAGTTACCCAAACAGGGTCTCCACTAAACAATTCATTATATTCAGGTGTTCTTAAAAATCTAACCATTCTAAGTTTCATTACAAAGTGGTCTATTATTTCTTGAGCTTGTTTTTCAGTTAATGTTCCATTTTGTAAATCTCTTTCAATATAAATATCTAAGAATGTTGATGTTCTACCAAGGCTCATTGCTGCTCCATCTTGAGATTTTACAGAAGCAAGATAACCGAAATATAGCCATTGTACAGCTTCCTTAGCATTAGAAGCTGGTACAGAAATATCAAATCCATATTTTAAAGCCATAGCTTTTAATTCATTTAAAGATTTTATTTGTTCTGCAATTTCCTCTCTGCTTCTTACAACATCTTCTGAAAATTCGTCAACATTTAGTATTTCTAATTCTTCTTTTTTTTCTTCAATAAGTGCGTCTACACCATATAAAGTGATTCTTCTGTAATCTCCAATTATTCTTCCACGTCCATATCCATCTGGAAGACCTGTTAAAAGGTGGGCACTTCTTGCAGCTCTTATATCAGGTGTATAAATATCGAAAACTCCTTCATTATGAGTTTTTCTATATTTATGGAAAATTTCTTCTATCTTTGAATCTAGAGTTTTCTCACAAGCTGCAACTGCTTTTTCTACAATTCTAATACCGCCATAAGGCATAATTGCTCTTTTTAAAGGACTATCTGTTTGAAAACCAACGATTTCTTCTAGGTTTTTATCAATATATCCTGCTTCAAATGCATCTACACCTGCAACTGTTTTTGTATCTATATCTAAAACTCCACCTGGAGAATTTTTTTCTTTTTCATATAATTTTAAAACTTTATCCCAAAGTTTAAGTGTTTTATCTGTGGCTCCCTCCAAAAAGCTTGAATCACCTTCATAAGGAGTATAATTGTGTTGAATGAAATCTCTTACATTGATTTCTTTTTGCCAATCTCCACATTTAAATCCTTGCCATTGTTTAAATTCCATATTTTTCACATTCCTTTCTGTTTTAAATTAGTATTTGTATTTTGAAAAAAATTATTTAAATTTTTAATACATGAATATTATATATTTATCAATATAAAAATCTGTTGCATTAGCAACAGATTTTTACTATATTATAATTAAATATTGAAAAGTATATATATACATGTTTTATTACATTTTTATTACAAATCGCATAAATATTATTATTTACTTTCTGCAATAGTTTTTACAATATCATAAATCATTCTTTGCTTTTCTGGTGAACATTTTTTAAGTAATTCAGCAAATTCCTTATCTAAATAATTTTCAGAATTATTAGCCACACCTGTAAGCATATAACTTTCAGATACATCTAAAAAACCACAGATTTGATTTAATCTTTTTAAATTAATTTTTGAATTTCCTCTTTCAACTCTACTTAAAAATGCAACAGAAACGTTTAATTTTTCTGCTAAATCTTCTTGGGTATAATTTTTGGCAATTCTTGCCTGTTTAATTCTACTTCCTATAATATCATAATCTAATGCCATATTTTACCTCCTAATTTCTGCAAACCTTGTGGTTAACACGATTTGCTATGTATTAAACAAAATATAACATTATATGGGTAAAGTTTACAGAAACCGGTAACTTAATATAGAACCCATAAATTAACATATTTATATTATTCCTTAAAAAAATTATAATATTAGAATGGTGAAAAACAGAGAAAATACAAAAATAATTAAGTATAAGAGAGAAAAAATGAGCAAGAATGAATTTTGAAAACAATAATTTGGAATAAATTATAAAAATTGGGCATAATAAAGAGTAGGTAATTTGATTTTTTGCCTAATTTAGTGTATAATTAAGGATAGCGGTCTGGAAAAAACTGCTAAAAAGGAGAGTGAATTTTATTTTAAAAGGGAAACTAAAATACTATACAAAAGAAAGCACAAAAATACTTTTAATGGTAGGAATAGCATTTGGTTTCGTTAGTGGAATGTTATTTATAAAATATAAACCAGTATATGCAGTTACATTAGGTGACGAAAATGTGGGTTATATTGAAAATATAGAAGAGTTTGAAAAAGATGTAGAAAATAATGTAATAAATTATACAGCAAAAAATGTAGAAAGTGTTGAGATAAAAGAAACACCAAAATATGAATTGACATTTGTTAATAGAGGAGAAAAAACAAATGAGCAAGAAATAATAATTGCAATGCAAAAAGATATGGATATAACTTATAAATATTACGAAATTGCATTAGAAGATGAGGTTGTGGATTCGGTAGATACAAAAGAACAAGCCGAAAAAATAGTAAGTGAATTAAAACAAGGAGATGAAAACATAGACTTAACAATTACAGAGAAAACAACTAAAAATCTTGAAGAAGTTAAAACAGCTGAACTTGAAATTGCAAAATCAAATATTTCAACAAGGATTGAAGAAAAGGAAATGGAAGGTGCTGTTGCAGTTGTAGAAGGTATTAAATTTGCTAATGTACCTGTTACAGGAAGAATTTCTTCAAGATATGGTGAAGTTAGTAGAATAAGAAGTTCTACACATACAGGTTTAGATATTGTTGCATCAACAGGAACGCCTATTTCAGTTGTAGCAGATGGAACAGTTATATGTGCTGAATATTCTGGAGCATATGGTAACTTAGTAAAAGTAAGCCATGGAAATGGTGTAGAAACTTGGTATGCACACACATCTAAAATGTATGTAAAAGTTGGGCAAGAAGTTAAAGCAGGAGATGTAATTGCGGCAGTTGGTTCAACTGGTAACTCAACAGGAGCACACTTACATTTTGAAATAAGAATAAATGGAAAACATGTAAATCCACAAAATTATATGTATAATTAGAATAAAAAAGAGGCACTCCCATTGGGAGTGCCATTTGCATAGTAAGAGGATATAAATGCTATTAGGTGAAATCTTTAAGATAATCGTGGAGTGAATCACGAAGTGCGATTTTCTCCTTCATTGTCATTGAGCTCTTTAATCGTTCTTTTTTCTGCTCAAAGTTTTTACATTCAATTACGTCAAATATCTCTGTGCCCCATGTGGGTGTGCCATCATTGCTGAATGAAATCCTTTTTATAGTTTGATATCCAACATCTATAAAAGGATATTTTTCCAACTTTTTCCTGCAACTCCTAACTTTTGGGCATCCGCCTCGATTGTCAGGAAGTGCACTTAAATGTGAACATTCTTTACACATATGAACATCATTATAGATTTTTGTTTTTATAAATGAAATTTCACTTTCAAGCTCTGCAAGATAGTATTTACCATATTCCTTAAAGAGGAATAAAGTCACAGCCAAGTTTTTGGTTTTCTGGAGTTTCCTAATTTCTTCAAGCTCTTCCAGAGTGACCTCTTTAAGAGGTATGCTAAAGGAATCAATTTTAACAAGATCCTTTTTCTTGGCTATAAATTTTTTCGGATTGCCATTGTCATATCTTTCATATGCTGAAATCCAAACTGTTGTTGTAGTATCAAGAACGATCCTAGTACGTCGATAGTTGAGACGAATGTTTGAAGTATTCTTTGAGATGGAATACTTTATCAACATATCTCCTTTTTCTTCCAACCGATAGAGTTCTTCCTGGGGTGCTTCAAGAATTTTTGCAAAATCCGCTATTGTTTTCTTCATGTCTAAATCCTCCTTAGTTGTAATTTTTTTGCGATTTACGGTTTGTGCTAATGTGCCTAGGGTTGCCAATGGAATCACCTCTTTAGATTGTCTCGGGTTGCGCATATTCTCTAACTAGATATAGAAAATTCGCGAACGAATTGAAATAATTATATCATATTATGTTAAACATTACAATATTTTTTTATAATATAATGCAAATTAATCCACCAGAGCCTTCATTAACAATACGTTCCAAAGTTTCCTGAAGTTTCATTTGTGCATCTTCAGGCATTTTAGAAAGTTTGGTTTGCAAGCCCTCATTTACAAGTTCATGAAGATTTTTACCAAAAATGTTGGATTCCCAAATTTTCTTTGGGTCATTCTCAAATTCAGAAAGCAAATAATTTACCAATTCTTCTGATTGTTTTTCAGAACCTACAATAGGTGAAACTTCGGTAGTTACATTTGTTTTTATTAGGTGAATTGATGGGGCAGTAGCTTTTAACTTTACACCAAATCTTGAGCCTTGTTTAACCATTTCAGGTTCATCTAAAATTAGTTCGTCGATTGATGGGGTAACAATTCCATACCCTTTTGCATTTACTTCATCCAATGCACAAGAAATTTTATCATATTTCTTTTTGGCACAAGAAAGTTCAGAAATTGTACTAAATAGGTCGCCTTCGTTTGATATTTCCACACCAGTCATTTCTGATAATGCTTTGTAGAATAAGTCTTCCTTAAGAGTAATTGAGATATTAACATTTCCATTACCGAGTTCAATGCTATCAATTGAACTTTTTTCAATTATTTCAGTTTGAGAAATACTATTTATAGAAAAAGGAATTTCTTTTAGTATATTGGCATTTTCAAAAGCTCCTTTGATTTCTGTAAAAAGCTCTGTTTTTAGTGGATGAGAGAAATCTAATCCATCAATCCATCTTGGGAATTTAATATTAATTTGTTCAATAGGAAATTCGTATAATATTTTTGAGAATATATTTGTAATGTCATCAATTTGTAATTTTTCACAATTTGTAGGTATTACAAATGTATCATATTTTGCACTTAAGTTTTCTGCAAGTTCTCTAGTATATGTAGAATCTGGTGTTGAGGAATTTAGTAGTATAACAAAAGGTTTGTTTAACTCTTTTAATTCATAAACAACTCTTTCTTCAGCAGCAATATAATCTTCTCTTGGAATATCTGTTATAGAACCATCAGTTGTTACTAAAATGCCTATTGTTGAATGTTCTTGAATAACTTTTCTTGTACCAATTTCAGCTGCTGTTTCAAATGGGATTTCTTCCTCAGACCATGGAGTTTTAACCATTCTAGGCATTTCGTCTTCTAAATATCCAATTGCATTATCAACCAAATATCCAACACAATCAACCAATCGTGTTTTAAGTTTCAAATTATTATCTAATGTAATTTCAATAGCCTCATTTGGAACAAATTTCGGCTCGGTTGTCATTATAGTTCTTCCACCAGCGCTTTGTGGCAATTCATCCCTTGCACGTTCTTTTTTATAGTCATTTTCAATATTTGGAATAACAAGCAAATCCATAAATTTCTTAATAAAAGTAGATTTGCCGGTACGAACTGGTCCCACAACTCCGACATATATGTCACCTTGTGTCCTTGAACTAATATCTTGATATAGATTCATATTTTTCATCTATATACCTCCTTTAAAATTTTAAACATGTACTAAACTTTACTTAATTTATATGGAGATTTTATTTAATTATGACAAAAATATTGCAAATAAAAAAACAATATGGTACAATGACAAAAATAACAAAAGAAACATATTATGTAGTAATAGATAAAAAGCCTGAAAATAGGCTTTTTATAGCAAAAGGAGATGTCGAATAAAATGAATGAAATTGAAAAAGCAAAGGAAATATTAAATGAGTATAATCAAAATCATATTGTAAAATTATTTGATAAAATTGATGCAGGAAAGCAAGCAGAACTTGCAGAACAAGTATTAAACATTGACTTTCATAAAATGGCGGAATTATATGAAAATACAAAGAAAACTCCAGAAATAAAGGAAAAAACAATCGAACCAATTAAGTATTTAGACAAAGCCAAGCTTTCATTTCAAGAAAAATCAACTTTTGATGAATTAGGAACAAAAGCTATAAAAGATGGTCAATATGCAGTTGTAACAATGGCTGGAGGACAAGGAACAAGACTAGGACATCCAGGACCAAAAGGAACATTTAAACTAGATGTTTATGGAAAAGGAAAATACCTATTTGAAATATTAGCTGAAAACCTAAAAGATGCTAACAAAAAATATGGTGTAACAATACCTTGGTACATAATGACAAGTAGAGAAAATAACCAAATGACAAAAGATTTCTTAGAAAAAAATAATTATTTTGGTTATGATAAATCTTGTGTAACATTATTTATGCAAGGAGAACTACCACTATTAAATACAGAAGGAAAACTTCTAATAAGTAAAGATATGAAAATAAAAGAAGCATCAGATGGAAATGGTGGAACATACTCATCTTTAAGAGCAAGCGGAGCTCTTGCTAACATGAAAGAAAGAGGAGTAAAATGGGTATTTATTGGTAGTGTTGACAATGCCTTATTGAAGATGGTAGACGTTACATTACTTGGAATGACAATAGATAAAAATTATCAAATAGCTTCTAAAACAGTTGTAAAAGCAAATGCGCATGAAAGAGTTGGAGTATTTTGCAAATTAAACAATCATCCCAAAGTTATAGAATACACTGAGTTACCAGAAAAAATGGCAGAAGAAGTTGATAACAATGGCGAATTAAAATTCAGTGAATCACATATCATGTGTAATTTATATTCAATTGATGCAATTGAAAAAATAAGTACAGAGCCTTTAATGTATCATACAGCATTTAAGAAAAATTCATATATAGATGAAAATGGAAAAGAAGTTGTTCCAGATTCACCAAATTCATATAAATTTGAATCATTTATATTTGATGCATTTGAATTTTTTGATGATATTGCAATCCTAAGAGGATGCAGAGAAGATGATTTTGCACCTGTAAAAAATAAAGAAGGCGCAGATAGTCCTAAAACTGCAAAAGAATTATATGAAAAGTACTGGTCCAGGCATGGACAATGTGAAAAATAATTGTTTTAAGACAATAGAAATAAGGTGAAAAAATAAATGAACATAGAGATTAAGAATTTATATAATTTAGACGAAACAATTGCAAAAAAACTTTTTGAAGGAGCTACATATCCTTGGGAAGTTCTTCCTAAAATAAAAGAATTCATAATAGAATTAGGAAAAACATTAGACAAAGAAGAATATGAAGAAATATCAGAAAACGTATGGGTGGCAAAAACAGCAAAAGTTGCTCCAACAGCATTTATAGCAGGACCAGCAATTATTGGAAAGAATGCAGAAATAAGACATTGTGCTTTTATTAGAGGAAATGCGATAGTAGGAGAAAACTCAGTAGTTGGAAATTCAACAGAACTTAAAAATGTAATATTATTTAATAATGTTCAAGTTCCACATTATAATTATGTTGGAGATTCAATACTAGGCTATAAATCTCACATGGGAGCTGGTTCAATTACATCAAACGTAAAATCAGATAAAAAACTTGTTGTTGTAAAAAATGGAGAAGAAAAAATTGAAACAGGTCTAAAAAAATTCGGAGCAATGGTTGGTGACAATGTAGAAGTAGGATGTGGTTCTGTGTTAAATCCTGGAACTGTAGTTGGAAAAAATTCTAATATTTACCCGCTTTCTTCAGTTAGAGGAGTTATAGCTGAAAATAGTATTTATAAAAAACAAGGCGAAATAGTTGGAAAAATCTAGATTTTCTTGAAAAATTTCAAAAAATATAGTATAATTAAAGTATACTATATGAGATTAATAGAAAAGTAAGGAGGTATACCAATGAACGATGAAAAAGAGAAAAAAGAAATTGAAGTTGTTGATGGAGATGGAAGTAATTTAGATATATCTCCAGTATATGAAGATATAAATGAATTTAGACCACAACCAAAAGATAAGAAACCAAAAGATATAGTTATTCCAAAATAAAAATCTAGCAAAAAAAGCTAGATTTTTATTTTTATGTTAAAAAACTTGAAAAATGACGAAAAAAAGTGTAAAATGGTGGTAATGTTTTTGGAAATGAGGAAATTAAATGGAAATAGATAAAATAAAATCAATAATAGAGGCAATTCTTTTTTCTGCCGGAAGAGCGGTAACAAAAAAAGAATTAGCCCTAATATTAGAATTATCAAACCAAGATATAGAACAGATAGCAGAGAGTATGAAAGAGGATTATAAGCAAAACAAACATGGTATTGAGTTAATTTCAGTAGATGATAGCTATCAACTATGTTCAAAGAAAGATTTACACGAATTCATTTATCCAGTAATAGATAAAAGAGCAAAACCAAACCTTTCAAATGCAGCATTAGAAACAATTTCTATAATTGCGTATAACCCAAGAATAACAAGGCCTGAAATAGAAGCAATAAGAGGGGTTAGTGCTGATGGTTGTATTTATAAACTTTTAGAATATGGCTTAATAGAAGAAGCTGGAAAAGCAGATTTACCTGGTAAGCCAATGACTTATAAAACAACAGCTGACTTCTTAAAAATGTTTGGTTATTCATCTTTAAATGATTTACCAGAACTACCAAGATACAAACTGGATAGCAATAAACAAATTGTTATAGATGAATTAGTTGAAGAACAAGAAGCAAAACCTGAGGCTCCAATGCCCGAAAGGGAATAACAAAATTATAGTTATGATATAATAAAATTATTGAATAAGAAAGAAGGAAATATAATGAGATTATCACAAACAGGAATGGGAACAACAAAATTAAATAATATAGATGAAATGTATCCAGGTCAAAGCATATTACTACAAACAGGACAATTGGTTCAATATGGTGCAGGTTTATTTGGATATAATAATGTTCCTTTATTGGTTAGAAGAAATGTAGAACAAGTAATTATTGAAACTTTAAATAAATATGGATGTATAGAGGTATTATTACCAACATTACAACCAGATACAATTTGGAAAAATTCAGGCAGATATGAGCATTATACAAATGATGGAACAATGCTTGTAACAGAATCAAATAAAGGTACATTCTGTTTAGCTCCAACAGGAGAAGAAGCAATGCTTGAATTTGCAAGAGAAAAACTAAAATCATACAAAAATTTGCCAGTAACATATTATCAAATAGGCGAAAAATTTAGAAATGAAATTCGTACAAGGGGATATTTATTAAGGGGAAAAGCATTTCCTATGCTTGATGCATATAGCTTTGATGTGGATGAACAATCAATGGCAAAATCTTATGAAAATGTTAGAATGGCATTTCTAGAAATATTTGAAAAGATAGGACTACCAGTTATTCCAATAGTTGCAGATAATGGAGCAATGGGAGGGAAAAAATCAGAAGAATTTATGCTTATATCATCTCAAGGTGAAGATAAGATTTTGTATGATGAAACTACAAAAATAGGTTTAAATACTGAAATCTTAGAAAGAGAAGATTATAAAGAGTATTTAAAAAATGAATATGGAATAGAAGACATTTCAAATTTAAAAGAAATTAGAACAATGGAATTAGGACATATATTCCAATTAGGAACAAGATATTCCGAAATGATGAATGGAAAATATATAAATAAAGATGGACAAGAAGAATTAATATACATGGGATGCTACGGAATTGGCGTAAGTAGGACAGTTGCTGCTTTATATGAATATTGTTTAATAAACGATGAAAAATGGGGGCCATGTGGATTTGTTTTACCAGAAAATATAGCTCCATATAAATTACACATTATTCCAAAAGTTGAAAATGAAGAAAAACTTAAATTAGCAAATGATATTTATGATAAATTATATGAAAAAGGTATTAAAGTTATAATTGATGATAGACAAAATTTAACAATAGGAGCTAAAATAAAAGATTGCAAGGTATTAGGAAGCCCATATTTATTAGTGCTTGGCGACAAACAAGAAGAAGGAAAGTTTGAAGTTGAAAACAATAAAACAGGAGAAAAAGAAGTATTAACATTTGAACAATTAATAAATAAGTTCTAAAAAATAAAAGCAATGAAACAAATAGTTTTCATTGCCTTTTTTATTTAAAAAACTAACACTTTGCTTGCAATTTGTCAAATTTTGTTATATAATATTTAACCGAGAAAAGGAGAAAAATAATGCAAAATAAAAGCTTCAACAAAATAGTAAATATATTATATAATGAAGAAATAGAAAACATAAATGGTGAAGAACAAGACAATATAAAACAAGGAACAATAAGCATAGAACCTAAAATTCTTTATGATAAATTTTCTGGAAACATGAAAATGGAATTCAAAATTGGAAAAAACAAAATGTACAAAATAAAGAATTTAGCAGAGTTTTATTCAAGAATGATAAACAAAGAAAACTATAAATATAGAGAAGGTTTACAATTTATACATCAAGAAAGTGAATTTAAGGAAGATAGCAAGCCATTATTAAAATTTATTTTGAAATATGCAGAAATGATTAAATTTGCAAATTCAAACTCAAATAGTAATTACAAATATTTTGGAAAAGCAATAAATGAAAATACAATTTTAATTGGAAACAGCGGAATAGATGAAATATTTGAAATACTAAAAGGAAAAGAAGTTGAATTTTACAAAGATGCAAAAGAAGAAAAAGTAAAATTTGTAGAAGAAAATCCTAGAATATTTTTTACTTTAAAACAAATGCAAAATGGACAATTTATACTAGAACCTAATATTGATATATATAAAATAATTCTAATTAATGGAAAAGATTTTAAATACATATTAAATAATAATAAACTACATAAATGCGATAAAAACTACGAAGATACTACAATAAAACTTATAGAATTATATAGACAAAATTATTTAACAGAAATAACTCTTGAAAAAAGAGAATTAAGGGATTTCTTCTCAATTGTAATGCCTAAAATGAAAAATGCAATAAAAATGAAAAATATAGAAGAGGCAGAGATAGAACAATATAGACCAAAACAATTGGAAGTAAAGGCATTCTTTGACTTTGATAATAGCGGAAACATAATAGCAGATGTTACATTTAAGTATGGAAAAGAAGAGTTTAATCCACTAGATGAATCTCAAAAAATAACATTTCCACGTAATATAATAGATGAAACAAAAGCATTAAATATGTTTAGAAAAACAGGATTTATGTTTGATGCAAAAAATCTAAGATTTATCTTACCAGATGAAGAAAAAATATTTGAATTCATCTCTGAAGAAATTCAAAATTATATAAATAGATTTGAAGTACTAGTTACAGATAACTTTAAAACAAAACAAATCAAAAACTTGAAAATAGGCGGATTAGGAATAAGAATCCAAAACGATTTGTTGTCAATAAATTTGGAAAATTTGAATATTGATATTGAAGAGCTTAAAGGAATAATGGAAAAATATGAATTGCGCAAAAAGTATTATAGGCTAAAAGATGGAAGCTTTTTAAACTTAGAAGATAGTAAAGAAACTGAATTTTTTGATAAACTTATAAATGGAATGGACGTAAAATATAAAGACATCAAAAAAGGAGAAATAACTCTTCCAATAAACAGAACAATGTATTTAAATACAATTCTAAAAAGCCTAAATTCAACACCAATTGAAAAAAATGAAGAGTACAAAAAAATAGTAACAGATTTAGACAAAAATGGAATAGACGAAATACAAGTACCAGAAGAACTTGACAATGTATTAAGATTTTATCAAAAAACAGGTTTTAAATGGCTGAAATTGCTAGATAGCTATAAATTTGGTGGTATTTTAGCAGATGATATGGGACTTGGTAAAACAATTCAAATTTTATCTGTAATATTAGATTACATAGAAAATTATAGCAATAAAGAAGAAATAATTGGTCAAAAAAGCATAGAAAATAAAAAAGCAAGTTTAGTAATTGCCCCAAGCTCTTTAACCTTAAACTGGAAAAAAGAGGCAGAAAAATTCGCAAAAGATCTTAAAGTAATGGTGATAAGAGGAAGTCAACAGGAGAGAAACAATTTAATAAATCAAATAGAAAACTATGATTTAATTATAACTTCTTATGATTTATTGAAAAGAGATGTTGAACAATATAAAGAAAAAGATTATAATTTTAGATTTATTATTGCAGATGAAGCGCAATATCTAAAAAATAGTAATACTCAGAATGCTAAGGCGATAAAGGAGTTAAAGGCAGATACAAGATATGCCCTAACAGGAACTCCAATAGAAAACTCTTTGGCAGAATTGTGGTCAATATTTGATTTCATAATGCCAGGATATTTGTATGATTATAAAAAATTCAAAAACTTATATGAGGCACCAATTGTAAGAGAAGAAGATGGTAAAAAGTTAGAAAAATTAAGAACTATGATTGAGCCATTTGTACTAAGAAGAACAAAGAAAGAAGTTTTAACAGAATTGCCAGAAAAAGAAGTAACTGTGTTAGAAAACGAGATGCAAGAAGAGCAACAAGAGATTTATTTGTCATATTTATCAAATGTTAAAGATGATGTAGCAACTTTAATTGAACAAAATGGTTATGGAAGAAGCCAAATGAAGGTGCTTGCAGCTCTTACAAGATTAAGACAAATTTGTTGCCATCCAGGATTATTCATTAAAGACTATAAAGGAGAGAGTAGTAAATTAGAGCAATGTATGGAAATTGTTGAAGAGGCAACAAATGGAGGACACAAAATACTATTATTTTCTTCATATACATCAATGCTTGGAATTATAGAAGAAGAGTTGAATAAAAAACATATTAAGTATTTCAAATTAACTGGTGCAACTAAAGTTGATGAAAGAATAAATTTAGTTGATGAGTTTAATTCTAATGATGAGATTAAGGTCTTCCTTATTTCTTTAAAAGCTGGTGGAACTGGTTTGAATTTGACTGGTGCAGATATGGTTATTCATTTTGACCCTTGGTGGAATCTTTCTACTGAAAATCAAGCTACTGATCGTGCTTATAGAATTGGTCAAAAGAATAATGTTCAAGTTTATAAACTTATAACAAAGAATTCGATTGAAGAAAAGATTTATGAGCTTCAACGTAAGAAGGAAGCCTTGATTGATAATGTGCTTGATACTAAGACTACATTTATTAATAAGCTTTCTAAGGAAGATATTATGAGTTTGTTTGAATAAAACAATTTGTCAAATATAATGATTTTGAATTTTTCTCGGCTACCCGCCGTCGACGACTAGAGCTTGTACGAAAAACTGTCAAACAAACCCCGAAGACAGGACCCTTTTGACAGTTTTTCTACAATCTCTTTGTCTGCTCTGGTCGCATTCGAAAAATTAAAAATTATTATATTTGACTTTCTTGATTTATTAAACAATAGGAGGGAAAGAATGAATGATTACATTACAATAATTGGAGGAGGGCTTGCTGGAACGGAAGCTGCATATCAAATTGCTAAAAGAGGGATAAAAGTTAAGCTGTATGAGATGAAGCCTGTTAAGTTTTCGGAAGCACATAGTAATAAAGATTTGGCAGAGATTGTTTGCAGCAATTCTTTTAAGTCTAATCTTTTGACAAATGCTTGTGGCCTGCTAAAAGAAGAACTTAGACGATTGGATTCTTTGCTTATTCGTATAGCTGATGAAACCAAAGTACCAGCTGGCCAAGCCTTAGCGGTTGACAGAGAAGAATTTGCTAAAAGAGTAACGCAGGAAATAGAGTCTAATCCTTTAATTGAGGTTATTCATGAAGAAGTAACAGATAAGCTAGAAGATATAGCCAAAGAAGGAATAGTTATTATTGCAACAGGACCATTGACTTCTATTGGCTTATCAGAACAAATTCAAAAAATTACAGGACAGGACAAGTTTTATTTTTATGATGCTGCAGCTCCAATTGTTAGTAGGGAAAGCATTGATTTTAATATAGCCTTTTATGGAGATAGGTATTCTCAAGAAAAGAAAAAAGAGGAATCTATTGAAGAGTGGCATAAAAGGCTAGAAAATCAAGAAGAACAAAGCTATATAAACCTTCCTATGAGCAAAGAAGAGTACGAAGAATTTTGGAAAGCTTTAGTAGAAGCGGAAGTTGTAACATTACATGAATTTGAAAAAAGAGAAATATTTGAAGGATGTATGCCAGTTGAAATAATGGCTAAGAGAGGAATAGACACATTGCGATTTGGTCCATTAAAACCGGTAGGATTTGATGACCCAAGAACTGGTAGAAGACCTTATGCAATAGTACAACTAAGACAAGATGATAAAGTTGCAAGTATGTATAATTTAGTAGGATTCCAAACAAATTTAAAATATGGAGAACAAAAAAGAGTATTTAGCATGATACCAGGTTTACAAAATGCAGAATTCGTAAAATATGGAGTTATGCATAGAAACACATACATAAACTCTCCAGAATTATTAGACGAAACATACAACCTAAAAGAAAATCAAAACATTTACTTTGCAGGCCAAATAACAGGCGTAGAAGGCTATGTAGAATCAATATCATCAGGCATGGTAGCAGCCCTAAACGCAATTAAAAAATATGAGCAGGCCTTTGGGGAGACTTTTGGGGACACTCCTCAAAAACAAGGTTTTCCAGAGACTACCGTAATAGGTGCCCTTGCAAAATATATTTCTACACCAAATTCAAAATTCCAACCAATGAATGCGAACTTTGGAATATTGCCTGAACTTGAAGGAAAGAAGATTAAAGATAAAAAACAAAGATATATGGAACTATCAAAAAGAAGTCTAGAAAATTTCTAGGCTTCTTTATATATATTTACAGGTTATTAAAAATATAATTAATGCTAAAATATTTTAATAATTTTTATGAAGAACTCTAGTAAGTATTCTCAGATGGACATTTTTATGTCAGAAAAGGAAGAGTATAAGATAGCTGAAGCCGGCGATCGTGTCTTTCTTGGGGGAGGCAATTCTTATTACGAGTCGGCTTGGAACTGGGGAAGCGGAAAATCCTTCTGGATAAAAAAGGATACCTTAATTCGCGCATACATGGACGTTGATGTTCTGGCAATGGCGAAGCTGGATGACTCTGGCAGAGTAATTTCTGTTTCATATTCTAAAGGCACGCCAGTCATGGACGAGAACACTATGGCTCTTGTAGGAGTTAATAATATTCCCATAGGCTGGGTTGCTCCAAATACAATTGAATAACTGTTACTGGGAGGAAGGCAGTTTGCCTTCCTTTTTTATGTAAGAACCACAAAAATGTTCAAAGAATTTTTGTGATCATTATTACTAAAATATGACAGTTTTATTAAAAATTAGGACAATTAACATAAAACTATTGTCAAAAAAACTAATATATGCTAAAATTATAGATAGAGATATTTTAACGAATGAGAGGAGAAAAACATGGAAGAAGAATTAGTAATAAAAGAAAATGAACTAGAAGCATTAAAACCAGAAGAATTAGTAGAGTTGAAATTTGAATATCAAGAGTTGGCAGAGAAAATAGAAAATATTTTACAAAATAGTTAAATTATAGGAGGTTTAATATGAACAAGAACATGGAAGAATTAGAAGCTATTGATAAGGAGTATAAAACATATTTATTAGAAAAACAAAAATTGGAAAAATGTAGAAAAGCTGTTACACAATATGATAGAAAGATACAAATAGCTAATAATAATATTACTATTTATCAAATGGAAAAGAATAATGCCATTCTAAAGGGAGATAAAGCTGCAGAAAAGGCTGCTCAAAACAAGATTGATGGTGAAAAGAAAAATATTGAAATTTTGAAAAACTCATTACTAAAAATACAAAGTATAATTGTAAATAATCAGAATAAAATTGATTCACAAATACAAAAGGTTTCAAATAATCCAGAAGTGAAAAAAGCTGTTGATGCTGCAATTTCAAAAAAAGTTGTTAGAAAAAATCAAAGATTGTTACAAGAAAATGCACAATTAAACATGATTAAAAAATTAATAGAAACTCATTCAGGTGTAAAAAAACAAATTGTTGGAATGAAAAATGCTGAAGTTAATATTAAAAAATTAAATGACGATAAAAGTAAATTAGATCCAGCTAAAGATGCTGCCCAAATAGCTCAAATAGATAAAGATATAAAAGATGCTCAAATAAAGTATGATAAGAACAAAAAAATAATTATGGATATAGCGAATAAAGATAATTTGCAACTAGAAGAAAAATACTTAGATGAATTCATTGAAGGCAATTTTAAAATTAACAAGGGTACAGGAGAGTACAACATTGAAGCATCATTAAATAATAAAATAAAAGGCAATCAAAAATCAATAGATAATAATGATAAGATTTTGTCAAACATTAATGGAAGAGATATCAAAACAAAATTGCAAGATGATAATCAAACTATGGAAGTTGAGGTAAATGAAAGAAGCCAAAATCTTCCAGCAGTTGCTAAGCCAAAATGGTGGCAATTTGCAAAGAGATTTAAAAATTGGAGAGAAAACAGAAAAAATCCTAAAATTCCAGACGTATATAATAAAACAGGATATGAAAAAGACATAACAGCTAATGTAAATAATGATTTCAAAAATTCTTTAAAATATGATATTGTTAAAGATTATACTAAACAAAGGGAAGAGGAATTATATAAAAATATTAAAAAACCTGCCAAAGAACAAGATGATGGTGAAAGAAAATAAAAAATATAGAAAAACTTGGTAATTTTCCAAGTTTTTCTTGACTTTTTACATAAAAGATGATAAAATATAAACCGCTATGGTAATTGCTCGAAATGTGCAATTCCGTAACGGTTTATTATATTTTATAGGAGGTGAAATTTAAGTGCCAACAATTAATCAATTAGTTAGAAAAGGAAGAAAAACAGGCGTAACAAAATCAACTGCACCAGCTCTTCAACATGGATGGAACTCTAAAAACAAAAAATTAACAAATGCAAGAGCTCCACAAAAAAGAGGTGTTTGTACAGTAGTTAAAACAGTTACACCTAAAAAGCCAAACTCTGCTTTAAGAAAAGTAGCCAGAGTAAGACTTTCTAATGGTTATGAAGTTACATCTTATATCCCAGGTATAGGACATAACTTACAAGAACACAGTGTTGTATTAATTAGAGGTGGTAGGGTAAAAGACCTTCCAGGTGTTAGATACCACATCATCAGAGGAACATTAGATACAGCAGGTGTTAAAGATAGAATGCAAGCGCGTTCTAAATACGGAGCAAAACGCCCAAAGAAATAAAATGAAAAATAGTGCTTGTTTTTTATCGAAAGTTTAAGGTACTTAAATTTTTAATAGATATAAGCGCTAGACGGATAGCTAAAAGCTATCAGAGTACCTTTCTACATTATGTGTGGAAAAAAATTTAAAAGGAGGGAAGAATAGTGCCAAGAAGAGGATTTATAGCAAAAAGAGATGTATTACCAGATCCAATATACAATAGCAAAGTTGTTACAAAATTAGTAAACAACATCATGTTAGATGGTAAAAAATCAGTTGCTCAAAAAATAGTATATGATGCATTTGATATCATAAAAGAAAAAGAAGGAAAAAATCCTTTAGAAGTTTTTGAAGCAGCTTTAGAAAACGTAATGCCAGTTCTTGAAGTTAAAGCAAGAAGAGTTGGTGGAGCTACATACCAAGTTCCATTAGAAATTAGACCAGAAAGAAGCCAAACTCTAGGATTAAGATGGTTAGTAACATATGCTAGAA
>JAGAED010000007.1 GCA_017613275.1 Clostridia bacterium | reverse complement strand
GAAGGAACCGTATTTCACAGAACAGCCGAAGAAATAAAAAAGATAGTAGAAGTATGTGCAGAAAACGAAATAGAGCTAACAGGTTCTGTATTTATGAAGTCAGCCGAAGAAATAAAAAAGATAGTAGAAGTATGCAAAGAAAACGAAATAGAGCTAACAGGTTCCGTATTTTTAAAAACAGCAGAAGAAATAGAAAAAATAGTAGAAGTATGTAAAGAAAATCAAATAGAGCCTAAAGGAAATGTATTTCACAGAACAGCCGAAGAAATAAAAAAGATAGTAGAAGTATGTGCAGAAAACGAAATAGAGCTAACAGGTTCTGTATTTATGAAGTCAGCCGAAGAAATAAAAAAGATAGTAGAAGCGTGTAAAGAGAATAAAATAGAAATAACAGGTTCTATATTTTTAAAATCAGCGAAACAATTACAAGAAAATATTGATTACATAAGGGAAGAATTTGGAAATGAATACTTAACTTCACTCATAGTATCTAAAAGTAATGGAACATTAAAAAATGTATTACCATATTTAAAGGAAAAAGGCTTTTTAGAATATGTAAAAAAGAGCCCATCAATTTTAAAGTTAACATTAGAACAAATACAAGAAAGAGAAAGATTTATAGAACAACAAGGTAAATCAATTATAGATAAAAGAGGAAAGTTTAATTCAATATTTGGATTACCTAAAAAGAATTATGAAAAAAGAGTAGCTAAAACAATAGAAAGACCATCAAGCGAACTTGTAGAAGTAATAAAAAATGTTCCATTAAACGAAGTGATAAATGGGAAAAAAGTATTAGATGAAATTACAGAAGAGAAAACGAAGGAAGGAGAAACTATAGATGGAGAGAGTAGATGATAATTATAGAAAAGCATTTGTAGAAGTAGATGCTGTTTTGAATTGTTTAAATGCTAATGCTTATAACAAAATTCCGTTAAATGTGATTAATGCAATAAGAGATAACAAAGATGAAAATTATCAATATGAATATGATGAAAAATTAGAATATTATAAATGGGATTTTATGATGGAAACAAAAGCAATTTTATATAATTTATTCAAAAAGTATTTAGCAACAGAAGAACAAATTAAATACTTTATTGAAAAAGAAAAAAAGGAATTATATAAAATTGAAGAAGAAAAAAGAGAAAAAAATAATCTTGAAGATTTATTTAAAAATAAGGATATCCAAAACAATGTGGCTGAAAATGCAAACAGTCAAAATTTAGAAATTACAGCTCATAAAGAATCTTTAATAAAGAAAATTTGGATTAAAATAAAATCTATATTTAAGAAATAATTTTTTTTAGGGACGAGTACAAAAAATATATTTTGGTATTTTTTTATACTCGTCCCTAAAAATTCCAACCAAAACTCTTGAAATTAAAAAACTATTGTGATACAATACATTTTGGTTTTAATAATACCAAATTTTTTATAGGCTAAATAGCCAAGGAAGGAAGTAAATATGAAAGATTATTTAGAAATTGATGACGTAAAAGCTTTAGAAATCTTAGATTCTAGAGGAAATCCAACAGTACAAGTTGAAGTTATTGCAGGTGGATTTAGCGGAGTAGCTATGGTACCATCTGGAGCATCTACAGGAAGTTTTGAAGCTGTAGAATTAAGAGATGGAGACAAATCAAGATACTTAGGTAAAGGTGTATTAAAAGCCGTAAACAATGTAAACACTACAATAAGAGAAAAAATATTAGGAATGAATGTATTTGATCAAGTAAAATTAGATAAAACATTAATCGAACTTGATGGAACAGATAATAAAGGAAATTTAGGTGCAAATGCTACATTAGGTGTATCATTAGCAGTTGCAAGAGTTGCAGCAGCAGCTTTAGGATTAGAATTATATCAATACTTAGGAGGAACAAATGCAAAAGTATTACCAACTCCTATGATGAACATAATGAATGGTGGTAAACATGCTGATAGTACATTAAGTGTACAAGAATTCATGATTATGCCAGTTGGAGCAAAAACATTCTCAGAATGTATGAGAATGAGTGCTGAAATCTACCACAACTTAAAGAAAGTTCTAAATTCAAAAGGACTAGCTACAGGTGTTGGAGATGAAGGTGGATTTGCACCAAACGTTAAAGACGAAGATGAAGCATTAGCTTTAATAATGGAAGCTATTGAAAAAGCTGGATACAAACCAGGCGAAGATATATGCTTAGCATTAGACGTAGCTGCAACAGAAATGTATGATGAAGCTAAAAAAATCGGTAAAGAAGGAATGTATCACTTCTGGAAAATCGGTGTTACAAAAAACACAGAAGAACTGATAGCTTTCTATGAAGATTTAGTAAGCAGATATCCAATAGTTTCAATCGAAGACGGTTTAGCTGAAGAAGACTGGGATGGATGGAAATTATTAACAGAAAGATTAGGAAACAAAATCCAATTAGTTGGAGACGACCTATTTGTAACAAACATTAAGAGATTACAAAAAGGAATTGACCTAGGAGTTTCAAACAGCATCCTAATCAAATTAAACCAAATCGGAACATTAACAGAAACATTAGATGCAATCGAATTAGCAAAGAAAAACGGAATGACAGCAGTTGTATCACACAGAAGTGGTGAAACAGAAGATACTACATTAGCAGACGTAGCAGTAGCTACAAATGCAGGACAAATCAAAACTGGTGCACCATGCAGAACAGACAGAGTTGCAAAATACAACAGATTATTAAATATCGAAGCTCAATTAGATGACGTTGCAATCTATGCTGGAAGAAAAGGATTAAATAGATAATTATTTCAAGTAAAGTTCTAAGAATTAAATTTCTTAGAACTTTTTAATTTACCTCTTGAAAACAAAAAGTTTTTGTTATAAAATTACAATATCTAGTAAAAAATGTTATTAGATAGAGGAGGAATTTAAAATGAAAAAAACAGTAAGAGATATCGATTTGAAGGGAAAGAAAGTATTGGTAAGATGCGATTTTAACGTACCAATGGATGAAGACAAAAATATAACAGACACTACAAGAATAATCGCAGCTATACCAACAATAAAATATTTATTAGAAAATGATTGTGCAATAATTCTTTGCTCACATTTAGGAAGACCAAAAGGAGAATTCAAACCAGAATTTTCATTAAAACCAGTAGCAAAAGAATTATCTAAAATATTAGGAAAAGAAGTTGTAATGGCAGAAGATGTTATAGGTGAAGATGCTAAAACAAAAGCAGCAAACCTAAAATCTGGCGAATTAATGCTATTAGAGAACGTAAGATTCCATAAAGAAGAAACAGATAATGATGAAGCTTTTGCAAAAGAATTGGCAAGTATGGCAGAAGTATACGTAAATGACGCATTTGGCGCAGCACACAGAGCACATGCTTCAACAGCAGGAGTTGCTAAATTCTTACCAGCAGTTTCAGGATTCTTAATTGAAAAAGAATTAGAATGTTTAGGTGATGCTATAAACAACCCAGAAAGACCATTTGTAGCAATACTTGGTGGTGCAAAAGTATCTGACAAAATTGGTGTAATAGACAGTTTATTAGAAAAAGTAGATACATTACTAATTGGTGGTGGAATGGCATATACATTCTTTAAGGCTCAAGGATACAATGTTGGAAACTCAATTTGCGAATTAGATAAATTAGATTTAGCAAAAGCTGCAATGGAAAAAGCAAAAGAAAAAGGTGTAAAATTAATATTACCAGTTGACACAAAAATTGGAAAAGAATTCAAACCAGATACAGAAAGCAAAACAGTTGCATGGACAGAAATACCAGATGATTGGGAAGGATTTGACATTGGAGAAAAAACAATAGAAATCTTCTCAGAAGAAATTAAAAAAGCTAAGACAGTAATCTGGAATGGCCCAGTTGGATTATTCGAATTCCCACAATTCTCAGTAGGAACAAATGCAATAGCTAGAGTACTAGCAACAATTGATGCTAAAACAATTATCGGTGGAGGAGATTCTGCAGCAGCAGTAAAAAAAGCAGGATTAGAAGATAAAATGACACACATTTCTACTGGTGGTGGAGCTTCATTAGAATTTCTTGAAGGCAAGAAACTTCCTGGAATCGAATGCTTACTAGATAAATAGACTCAATATAGTAAAAAATATTTTACTATAGAAATAATTAATAAGGAGTAAATATCATGAATGAAATTAAATTATTTTCTAGCACAGATGATATACTAATAAGCCAAGTATGTGAGATATTAAAAGAAAACAATATACCATTCATTAAAAAACAGGAAGGATCTGGAGCTTATGTAGGAGTACTCTTTGGAAGCACAATAGGAATAAAAGATATATATGTTAGTGAAGAGGACTACGAAAAAGCAAAGGAGCTAATAAAAGTTTTCAAAAACAATTAAAGGTAATTTTAAGGAAAGTATTTCTTGAAATGCAAAGGAGAGATTAGAATGAGAAAAAAAGTAATTGCAGGAAATTGGAAAATGAACATGCTTCCAAATGAAGCAATAAAATATATAGATGAAATCACACCACTAGTTAAAGACACAAAAAATGAAGTGATTTTATGCGTTCCATATACAGATTTATTTTATGCACTACTAAACGTGCAAGAAACAAACATAAAAATTGGAGCTCAAAATATGCACTTTGCAGAAAGTGGAGCATACACAGGAGAAATCTCAGCACAAATGTTAAAATCAATAAATGTTGAATATGTAATAATAGGTCATTCAGAAAGAAGACAATATTTCAACGAAACAGATGAAACAGTAAACAAAAAAATAAAAGCAGCATTTGAAAATGGATTAAAACCAATAGTATGTGTTGGCGAAACATTAGAGCAAAGAGAAGCTGGAGAAACAATAGATGTTATAACAACACAAACCAAATTAGCTTTAGATGGTTTAACAGAAGAACAAGTTGCAAATACAATAATTGCTTATGAACCAATATGGGCAATAGGAACAGGAAAAACAGCAACAAGTGAAGATGCTCAAAGCTCAATAAAAGCAATTCGTGATAAAATTGCTGAAATCTATGGACAAAATGTGTCTGAAAGAGTTATAATACAATATGGCGGAAGCGTAAAAAGCTCAAATGCAAAAGAACTATTTCAAATGCCAGATATAGATGGAGGATTAGTTGGAGGAGCTAGCTTAAAGCCGGATGAATTTGCTAAAATTGTAAACTATGATTTGTAGTAAATAAATGTTGAAAGAAGGTATAAAATAATGAAGGACAAACTTACAATGCTAATGATATTAGATGGATTTGGAGATAATTCAAATGCAGAAGGAAATGCAGTAAAACAAGCAAATACACCTAATATTGATAAACTAATGAAAAAATATGCAAGCACAGATATTTATACAAGTGGACAATACGTAGGGTTACCAGATGGACAAATGGGAAATTCAGAAGTAGGTCACACAAATATAGGTGCAGGAAGAATTGTATACCAAGAATTAACAAGAATAACAAAATCAATAGAAGATGGCGATTTTTTCTCAAATCAAGAATTAATTGCTGCAATTGACAATTGCAAAGAGAATAACTCAAAATTACATATAATAGGCCTAGTATCAGATGGTGGAGTTCATAGCCATGATAGACACTTATATGGTTTATTAGAATTGGCAAAAAGAAGGGACTTTGAAAATGTTTATGTACATTGCTTCTTAGATGGAAGAGATACACCACCTGCATCAGCAGAAAACTATGTAGCTAAATTACAAGAAAAAATGAATGAAAAAGGTGTAGGAAAAATTGCTTCAATTAGTGGTAGATTCTATGCTATGGACAGAGATAAAAGATGGCAAAGAGTTCAAAAAGCTTATGATGCAATGGTAAATGGAGAAGGAATAAAAGCAGCAAATGTTATAAAGGCAATAGAAGATTCATACCAAAAAGAAGTATTTGACGAATTTGTTGAACCAACAGTAATTTGCAATAATGGAGAACCAATTGCAACAATAGGTAAAAACGATTCTGTAATATGCTTCAACTTTAGACCTGATAGAGCTAGAGAAATTACCAGAACATTAGTAGATACAGAGTTTAATGAATTTGAAACTAAAAAAGATTTAAACTTATACTATGTATGTTTTACAAGCTATGATGAAACAATGCCAAATGTTCATATAGCATTCAAAAAAGAAGCTTTAACAAACACATTTGGAGAATATATCAGCAAAAAAGGTTACACACAATTAAGAATAGCAGAAACAGAAAAATATGCACATGTTACATTCTTCTTTAATGGTGGAGAAGAAAAACAATTTGAAGGGGAAGATAGAATTTTAATTCCATCTCCAAAAGTTGAAACTTATGATATGAAACCAGAAATGAGTGCATATGAAGTAACAGAAAAAGTATGTGAAGCAATTAAAAACGATAGATTTGATAATATAATCCTAAACTTTGCAAACCCTGACATGGTAGGACACACAGGAAGTTTAGCAGCTGCTGTAAAAGCAGTAGAAACAGTTGACGAATGTGTAGGAAAAATAGTTGCTTTAATAGAAGAAAAAGAAGCAAACTTAATAATAACGGCTGATCATGGAAATTGTGAGCAAATGATTGATTACAAAACAGGAGAACCACACACAGCACATACAACAAATCCTGTTCCAATCATAGTAATAAACGGAAAAAATAAAATCAAACTAAGAGAAGGTGGAATCCTAGCAGACCTAGCACCGACAATGTTAGATATGATGGGATTAGAAAAACCAGCAGAAATGACAGGAAGTACTTTAATTGTTAAAGAATAAAAAATAGCGAGCAAAATTGTAATATATTTTGTTCGCTATAAATTAAACTATAGAAAAAAGAGGTAGAAATGTTAAAAACAACTCGAAAAATAAAAGGGATATATGAAGATATTCAAAAAATGTTATTTTACATGATTCCAGAAAAATGGGAAGAGCTTTATTTATATTCATCAGTTTTAGAAAGATTTAATAATGTTGAAACAGGGGAGCTGTTCTTTTATTATATTCCAAAAGGAATTCTAAGAAAAAATCCAGTAAACGTATACGAAATCCCTTCAAAGTTCAATCTTGAAGAGGGTGAATATTTAAGGCTTGTAGAGCTTTTATATGATAAAATAAAAGAATTACGAAATGAACATAAAAAACAAGAAAGAAAAACATGGAGTAATCTCACAATAATAATTAAAGATATGAAATTCAGAATAGAATATGACTATGAGGATATTCAAAATAGTGAGTTTGATAGCTTCCAAAGACATATTATTTGGCGAAGTAAATATCTAAATGTAGGAATGGAAAAAGTTAGTAAATCTGAAAGAGCAATTTTAGAGAGATACTATAATATGGAAAAAAATCTTACTAAAACAGATGAATATGAAGAGGATATTATAATTAAAGATGTTAAGAATATGGTTGATTATCAGACTCAGGATTATGAAACTACTCAAAATGTAGAGTATATGGCTAGTAAAAATGATAAAAAGAGAAAAAATCAGATTTTGATGATGGATGAAGAGCAATAATTTTATATTATTGTTCTTTTATCTTTTCTATGCTTAAAATTAAACGAACATTTTTTCAAAAAAGTATTGACAAATTTAAAATCATGATATAAAATGAGTACAACAAAGCGAACAAGACTTCGCAAAACAAATAATCGAACAATGGAGGGTAATATTATGAATTTAGTTAGAGTTAAAAATGTAGTTAAAACAATAGAAAGACATCCAGTAGAGATATTTGGAAATGATTATAGAGTTAAAATTGAATATAGAAATGTTAGAGTTATGGAATTAAATGTTAATGAAGATACAATAAAAATTACTCTTCAAAATAGATTTAAAAAGGTAAATAATGAAAAAATGCTAGATTTTGCAATAAATAAAATGTATAACGCAATAGCTAAAGTAGAAGTTGAAAGAGCAATGGAGAAAACAAGATTAATGCTTGGATTTGCACCAGAAGATTACAAAATAAAATCAATAAAAGGTTTAGCAAAATGTGAAGATGGAATAATAACAATTAATCCAGAAATTGTAATGCATAACAGAAACATTATAGACTATATTGTATTAAAACAATACTTGCATTTAAAATATAAAACCGAGTGCAAAGGCTATATGAATCTTCTAAAAAAATATTGCAAAAATTATGAAAATTATGAAAAAACCTTGAATTTTTAACAAAGAATTTGCTATAATATCAATAGCAAATTTTTTATATTGGGGTGTCGCCAAGCGGTAAGGCATCGGACTCTGACTCCGACATTCGTGTGTTCGAATCACACCACCCCAGCCAACCAGAAGCAAATCTTAATGATTTGCTTCTTTATTTCTAGTATAGTCAAACGATTTTTAATATTACCAAGTTGTATTTTAAATAATATTATGCTAATATTATCTAAAAAGGAGATATGAAATATGATAAAAGTACTATTTGTGTGCCTAGGAAATATATGTAGATCACCTATGGCGGAATTTATATTTAAAGATATGGTAAATAAAAAAGGAATTGATAAGGAATTTTTTATTGATTCAGCAGCAACAAGCAACTATAACGAGCTAGAAGGTGCTGGAATATATGGAGATGCAAAAAATATGCTAAAACAAATGAATATCCCATTTTCAGAACACAAATCTAGACAAATAAGAAAAGAAGACTATGATAAATTTGATTATATTTTAGCAATGGAAGATAAAAATATTTCGAATATATTAAAAATAGTTGGAAAAGATACCCAAAATAAAGTACACAGATTACTAGATTTCACTGAAAATCCAAGAAATATTTCAGACCCATGGTATACTGGAGATTTTGTTACAACATATTATGATATAGTATATGGTTGTGAAGAATTTTTAAATAATATAATGAAAAATAAAGAATTATAATAAATCAAACATAATAAAATATAACATGTAATACTGTTGACATTCTACTCTAAGAATGATATAAAAATGTTATAAAAAAATGAAAAGAGGTAATGAAAAATGGAAAATGTAGACATTAATGGATTTAACACTTTAGAAGGAGCAAAGGCTCTATTTCAACAAGTAAATTGTATAGGACAAGAAAACTGCTTTGTTGTAGCTTATAACAGAGATTATCTTCCTAGTGGTACACCAAATACTTTAAATTCTTCTGCTACAGTAGTTGGAATGAAAAATGGTGGAATTGTAGGTGGAATAGCTGGAGGAATGGTTGCAAATGCTATAACAAATGCT
>JAGAED010000001.1 GCA_017613275.1 Clostridia bacterium | reverse complement strand
TTTTTCTTTTTTCTCATTTTCTTTTCTTTGTTTTATTTCTTCATCCTGTCTTTGTAATTCCCTTAATTTAGCTCTTATATCTGCTAATTTTTTATTTTTTAATTTTGGTATTCTTTCTTCTACTTTTTCATTCTCTGAAGATTGTTTAGTGTTTTCTATATTTTCCTCAACTTTTCCTTTTGGTTCTTCTTTTATCATTTCTTGTTTTTGTATTTTTTTGTTTTTAATTCTAGCATTATTCTTTTCGTCAACTTCGTTTTCAATTATTATTTCATTTTCAACTTCTTTAATTTTATTTTGTTCTTCTTTTTTATTCTTCTTTTCCTTCTTTACTGCTTCTTTCTTTGTTGGCTCATCTTTTTTTACAATGTCTGAAATGTCGCTTAAATTATTTAAATACTCTTTTCTTGCCTTTGTATTTATCACTATAGCTTTTAAGACATAATATATTGAAAATATATAAGATGATACTAAAATATAGCCTTTAAAATCTAATTTAAAAACCCTTGTAATATATACAGTTGTTAAACTATGTAATGCAATCGCTAGCGACTCAAATGTATGTATTAACAATGTTTTGCTTTCCCTTTTAAAAGCAAATTCTATTAATATTAGAGCTATTCCTAAAAATACCATTGTTGATATTTTTATTACTTTTATAATTCCAGTTTCCTGAACATTATCATATACTGCTGATATTATGCAAAAATAAGCCATTATTAAAACTGCTATTATTAAATTCGCAAAAACTTTTTTTGCTGTTTTTTTATCAACTAATTTACTTATTTTTTTATTTTCTTGTATTTCCTCATCTTTTATATCTTTTTCTTCAGTTCTTTGTAATTTCATTACTTTCCTCCTCAATTTACATCTCAAACTCGTATATTATATCACTTAAAACATTAAATGCAACTGTTTCAGTTCTCAAAATCCTTTTTCCTAATGTAACAACTTTTGCTCCATTTTCTTCTAAAAGTTTAACTTCTTTTTCCTCAAGCCCGCCCTCTGGACCTATTACAATACCGATTTTGTTAGCATTTTGTTCTTTTAATCTTTGCAATTCTTGTTTTATTGTACAATTGTCCTCTTTTTCATAAGCTAAAATTATATCATCAAATTGCCCTATTATATTAGCTAATTCACTTATTTTCATTATATTGTTTATTTGAGGAATTATATCTCTTTGACTTTGTTTTGCTGCAACTTCTGAAATTTTATTCCATCTTTCAATCTTTTTTGATTTGTCTTTTTCATTAAGTTTTACAACGCATCTAGCCATCTCAACTGGCGTAATTTCATACACTCCAAGTTCAACAGACTTTTGAATTATCAATTCCATTTTATCTGATTTTGGAAGTCCTTGGAATATTGTAACTTTTATATTAGACTCTTTGCTTTCCTCTATCTTACTTATAATACTACATTTAATTAAATTATCTTGTAATTGTTGAATTGCGCACAAATAGCTTTGTTGACTCTCTGAATCACATATTTCGATTTGATCATTTTCTTTTAATCTCAAAACATTTTTTATATGATTTACATCTGTTCCATTTATTTGTATTGTATCGTTTTCTATTTGATTATTTTTCACAAAAAATTTAGGCATTTTTCTCCCCTTTTCATTTACGAATTATATCATAATTAAAAAATAATTTCTACAAAAATCCAATAAAAAAATAAACTTTTTTATTATATTGAATATAATAATAAAAAAATGGAGGAATAAAAAAATGTGTGGATTTATTGGATTTGTTGATTATAAAAAAGATACTTCAAAAATGAAAAACATTTTAATACAAATGAATGAATCAATTAGTAAACGAGGTCCAGATGAAGATGGCTACTACATAAAAAATAATGTAGCTCTTGGACATAAAAGACTTATTGTAATTGACCCTGAAGGCGGAAAGCAGCCTATGGTTGAAACTTTTTCTTTTGGAGAATATGCAATAGTTTACAATGGTCAAATTTATAATACCAAAGAATTAAGAAAAACATTAGAAGAAAACGGCTTTTCTTTTAGGCGGTCATTGCGATACAGAAGTTTTACTAAAAAGCTATATTCATTTTGGAACTGATGTTGTAAACCATTTAAATGGAATTTTTGCTTTTGCCATTTGGAACACCAAAGCAAATGAGCTTTTCCTTGCGCGCGACCATTTTGGGGTTAAACCTTTATTCTATACAATAAAAAATGGTGCCATAATTTTTTCATCTGAAATTAAAGCACTATTCCAATACCCTGGTATAGAAAAAACACTTAATAAACAAGGCATTTCTGAACTTTTTGGAATTGGTCCAGCTCATACTCCCGGAACTACAATTTTCAAGGATATTTATGAACTTAAACCCGCTCATTTTGCTATATATAACAAAGATGGGCTTAAAATAAATAGATATTGGAAGCTTGAATCAAAACCGCATACAGAAAACTTAGAACAAACTTCTGAACATTTGGAAAGCCTTCTAAAAGACTCCATAACCCGTCAATTAGTTTCAGATATGCCCCTTTGCACTTTTTTATCTGGTGGGTTAGATTCTAGTATTATTACTAAATTTGCTTCAGATTACTGCAAAGAGAATGGTTTGCCACCACTAGACACCTATTCAATTGACTATGTTGATAATGATAAAAACTTTGTAAAAAGTGATTTTCAGCCAAATTCTGATAATTATTACATCAACTTAATGCGCGAAAATCTATGCACAAATCATCATAACATTGTAATAGATACGCCAGAACTGGCTCAATACTTAGAAGATGCAATGATTGCAAGAGATATGCCTGGAATGGCAGATATTGATTCTTCCCTTTTGCTATTCTGTAAAAATGTAAAAAAAGAAATGACTGTTTCTTTAACAGGCGAATGTGCTGACGAAATATTCGGTGGCTATCCTTGGTTTTTCAGAGAAGACGCACTAAAATCAGGCACTTTCCCATGGTCAATAGCAATAGATGAAAGACAGAAACTGTTAAATAAGTCGATTGGAGAAAAAGTCAATTTAAAAGAATATATAGACTTTAGATATAATGAAAGTTTAATGGATGTCGAAATTTTAGATACCGATTCGGTTGAAACCGCTGAAAAAAGAAAGATTTCTCACTTAACATTAAATTGGTTTATGCAAACACTTTTAGATAGATCTGACAGAATGGCTATGTATAATGGTTTTGAGTTGAGAGTTCCTTTTTGCGATTATAGATTAGCACAGTATGTTTGGAACATTCCTTGGGAAATGAAGGCTCTAAATGGCAGAGAAAAAGGATTGCTAAGGCATGTGGCAAAAAAATTCTTGCCTGAAGAAATTGTAGACAGAAAAAAATCCCCATATCCCAAAACTCACAACCCTACTTATTTGGCCAAAGTTAAAGGTATGCTAACAGAAATTATGCAAGATAAGAACGCCCCAATAAATGATTTACTAAATAGAGAATACATTTTAGACATCTTAGAAACAGATGGAACTGCCTTTACTCGCCCTTGGTTTGGTCAGCTCATGACTGGTCCACAACTAATGGCTTACCTTTGCCAAGTAAACATGTGGCTAGAAAAATACCAACCTAAAATAGAAATATAAACTTTTTGGGGAGTGTCCCCAAAAACAAGGTTCACAAAAAAGGAGGAATTTTTTTGAAAGATATTTTATTTAAAGGCTGTGGAACTGCTATTGTTACGCCTTTTAAGGATGGAAATGTTAATTTAGATGAATTCAAAAGATTAGTGGATTTTCAAATTGAGAATAATGCAGATAGTATTATAGTTTGTGGTACAACTGGTGAAAGTCCAACTTTAAGTGTGGATGAGAAGAAAGATTTAATCAAGTGCGCTGTTGAAACTGCAAATGGGCAAATACCAATAATTGCTGGAACTGGAGCAAATGATACTAGAAAAGCAATTGAGATGTCTCAAATAGCCGAAAAACTTGGTGCAGATGGTCTGCTTGTCGTTACACCTTATTACAATAAATGTACTCAAAATGGCCTGATTGAATATTACAAATCTATTGCTGAATCTGTTTCTATTCCAATAATTATGTATAATGTACCTAGTAGAACTGGTGTAAACATTGCTCCAGAAACCTGTTATGAGCTTTCCAAAACCCCAAATATTGTTGCAATAAAAGAAGCAAGTGGAAACATTTCCAAAGTTGCCAAAATCGCTTCAATCTGCGGTAATAATCTTAATATTTACTCTGGAAATGATGACCAAATTCTCCCTGTTCTATCACTTGGTGGAATTGGTGTAATCTCTGTTTTGGCTAATATTAAACCAAATTTGGTTCATAATATATGCTATGATTTTTTTGATGGAAACAACAAAAACGCTACTAAACTTCAGTTAGATAATCTGCCATTAACAAATGCATTATTTGAAGAAGTCAACCCCATTCCTATAAAATACGCTGTATCTAAAATTGGATTTGATTGTGACACCCCTCGTTCTCCACTCTCTCCTATCAGTCTAGAATTAGCCCAAAAACTGGATAGATTGCTATGAATTACCGCTTAATATTTTTTAATATTCTTGCCAAATACCGCCAAATTTGTTATAATTAATTTGTAACTATTTTTAAAGTATAATAAAGTCAACTTTGTTATACAAATGAGGGAGTTTAATGGAAGAATTATTAAATAAAATAAATAATGATAAGGAATTTATAGAAATTATTAAACCTTTAATTGAAAATGAAACTGTGCAAGAAATGAAAAAGTATAGACAACATTATGAAACAACTACTTATGACCATTGTTTACAAGCATCTTATTATTGCTATAAAATTTGTAAAAAGCACAAGTTAGATTATGTATCTGCCGCCCAAGCAGCAATGGTTCATGATTTGTTTTTATATGACTGGCGTGTTAAACAGCCTGATAGAAAAGGTTTACATGCTTTTACACACCCAAAAACCTCTTATGAAAATGCATGTAAAATTATGGAATTAAACAAATTACAAACAGACATGATTTTAAAACATATGTGGCCTTTAACTTTAAAATTACCAAGATATAGAGAAAGCTACATATTAACCTTAGTAGATAAATATTGTGCACTTTCTGAATCTTTTCATGAAATTGCTGCCAAATTCAATAAAAAACATAGTAAAAAAGCTGCTGAATAAATTCAGCAGTTTTTTATAATTCTTTTATTGCATTTCGAGCAAGTTCATCACATCTATTATTATAAACGTTGTCACTATGCCCTTTAACTTTTATAAAATTAACTTTATGAATCTTAGTCAAATTATACAATTCAAGCCACAATTCTTTATTCTTTACAGGCTCTTTTGAGCTATTTACCCAATTATTTTTTATCCAACCATATATCCAGCCTTTTTCAAATCCATTTACAACATAAGCACTATCGCTATATAGGTCAACTTCACATGGGAATTTTAAAAGCTTTAAGCCCTCTATTACCGCTGTTAATTCCATTACATTGTTTGTTGTGTCTTTCTTATTCCCCCATATTTCTTTTTTGTTTTCTTTATAAAATAGAACTGCTCCCCAGCCCCCTGGTCCCGGATTTCCAGAGCAGGCTCCATCTGTATAAATTGTTACTTTTTCCATGATTTTCCTTTCCGTTGAAACATAATTGACTTTTTACTGCGTTAAACTTCGCTGCGAAAATCCTCAATGTACCTTTGTACACTTCCGGTTTTCTTGCTTGTTTGCCTTGTTAAAAGACCAATTCTGTTCCAACTAAATTATATAAAAAATTCTTGTTTTTTTAGTAATTCTATGATATTATTATAACAATAAAATTAATTTAGTACAATAGGAGGTGCAACAAAAATGGCAAATGTTTTAGGAATAGTTGCAGAATATAATCCATTTCACAATGGACATTTGTATCATTTGGAAAAATCGAAAAAAGATACTGGTTCAAATTATTCAATCGCAGTTATTAGTGGGAATTTCACACAACGTGGCTCTACATCTTTAGTAGATAAATGGGAAAAAGCTCAAATGGCAATTTCTAATGGAGTTGATTTAGTTATTGAATTACCTACTCTTTATGCTACATCAAGTGCAGAAAATTTTGCAGATGGAGCAATTAAATTGCTAGATAGTTTAAAAATTGTAGATTATGTTTCATTTGGTGCAGAAACTCCTAATTCAAATGCATTAGACCATTTAGCAGATATTTTGTATCATGAGCCAAAAGAATATAAAGCACTTCTATCAATTGAACTTGGAAAAGGTCTATCCTTCCCAAAAGCTCGTGAAAATGCTTTAATGATGTATTTGAACGATCAAAAAAATATTAAGAATATTTTAAGTTCACCAAATAATATTTTAGCAATTGAATATTTAAAAGCACTAAAAAAATATAAGAGCAGAATGAATCCTCACATAATTGGAAGGTTTGAATCTGACTATAATAGCAACCAAATTAAAGGAAATATCGCTAGTAGTACAGCAATTAGAAACATGATTAAAAATAATGCATTTAACATTTTACCAAGATTAATGCCACAAAGTTCTTGTGCTGTTTTAGCAAAAGGCATAAAAACAGGACATGCCATTCCAGATATTTCTGTTTTTGAGAAAGAAATCATTTATAATTTAAGGAAAATGACAATAGCAGAAATAAAAGAATTACCAGATGTTTCTGAAGGTTTAGAATTTGCAATTAAAGAAGCAGCAAGTTCATGTAATACTATAGTTGAATTTTTAAATATTATAAAATCCAAAAGATATACAACAACTAGATTACAAAGAATTTTGGTATATGCTTTGCTTGGAATTACAAAAAAAGATATTGAAGTTTCTAAAAGAACAGTTCCTTATGTTAGAGTTTTAGGTTTTAACCAAAACGGAAAAAACCTTCTATCTGAAATTTCTAGAGCCAATCCAAAATTACATATTATAACTTCTGTTAAAAAATTCGTGGATTCTAATAATAAAAATAGAAATTTAGACATTTTACTTAGCAAAGATATTTGGGCAACCAATGTATACACAATCGGATATAACAATGACTCTTGGAGCAATTTAGATTTTACACATAAAATGATAATGATGTAACTTTTAAAATATAAAAAATTGAGGTAGAAAACATTTAAGTTTTCCACCTCAATTTTTAAATTTCATGATTTTTATTTTGCATAATCAATTACTCTGGTTTCTCTAATAATATTTACTTTTATTTGACCTGGATAATCCATTTCATTTTCAATTCGTTTTGAAACATCTCTTGCTAAAATTGTCATTTGGTCATCAGTAATTTTTTCTGGTTTTACTAGAATTCTTACTTCTCTACCAGCTTGTATTGCATAAGATTTTTCAACACCTTCAAATGAGTCTGCAATTTTTTCTAGGCTTTCTAATCTCTTAATATAAGCTTCTAATGTTTCTCTTCTTGCTCCTGGTCTAGAAGCTGAGATTGCATCTGCAGCTTGTACTAAAAGTGCTTCTAATGTTTGTGGTTCAACGTCTCCATGATGTGCCTCAACTGCATTTATTACTAATGGATTTTCCTTATATTTCTTTAATACTTCAACACCAATTTCAACATGAGTACCTTCCATGTCATGGTCTAGGGCTTTTCCTATATCATGTAATAAACCAGCTCTTTTGGCTCTTTTTGCATCTAATCCTAATTCTTCAGCCATTATTCTTGCAAGATTTGATACCTCTATTGAGTGATTTAGCACATTTTGTCCATAACTTGTTCTATATTTTAATTTTCCAAGTAGGTTTATTAAATCTGGATGTAAGCCTGTAACTCCAGTTTCTAGTACAGCTCTTTCTCCTTCTTCTTTTATAGTTTGTGCTATTTCCTCTTTTGCCTTTTCTACCATTTCCTCAATTTTAGATGGGTGAATTCTTCCATCTTCAATTAGTTTTTCTAAGGCAATTTTTGCAACTTCTCTTCTTAATGCATCAAAACCTGATAGAACTACCGCTTCTGGTGTATCGTCTATTATTAAGTCAATTCCTGTTAATGTTTCTAATGCTTTTATGTTTCTTCCTTCTCTACCAATTATTCTTCCTTTTATTTCATCATTTGGAAGTGCAACGATTGATACTGTTGTTTCTTGAGAATGGTCAGCAGCACATTTTTGTATTGCATAACTTAGCATTTCTTTGGCATTTTTGTTAACTTCTTCTTTTGCCTTTTGTTCTAAGTCACGAATAAGAGCTGCTTTTTCTGCTGTAATTTCTTTCTCCATTTCGTTTAATAATTGTTGTTTTGCTTCTGATTGTGATAACTTTGAAATTTGTTCTAATTTGATTTTTTGCTCGTCATATACTTTTTCAACTTCACCTTTTTGTTTTTCCAATTCTTGGAATTCGTTTTCCAATTCATTTTCTCTTTTTTCAAAGTTTTCTGATCTTTTGTCTAAATTTTCCTCTTTTTGAATAAGTCTTGCTTCTTGTTTTTGAACTTCGCCTCTTCTCTCTTTAATCTCTTGATCTAATTCTTTTCTACTTGCCATTATTTCTTCTTTTGCTTTGATAATTTCTTCTTTTTTAAGGTTTTCAGCGTCTTTTTTAGCGCTTTCTAATAGTCTTTTTGCTTCGTTTTCAGCTCCTTGAATTTTAGATTCTGCAATTTTTTTCCTGTATGCCATTCCAACAGGAAATCCAACTGCAAATGAGATTACTACAGAGACGATAATGGGTAAAATTTCCATTATTATACACCTCTTTCTTATTAAATTTTCAATGTACGAAAAAATATTTTATTATATGTTTTTTAAAAATAAAGTTTTTATTTATATAAACTTATATTTATTTTTCCTACCTCTACTATTTTATAATTTTTATTGTAAACTGTCAAGTTTTTGCGAAAATTTTTTGAGTACCACTGTGAACAAAATCAGTTAACCTTTTGGGACACTTTCAAAAAGTTAAGTCAGTTCTTAACTTTTTGAAAGTGTCCCAAAAGGTTAACTGCCACTGTCACCAGTACCAACTAAATTTATTGAGAAATTTCATATTTGGTTACCCAGTAACCTTGTAAATTTTCACCATCATCCATAGTTCCATTGTTGTTATTATCCCACCAGAAAGCTTCTGGTATTTTATATCCATCTGATGCTTCTGTATCAGTTTTTGGAATAAATCTTATTTCTACTTGTTGGAAAATATCACTATTAGTTGAAGTATATCCTTGTATTTGTTGATTTACTTTGTATTCATATCTTGGAATCCATACAAAATATGCTTTTTTCTCAACTCCATTTACTGTATTTTTTGTAACAATATTTGCCCATTGCTTGTTTTCATAATTATACCAAATATTCTTTCCACTTTGATCTTGTGGTATATTTATTGGGTTTCCATTACTATCAACTATAACCTGTACTGTTTCTGATGCTTGATTTGTTGCTAAGTCATAAGTTACATAGTAAGTATTTGTAAGTGTGTAACTTCCGTCCGAATTAGCTGTTCCCTCAAATCCATTAAAACCTAAAAGGTTTGGTTTTGTTAACTCTTCAATATTACTATAATTTGTTTTTACATTTTCTACATACTCATCCAGTTCGTTTCCTGTTGATGTTTTTGCAACTATTTTAATTGTATAATTTGTATTTGGTTGTAATGATTTTTTTATTGAATAATTTAGGTTTGCCCCGTTTTTTCCATCACTTTCATTTTCAGAACATACCGCTGTTCCATCATATGCATCATCAACATATACATCAAATCCCATTACATTTACACCATCAACCATAACGTGTGTCTTTATTTTTTCAAGAGTAATTGAATTATCCGTTGTAGAGAAAATGCAATCTGTGATTTTCTTATATCCATAAACCGTTCCTTTTGAAATTTCATATTTGCTTACCCAGTAACCTGGTAAGTTTTCTATTTCATTTATTTTTCCATCATTGTTATTATCCCACCAAAAGGCTTCTGGTAATCTAAACTCTGTATCAACATATGAATTTCCTCTTCTTTCCTGCATTATGCCTGATGTTGTATCTTTCAATCTATATTCAACTTGTTGAATTTCACCATTTTCATCTCTGTATCTGTAAATATTATTTTGGCTTACAAATCTTATTTCTACTGTTTCACTATCAATTCCTTTTTCAATATCTGCTGTTTGGTGAGTAACATAAATATATCTTGGAATCCAAACAAAATACGCAGTTAATTCTTCGCCATCAGATGCAGTATTTTGTGTTGCAATGTTTGCCCATTGTTTTTTAGAACTACTATAATTATACCATGTTGGTTCTTCTTCTTTAATCGAAGTTAAAGTTGGTTCATCTATTTCTAGGTTTTCATATGTAACATAATATGTATTATTTTTACTGAATCCCTTTAATTCTGGTGCACATACAAAAATCCCATCATTTTCAATATATTCTCCATGAGGAACTGCTGGATATTGAATATCTTCTAAAAAGTCTTCATAACTAGCATAATTCCAAACATCTATGCCATTTTCAAAACACCAATAAACTTCTTTAGCATCACCATATTCTCTTGTATAGTAATAATAAAGTTTATTATTTTGAACTATTACCCTTTTCTTATGTTCATCTTTTATACTTTTAATAATTATTTCAACCTCTGGCTGATATTCTAGTCCAACATTTACAGTTGAGATTTCATAAAAACCACCATTTGCATCAAAGTTTTCTAATGGTGAAGTAGATAAATACAAATTCAGTTCATCTTTGTATGTGCCCATAGCATCTAAAAACCTTGCCTTTTGTGCTTTTTCCATTGGGCTTTCAATATCACCAGATAAGCTATTTATAATAATTCCAGCTAAAATAAGAATCACTATTACTGTAACTATCAATGCAATTAATGTTATACCTTTGTTATTCCATTTTTTAGTTATCATTTGCTTCTCCCTTCATTAAAAACCGTCTTCCACAGACAACTACTGCACGTGTAGAAGTATCTGCTCCTCCCTTTCCACTGTAAAATCTATAACTAAACGCACCTGTAGGTCCACGTCTAAATACAGGATACTGAGATGTAGGATAATCCGCATTAGAAGCAGATAACCATTTTTTTGTTTCTTCTGTTGCATCACCTATTTTATACTCAACACTATTAGACGAATATACATTCACATATTTACTTCTTCCATCTTGGATTGTATTATGAATGTTTGTATTATATGAACTATTATTATCAAGCATTCCAGCAACATATTCATATCCTGAAAATATTTCATAAACCCCTGTAACATTACCTGTTGATGATGAAGTTGTAGTATCTCCCGCTCCGCTTTGTCTTGAACCATATTCAGAATCCATCAGCATTACCATTGCTCCCCATTCAGTATTTTTAATCATATGAGTGTCAATATTATTTGTTCCTGTCTCTACTCCTGCATCACTTATAGTAGCATTTAAGCCCATTGGTCCACCAGAACTTTCCATTTTTCTTATAACCGAAAAAAATTCACTTGCGGTAGTATTTGTTAAACCTCTATTTGAATTTTTTACAGATTGAACATTGGCATGTACATTTCCAGCCAAACCTACAATTCCAATTAAGATTAAAACTATAATAGTACAAATTTTCTTATGTATTTTCATTATTCTTTCCTCCTATAATATATGATTATTCATCATTATTGAATCAAGGGACATCTTCCAAATTTCTTCTTCCAACGTCCCTTAATCATTCAACTAAAAAGTATAAAGTTTTAATAATTTTCTGCTTTTATTTCAAAATATGATTTTGGATGGCTACATACTGGGCATATTTCTGGAGCTTGTTTTCCAACTACTATATGTCCGCAATTTCTACATTTCCAGATTTTGTCGCCATCTTTACTAAATACTAATTCTCCATTTACATTATCTAATAATTTTTTGTATCTTTCTTCATGTTCTTTTTCTATTTTTCCTACTGCTTCGAATAAAAATGCTATATGGTCAAATCCTTCTTCTTTAGCTTCTTTGGCCATTCTGTCATACATGTCTGTCCATTCATAGTTTTCTCCATCAGCTGCTGCTTGAAGGTTTTCTGGTGTTGATGGTATTTTCCCACCATTTAATAATTTAAACCATATTTTTGCATGTTCTTTTTCGTTATCTGCTGTTTCTTGGAATATTGCTGCTATTTGCTCATATCCATCCTTTTTTGCTTTACTTGCATAATATGTGTATTTATTTCTTGCTTGAGACTCTCCTGCAAAGGCTTCCCATAGATTTTTTTCTGTTTTTGATCCTTTTAATTCCATAATATTTCCTCCTTACTCTTATTATGAAATTTATATCACAAAGCTATTCAAGTGTCAAGATTTTTTATTTGTCATTTTGATAACATTCCCAAAAGAAAAACCTTGTTTTTTTGGGGTGTCCCAAAAAACAAAGTTTGTTATATTATTATGTCTCTTTTTAGTAAGTTATCTTGTATTACGCCTATTCCAATGAATTTTTCGTTGTTGTATATTCTGTATATCCCATCTGGATTTTTTTGTGTTAGTTTTACTCCGTTTAAAAATAATCCTAGCTGTTTATTGTTTAATGAAATGTCTAATTTTTTTGAGAAGAATTTTTCTAGTGTTATGATTGTTTTCCCTTCTAATTCGTTTAGCTTGCCTTGTTCATTGTATTTTTGCAATTCTTCTATTGTTATTGTGTCTTCAAGTTTAAATTCTCCAACCTGCATTCTTTCTAGTTCTTTCATGTATCCTATTGTATTAAATTTTTCGGCTATTGTCTCGCACAAACTTCTTATATATGTTCCTTTTGAACATGCTACCTCAAATTGTATTTGATTTTTTTCTGGCTCAATGCCCAATAATTTTAAATCATATATTGTTATTTCTCTTGGTTCAATTTTGACTTCTTGTCCTTTTCTTGCATATTCGTAAAGCTTTTTGCCATTTACTTTTATTGCTGAATATATTGGCGGTGTCTGCATTTGCTTTCCTATGCATAGTTTTAGAGCATTATTAATATTTTCTTCCTCAAACATAGTTTGAGATATTGTTTTTTCTTCAATTACTTCGCCTTCACTATCTGCTGTTGTTGTCTTTTTGCCAAATTCAAGTGTTACTTTGTATTTTTTATCATGATTTATTAAATACTTTGAGCATAGAGTCCCTTTTCCTATAAGCAAAGGTAACACACCTGTTGCATTAGGATCTAATGTACCGGTGTGTCCTACTTTTTCATTGAATACTTTTTTAACTTTGTATACAACATCATGTGATGTGCATCCTTTTGGTTTGTTAATTAAAATAATTCCATCCATAATTTTTCCTCTTTTTTGAAAGAAACTTTTGGGGAGTGTCCCCAAAAGTTCCTTAAAGTACTTTTTTTATTTCCTTCATTAATTTTTCTTTAACTTGTTCTATTGTTCCTTCTATTGTTGCTCCTGCTGCTCGTGGGTGTCCTCCACCACCGAACATTAAGCAGATGTCTGATGCGTTTACATCTCCATTTGTACGTAATGAAGCTCTGAATTCATCTTTGTTTTCTTCATTTTGTCTTATAAATATTGAAACTTCAACTCCATCTAAGTTTCTTCCAATATTTACTAATCCCTCATGATCTCCTGGTTTTGCATCCACTTCGTTAACATCTTGTTTTGTAATATATGTAAATGCTACTTTTCCATCTTCCAAAATTTCCATTCTGTCCATTACTCTTTTTGTTAGCTCGAAAGTGGCTCTAGACATTGTATCCATTGTTCTTTTATATATTTCAGATACGTTTACTCCTTTTCTTAAAAGTTCAGCAGCAAATTCAAATGTTTCTGCTGTTGTTGATGGATATTTAAACCCACCTGTATCTGTTATAATTCCTGTTAAAAGACATGTTCCAATATCTTTTGTTATATTAATGTTATAGTAATCAAATACCCCTGCTAATATATCGCAACATGCTGGAGATACTGGGTTTACATAGTTAAAATCTCCATACATTGTGTTGCTTCCATGATGGTCTATTACTATTGTGTGTTTTGCATTTTCAAAATATTCTTTACCATCTATTCTCATTTCTGTAGCACAGTCTACTGAGATTGCAAGCTCATATTTTTCAACATCTGAGCTTGCTTTTATATCTTCTCTACCTGGTAAAAAGTCATATATTGATGGCACTTCTGGAATTATTACATCAGGATTTTTTCCCATGCTTTCTAGTGCAAGTTTCATAGCTAATGAACTTCCCACTGCATCTCCATCTGGTGTTTGATGTGTTACAACAACTATGCTTTCACTATTTTGTATTAGATTTAATATTTCATCTAGTGTCATATTATTCCTCCTTTTTTGGCATTATTTCTTTAAGAATTGAATCAATTCTAGCTCCATATTCAAGTGATTCATCCAATTCAAAAATAATTTCTGGTGTATTTCTTAAATTGATTGTTCTTGCCAATTCAGTTCTTATAAATCCTGATGATTTTTTCAATCCTGCCAATGTTTCTTTTAAGTTTTTAGAATTTAAAATACTTACATATACTTTGGCAAATTTAAGGTCTGGTGTTACTTTGACTTTTGTAACACTTATTAAACCTGTAACATTTGGATTTTTAAGCTTATTATCAATTATATGACTTATTTCTTTACGGTATTCTTCATTTATTCTTTCGAATCTATTGTTTGACATTATCTCTTAATCTCCTCCATAACAAATGCTTCAATTGTATCTCCAACTTTAATATCATTGTAATCCTCAATTTGAGCACCACATTCAAAGCCTTTTGATACTTCTTTAGCATCATCTTTAAATCTTTTTAATGTTGATAGATGTCCTTCATGTATAACAACGTTATCTCTAATAATTCTTACTCCTGCATTTCTTTCAAGTTTACCAGTAAGAACGAAACATCCTGCGATTGTACCAACATTAGAAATTTTAAATGTTTCTCTAATTTCTGCTGTACCGATAACTTTTTCTTCGTATTTTGGTGCAAGCATTCCTTTTAGAGCTGCTTCTACATCTTCTATAGCTTGATAAATTACTGAATATTGTTTAATTTCAACTTCATCTTTATCTGCCATTTCTTTTGCTGTAGGGTTTGGTCTAACATTAAATGCAATAATGATTGCGTTAGAAACTTTTGCAAGTGTAACATCACTTTCGTTTACAGCACCAGCTGCAGCATGAACAACTTTAACTTTAACTTCTTCATTTTTTAGATTTCCTAATGATTGTTTTACTGCTTCTACTGAACCTTGAACATCAGCTTTAATGATTAAGTTTAATTGTTTTAATTTACCTTCTTCCATTTGGCTGAATAGGTTATCTAATGTTACTTTTGTTCCTGCATTTATTGCTTTTTCTCTTTCTTCACGTTTTCTCTTTTCGATTAAGTGTTTAGCTGTTTTTTCATCTTTAACTTCGTAGAATGTATCTCCGGCTTGTGGTACATCTGTTAATCCCATTATTTCAACTGGTGTTGATGGACCTGCAGATTTAACTTTCTTACCTTTGTCATCTTTCATTGCTCTTATTCTACCAATTGATGAACCTACAACTATTGTATCACCTACATCTAGTTTTCCTCTTTGTACAAGCATTGTTGCTATTGCACCTTTGGCTTTATCTAGTCTTGCTTCTATAACTGCACCTTTTGCTTGTTTATTTGGATTAGCTTTTAATTCTAACACATCTGCTTCTAGTAATACCATTTCTAATAATTGGTCGATGTTTTGACCTTTTTTAGCTGAAATTGGTACATAAATTGTGTCTCCGCCCCATTCTTCTGGAACTAATTCATACGCCATTAATTCTTGTTTTACTTTATCAACATTTGCATCTGGTAAATCTATTTTGTTTACTGCAACTATTATTGGAATTCCTGCTGATTTAGCATGGTTTATAGCTTCAATTGTTTGAGGCATTACACCATCATTTGCTGCGACAACAAGTATTGCAATATCTGTAATTTGAGCACCTCTAGCACGCATTGCTGTAAATGCTTCGTGTCCTGGGGTATCTAAGAATGTTATTTCTCTGTCATTTATTTTAACTTTGTAAGCACCAATTGCTTGTGTAATTCCACCTGCTTCACCTTCGATTACATTTGTTTTTCTAACTGCATCTAAAATTGATGTTTTACCATGGTCAACGTGTCCCATAACTACTACTACTGGTGGTCTTGCAACTAAATCTTCTTCTTTGTCTTCAGAATCATCAAATAGAATGTCTTCATCTGTTACAACTTCTTTTTTAATAGCTTTTACGCCAAATTCTTCTGAAACTAGGAAAGCTGTATCAAAGTCTAACTCATTGTTTAGAGTTGCCATTATTCCATAACCCATAAGTTTTGTAATGACTTCTGATGCTGTTTTCTTTAATTCAGCAGCTAAGTCTTTTACTGTAATTGTTTCTGGAATTGTGATTTCTGTTAATTGGAAGATTTTTTGCTTGCTTGGTTTTTCTTCTTTTTGTTTTTTCTTAGACTTTCTGTTTCTTTGAGTAGATAAATCGTAGTAATCTAGCATACTTCCTTCGCTATCATCATCAAACATACTTGATAATCTATTTGATTGTTTTAAGCTCTTTAGCTTGCCTTCGTCAAAACCACTATTGTTTCCTGTTTTGTTTTTAGCCTTTTTGTTTCCTCTATTGTCATCAAATTTGCTGTTATTTTTTTGTTTATCAATAGTTTTGTTGTATTCTCTACTATTTTCTTTTTCTGGAATTGATTCTTGCATAATGTTTTTAATATTTTTTTCAATTCCTTTTTCATCTAGTGGTCTTCTTCCATTGTTTCCAAATCTTCCACCATTATTATTATTTCCAAAACCTTGCTTATTATTATTAAATTTGCCATTATTGTTTCTGTCAAAATTTCTATCTTTGTTTCCAAAATTGTTTTGCCCTTGATTTTGTCTATTTCCGAAGTTTCCATTTGGTCTTCTATCTCTGTTTTCGAAGTTATTTCTTCTATCTCTATTATCCCTATTATCTCTGTTTTGGAAATTATTTGGTCTTCTATCATTGTTTTCGAAATTTCTTGTATTTGGCTTATATTCAGTTTGGTTTTGTTTAACTTCTGGTTGTTTTGTTTCTTTTTCTACAACTGGAGTTTCTTCTTTTACAGCTACTGGCTTTTCTTCTTTAACTTCCTCTTTTTTAGGCTTAATTCCAAACAATTCATTTACAGTCATTGGCTTGTTTTGCTTGTTTCTATAAACAATGTTGAAGTCTTTATTTTGTTTTCTTTCAACAAAACCAATATTTTTATTTGTATTTACTGGTTTGTTTTCCTTTTTAGGAGCATGGTCATTATCTGTAATTATTACTTCTCTTCTGATAATTACAGGTGCTTTTTCCTCTTTTTTCACTTCTTTTACATTGTTTTCTTTTTTGTTTGAAACAGCCTTTTCTTTTTTGGCAGCAAAGCTATCTTCTATTCTTTTTGCTTCTTCATCTGTCACTCCACTCATGTGACTTTTTACTTCTATTTTTAATTCTTGTGCTCTTTCTACTACTTCTTTACTGGCTAAGCCTAGCTTTTTAGCTATTTCATGTATTTTTATCTTACCCAATAAATTCACCCCCATTATATATTTTTTCTATTTCCTTGGCTAGATTGCTTTCTTTTACAGCAAAAGTTGCTTTGTTTTCTTTTCCTATTGCTTTGCTAAGTTCTTCTATATTTCCATCTATTATAAGTGGCACATTATATTCTAAACATAGCTTTTTAAACTTATCCTTTGTTCTTTCAGATGCTTCCTCCGACACTATTACTAGTTTTGCTTTATATCTCATTATTTCTTCTTTTACACTATCTGCACCAAAAGCAACTTTTCTTGCTCTTGCAGCTAGGCCGTAGTAGCCCTAATATTTTCTTATTTATCAAGTATTACACCTCTTAAATCATTATAAATTTCTTCTGAAATTGTAGTTTCAAAAGTTCTTTCTATTCTTTTTGTCTTGATAGCTTTTTCTAAACATTCTATATTATCGCAAATGTAAATTCCTCTACCATCTTTTTTTCCAGTTCTATCAATTGATATTTCGTTTTGTTTATTTTTAACAATTCTTATCAATTCATTTTTATTCTTTTTTTGCATACAACCTACACAGGTTCTTTGTGGGATTTGCTTTTCCATTTAATCATTCCCTTCTAAAGGCTTGGATTTCCCAATTTAATTATACTTAAGAATTATACTTTTATTCTTCATTTTCTGTATTTTCTTCTACACTGTCTTCTTCATTTTGAGCAGCTGCTAACATTTCTCTAAATTGACTTTCAGATTTGATATCAATTTTCCAATTTGTTAATTTTGCAGCTAATCTCGCATTTTGTCCTGATTTTCCAATTGCTAAAGATAATTGGTCATCTGGAACAATTACTTGTGCAAATTTTTCTTCTTCTTTTATATCTACTGCTAAGATTTTTGCAGGTAAAAGTGCTGAAGAAATATAGATTGATGGATCTTCGTTCCATTCTATAACATCAATTTTTTCTCCATTTAATTCATTTATAACATTTTGAATTCTTACACCTCTTTGACCTACACATGAACCAACTGGGTCAATGTTTGGGTCTGGAGAATAAACTGCTACTTTGCTTCTATAACCTGGATCTCTTGAAACACTCTTAATTTCAATAACTCCTTCATATATTTCTGGAATTTCAAATTCTAAAAGTTTTCTTACAAAATCTGGGTGACTTCTTGAAACTATTACCTGTGGTGCCCCTTTTGCTCCTCTTTCAACATCTAATACATAACCTTTTATTTTGTCATTTACTTTGTATTTTTCTGTTGGGATTTGCTCTTTTAATGGCATTACACCTTCAAGTTTTCCTAAGTCCATTATTACAACATTTCCAGCTTTTTGAATTAGACCAGATACGATTTCTCCTTTTCTATCATTGAATTCTGAGAAAATTATATCTCTTTCTACTTCTCTTAATTTTTGGATAATAACTTGTTTTGCAGTTTGTGCAGCAATTCTTCCAAAGTCTTTTGGAACTATTTCGATTTCTACATTGTCACCAATATCTAAATCTTTGTTGATTTTTTGCGCGTCTTTTAAGCTTATTTCCATTACATCGTCATTTGCTTTTTTTACAACCTCTTTTATGCTGTATACATGTGTTGCACCTGTTTTACGATCCATTTCAACTTTTACGTTTTCTAATGAATCAAAGTTTCTTTTGTATGCTGTAACTAAAGCTGTTTCGATTGCTTCTAGTAAAATTTCTTTTTTGATTCCTCTTTCTTTTTCTAGTTCTTCTAAAGATAAGATTAGTTCTTTGTTGTCTATTGCTTTCATTTTTTTCTCCTTTCGTTGTAACATAATTACAACTTTTATAATTTCTCTTTACACTAATGAAGAGTGGGATTTGCTCCCACTCTTCTGAAAATTGTTTATGCTTTAATAATTATACCCAATATTTGCCAAAAATGCAAGGGTTTTTGCGAAATTTTTATGTTTTTTTGGGGTGTCCCAAAAAACAAGGTTTAAATATTAGGCAGTTTGTTGTTATTACTAAAATTGCTGATATTGAAGCAACTGCTACTGAATATAGTGCCCAAGTTTGATAGCTTACTATTTCTATTTTTGGTATTATATTTAAAATTAGTGCTAATACTCCAACTTCTAAACCTATTACAATTAACCTTTTAAATGATTCCCAAATACTTCTGTTCAAAATATATTTTGATGTATGGTACATGAACTCTATTGTTCTAAATGCCATTGCAAATAGTGTTCCAATTGCTACACCCACAAGTCCAAATTTCCAAACTAATATAAATGATATTACCATATTAGATATTGCTTCTACCCAAGCTCCTACACGAGTTTGTTTAAAATGTCCTGCAACTTTTATCAAGTCATTATATGGTTGTCTTATTGCCCACACAAATTCTGCCAGTACCATAATAGCAGCAAACTCTGGCACTATATAATTTGCATCTGTTATTCCTTTTGTATATAAACTTATAAATGGTGTTATTAAAAATAGAGTAGCACTAAACATAATCGTTGCTATTGTTAGGTAATAACCTTCATACGCTTTAAAACTTTTTCTTAATTTATCATTCTCGCCTTTGGCAAACATATCTCCTAATGTTGCATCTAAGCCCCCTATAAATGAACGCGTTACATTTTTTACAGCATTTATAACAATTAAATAAACCGAATAGACTGAAATGTCAGCTAAACAGCCGCATATTGTTAATATTACAATATCTGTATTTTTATGCACTACATAAGCAATATGTTGTGCCAAACCTTCCCATTTTTGTTCAATTTTATAATCGTCTTTTGCCTGTCTTAAGTTTATTTTATACTTTTTCTTAACATATAAATTTTGAATAATTGGCCTTAAAATAAATATAAAACAACTTGCAAGCTTAACAATTTGAATACTTGCTCCAAAATGTATTAACAAAATTACAGCAATTGTGTTTAAAATAACCATGCCAATTTGTATAAAATTAAGCACATAGTTTTTCTGCTCTGCATATATGTATAATTTATACGTCATTCCAAAATAATATTCGGCAAATGTACTAATTGCAATAATTACAACCATCGAAAGCGTAAAAATTGCATCAAATTGACCAGCAAACATTGTTGAAAAAACAATGCACAATACCAAAATATAAGCTAAAAATATACAGGCTATTTTTCTAAAAAACTTTTCAGATGTCTTTAAAATATTCTCTATTGTGCCTTTATCTTTATTTGCAATTGGCTTAAATAGGACTGACTTAACCACAGGCCCAAAGCCAGATTCTAACAATGTTATATATGCTAAAAATTGTGTAATTGATGCCACTAGCCCATTTACTTCTGAGCCAAAATTTGTAATGATCAATTTGGGAATTATGAATCCACATATTATTGTAATTGCTTGCAATGAAACAGACGATATTACATTCTTTATTGCATTTTTACTTCTCATAATTTTTCCTTTTCTTTATCTAGTTGTATTTTATTATAAAAAATAAAAAATCTCAATAAAAATTGAGATTTTTTAAATATATAATTCTTCTCTTACCTTTTATCTTTTCCATTTTCCCATAATTCTTCACATTCTAAATCTATGTCATCATTCCATGAAATTCCATAGCCACCTTGGTCAACTTTTACTTGTTCAAAAAGGCCATCTATGTTTTTAAGATTTTTAAAAACTTCCCATTTATCAAAAACATTGCTAACATCATAATATTTTATTATATCTTTTTCGAATGTTACTTCTAATATAAATTTACTAACTATCTTTACAGATTTCACTTTATGAAACATATTCTCTACCTCCTATGCCAAAGGTGGAATTTTCTTAAAATTTTGAGTATTCCATATTTTCAATATTTCATTTCTATTAGCATTTAACCACTCTTGAACCAATTTTAATGCTCTTGGTGGTAAATCGCCTTCTAAAAGCTCTCCTGTTTTAATATCTATCGCTCCCATATATTCTCCATATATGGCGTGAATATGTGGTGGATTATGCTCTGCTTGCTGGAAATACATTTTAATTAAAATTCCGTAAAAATTTGATAATATTGGCATTTCTTCACCTCCTATTGTAACATATTTTTCAAATTTTAAAAAGACTTTTTAAATATTTTTATAAAATTGCTATAACAAATGGTTATATTGCAATTCTTATCCATTGAAACATTTTTGCTACAATTAGTTTGTATATAACTAAACAAGCCTCCTTTCTTATGAAATTTTTAATACTTTGGATTAATTGGAAATCAAGAATTTGATTTAATTAATTTGATTAAATAATTTGATAATAAATTAGATTAAACTAAAATTTAAACATAAAAATAACTAACTCTAATAACTTAAATAACTAAATAAAAATAATTTTGTTAAAATAATTTATTATGATAAAACTAATCGGCACAAAATGTACTAAATAGATTATTCTACTTATATCACATTTTGTGCCAGTTGTAAATATATTTTACATAATTTGCAAGTTTTTAAAAAATCCTTCTTTTAACTGCATTGAAGCTATAGCATGAAAAATAGAATAATCTTTTGAAAATGTTTAGTTCTTCTCTTTTAAATAAATTCCATGTTCTATTTGTTGCTTTAAATTTATTTGATGAAAGTGACTTTTCCCCAACTCTATAAATTGCAATTGTGTCTGTAATAGCATGAGCTGTGATGCCTTTTTTTAGTATGCTCCACCATGTTCCATAGTCTTGTCCTCGCCTTAAATCTGGCATAAGAATATCTTCTTTTTTCAAATGTTCCATATTTAGCATTACTGTTGAAGTAAATACTGTATGATTTTTCAATAATTGTTTATAATTCACGTATTTAGGAACTTTAGCCTTCTTTCTTTTTCCATTCCTTAGGTAATCGTAACCACCATAAATAAAAGTATAGTTATTTTCCTCCATAAACTTTACTTGTCTTTCTATTTTGTCTAAAACCCAGTAATCATCCGAATCTAGAAAGCAAATGTAATCTCCCGTTGCCGCTTCTATACCCTTATTTCTAGCCATTCCTGCTCCTACATTTTCTTTTAATTCAATTACTCTTATTCTATTATCTTTAATATTTTTTACCAATTCCAAACTATTATCTTTGCTTGCGTCGTCTATAACTATTATTTCAAGATTTTTATATGTTTGGTTTATAGCACTTTCTAGGCATTCTATAATGTGCTTAGAACTATTGTTCATTGGTGTTATTACTGTTATTTTTTTCATAATTTTACTATCCTAATTTATATATATTATTCTTCTATGTAACCTGTTCCATTTCTTATGTAAGCATTAGATCCTTTTTTCATTGATTTATATGCTTTTAAAAAACCTAAATCTTTAAAAACTTCACTATGCCTCAATAAATATTGTAATAATAAAATCTTTCTAAATTTCTTGTTAATTGCCGTAAATAGAACTCCTTTATTAAAGAAAAATTTTTCATTATACCCTTTAAACCATGTTGAACTTCTATGATATACTGTTCCTAGATTGACTGGACTTGAATATATTTTCAATTTATTTTTTAATACATCTCTAATAAAAATTGTATCAGAACCATTTCCCCATTTAGCATTTGGTCCAAAATCTGTATTAAATCTTATATTTTTATTTTTGATACTATCTTTTCTAAATGCAATATTACAAGATGCATAATGTAAACTATTATATATATGTAATCTTTTTCTCTTTTTTATAGTTTTCTTTTTTATATATGGACTTTCCATATTAAAGAAAATAACATCAGCTTTAGGATTATTTTCAAATTCTTCTATCACTCTATTTTCATAGCTTTCGTTATAAATCACATCATCATCACAAATTAAAACAATATCTTCGGTGGCTTTGTCTAATCCTCTATTTCTACTTCTTGATAAACCTTTTTCATTATAAGAATATATATTAAAATTCTTGTATTTTTCAAAGTCATCTTTACCACATTGGTTTATAACTGTACATTTACTAGTTATGTTCATTTTATCTAGATTTTCTTTTTTTAAGTTCATTACTGATAGAAGTACTTCCAATTTCATTATTATCCTCTTTCCATTTTCATTTAATCATTTCATATTTTATTAAATTACATATTTCCATAAATTGATACTTTGATAAAAACAAACTATGGCATATATCTCAAAAAGCTTTTAAATATTTAAGTTCATTTAATGCTTTATCATTTGATAAAAAGCCTTTTATTGTTATTTTCAACTTCTTTTTTACTATTATTTTATTAAACTCATAGCATTTTCAATTTTTGTCAAATAATTTTGTTTATTCTCTTCATCTAGCCCAGTTCTTTCAAAATCATTTATGTTTTTTATATTAATTTCATATTCATTATTAGCAATTTGCTTTAACTCGTTAGTAGCATTTTGTATTATTTTCATTTTATCTTCATTATTTGTTTTATATTTTTGTAATTCATTTATTACTATTGCAAACATTTTAGTTCTTTTTATTACTGAATCAAAATATAATGGCGTTCTAAATCTAATATTCTTTAATCTTTTTAATCCAATACCAAAATACTTTTCTAAATCTTCTAAAGATAGTTGATCAATATTATTTATAATAATTCCAAAATAATTATTATAATTATTAGTAGAAGATATGTGATATACTTCTTTATCCATAAAATTATTTATTTCATTTAATAAAATACTAACATCATTACCTTCATCTATATCTCTTATTAATTTATCATAATAATATGTTTTTTTATATGAGGCTACATTATATTTAGCCATTGTATCTTGTACTAAATATTCAGATATGTCTGCCCTTATATATAAACCTAATACAAACACGAATATTATCAAAACAATATAATCTAATATTATGTGTGTTTTTTTACTTTGAGTAATTTGTTTGACTTTCTTTACGAAAGTGTTGAAATTATTCAAAATTTTAATTTTACTTTTATCTTTATTTTTTATTATTATTTGTTCATCATATAACAATGCTGCCATAAAGATATAGAAAAGTAATTGTATAAGCATAAAAGACATATCAAAGTCAATCATACAATGTAATATTACTATAAATAAACCTAATGCAATAAATATTTTGTTGTTTCTTTTATTCTCATCTTCTTTGAATTGTTTAAATATTTTAATAAAGAAATATATAACCAAAGATAAAAATGTTATAACACCAACTATTCCATAGCTAATTAATAATTCAAAAAAATAACTATGACTTTCTTTCAAAGCACACTTATAATCTTCTACAGATCTAGATACATTTCTCCAAGCATCTCCACCACTTCCTACAATTGGACTATCACTTGCTATTTTTAAGCAATCTTGATACATATAAAGTCTTTGCGGTAAACTCTTTCCCTCAATATAAAATTTAGACAAGAAATGCGCCACATTATTGGGCAAATACTTATAATTTACAATTTGTCTTTTTCCATTTATAAAGAATTCATCTATTGTTATTTTTCCATGGAATAAATTTTTAATTTTTAATCTTACATATCTTGTATCTTGTGTTGGTGTAAAATCAATTGAATAATATCCATTAACTAATTGAGCCTTTTCTTTCAAAATTGTACTTTCTTGAAAATATTGTCCGTATTGTATTAATTCAATTATAAAAAATCTATTTGATACATTATCTTTAGTAACTTCTGTTGTCATATTTATTTCTAAAGTATAGGTTTCATTTTTCTTAAAATTATAAATTATTTGTTCATTAACATCTTCATTGTCTTTTATAATTGGTTTTGAAACATTTAATGCTACCATTAAATATATTGCAATACAAAAAGTAATACTTCCAACTCCAATAAGAGTTTTCTTTTTATGTTTTATTATTTGTTTTCTAAACCTTGTTATTAACAATGCAAATAAAGTAATACCTAATAAAATCATTACTGCTCTTGATTTAGTTATATATATAATGTAAAGAACAAATAATATATATAGTATATCAATTATTTTTAAAACCTTGTTTTTATGTATTTTAAATTTATGCATAGCAAGTAAAACACATAAAGCAGAATAAACAGCTTGTGCATTTGCGTAGCCAAAGGTTCCATAAAAAGATTTATTATTTTTATATGTAACATTTAGCCATTTTGTAAATTCTTTTAGTATTTTTGTATTATGATAATCAAATCCCAATACTATAGAAACTAAAGAACTTATTAAAATTGTAGTAATTACTATTTCTATACTTTTTTTATCTTTCAATACATTTCTTGCTAATATATATACAGAATATATAAAAAAGTATTTCATTATAAATTCCACTGTATCCGAATATGATACATAGGTTTTAAATATTAATGGCAAAGTTGTTGTTAGCATAAATATTAATACTAAATAATCTATTTTGGTTTTTAAAAAAATACTTTCCTTTTTATTTTTAATTTTTATTATTATTAAATATACGTAGATAAAGCCCATTAGTATACTAATGGGCAATACCCTTAAGCCTTTTTCATTTGCTCCTATTATAAAGTTAAAAATTACTATTGTTGCTATTAATATTAATAGTCCTATTTTTTTTATTATTATATCTGATTTTTTCATTATTCAATAATACCTTTTTGTTTTATTATGTTATTAAATAATTTGTTACTTAATCACACAGACCTACTTTATATAAAGAGTAGGACGAGAGGAGATTGTATCACTTGATGAATATGTTGGATAATAGTATTGGTACTTCGCATAACTGGCGGTATGATTTCTGTGATTATATCCTCGATAAGCACGATAATCACCGATTATAACCTTCTTGGGTCCATTCGTAACAATTTCCTTCTATATCATAAATATTATTGCTTTTATCATTACTATTTGCTCCTGAATTTGCTAAACTTCCTGTATGTCTATCTGAATGTGGTATATTATAACTTATTTCATCTCCACTTTCGCTTGCCCATTTACACATTATATCCCATTGGCATCCCCATATCATTGTACTTACTGTAGAATCATCTTCTTCTACTAAATTTCTACATGCGTGATATAAATTATACCAATCTGTATTTTTTAATACACTTTGTTGACTTTGAACTGTTGGACTATCTACACTCCCTGATAATTCATATCTTCCTACATAAAATCCTCCATATTTTTCTATACTTGTTATCATATCATTATAATCATTTACAAATGCTTGTGCAGTATCTTCATATGAAACTCCAAATTCATAATCAGCATTTATTAAAATTGCTGGTTCTCTATAGCCAGAATTACCATCTGGTGTAACTCTACTAATACCCTCTATAATTTCTGATTTTGACTTTTTGTTTATTGTGATTGGTTCTCCGTTTGCTTCATAGTGTGCGTCAATCCATACTGAACTTCCACTTTCCTCATCATATTCTTCATATCCTTCAACATATTCTGTCGGTTGATATATAACATATTCTGAATTATTATCAGCTACTAATAATCTCATATCTGGATTATTTAAAGAAGCTACTTTTACTGAATTATTTTTTACTTCTCCAGTTTGAGTTGGTCCATCATACATATCACTTGCATTTGCTGGTACCCATACCCATTGATTATTATTTTCATCTTCTATAACTACTCCCCAGCTTCCTTGATCTGGTCTTGACTCTAAAGTTGTTGATGTTCCTTCTACATAAGTGTACCCTACTGGTAATGGTACTTGTCCTGTTAATACTGCTTTAATATTTGCATTATTTACTAAATTACTATTTGTTATTGCTGTTCCTGTTAATTCTGCCATTCCATTTGCTGCTAATGCTGTTTTTTCTCCATCTGTTAAATTACTTGCAACTGGTTGATTTCCGCCACCTTGTTGTTGTGTTCCATTATTATCTTCTAATGGTTCCCAAGTTAATACTCCTGCATTATTTAGTGATATACTTCCTGTTTGTGTAAAATCTCTTGTTGTTAAAGATATTTCAGCATTTTCATCTTTTGCTTGTGAAATTGAAACATCAACTAAACCTTTTGTTGCTGTTGCTGTTAATGTATCATTGGCATTTGCTGTTCCTCTTGCTGTCCCTCCAAAGTGTTCTAATACTGCGTTTATTACTCTTTGTCCTACTGTTGTTGTTGCAGCTGTTGATGAAACTGTACTATTATTTTTTACATAAATGTCGTCATAAGCTTCTGTTTGTGCGTTTTGAACTGTTAGAGCTATTTCGTCTTTTACAGCTCCAATGTCATTTTTTTGTTTTGCTTCATTTGCTTTGGCAGGTGCGCTATCACTTCCTGTTAATGCACTTATTGTAATTCCTGCTAATATTAGCAAAACAATGATTGTAATTATTAATGCTATTAAAGTAATACCTTTATTACCACTTTTGCATTTCTCTAAGTTAAATTTTGTCATAATGTTTTTCTCCCTTCATTCATTTGTATTTTTTACATTGTTGGTTTCTTTACATCATATGTCTGATATCGTATAATTTAATTGATATTGCTACATTTCATGTAAATTTAAACCCTATCATAAAGTCAATCACTTTATGACAATACACAAACGCTATAATTCTACAAAAATAAGCTTTACAGCTTTTCTAAATATTTCTTTTTTGATTTCATAGAAGAATGTACATAAGTTTGAAGAGTAGTTTTAATATCATTATG
>JAGAED010000006.1 GCA_017613275.1 Clostridia bacterium | reverse complement strand
TATTATCATCATTTGAAGGTTTTATTATACTTTCTTTAATACCGCCTCCTTATAACGCATTTATTAATTATATACTTTTATGCATAATAATACATTTTATATTTAAAACTAATATATTAAAAACAATAATGTGCGTAGCAATTCCGACAGTAATTTATGCACTAATCTGTACATTAGTATTAAATCCTTTTGTAAAAATTGCTAATATAGAATATGAAGTTGGGCAATATATTCCATTATATAGATTATCATATTTATTAGTGTGTTATATTATTTCAGTATTGTTAATATTAGTTATAAAACATAAAAATATTTATATAAAAGTTTTTGAAGGATTAGATAAAAAATCAAAAACTATTTTCCTTATTAACTTGTTTTTAGGAATAATGGTTTTAGGAGTACAATTGCTATTAACAATTTATTATACAAATACATTACCTATATTTATTTCTTTATTAAGCTTTATATGCTTGGTAACATATTTTTCAACAAGTATATATAGCTTAACCAGGGTAAATAAATTGTATCTAACAAATATGCAACTTCAAAATGCTGAAGAATATAATAAAACTTTACAAATCTTGCATGATAATGTAAGAGGTTTTAAACATGATTATGATAATACTGTTGCAGCAATTGGTGGTTATATAAAAACAGATGATATGGAAGGTTTAAAACAGTATTATGCCCAAATGGAAGAAGAGTGTTTAAAGGTAAATAGATTATATATGCTAAATCCTAATATAATAAACAATCCAGGTATATACAGTTTATTAACAACCAAATATAATGAAGCTGAAGAATTAAACATAAAAATGAATATTACGGTTTTATGGGATTTATCTAAAATAAATATGAAAATTTATGACTTTACTAAAATCTTTGGAATTTTGGTAGATAATGCAATAGATGCAGCCAAAGAAAGTGAAGAAAAAATAATAAATATAACATTTAAAGATGATGAGAAGAATAATATGCAATATTTGAAAATAGAAAATTCTTATAAAGAAAAAGATGTTGATATTGATGCTATTTTTGAAAAAGGCAAAACAAGCAAAGAAAACCATACAGGATTAGGATTATGGGAAATACGTAAAATTCTAAAGAAAAATAATAACCTAAATTTACATACAACAAAAGATGATAAATACTTTAATCAAAAATTTGAAATTTATAATTAAATACCAAAAAGGAAGTGCTATGCACTTCCTTTTTGGTTGTCGAAATTTATTTAAGGATCTCCTAGCATAGTTGACATGATGCTAGGAAATTTAATAACTATGTTAAATTATATAATTAATCTTTTTTAATTAAGCTTGCTGGCATTTTTGGTTGGTGCCAAACCCATAACATAAGACATGCTGTGTTTGTTGCTTTAGCATATTTCTCAGCTGTTTTTGCTAAAAATTTTAACATATTAATCCCCCCTTTTTTGAAAATATTTTTTATAATATAAGGCTAAGCTTGCCCTTTATTACCTTTTAACTATTTCCATAAACTTCATAACCATATTTGTTTTTTGTTATCTTATATACAAATTTAGTTATGCAAAGAGTTTGTATAAAGCTTCCAAATATCAATATATTTGCAATTTCTCCATTAGGGATAAATAATGCTACAACTAATCCTATTGTTAAAGCTATGTAAGATAATATTTGTTTCTTTCTTCTATCTTTTTTCCTTAGTATTGGCACATTTTCTGTATCTGCAGGTGCATATAGTTTTACCATCCACATTCCAAATCCCCAAATTAATGCAATTAAAATGTATTTTGTAATTTCGGTTAAAACAATATATTTACTCAAAAATGCTATACCGCAATACATTGCTGTTGTACAAATTATACAACCAATATGTGTTTTTAAATGGAAACCACCAGAAAAAGCTTTATATGGCATTATTATTAAAAATGTATATAGCGTTAAATCAAAAATCCCCAATAATGCTGCAACTCCCAGAGTTATAAATATTTTAGGAATCTCCCCTATAATATTTTGTAAGCCATAATTAATTACTTCTGCTCTTTCATCATCAATATCTGGCATTTCTTTTCTTATCTTATTGGTCAGAAACTCACAGATTTTATCTATCATTTTCTCACCTCTGTTCTTTTATTGAGGTGAGTTTATCATTTAATTTTAGGCTTGTATCATTTCGCTTATGAAAGCAGATTTTCACTTTGCGAAAAATGTCAAAATATGTTTTTATAAAAGATTTTTACTTTTCATAAAATTAACATAAATAAAAACCTTGTTTTTGGGGGAGTGTCCCCAAAAACAAGGTTTTACTTTAATATACACCATGTACCAACTGGCTCTGGCAAATCTTCAAATTCTAGTTCTTCTTTGGTTGTTGGATGTACTATTTTGAGTTTGTATGCCCAAAGTGCAATTTGTTTTCCCTGCCCTCTTGTTCCATATTTTTGGTCTCCAAATATACTATGTCCAAAATGACTTAATTGCGCTCTAATTTGATGATGTCTTCCTGTATGTAAGTTTATCTCTACTAAACTTAGGTTTTTGACTTCATTATATTTTAAAACTTTATAGTCTAGTTTTGCAAGCTTTGCATTTTTCTTTGTAGCACTTACAACTTTACTCATATTGTTTCTTTCGTCTTTATATAAGTAATCTTCTAATGTTCCCTCTTCTTGCTCAATTTTTCCATCTACAACTGCTAAATATTTCTTTTGAAATGTTTTGTTTCTGACTTCTTCGCTTAGTCTTGACGCAGCTTTAGAAGTTTTTGCAAATACCATTATTCCGCCAACTGGTCTATCTAACCTATGTACCAAGCCTAAATAAACATTGCCAGGCTTATTATATTTTTCTTTTATATAATCTTTAACCAAACTTAGCATATCTATATCACCTGTTTTATCTCCTTGTGATGGAATGTTTGGCGTTTTTTCTACAACAATTATGTGATTATCTTCATATATTATTTTCAATTTATTCATAAAAAAATCCAATTCTAATTCAATATGTAAAACCCGTTCGTCCTTGTTGTCACGACCTCCCTTATTTAATTAGGACAGGTCGTTTCACCGCTTCGCTTCGCCTACGCGGACTCACTCACATTTTACATATTGAATTTATAAATTATTTTTCGAATCTTCCATAAATACCGCATGGAAGAACAAGATTAGAATTTTCCATTGGCAAGCCAATTTCACCAGATTCTACTTTTCCTTTATGTTTTTTGCATATTGTCAAACTCAAAATATCTTCTAAAACTTTACTAGAAATACCTGTTGTGTATGAGTTTATTAAGAAAAATAATGGGTTATCTGATAAAACTTTTGAACATAATTCTACTAAGTCATAAATATTATTTTCAAATTGCCAAACTTCGCCGTTTGTGCCTCTTCCATAAGATGGTGGATCCATTATAATTGCATCATATTTATTGCCTCTTCTTATTTCTCTATTTACAAACTTCACAACATCATCAACTATAAATCTAACTGGTCTTTCTCTTAAACCAGAAGATTCAACATTCTCCTTTGCCCATGTTGTCATACCTTTTGAACTATCTACATGGCAAACTGAAGCCCCTGCTGAAAGGCAAGCAACTGTTGCTCCACCTGTATAAGCAAATAAATTTAATACCTTTATTTCTCTTTTGGCATTTTTTATTTTATCTATCATCCAATCCCAATTAACAGCTTGCTCTGGAAATAAACCTGTGTGTTTAAATCCCATTGGTTTTATATTAAATGTTAAATTTTTATAATGAACTTGCCATTGATTTGGCATTTTCTTGTTATATTCCCAAGAACCGCCACCCGTTTTACTTCTATGATATGTTGCATTTATTTCTTTCCATTTATTGGGAAAACTCTTATTTTTCCAGATAATTTGTGGATCTGGTCTAGATAAAACTACGTCTCCCCATCTCTCTAGCTTTTGTCCATCTGCCATATCTAATATTTTATATTCTTTCCATTCACTTGCTAATTTCATTTTCCGCTCCTTTCAATGCAAAAAATAATACCATTATTACTAATGATATTATTTTACCACATTTTTTAAATACTTTCAAATATTTTTATAAAACTATAAATCAGGAAAAAATTCAAACAAGAAAACATTATAAGAATTGTAAAAAGTATGCTTATCACTTTGTGCCTCTGAATCTTCTCCACAATCCTGTTTTTTTTTCGTAACTCAAGCCTGTCCAATTTAGTATTATACCTAACATTAAAAAAATTTTCATTAGTAATTTCCATTTTAAAATCCCCCTTTAAGTATATTATATGAATGGGATAATAAAATAGAACTATAATTTTAAAAAGACTATTGAATTCTGTGAAGGGCAAGTGGGGACCGTTCCACAGTTCTTAGATATTTATATCTTAGAACTGTGTGAATGGGGAGCCCTGGAAAGAATTACAATAGTCTTATAAATCCGATAACTTTTTTGCAATATTTTCATTAATACCTTTAACTTGTAGCAATTCATCTAATGAAGCTTTTTTAATATTTTCAACACTACCAAATTTTTTCAATAGCGCTTGCTTTTTAGCAGGTCCAATACCTTCGATATCATCAAGTTCAGATTTAGTAACAGCCTTATCTCTTAACTTCCTATGATACGTAATTGCGGTATCATGAACAGTATCTTGAAATAAAGTAATTAACTTCATTAAATTCTCCGAAATTTCAAACTCTTCTCTAGCCTCATTTATCAAAGCTCTAGTTCTATGTTTATCATCCTTTACCATACCAAAAACCGGAATATCTAAATTATAAGACCTTACCGCTTCTTTGATAGCCCTTATTTGAGTAATTCCACCATCTGCAAAAATCACATCCGGCAACTCTCCAAAACCACCTTTAGGATTATCCAAAGAATGTTTAATTCTCCTTGTAATTACTTCATTTGTGCACCTTGGGTCATCTTGACCAAATACTGTTTTTATTTTAAATCTTCTTGATAAGTTTTTCTTAATAACTCCATCTTGAAGTACACACATAGCAGCAACGGTAAATTCACCAGAAGTATTAGAAATATCATAAGTTTCAATTTTATGAGGTAATTTTTCTAAGTCTAACACATTTTTTAATTCCATCAAAATTTCACTTTTATCTTTTTCCTTATTTTCAAGAGTTACTTTTGCATTATTTTCCGCCATTTCCACAAATCTAAGCTTTTCACCCTTTTTAGGGTTTCTTATTTCCACTTTTTTCCCCGCTTCTGTGGATAACCATTGCTCTAGAAGCGTTTTATCGTCTAATTCTTCTTGTAGCATTATTTTATTTGGAATATTTGGATTATCTAAATAATACTGTTTAACAAATCCGGATAAAATTTCTTTATCTTCCATATCCTTTAATTCTGGGAAAAAGTAGTGTTCTCGCCCTATCATCTTACTACCACGCACAAAGAAAATCTCTACACATACTTGTAGTTCTGATTTGGCAATTCCAATTACATCTATTGCTTTTTCATTTATATTAGAAACTTTTTGTTTTTCAGAAACCTTAATTAACGCATATTTTCTATCTCTTAATTCAGCTGCTTTTTCAAATTCAAGTTTTTTACTTGCTTCTTCCATTTGATCGTCAATTTCTTTAACAATCTTCTCGATTTTTCCATCTAATAAATCAATAATCTCATCAATTTGTTTTCTATATTCTTCTTTTGAAACGAGTCCAACACAAGGAGCCAAGCATCTTTTTATATGGTAATTTAAACACGCTCTAGTGGTAGATTTAAAATTTCTACATTGACGAATTTTATATTTTTGTTTTATAAAATTTACCATTTCCTTTGCTGCACCTGGATTTGCATAAGGTCCAAAATATTTTGAGCCATCATTTATTAATCTTCTTGTAATAATTACATTTGGAAAATCTGATTTGATATCTATTTTTATATATGGGTATGTTTTGTCATCTTTTAAAAGGACATTAAACTTTGGTCTGTTTTTCTTAATCAAATTACATTCCAAAATTAACGCCTCTGCTTCATTATCGACAACAATGTATTCAAAATGGTCAATTAAACTGACCATCTTTTTTATACGCTCAGTTTTATTTGTTTTTCTAAAATATGAAGTTACTCTCCTTTTTAAAGAAACTGCTTTACCCACATATATAATTTTATCTTCTTTATCTCTCATTATATATACGCCAGGTTTTTGAGGCAATTTCTTTAACTCTTCTTCTATATTAAACATAACATACCTCTCTATGCACTATTATAGCATGATAAAAAAATTTAGTCAAAAGACTTGCAACTTTTTCAATGTTATTATAATATTATATCGTAATTGAAGATGTTGCAAATCAAAATAAAAAGAAAGGAGTTTTTATTAGTAATTAAATTAGCGCCTGGACAGTACTTTTACTGTTGACGAGGTCTAGAGTTATCGAAAGATTCGGCGGATGCTCTAGTGGCTGTAGCTTTAGTCATAGTATTAACTAAAAAGCAGTAGTGATGCTGTAACAAAGGTTAATATATCAAGCTTTTATTTTGCATGCCTTCAATTATAAAATGAAGGTTTTTTTGCCTTCAAAAATATGCCTTTACACATTTAGGCTTATAAAGGAGGATAAAATATGTGTGGAATAGTAGGATACATAGGTAATAAAAAAGCAACACCTATATTAATTAATGGATTATTAAGATTGGAATACAGAGGTTATGACTCTGCTGGAATTTCAACAATCGAAAGTGACGGATTATCAATAATGAAAGATAAAGGAAGAGTTAAAAATTTAAATAACCTTCCTGGGATAGATGATTTAGAAGGAACAATTGGTATAGCTCATACAAGATGGGCAACACATGGAAAACCATCTAAAGAGAACTCTCACCCACATCAAGATAACAGCAAATCTTTTAGCGTAGTTCACAATGGAATAATAGAAAATTACAATGAACTAAGAAACTTTTTGACAGACAATGGTTATACATTCTATTCTCAAACAGATACAGAAGTTATACCAAATTTAATACATTATTATTATTCAAAAGATACTGAGAATGACGAAAATAAAATACTAAGAGCAGTTCGTAATGCTGCCCTAGATTTAAAAGGAAGCTTTGCAATTGAAGTTATTTCAAAATTTGCACCAGACCAGATGATAGTTGTAAGAAAAGATAGCCCACTTGTTATTGGTACATGTGAAGATGAAAATTACATTTCTTCTGATATACCAGCTATCCTTTCATTTACAAGAGATTTCTATTTATTAAATGACTTAGAATTTGTAGTTTTAAAAAGAGATTCTGCAACATTCTATGATAAAGAACTAAACAAAATAGATAAATCAACAAAAACTATTGAATGGAACGCTTCTGCTGCTGAAAAAGATGGTTATGAAGATTATATGTTAAAAGAAATACATGAACAACCTGTAGCAATTAGAGAAACAATAGGTTCAAAACTTTCTGAAGATGCTCCTATTGAGTTCCCAGAATTAAACTTTAGCAAAGAGTATCTATCAAGCTTAAATAAGATTTATATAGTAGCTTGTGGAACAGCAATGCACGCAGGTTTAGCTGGTAAAAATGCTATTGAAAAGATTTGCAAAATACCAACAGAAGTTGACATTGCATCTGAATTTAGATATAGAGATCCAATTATAGATACAAAAACTTTATGTATTTTCATTTCTCAATCTGGAGAAACAGCAGATACAATAGCAGCTCTAAAACTTTCAAGAGAAAATGGAGCTAAAACACTAGCAGTAACAAACGTTATAGGAAGTTCTATAACACGTGAAGCAGACTACTCTATTTATACACATGCTGGTCCTGAAATCGCTGTTGCATCAACAAAAGCCTATACTTCTCAAGTTGTACTTTTAAATGTTTTAGCTTTGTATTTTGCACAAATTTTAGGAAAAAATGATACCAAAATAAATGACTACAAAAAAGACATTTTAGATTTACCAAGAAAAATCGAGGAAACTTTAAAAATCTGTGACAATATTCAAGATTTTGCAAAAGAAGTTTACCAAGAACATGATGTATTTTTCTTAGGAAGAGGAATTGATGAAACAGTTGCTAAAGAAGGTTCTTTGAAACTTAAAGAAATTTCTTATATCCACTCAGAAAGCTATGCAGCAGGAGAATTAAAGCATGGTCCGATTGCTTTAATTGAAAATGGAATTACAGTTATTAGTATAATGACAGACCCTAAATTAGTTGAAAAAACAGTTAGCAATATACAAGAAGTTATTACTCGTGGAGCTAAAACTTTGGTTGTTACAAATCAAAATGTTGACCAAAAAATGTTTGATAAAACAATTGTAATACCTGAAACAAATCCATTTATCTCTCCTATCATTTCTGTTGTTCCTTTACAACTTTTCTCTTATTACATTGCAAAGGAAAAAGGATTAGATGTTGATAAGCCTCGTAATTTAGCAAAATCTGTTACAGTAGAATAAATTGGAAAATAATTGGCGAATTTCTTCGTTAAACTTCATGAGACAATCCTCAACGTGCAAAAGCACGCCTCCGGTTGTCTCATTTGTTTGCCTTGAAATTCGCTCAATTATTTTCCAATTTTCCTTCATACCAATTTATCCCAGTAATATCTTTATAATCACAATGCAAATTGCGCCAGGTAATCCAAGCAAGCCAACTAGTATACTCGTAAAAAAGTTTAACCCAATATGAAAGCCAAAATTTGCTCCTATTAGGTTTATTACAAAAATTAGTAATCCCCCTAAAATTGAATTCAAAACTAATTTTACTACTTTTGAAATTGGTACAATAAACACTCTCCCAAAAATAAACAAAAAGCAAATACATGCTATGTATGTAATAATATTTGTATCCATTTTTTCACTTCCAATTTATTATTTATTTGTAAACTATATTAATTTTAAAATCCGCGTAAGAGACCAAAAGGATTTTATAAATTAATATATTTTACTAGAAATTATGCAATTGTATGGACAAATATTACTACAATTTTAGCATGCTCTGTTTTGAAGTTTAAATTCAACCTCATTTATTATATCCGCAATTATTCCCCTAGCTTTTGCTAGTTTTATTAAATAATCTAACTTTGATTGATTTGCTTTTATTTGATAGATATAGTAATCAACCAAATCATCACTATCAACATATTCAAAATTTTTTCTTGCAGATTGCAAATCCTTTTTAGTTTTTATAATATTTAAAAGCAATTCCTCTTCCCTTTCAACTTCAGTCAATTCCACAAGTGCAGTTTCCTTTACATACTCATCTTTCATTATTTTTACCTCTAATTCTCTTAATATAAAGTATTTTATGTAAAAATAATGAAAATATTACTTTTTTTACATAAAATACTTGTTTTTTTTGCGATTTTGTAAGATAATATATATATGTGAAAGTATATAAAATAATATAAAATGAAAGGAATTTGTGTATGAAATATATAGATAAATTTTTAAAGAAACTCAATACAAGTAGAAACACATTTTTTACATATCTATTAACACTAATAACAATATTCATAACAGTAGATAGATTTGTAGAATTATTATTCATGATTTTTACTGGTGTTTCTCAGTCATATTGGAATCCTATAGTATACACATTAGCAATGGCATGTCCTATATTTGCATTTTTATTTTCAGGTTCATCTGAATTTGCAACATCGAAAAACCAAAAAGTTACTTTGTTTTATGCATATAGCATTTGTTTATACATAATAGCACTTTCAATGTTTACACAATGGTTAAATATGGGAGTATGGATGTTCCTAATCAATTCTCCAAACTATGTTGAATTGATTACAGACTTTGCAGATGTTGTAAGACCGGCAATGATAAGTATTTCATTATTCCTACCATTAGTTACTGTATGGCCAATATTCGATTTCTTATACAACACAATAGACGATTCTGGAAAACATGTGCGTTCTATCTGGGATTATGGTGGAATAAGTTTATCTGATACAAAAGCAAATTCAGGACCATATTCAAACGAAATGTACTTATGTACAGATGACGAAACTGGAAAATCAGTTAAAATTCCTGATAGTGCAAGATTTTTACCAATGTTTGTATGTGGTGGTTCAGGTACTGGAAAAACTTCTGCAGTATTAGAACCAATGATGGCAAGAGATTTGGAAAGAAAATATTTTTATAGAGAAGCTTCAAAAGAACTAGCATTTACAGCATTAAAAACAAAAATAGCAGTATTAAATAAGCCTTATGACAATAAATATATGAACGATAACTTTAGTTTAAATATGATTTCACCTGCAAGTGGAAAAGAAAAAATTTATAAAACATTTTTCAAAAAACTAATTTTAGGTTCATCTGGAACAACAGTATATAAAGATTTGGGATTGACCCTTGTATCCCCTGACTATGAAGTAATTGACCACATGATAGATGTTTGTAAAAATTTCGGTGTTGGTTACAATTTAATCGACCCAGATAACAAAGATTCAATTGGTTTAAACCCATTTGTTTATGATGACCCAGCAAAAATTGCAATAACAATTTCTTGTGCCCTTCGTGCTATGTATAATACTCAACACGAAGAAATTGAAGAATCTTATAGAGAAGACGTTTCTATGATGGCAATTGAAAACCTAGCAATCTTACTAAAAGAAATTTACCCAAGAATGAATGAAGGTGCTCTTCCAAACTTAGAAGATATGCTTAAAATGTTAACAAACTTTGAATTGATTGAAAAAATGTGTGAAATTCTTGCCCATAATGAACAATTAAAAGAAAAATATAGTGTTCAACTAGCATACTTTAGAAAATTCTTCTATAAAGATGGTGTTGGTAGAAAAGAAATAGAAATTCATATTGCTGGTGTAGTTGCTCAATTAGATAGTCTATTAAGATTACCTGGTGTTAAAACAATACTATGTAATAGATATAACAATATTAATTTTGATGATATGTTAGCAAATGGAAATATAACATTCGTATGTACAAGACGTGGAGACTTAGGTGGAACAGCTCATAAAGCATTTGGACTATTCTTCCTACTATCTATGGAAAATGCAGTATTAAGAAGACCTGGAAACGAAAGTACAAGGGTACCAAACTTCTTATATATTGACGAATTCTCAGATTTCCTAGGAAAGCATACAGAAGCATTATTTACAATGTTTAGAAAATATAGAGTTGCAACTGTAATAACAGTTCAAAACTTATCACAATTAGATACACCAAACTCAAAAGAACATTACAGACAAACAATACTTTCTAACTGCGCAAATAAAATATTTACTGGAAATGCAGATGTAGATGAATTAAAATGGTGGTCTGATGAACTCGGAACTCATAGAGAATGGGTTATGGCTGATACCATAGACTTTGCTAAAGGCGCTACAGGAAAATATGATTCTAAACATGGTAATGTAAAATTCGACTTTGTTTCAAACTTCAAAGTAGGAAAACTACAAACATTAAAGAAAAACACTTTTGCATATTTAGTTAAAGACGGAAGTGGAAAATCAACTGGTGGTGCTGGTAGATTTAAATACATGGATGCAAAATATAAAGAACCACACAAAGTTAAAACTTTTGATTTTGAGAAATACTCTGGTCAAAACAGTGTTGAAGAAGAAAATGATAATTCTAAAAAATTTGATTTTAAACATGTTAATTTCAAAGATGAAAGAAATGAAATTAACCCTATTCAAACAGATACATCTGATTCAAAATTTGTATTTGATAATGAAGATGCAATTGTTGTTAATTTAAAAAAGAAACCTAATAGCGGAAAAAATTCGTAAGAGTATATCTCTTACGAATTTTTTATCTTCTTTTTCTATAACATCCTGTATAATAAGTTTGATTTGTGTTTCCCTCTCCTAATGTTGCAACTACCTGATTAGTGCAATTATTATCATTATCATCATCATTATTATTGTTATTATTTCCCCCCACCATGCAATTACACATATTACTATTACTTAAAACTCCGCAAAGTAAGCATGTTAAGAACGCAGTAATCAAAGATAACAATGTATATGCTACAACAGCAATCAAGTATATTGGATCTAAAAACGCCAATACTATTACCAGCGCAATAGAAAATATAATTGCAGAAACCAGAAATGGATTTCTAAGTATTTTTTGTAATGCTATTGAGATAACTATAATTGCAAGTGGAATTGCAAAAAATATAAGTATATTTGTGGTCATATTAAATTTCTCCTTTCTTTTACTTATATTTTATGCAAAATTATAATAATTGTTATATTACATTTAATACTCCACCATTAAAAGAAACAAACCAGTTGGAGGAAGTGTTTTCCCAGCTTTTTCTCTTTGTTTGCTTTCAATTATTTCTGAAATTGCTTCTGGTTCAATTTTTCCTAACCCTACTTCCACAAGAGTTCCTGAAATAATTCTAACCATGTTATATAAAAAACCACTTCCTGTTAATTCTATATAAATTCTCTCATCTGGCATTTCTATAACTTCTGCTTTATAAATTGTTCTTACACTACTTTTTGAACTTGTTCCACTCGCCTTAAACGCTTTAAAGTCATGCTCTCCCTCAAAATATTTTACAGCTTTTTTCATCTTTTCTATATCTAATTTTTGTGGTATATGTGTTTCTAAGTTTCTATAAATTGCTGTTCCATTTTTTGAATTATTTATAACATATCTATAAGTTTTTTGTTTACAAGAAAGCCTGCTGTGAAACCTCTCTTCTACTTCTTCTGCTGATTTTATTACAATTGACTTTTTAAGATTTGCATTTAGAGCTAATGGCCATTTTTCTATTGGGAGTTCATAATTTGTTTTAAAATTTGCAACTTGTCCCAAAGCATGTACGCCTGCATCTGTTCTACCAGAAGCATTTAAGTCTACTTTTTCTCCCGTTATCCTTTCAATTGCCTGTTCAATAGTCCCCTGAATATTTAATTTATCTGGTTGCTTTTGCCAACCATTAAAATCTTTTCCATCATATTCAATAGTTAATTTAATATTCTTCATTTACTCCTCCAAATTTATTTTAAAAAAATCTAAATATTAAAATATTTAGATTTTTTCTTCTTTATTTTTCTTATCTTTTTTTACTTTCTTTTCCTTTTTTTCAGATGCAAATCTTTTTGTAACTATGTTACTTATTAAAATTTTCTTTAATACATCTTCTCTTACATCTGCAATAAGTGTACCATCTTTTGCAACTGAAATTTTACCTGTTTCTTCTGAAACCACCACAACTATACTATCTGATTCTTTTGAAATTCCCATTGCAGCTCTATGTCTTGTTCCAAGTTCTTTTGCAATATCTTTATCATCTGTCAATGGTAAAACACATGCTGCTGCTGCAATTTTGTTATTGCTAATTATTACCGCTCCATCATGTAATGGTGTTTTGGGTTCAAATATATTTACTAAAAGCTGTGGAGATACTTCCGCATCCATAATTACACCGTTTTGTATAATATCTTTAATTTCTATATCTCTTTCTATTACAATTAAAGCTCCAGTTTTACTTTTAGCAAGTTCAGATGCTGCAATTACTACCTTATATATATCCTCTTTTGTTTTGGTAGCAACGTCTTTATCTATTCCAAAAAATTTTGTCAATTTATTGGTTCCTAATTGTTCCAAACCTCTTCTTAATTCTGGTTGGAAAATTATTAATATTGCAATAACTCCCCAATTCATTATTCCAGAAAGAATTGAATTTAAAATTTTTAGATTTAATGCACCACTCAAAAATGTAATTAAAACCAATAATGCAATTCCTTTAATTAATTGCCATGCTCTTGAACCCTTTGCGACTTTAATTGCATAATACAATAGCAATACAACTATTGTTATATCTATAATAAAACTAATCATTTTCCATGGTGATTCTTGCAATGTTCCAAAATATTGTAATATGTTTTCATTATAGAAGTTTTCTAGCCAGCTTGTATTATTTCCCATATTTTTCTACCTTTCTATTAAATATTTGTAAATAAATAATATGCTAAACTTCCTACTGTTCCTGCTAACATAAGAACAACTAAAATTAAAGCCATAATTCTTGTAAATACTTTACCTGCATCTCTATTTTTCTTTTTATTCTTTTCAACTTTTTCCTTTTTCATCTTTCTTTCTCCTCCCATCTGTTTACTAAAAAATTCATTAGTACTATAATCATTATAACACATTTATTAGAAAATTCAATAATTTTTTATTTCTAATTTTTTCAAAATATAAAATTATTATATTTTGAAAAGTAATAAATACTAAATGAAATTTTTAGTAAAACTTCTTCTATGTATATCACAAAGTCCAAATTCCTTTATTGCTGCAATATGCTTAGCAGTTCCATAACCCTTATGTCCAGCAAAACCATATTCAGGATAAATCTCATCCATTTGCCTCATAATTCTATCCCTTGTAACCTTTGCTAAAATTGAAGCTGCAGAAATCGAATAAGCAAGGGCATCTCCTTTAATTATTGGCTTATAAGGAATTCCTAAAGTATCTATTCTATCTAAAGCGTCTACTAATATAAGTTCAGGTTTAACATCTAATCCTGCAATTGACTGTGTAAGTCCCTTTTTGGTTGCATTTAAAATGTTTATTTCGTCGATTTCTTTTTCTGAAATAATTGCAACAGAATAACTAATAGCCTCTTCAATTATTTTGTCATATAACATTTCCCTTTTCTTTTCAGACACTTTTTTAGAATCATTTACGCCTTCTATCATAGAATCTTCAGGCATTATAACACTCGCAACACAAACAGGTCCTGCCAAAGGGCCACGACCTGCTTCATCTATTCCACAAATATATTTTATTCCTTTTTTATGGAATTCATTTTCTATTTCTTTTAATTTTGTTAATCTTTCAAGTTCTTTTTCTTTCATCTTCTGCTCCATTTTTATTCTTCCAAATTTTCTATTTGTGTTAATCTATAATATGTTGTCCCATCTTTTGATGCATATCCTCTTGAATTAAACACTTCGACTTTGTTATTTTTAATATCAAATCCTATATAGAATATTCCCGCATTTTCAGAATTTGCAACTTCATTTAATCCAAGTTCTTTTAATACGCCATTATTAGGAGCTTCTGTATCTAATTTAGCAACATAATCATAAGCTTCCTCTGCTTCAAGTTGAACTGGCAATTCACTTACTTCTGCGCTTGGCAAATTTTTATCTGTACTTAAAAAGTTTACACCTTTTTGTATTTTTTCTGCCTTAGCCTCTGCAGTATCACTCTCATTTATGATTCCTGCCCTAAAATTGGCTTCTTCACAATATTCTTTTCCTTTTGCTTTAATTAAAAGCATATTTGTTCTTAAAGTTTCTAGTTTAGCTCTTTTTATTGACTCAGTTCCCGCAGTTATTGTTACACCTGCTATAATTAATAATACTACTATTGTTACAACTAAGACAATCAATGTAATACCTTTATTATCTTTTATATTCATTTTACTCCCATTCCCTTCAATCTATCTTTTCTTATATTTACTACATTATATCTTTCTTTTAAATATATTTCAACACAAATCTGAAATTTTAAATTTTTTTTATTTTTTCACATAAAATTCACAAAAGTATTGTAAAATCAATTTGTTTAAGATATTATAATATCTATTGAAAGGAAGGATTTTATTATGGACGAAATCAAAAATGAAAGCAATTCAAATCAAAATGTTACTTCTGAAAGTAAACACAATTTTAAGACGGTTTCAAATACTGCCAATACTATTAAACAACCAAAAGTAAAAAAGGAAAAAGTTAATAAAGAAAAATCTCCAAAAAACTTTTCTTTTGGAAAACATGTTGTAGTGCCATTTTTTAGTGGTGTTATAGGATGTGCTACCGTAATGGGAACAATTCTTTTTATTCCAGATGTAAAGAATTCTCTATTCCCTACAACATCAGTTATTAGTACAGCACCAAGTACTAGCACAAGTTCTAATGGTACTGTAAAACAAGTTGATTTAGATAAATATTCAAATACCTCTGTATACGCTGCAAATAAAATATTGCCTTCAATAGTTGGAATTAAAGTTGATTATACAGTAAGTTCTAATTATTATAGCATGTTTGGATTAGCTAATAGACCTCAAACCTCTACTGCCACAGCATCAGGTTCTGGAATTATAATTAGTGAGGATGGTTACATTTTAACAAACAACCACATTGTAGCAACAACATCTTCTGATTCATTCTACCAAGTTTCAGAAGCTAATAAAGTAACTGTTACACTTTATGGCGATGATACAGAATATGATGCAAAAATAATCGGAAAAGATGAACAGACAGATTTAGCTGTTATAAAAATTGAAAAGACAGGCCTTACAAAAGCCGAATTTGCAGATTCAGATTCTATTAAAGTTGGCGAATTTGCAATGGCTGTTGGAAACCCACTTGGAATGCAAAGCAGTATTACATGCGGTGTTGTAAGTGCTGTAAATAGAGAAGTTACAGATACAGATGGAAAAACTTTCAAACTTATTCAAACAGATGCAGCTATAAACTCTGGAAATAGTGGCGGAGCATTAGTAAATAGTGAAGGAAAAGTTATAGGTGTAAATACATTAAAACTTTCTGGAACTGGTGTTGAAGGAATGGGATTTGCTATACCAATCAATTCTACATCAAACATTACAGAACAATTAATTCAATATAGCAAAGTTAAAAGACCTTATATCGGAATTGGTGGAGTTGACTTAGATGAAAAAACAGCAAAGAAATATAATTTAGCTGTTGGAATTTATGTAAAAACAGTAGAAGACTTTTCATCTGCTGAAAAAGCTGGATTAAAAATTGGAGATGTAATTATAGAAGTTGATGGAAACAAAGTAAACAAAATGGATGAATTAAATAAAATTAAAAATGATAAAAACATTGGTGATGAACTAAAATTAAAAGTCAATAGAAACAACAAAGAAGAAGAAATCACTATTATTTTAGGCGAACAACCCTAAATTTTATCAAAATTTTAATTCAAAAAAGATTGAGTAAATTTCTAGGCGAACAAGCGAGGCAACCGGAGGCGTGCGTGGTGCACGTTGAGGAGTATCGAGTGAAGTTCAACAACGAAATTTGCCAATATTTTTTGAATATTCACTAATAGTTCACACAATGGACAAAAAACTAGTATATATTATAACCAAGTTAGGAATGAGAGCCTAACTAAAAAAAATGAAAACATCCCCTTTTATTTTCAAAAAAGATGCCAAGTAAAATTGGCATCTTTTTTATATACTTATAAATTTTTCATAAATAACTATAGTTCTATATAACTGCTATATCAACTTCGTTTGTATAATTATTATTTCCATAAGCAAATATTATATAAATTGTTCCATCATGGAAATAAAATTCTTTAATATTTTCGGTTTTATACATCTTGTCTTCTAAATTTCTTTCATAAATTTCATATCCCATAGCTTTGTAGTCTTCAGATCTTTTAGCACCAATTTGTGCTTCTTTATTTATTCTTTCTTGAGCATATTCAGTATCAACCTGTTTCTTTTCAAGCAATTTTGCAAATGATATCTCACTATTGTTTTCTAAGTCATAATTAAATGTTTTTATTACCGTTCTTTGAGCTTTTGTTCCTTCTTGTATTTCAGCTTTTATCACAACAGATAGAATTCCATCTTGTACATATGCACCATATTGTACAGAATATGTTGAATATTTATTTTTTGTGTTTTTTATTGATTCAACTTTATCTATAAAAGTACTTTTTATTTCATTATTAATTTTTTTCACTGTTGAACTTTTTACATTTATGTATGGAATTTTGACTTGAATACTGTAATCTTCCCCTGAACTTTCATTATCTTCACAAACTGTATATACTAAATCATTTGTCAAACTTTCTTTTTTAATGTTAAATTTTTCATCATAATTTTGTATATCATTTGTAAGCAAATCATTAAATTCAGCCTTTAAATTGTTATAGTCATAGTCACTTTTTCCCTTTAGTGTACCAACCGTTTCGACAATTTTCCCATCGAAGAATTGTATCCAGACAACAGCAAAAATAGATGCAATACATATAAGAATAATTATTGCATACACCATCACAGTTTTTCTATCCAGTTTATTGTCTGGCAATGTTACATTCATCTTTTCGCCCTCTTTCTTTTGTAAAATCTCTTTTCACTAAATATATTATAACATTTAAAAAATTTTATTGCAATATAAAATTTAATAATTTTAGGACATTTTACCAATTAAAATAAAATTCTTTTAATTCAATTTTCTATTCGCCAAAACTGCTTGACTTATTAAGGTTTTTGAGATATTATATATATTGTAATTTTGTAAAAAAGTAAGGAGAAATGAAAAGTATGTTATGTTCAGATTGTAATAAAAATGCAGCTATACTTTTTTTCGAAAAAGAGGAAAATGGAAAAAGCACTATGGAAGGCCTATGTGCAGAATGCGCTAAAAAAAGAGGCATTGATGTAATAGATGTTTTAAATAAACAAAAAAACATAATGGATAGTGCCAAACAAGATGATTCAAATAATGATAATAAATCAAATAATATCAACCCAAATGGGAATATCAATTTAAATAATATAAATATGCAAGATATGTCTAAACAATTTGAGACAATATTTAAAGATTTAGCAGAAAATATCAATTTAGAAGATATCCAAAATATTGATGGAGCTTTCACTTTCGGGCCTTCTGCAGATGGAATGGATGAAGAAGACGAAGATGAAGAAACTCCTAAAATTGCTGGTGCAGCTATTCCATTAGGTTCAATTTTCAATATGTTTGGAAATAATGGTGCAGCTCAAGCGCAATTTAATGGAAGCAACAATAGTACTGAAAGAAAAAAAGTAAAAGTTGAAAAGAAAAAGCCCAAAACATCCAAAAAGAAAAAATATTTAGATGCTTATGGCACAAACCTAACAAATAAAGCCAAAAACAATGAATTAGACATTGTAATAGGTAGAGATAAAGAAATTCAAAGAATTACACAAATTTTAAATAGACGTTCTAAAAACAACCCATGTTTAATTGGTGAACCAGGTGTTGGTAAAACTGCAATTGCGCAAGGTTTAGCAATTAAAATAGCTAATCAAAATGTACCCGCAAAACTTTTAAATAAAGAAGTTTACCTTTTAGATATGACAGCTGTAATCGCTGGAACTCAGTTTAGAGGTCAATTTGAAGCTAGAATGAAAGGTATTATTGATGAATGCCGCGAATTTGGAAATATCATTTTAGTAATAGATGAAATTCACAATATTATAGGTGCTGGCGATGGAGAACATTCTATGAATGCGGCTAATATCTTAAAACCCGCCCTATCTAATGGCGAAATTCAATTAATAGGTACAACAACTTTAAAAGAATATAGAAAATATATTGAAAAAGACACAGCCTTAGAAAGAAGATTCCAACAAGTTCTAGTTGAAGAGCCAAATATAGATGATTCAATCGGAATTCTTAGTGGAATAAAAAAATATTATGAAGAATATCACAAAGTAAAAATCTCTTCTGATGTAATAAAGCAAACTGTAATAATGTCTGAAAAATATATACATGACAGATTTTTACCAGATAAAGCAATAGACATTTTAGATGAAGCTTGTTCAAGGATAAACCTAGAAAATAAAGATTTATTCACACTAGAATTACTTCGTCAAGAATTAAAAAAAGTCCAAGCTGAAAAAGAAGAAGTTGTTGCAGCAGATTCAACTGAAGATTACCAAAAAGCAGCAGAACTTAAAGCAAAAGAATGTCAATTAATTGAACAAATAGATTCTATAAATAGCAAAATGAAGCTAAAGAATCTTACAGTTCAAGATATAGCAAATGTAATTGAAAGCTGGACAAAAATTCCAGTTAAGAAAATTACAGAAGCTGAAACTCAAAAACTATTAAACTTAGAAACAAACCTTCATAAAAGAATAATTGGTCAAGAAGAAGCTGTAAACGCTGTATCTAGAGCGATCAGAAGAAATAGAGCCGGTCTTCAAAGCACAAAAAGGCCACCATCATTTATATTTGTTGGTCCTACAGGTGTTGGAAAAACTGAACTTGCAAAATCTCTTGCTTATGAAATGTTTGGTTCTGAAGACGCAATAATTAGGGTTGATATGTCAGAATATATGGAAAGTCATTCAACTGCAAAACTAATTGGCTCTCCTCCAGGTTATGTAGGATATGATGATGCAGGTCAATTAACAGAAAAGGTAAAAAGAAAGCCTTATTCTATAATTCTTTTTGATGAAATAGAAAAAGCTCACCCAGATGTATTTAACATTTTATTGCAAGTATTAGACGATGGAAAGCTTACAGATAGCCAAGGAAACACAGTTAGTTTCTCAAATACAATAATAATAATGACATCAAATGCAGGTTCAAACCTAAACAGCAATTCAATAGGTTTTGGTGGCAAATCAGTAATCAACAAAAATAAAATTTTAGATAGTTTAAAAGATGTATTTAGACCAGAATTCCTAAATAGAATCGACGAAACAATTGTATTTGATTCACTTGCAGAACCTGAACTTATTCAAATAGTTGACTTAATGTTAAAAGATACAATAAAAGCTTTAAACGAAAAAAATATAACAATGGATGTTACTGAAAATGCCAAAAAATACATTCTAGAAAAAGGCACAAATACCAAATTCGGAGCAAGACCATTAAGAAGAGCAATTCAAAGATATTTGGAAGATGAAATTTCCGAAAAAATCCTACGCTCTGAAATAAAAAATGGTCAAAATATAATAGTAGATTTAGAAAATGAAGAATTAATATTTCGAGTAGTTTAAATTTTAATATAATAATTTTGAATTAAAAATCATTATATTAAAATAAGATACTCAAAAGGAGTAATTATGTTTAAACATGTACCAAATATATTAACAATAACAAGATTTTTACTAATACCATTTATAGTATACTTTATATTTACAGAGCAATTTATACTAGCATTTGTATTCTTTACAATATCTGGTATAACCGATGTTGCCGATGGTTTTATAGCAAGAAAATTCAATTTAGTTTCTAACTTTGGAAAACTAATGGATCCCCTTGCAGACAAGCTAACACAAATAAGCACATTAGCTTCTTTAGCTCTTGTAAATATAATTCCATTATGGATTTTAATAGTAGTTTTAGTTAAAGAATTTATAATGATAGTTGGAGCCTCTTTCCTATATGGAAAAGATGTTGTGGTTTATAGCAAATGGTATGGAAAACTAGCAACAGTATTATTCTATGTTGCAATTGTTCTATCTTTAATATTTAGACAATTTAATGTAGAAGGATTCTGGAAAAACTTAGATTTATTATTCTATGTTTTAGCACTTATTTCTACACTTTTTGCCTTAATTATGTATGTTTGGTCATTATACCATAATGGATTTATTGATAAAAAAGACTTAAAAAAAGATGTAACAAAAGTAAACCAAAAATAAGGAGCAATTTCCCAGTTAACATTTTGGGACACTTTCAAAAAGTAATTTTGCGAAGTTACTTTTTGAAAGTGTCCCAAAATGTTAACTGGGAATTCTTTTTTGTTTTGAGTTTTATTCAAAGCTTTCTATTAGCTCATTTAATTTTTCTTTTCCATTTACCTTCAAACCTTGCTTAATTGCCTCTTTATCTTTTTCAGGCAAATAATCTGTTGCAACATCAGTTTTTTCATATTCTTCTTGTTTGCCATTTTCATTTATTTTATAAATATAAATTTTTCCATTATTATCTTTTAATATATAATGTTCCCCACACTCTCCCTCAAATTCTCTATATAACACTATTTTATTACTCGAAAACTCTTTTATTTCCCAATCATTATATTTTCCTTGTAATTGTTTTTCTGTACAATTAACAAGTTCTTGTGGTACACTTATATAATCATTTATTGTATCTTTACAACCTTTATAATACTTTGTTAAAGTTATTTTACAATTTGGAGATATCTTCTCTTCCTCCGTATTTGTAGTTATAACATCTTCTCCTATTTCTTCATATTCATCTGTACATTCGTCATATATTACTTCTCCAATTTGCGTTTTTGTACTTTCCCCAACCTCACCTTTATTTTTATTGTTTTGATTCAATAATAATGCTACAACTATTGCAATAAGTATAGCAGAAATGGTCAACATTGAAATAATAACCTTGTTAAGTTTATCCATAAAATCTCCTTCTTTCAAGGGTATTATTGACAATATTTCAAATTTTATACTAATTTGTCTTTATTTTTATATTCCCTTTTCCATTTATCTCTAATGTTATTTCTCCTTTTTCATCTGTTCTATAAATTTTTGTACTGCATTTTTCCAATCTTTGCAAAACTTCTTCATTAGGATGTCCAAATTTATTGTTTTCCCCTACTCCAATCAGCGAGATTTTAGGTTTTACTGCTTCTAAAAATTCCTGTGTTGACGACGTTTTTGAACCATGATGTGCAACTTTTAATACTGTTGAATTTAAAATTTCTAAGTTATTTCTATACTCTTGCAGAATTTTATTTTCTGCATTTTCCTCTATATCTCCAGTAAACAAACACGAAAAATCTTTATACTTCATTTTACATACAATCGAATTATTATTTAAAACATTTTCTTTTACTAAATTCCCACTTTGTGGCCATAAAAAGTCAAAATATAAATCGTTTTCAATATTCAATCTATCTCCTTTTCCAAGAACAAGAACTTTTATATTTTTATTTTTAACGATTTTAACAAATTTTTCATAATTATCGCTGTTTTCTCCCTGCTTTGATATTACAACATTTTTAACACTCAATTCTTCCATAATCGTAAATAATCCACCAATGTGATCTTGGTCCATGTGTGATGAGATAATATAATCAATTTGGATATAACCTCTATCTAAAATATATGGCAAAAGTGTACTTTTCCCAACATCAAATGTGCCAAATTCTGAACCTCCTCCATCAATCAAAATAGTTTTGTTTTCAGGTGTTTCTATAAAGCAACAATCACCTTGCCCCACATCCACAAAATGAATTTTTAAATCATTTTTATTAAATATAAAAAATCCAAGCGGTAGCAACGTAATAATGAGCATACCAGCTATCACCTTATTTTTATATTTTCTAAAATTATATTTAATCAATTGAATCATATATCGAACACGTAAATTTGAAGTTGTAGGAGTCTTATTATTGATATTTGAATATACAAAATTTAAAACAATTACTATCAAATAGAATAAAACTATTTCGCCAATATTGGGAGTTCTAACATAGATTTTTGCTAAAGGTAAATAACTTATATTGGTAATTAACAAAATTGCCTGTATTCCAATTTTTAGCGGAATCGCAAATAAACCTATAATTGTAAAGTCGAGTAGTAACAATATCAGAAAAATAAATCCTAAAATTATTATCGGTCCAATTATTATACTTAAAAGTAAATTAGTAATTAAAAAATAAATCCCAAATGTATTAAAATGGAAAAGCGTTATAGGTAGTATAAAAATTTGTGCAGATATTGAAATAGCTATAATTTGCCTTACTCTTGATTCTTTTTTACTTTTTTTAGGCGTTATAATCTTTGATATATTTTTATTAAGGATAATAATCCCCAAAGTTCCCATATATGAGTATTGCAGGCCAATATTTGTTATTAAAAATGGATTATAAATTAAAATGATAAAAAGTGAAATAGCCATAGATGTCCACATATCAGCTTTTCTGTGTATAATCTCTCCAACTATCATTATAATTGCCATACTACATGCTCTTATAATTGATGGTGAAAAACCTGTAAGAACAATGTATAATAACAGCATAATAACACTTATGATTTTGGCAATTTTCTTTCCAGAAACCTTGCTAAAAAACAATACAATCCCAATTACAATATAAGTAATATGCATACCCGAAACAGCTAGAATATGCCCCATATTGCTGTTTCTGAAAGCATTTTCGGTTTCTTCATCTATAAATGTGGTATCTCCCAAAACTAAGCCTAAATATATAGAATACGTATCTTCATCTAAATATTTTTTGGCATTAGATTTCACATTTTCTTTAATATTATTAATCAAAACTCCAAAATCATTTGTCTTTGCCTGTTCTAAAACCTCTAATCGTTCTGCTGTAACGGTTCCATATACACCTATTGTTTTTAAATAATTACTATAATCAAACCCACCATAATTTCTTTGTTTACTTGGTGCTGCATATTTTCCTTTTGTTTTAATAATATCTCCATATTTAATATTTTTCTTTTTATCTGTCTTTAAATATAAGCACACATTCGTATTGAACTTATTGATTTCCAATACCTGAATTTTATAAACATTGTTATAATCCTTCTCTTCCGCATTGCTAGCAACTTTTGCTATTATCTCAACTGCTGAAGATGTTTTATAAAAGTTTTCAAATTGACTATTTTTTTCTTTTACTATGAAATTTGATAAACACGAAAAAAGTATAATTATTGTAATAACTTTACGATTTAATATAAGTTTAAAATATCTTAAATACCTTGATATTGAATAAAAACTAAACTTTTTCTTTCGAATTATAATATTTTTTAAAAAAACAGCTACCAGAATTACCGGTAAATAAAAAAGAACTATACTAAATTTAAAGTATAGCCCTATTATTATTCCTATTATATATCCAATAACTGCAACTAAAATTGGTCTTTTCAAATTTGCCTCCCTGCAGTTTGATTAATTAGTTTACTATTCTTCTTGCTGTTATGTAATTTTTTACATAATAGCTATCTGATAAAGATGTTACGATAACGCCTTTAGAAGGATTTGCAGCATGTATAAATGTTCCATCTCCTAAATAGATCCCAGCATGACCTGAAAATATTAGCAAATCTCCTGCTTGTAAATCAGATTTAGCTACATAAGTCCCATTGCTTGCCTGTGCTGAAGCTGTTCTATTTATAGTAATTCCGAAATGTTTAAATACATATTGAGTAAATCCTGAACAGTCAAATCCACTAGGTGTAGTTCCCCCATAAACATATTTACACCCTAAATATTGTCTAGCATAAGCACATACTTGTTGACCTAACCCTGAGCTTGATGTTTGTGCTGATGCTTCTGTTTGATTTTGTTGTGTTGCTGATTGAACTTCTTGTCTTTCTTGTTCTAAGCTTCTTGAAGTAGTAGTTTCTGGTTTTGTTTCAGATAATAAAGTTGTTTTTATATATCCAACATTACCATTAACTTTTACTTTACTCCATTCTCCATCTTTTGCAGTTACTGTAACTGCTGTTGCTTTATTAAGACTTGTAACAACATCAGATGCTTTTGTTGCTTTTTCTCTTACAATAACAACATCCCAGTTAACATACATTGTTTTTTCTTGAACAGCAACCTCTGTACTTTTTTCTTCTTGTTTTGTTTCTTCAGCTTTTTCTTCAACCTTCTCCTCTGTCTTTTCTTCAGTCTTCTCTTCCTCTTTTTTCTCTTCTTGATTATTTTCAGGTTGTTGTGCTGTTTCTTCAACTTTATTTAATTTGCTATATAATAGCCAGCCTCTATCCATTCCACATTCAGCCAATGCCCAGTTGTTATAAACTTCTAATACATTAACTGTTGCGTCCTTTGAAATATCTTTTATATTGTTTCCATTAACTAAAGGAACAAGTTTTAATTTTACATCTGCTGTTGTTGAATACATCCCCTCAATAATGCTTTTTGAATTGTCATTCTCTGTAGCAGTATTTTCTTGTTTTTCTTCTGTATTATTTACAGATGTATAATTTTGAGTTGTTTCATTTTTTGGTTCTTCAGTTTTAGTTTCTTCTTTTTTATCTTCAACAGGTGCTGGAGTTGTAGCTTCCGCAACACTTTCATTAACCTCTAGTAAATCTGATCTAACATATCCTTGAACACCATTATATTTTACTTTATACCAATCGCCATCTTTTTCAATTATTTGAACAGTTTCACCTTTTGATGCTTGTTCAACTATTGTTGAAGTTGTATCAGTTAATTTTCTAATATTTGCAGTGTCAACACTAACTTTTCCTGTTACGGCTGCAAAGCTTTTGTTAAAAACTAATAAACTTAAAACTCCGATTATTGCTATAACTAAAATACTTTTAATATTTAATTTTATTTTCATTCACATTACTCCTTAAAATAAAGTAAAACATCCTTCTTTTTAAATCTTCCCTAGTATACACAAAAATCACAAAAATGTCAAGTTTTGGTCGAAAAAAAGTGGCACATAAATGCGCCACCAAAAATCACTAAATATTGTTTTCTACCATTGGTAATAATTGTTTTTTTCTAGAAACTACTCCCTCTAATAAAGCCATATTATCTTCTAATTTTACTGTTTTTTCTATAATATCCACTCTATTACCTAATGCAATTATTTGTGAATTACTATTCAAAATATCTGTAATTGCTAGAACAAATAAATCTGTTCCATTTTCTGCAATTGCATTATTCATTTCTTCTTCTAATTTTTCTTTTCTTTTTAATACATCTGGAATACTAACTGTATTAACTTGTGCAATTACACATTTAACCCCTTTAGATTCAAACTTTTTAGCATCTAAATCTATTAACTCTTTTTCAGAAAAATCATCTAAATCTGTTCCAGCTTTTAATAAATCTAAACCATATTTATTAATATCTATTCCAGCAATTCTTCCTAATTCTACTAAAGCTTTTTCATCAAATTTTGTTGTTGTTGGAGATTTTAATAATAGTGTATCAGAAATAATAGCACTAGCCATTAGAACAGCTTCTGTCTTAGCTATTTCAATACCTTTTTCAACAAATTCTTGGTAAAGAATTGTAGAAGTACAACCAAAAGGTCTTGCTGTGTAATATAAAGGATCTGTTGTTTGGAAATTGCAGATTCTGTGATGATCAACAACTTCTAAAATATTTGCATTTTCAATGCCATCAGCACTTTGGTTAAATTCATTGTGGTCAACTAAAATAACTTTTTGTCCTTCTTCAACTTTTTCAATAAATTCTGGTGCTTCCATTTGTAAATAGTCTAAAGCATATTTTGTTTCTTTATTTACATTTCCTAATCTTACTGCCTTTACATTTGTGTTTCCTTCTTTTTCACATAATATTTGTTTTACCATACTTGAACATATTGTATCTGTATCTGGATTTTTATGTCCAAAAATCAATGTTTTTTCTTCCATTTTTCATTGCTCCTTTTTCTGTTTTTTTCAATTATATCAAAATTTTTCCTAAAGTCAAGGTTTTATTAATCTCTAGTCCTTTAAACAATATATTGTGTTTAGTTATATTTAAAACTAGAACTGATAGATTGATTTTCTTAGAACCAAGCTGTTTTGCTTTAATTTTCTCACACAACATTTTATGTAGTTATTTCATATGATTTATTTTTTTTGTTAGAATGATTTTAATAAGTTTTTAAAAGAAGATTATGTATAAATTTCGATGATTGGAGGATGGTTTTATTGAAATTTAAAAGAATTCGAGATTTAAGAGAAGATAATGATAAACTCCAAAAAGATATTGCAAATGTACTAGGAATTTCACAACAATATTATTCAGAATATGAAAATGGTAATAGACCAATTCCAGTTCAGCATTTAATTACACTTGCAAAATTTTACAATACAACAATAGACTATATTGTAGGTTTAACCGATGAAAGAAATAAGAAAACAAGCTGAAAAATTTTTAGGGACAGGTACAAAAATATCCTAAGATATTTTTGTACCTGTCCCTAAAAATTTTTTAGCCTAAATTTCCATTTGGCTCCCTAAAAAAGTTGCAGCAGATTGTGCTACTTTCTTTTCTATATCTGTCATTTTTGTATTAGCATCTTTTGAAAGTAAAATTACTGTTCCAATTGTATCACCATTAGAAACTATTGGATAAACCACTTGCGAATTATATCTTCTAGATTGATTATCATTTTTTGTAATAGGCATTGCTAAATCTTTATTTTCCTTACTTGTATAAACCTCTTTATCTTCCATAAGTTGTTCTAATTCTTGACTTACATCTTGTTCTAGAAATTCTTTCTTAGAGCCTCCTGAAACAGCTATAATTGTGTCTTTATCTGTAATACAAGCAATATGTCCTGTTGTTTTTGAAAGAGTTTCTGCATATCCTATTGCAAATTCTGAAAGTTCTCCGATTGGAGAATATTTTTTTAAAATTACTTGTCCTTCCCTATCTGTAAAGATTTCTAATGGGTCTCCTTCTTTTATTCTTAAAGTTTTTCTAATTTCTTTTGGAATTACAACTCTACCTAAATCATCTATTCTTCTCACTACTCCAGTTGCTTTCATCTATTTTCCTCCTAACATTTCATTTTGTTTATACTCTTATTATTACAAATTAGGAAAAAAATATTCAAAAAAAATAAAATGTTTCAACAGCGTTGAAACATTTTATTTTTAATTATTTTTATTATCGTTTTCACTAGAAGGTTTATTCTGGAATTTACTTATAATTATTTCTAATTCGTCTGAAAAATCTTTAAACATTACAAGTTTTACTGTTGGAGATTTTCCAAATACATATTCATCAATTATTTGCTTCAATATAGTTAAACTTTCAACCTCTGGTTCTAATAATTCTAAGGCTGTTTTTTCATATCTTGTCATCAATTTTTCTTTAATTCTAACTATATCTTCATTGTTTCCACAAGACAATCTTTGGAAAACTTGGTATGGGTCATAATATTTAAAAATAGGAATTTCCATACATTCTTTGTCAAATAATTCGTAGAATTTTTCCATCTTCATTGGAACACATTTAAATAACTTATCTGCCAATTCTTTATATTTTTTATCTAATAGTTTTAAATTTAATGTATTGAAATGTGATAAAACATCTTCCATATCTTCTGCAACTTCTTCAATTGCAACCTTTCCAAGTTCTTCATCAACATTTGGGCAATAATCCGAATTCAAAGATGATTTGTTCATTCCGTTAAAAAATAAGCTTTTCAAAGTTTTTAAATCATAGTCAATTAAGCCTTTTCTAGAAAAATAGCTAAAATATGCAAAAATCTTAACAGTATCTATAAGTTTTATTTTGCCTTCTTTTACATCTTTTAAAATTTCATCAACAACATCTTGGAATTGGTCATCTGGAATTTTCCAATATTCTTCTGTAAGAAGTCTTCTATAAGCTGGTAAATTCTCGATGTCTACAGTATTTTGAATTGCTTCCATATTGTCTTTAAATAGCTTCATGTCAAAGATTCTTGTTCTTATATAATACTCTATAAATTTGAAAAATCTATATTCTGATTTAAAGTTATAATAATAATTATTATCAAATTCTTTAATATAGAATTGTCTATTATCCATTAAAACCCTTGAACTTACTAGTATTGACTTATACTCCTCATTGTCTTGGATATTGACAAATTTTTCTTTTATAATTCTACCTGTTTTAATTTCAAAAGAAACAGCTATTGTAAAAATAAGCATTGTTTGCATTACTCTGTGGCTAGTATTTTGATATGATTTATTAACCATGTCAAATATCTTTTCAAAGTCATTTATTGCATGTTTCAAAATTCTTAAATTTCTCGTACCGCTTCTATGGAAAGTTGAAATAATAAGACCTGTATTTTCTCTCAAAAACCTTATCAAATCCGGATTTTTCTCATATCTCATCAAAATTCCATTTATAATATAATCAAACTTTGGTGCATATTCAAAAGTTTCTCCAATAAGTTTTTCCTTTATTCTTTCATAATCATTTGCTTTATCAAAAACATGCTCAATCTTTTCTTGAATCTTCTCAACCATTGGTTTATCTGCTTTTGTAAGTTCATCTTGTTTATCCAAAAGATAAGTTGCAATAAATGTTTTCATCTCTATATTGCTACTCTTAAATTTAGTTGAAAGTTCTTTTTCATTACAAATAATAATTGTTTTAATATGGTCATGCTCAACAAAGTTATTGATATAACCTAAAATATCAATAACATCAACATTGGCTCTCTCTAGGTCATCAAAGCAAAGCACCTTATCATCTGTTGAGAAGAAATCACCATAATCCATCTTATCTCCGTTTTTAGAAATACCAAAAAGATTAGCCATATCTAAACCTGTTTTAGCATATTCTGGAATTGAAGTTTGACCATGTGAACTCATGAATTTACGCAAATTTCTATCCATCAATTGAGTTGTTTCAATAAAGATTTTTTTGCTTATTTCTTCTAGGTTTGATATACCATAAAGTGACATATATATTGTGGTATATCTTTTCCCATTTAGTTGCATTGACTCAATTTTCTTTTTTATTTTGTTGTTCCAGAAATGAGTTTTTCCTGAACCCCATTCTCCATTTATCATTATTGCATAATCTGTATAGTCTGATCTTACATAGTCTAATATGCTTTCAACTAAATCTTCCATCTCTGCTTTTTCCTTTCTTATCCCTTTGAAAAAAAATATTTAATAACTAATCTTTAGCTATAGTTAGAACTGCAATTTCTGAAGGTTTAGCTGAAAGCAAAACCTTGCAACATTCATTCACAGTACTACCAGTTGTATAAATATCATCAACTAATAATATCTTTTTATTTTCCAATAAATTTGGATTATTTAGAGAATATACTCCTTGAATATTTTGTTCTCTTTCATCTTTGGAAAGTTTACTTTGTTCTATTACATTTTTTGTTTTGTAAAGACAATTTTTCACTAACCTCAGATTTAGTTTTTTGCTTAGTTCCCTAGCAATTAGCGTGCTTTGGTTATACCCTCTTTCTTTATTCCTTTTGCTACTTATTGGAACTGGAATTATTATATCATACTTTTCTAAAAATCCACAAAATTTTTTATTTTTTATGAAAAAATTTGTAAAGGATTTATATAAATAAGATTTTTCTCTAAATTTGTATCTTAAAATAGCTTGTCTTATTATTCCCTCATATTTAAAAAAGTATATATGATAATTGAAATAATTTTTTAAATCGTCATTTTCATAAATTGTAAAAGTGCTTTGATTTTCCAACAATATTTCACACTTTCTACATAAAGAATTTTCATTTAGTTTTCCACAAATTCCGGCAAGTTTGTGGATATATCAAGTCTAAAATGTTAATAAAACTTCCTCCAATCTAACAATTCTCTAACTTATATTTTAAGCCAGTATTTCTCTTTTTGCTGTCAATATTATTAACCATAAAATCAACTATTCTTTTGCTGCCAATTACAATTAAAAGCTTTTTTGCTCTTGTAATTCCCGTATATAGCAGGTTTCTTGTTAAAAGCATTGGTGCAGCTTGTGGTATTGCCATAATCACAACATCAAATTCGCTTCCGTTGTGCTTTGTGAATAGTTATACTATAACTATGTTCAATTTGCTCAAGTTCAGAAAATTCGTACCAACAAATTTTGTCATCATCAAATTGAACCTCTACAATTTTTTCTGTATTATTTACATTTAAAATCGTACCTGTTTCCCCATTGAAAACTCCGCTTCCATATTCCTTCTTCTCAATATCTTTTTCCCAATACATATCATAGTTATTTTTTATTTGCATTACCCTATCGCCAACTCTGTAAATAGCTCCATTGGCTGATTTTTCCTTTAATGTTCCGTTGTTTGGATTCAACTTTTCTTGCAATGCTTTATTTAACTCTTTTGTCCCAACTAATCCTTTTTTAGTCGGCGTTAAGACCTGAATATTTTTGAAAAAGTCATAATTACCATATTTTTGTAATCGGCCTGTACATAGCGAAATTACTTGGCTTAAAATCTTTTCTTGACTACTTTCATCTATAAAGAAAAAGTCTTCATTTAATCCTTCTTGCTCTTCTTTAGAAAGAAAAACTTCTCCTTTATTCACCCTATGTGCATTTAAAATTATTTTACTTTTTGCAGCTTGTCTAAAAATCTTATCCAATTTGATAGTTGTAACTTTTTCAGATGCAATTATATCTTTCAAAACGCTTCCTGGTCCAACTGATGCAAGTTGGTCAACATCTCCTACTAGTATCAGTTTTGTGCCTTTATAAATACATTTCAAAAGGTAATTCATTAAAAACATATCAACCATAGAGACCTCGTCTACTATTATTACATCAGCATCTATTGGCGCTCCTTCATAATTATAATTACTCATGAAATTGTCATCATCTATTTTACCAATTTCCAAAAGCCTATGTAATGTTGAAGCATCTTTGCCTGTTGTTTCTGTCATCTTCTTTGCTGCCCTACCTGTTGGTGCACAAAGCACAACCTTATTTTTTCTATCTTCGTAAATATCAATTATTGTTTTTATAATTGTTGTTTTTCCTGTACCAGGTCCACCTGTAATTACTATTACATTATTTTCATTTACAAGTTTAATTGCTTCTTTCTGCTTTTCAGAAAGCTCTATATCTATCTTTTCTTCAGCTTTCCTTAATTCTTTTTCTATATTTGAAATTTTCTTATGGTTTCTAGCAGAATTTAAATCCTTTATTCTTAATGCAATACTTAATTCAGTTTCATAAAATTCTTTTAGGTAGACCCATTCTGCATCTTCACGCTTCTCTATAAAAATTTCGTCTTTTGCTTTTAAATCTCTCATACAATTATCAATAGCATCTTCTGAAACATTTAAAAGTGTTTTAACAAATTGAATCAAATTTTCTTTTATAGTACAGCTGTGTCCATTATATGTAATTCTTAAAAGTCCGTATTTTATGCCACTTTGAACTCTTTTATAATTTTCTAAATCAAATCCTAAATCTAATGCCATTTTATCTATTTGTGCAAAATCGACTCCACGAGCTATATCTAATAGTAAATATGGATTTGTTTCAATTTCTTCTATAGCTTTTGTTCCATATTGCTTATACACTTTTTTAGCATGTTCTGCACCTAGTCCAAACTTTTCTAAAAAACCTACAATTTGCCACATTTCAAAATTTTCTACAAAACATTCTGAAATCTCATATGCTTTCTTTTCAGAAATCCCTTTAATTTGAGCTAATCTTTCTGGTTCAAATTTTAAAACATGAATTGTTTCTTCTCCAAATTTATCTACAATTCGCTTGCTTGTTGCTTCACCAACACCTTTTATACTGCCACTTGCCAAATATCTTTGTAATGACCCTAAAGTTTTTGGCATTAGCTTTTCAAAAGTATCTACCTTAAATTGCCTTCCATAATCTTTATGTTCAACATATTTACCATATAATTTCAATGTATCTCCCTCATGAATAAATGGCAAATATCCAACTATTGTTATTAATTCATCCTCTAAACCAAACTCTGCAACCATATATCCATTTGTTTCGTTTTGATAAATTATAGTTTCTATTTCTCCTTCAATTTCCAAGTTAATTACTCCTTTATTGTTTTCCCTAGTTTATCATAGTTTCGATTTCGTTTCAAGTTTTTTAATCTTGATCAATCAAATCTATTACATCCTTGCACTCCTTCCAAGATAAAACTTTAATTATTTCATTATCAATAGAAAGTTTCTGAACAATTTCCTTTGTTTTATCATCAGACTTTAGATCTGCAACAATAATATTTTTAATAGAATCTTCTTTTCCATACAAAATTTTGAAAACTAAAGAACGTAAAAATCCTTCGATTTTATCTTCCTGATTTTTCACAGTAACAATCACATTTATACCATCTAATTTACATTTTGTATATGTACATAAATAAACAATATTTTTTAAAAATTCAAACAAACCATAAAAAGCAAAAGTCCAAAGAAATGTATTTATAAAGAACTCTAACATTATCCTGCCTCCTATGGTTATAATATGAATTCAAAAAAAATATGTTAAATCCTCTACAAAAGTCTGAAAACTTGAATAAATCTACATAAAGTGATATAATATATATATGTAACAATTTCGTTACAGTTATATAATTTTATGGAGGTGCCGTTACATCATGAACGCAATAATCAACACAAAGATCCGTGAAACTTACATCGCGGCGCATCAAGAGCTTTTGGATTATCAACTTCACGAGAAAGAAACTGATAAATCCATTTTAAACCGGAGAAAACATCTTTTAGAATTTCTTTATCTAAAACTTGATGAATTCAAGCCTGAAAAAGATAAGGAAAAGTTCGCTCTTTTTATTAAGAAGCTACGTAGTTACTTCTTAAGTATATCGTATTTTGATGATTTCAAAACTTATATCTATGATATCATCAAAACTGCTACTTACATTCAAATGTGGATGGCAAAAACCAAAGGCATTTCGTCTCATATTAGATGTGTTGCAAGAGAGAAGTCGATTGAATCAACACTGACGAAGATCTATAATTATGCAGACGAAGTAAAATCCCATGGGATTAGGGACAGTATAGGAATCACCTGGATAATTGAAAATGACAACATAAATACTCTTTATCAGTTTTCCAACTATTTTGTAGGAATTATAACTGGCAGAGATAGAGACGCCCAATCAGATTTTAGCATGTGGTTTGCTTCTAATTCAAACTTAAATGAAAAGGATTATGATGCCATTATACATATCCTTACAAGTAACTTTGATATTGAGGATCGAGGCAAGCTCAGAGGTAATACCGATAAGTTTAACAAAGAGCTTTATCCAGACATTGTAATTCCTGCAAAGTCGGAAACCAAATATCCTAACGGCTTCAAGGATTATATTGTCCATCCAAAAGAAAACTCATATCAAGCTCTTCAAGGCGTATTTTGTTTTGAAAACAAATGCTTTGAGGTACAGTTTAAAACTCGATTAATGGACTCTAATCCACATGCCACACACACAATGTACGAAAAAAAGAGAAACACAATCTTCACATTAAATAAGCAGGAAGTTTCTAAACTTAAAAGTTATGCTTCGAAGTTAAATCTCACATTTGATGTATACGATGGCGAACTTGATGACAAATTGGGAATTCATTTTCCTCAATTCATTTGCTCAGAAGCAAAAATATGCAGAGCTCCTCTGTAAAATTAGCTCCCTCAATTTTTTTGAGGGAGCTTTCTCATTAGTTATTATATAATAGAATTAAAAATATAATGAACCAAATTATTATATAAAAAAAGATTTGAAATTATCACTCAAATCTCTTTTATTATAAAATCTTATACTATTTTACTTACAGCAAGGCCATCTCCTACTTCTAAGATTTCAGTTTCTAAATTTGGATTTTCGCTTACTTCTTTTATATATTCTCTCAGATTTCTTACAGCTGTACGTTGTTTATGCTTGTTGTAATCACTCATAACATAACCTTTATATAAAATATTATCTGCAAAAATTATACCGTTTTCTTTAATCATACGTAGTGATTCTTTTAAGAAAAATGGATATTTTCCTTTTGCTGCATCTATAAAAACTGCATCATATTTTTCATCTAATGTTGGTAAAATTTCTACTGCATCACCTTCATAGATTTTAATTTTATCATCTACACCTACATTTTTTATATTTATTTTTGCTTCTTTTATTCTTTCTTCATCTCTTTCAATTGTATCTATTTTTCCGCCATCAGCTAGATATTTTGAAAAGCACATTGCTGAATATCCTACTGCTGTACCTATTTCCAATATTCTATTAGGTTTAATTTCTCTTAAATATTTTGCTATAACTTCTAAAGTGTCATCCATAATAATTGGAATATGATCTTCTAAAGCCTTTTGTTTTATCTTTTCTAGTTCTTCCTTATTCATTTTTTCTTTTCCTTTCCGGTCAGACTTTTGAGATTGTTTTGGAAATCTTTTTCCAAAAACAAATTAATATATTATTATTTTAACATAAATCAAGCATTTTTTCAACTTTATTTGATTTTTTGCCTCTTTTGTGCTATACTTGTATAAATCATTTAGTATTAGGCTCTTATGAGCCACAACAGTCCACATAATTTTGTGGCAGAAAGGATACACCAAATGACACTGGACAACATCATAGAACGTTTAAGAATTGTTGGCAAACCACTAAATGAAAAACAAATGAATGCTCTTAAAAAGTTTGCTGAAAGAAGAAGTTCTAAAGGGACTTTTTATCACGAGCCAATAAAATCTCGACTCTTTTACGTTGAAGCAGCGGTAGAAGATAACCGCTGTTACATACTTCACCCAAATGGTGATATTGACCATACTTGGGATGAATGCGAATCCGAATCAAACGCTTTCGGAATGATGGTTTGGTTCGTCGGAGATGAGCCAAACATTATGATTGCCTACTACTAATTTCAAACGTTCAAAAAAGCACCGATTTAATCGGTGCTTTTCCTTTTTATATTTAACTTTTCATGCTATTTCTTGCAGCTCTTTCTCTTTCTTTGCTGTCTAATATTTTCTTTCTTAACCTAATTGATTTTGGTGTTACTTCAACCAATTCGTCATCTTGAATAAATTCAATAGCTTTTTCTAATGACATTTGCATTGGTGGAACTAATCTTAATGCATCATCTGAACCAGAGGCTCTTGTATTTGTTAAGTGTTTTTCTTTACATACATTTATTGCTAAGTCTTCACCTCTAGAGTTTAGTCCAACTATCATTCCTTCATAAACTTCTACACCAGGTCCGATAAATAAATCTCCCTTATCTTGAGCATTGTATAAACCATAAGTAATTGATTTTCCAGCTTCAAAAGCAACTATTGTACCTCTTACTCTTGCTTGAATATCTCCCTTAAATGGTTCATAAGAATCAAAGATATGGTTCATTGTTCCTTCACCTTTTGTATCTGTTAAGAATTCTGTTCTATAACCAATTAATCCTCTAGCTGGGATTTTGAATTCAATTTTTGTATGACCTGCTTCAGCTGGTTCCATATTAACCATTTCAGCTTTTCTTCTACCTAATTTTTCAATAACATTTCCAACGCAGTCATCTGGAACGTTTACAACAAGTAATTCGATTGGTTCACATTTTACCCCATCAATTTCTTTAAATATAACTTTTGGACGAGATACTAAAAGTTCAAATCCTTCTCTTCTCATTGTTTCAATTAAAACTGATAAGTGTAATTCTCCTCTTCCTGAAACTTCGAAAGAATCTGGAGAATCTGTTTCTTTTACTCTTAATGAAACGTTTCTATCTAATTCTTTGAATAATCTATCTCTAATATGTCTTGATGTAATAAATTGACCTTCTTTTCCTGCAAATGGTCCATTGTTTACACTAAATGTCATAGAAACTGTTGGTTCATCGATATCAACAAATGGTATTTTTTCTGGATGATTGAAATCACAGATTGTATCACCAATATTGATTTCTGGAATACCTGCAAGCTCGATTATATCTCCTGCTTTTCCTTCTTCAACTTCTACTTTGTTTAATCCAACATGTGTGTAAACTTTAGCAATTCTACCTTGTGTAATTTTATCTTCTTTACCACAAATAGAAACTGGCATACCAACTTTTATAGTTCCTCTTTCCACTCTACCAACAGCTATTCTTCCAACATAATCATCATAATCTATGTTAGAAACTAGCATTTGAGCTGGTCCTTCTTCATCACAATTTGGAGCTTGGATTGTATCTATAATTGTTTCAAATAGGCAATCTAAGTTTTCTGTTTCGTCAGCTAAATCCATTTTTGCAATTCCGTTTTTTGCTGATGCGTAAACAACTGGGAAATCTAATTGTTCATCTGTTGCATCTAATTCTATAAATAATTCAATTACTTGGTCAACAACTTTTTCTGGTTGAGCTCCTGGTCTATCAATTTTGTTAATTACAACAATTGGTTTTAAACCTAAAGCTAAAGATTTTTTCAAAACTTCTCTTGTTTGTGGCATTGCACCTTCAAAAGCGTCAACTAAAAGTAAAACACCATCAACAGTTTTTAAAACTCTTTCTACTTCTCCACCAAAGTCAGCATGTCCTGGAGTATCAACTATGTTTATTTTTATATCTCCATGCATAACTGATGTATTTTTTGAAAGAATTGTGATTCCTCTTTCTTTTTCTTGGTCATTTGAGTCCATTATTCTTTCTGCAACTTGTTCATTCTCTCTGAAAATATGACTTTGTCTTAATAAAGCATCTACTAGTGTAGTTTTTCCATGATCTACGTGGGCAATTATAGCTATGTTTCTGATTTTTTCGTTATTCATTTTTTTCTTCCTTTCAAAATTATTATTTTCTCATTTATAAAACTCCTAAATTATACTATAAAACGCTGAATTTGTCAAATTTTAGAAAGAAAAAAATTATTGCAAATTTGCAATAATTATATAATTCCCATCTTTTTAATTAATTGTTTTCCTTTTTTCATCATAACTTTTCTTGTTTTATATTCATTTTGAGAGTACATCATATATATACCAGTCGCTACTAAACCGCCAATTACAGCACCTTTTACAAACTTCATAATTCATCCTTCCTTTCAATTTTATTATGTGCAAAAATTTAAATAATTATAAATAAAAAGATGAAAATTGTATTCAAATTTTATTGAATACAATTTTCATCTTTTTCATAATACTTAGTTCCAACCATTTCATCTGGTAAATATTGCTGTTCAACCCAATGTCCTGGGAAGTCGTGTGGATACAAATATCCTTGATGATAGCCAAATTCTTCCATTTGTTTAACAGGAGCATTTCTAATATGCATTGGAACCTCTCCAGTTTCTTTATTTTTCACATCTTCAAGTGCTTTATTTATAGCCAAATAACTTGCATTTGATTTTTTAGAAGTAGCTACATATACAGCCGCTTCTGAAAGTAAAATTCTTGCCTCTGGCATTCCAACCATGTGAACAGCCTGCATTGCAGAATTTGCAACAACAAGAGCATTAGGGTTTGCCATACCAACATCTTCTGAAGCACAAATCACAATCCTTCTTGCTAAAAACATTGGATCTTCCCCACCATTTAAAGCTCTAGCTAAATAGAAAACTGCAGCATCTGGATCTGAGCCTCTCATAGATTTTATAAATGCACTAATATTATCATAATGGCTATCTCCATTTTTATCAAAAATAGCCTTTTTATTTTGCACACTATTTTTTATAACCTCATCTGTTATATGTATAAAACCATCCGAATCCATTGCAGTTGTAAGAACCGCAACCTCTAATCCATTTAAAGCTGTTCTAACATCTCCTGAAGAAATACTTGCAAGTTTTCTTAAAGTACTATCTTCAATTTTTATTTGGTATTCTCCTAAACCATCTTTTCTTTCAATAGCATTTTTTAAAACTTTAAAAACATCATCCTCTGTTAATGCTTCAAGTTTAATTACCATTGATCTTGAAATAAGAGCCTTATTTACTTCAAAATATGGGTTTTCAGTTGTTGCACCAATTAAAATAATTGTACCATCTTCCACAAAAGGCAAAAGTGCATCTTGTTGAAGTTTATTAAACCTGTGAATTTCGTCAATAAATAATATACTTTTTCCAGCTGGATTAAGCATAAAATTTTTTGTTTCTTCAATTACTCTTTTTATATCTTGCACTCCCGCAGTTACGGCATTTATTTTATAAAATTTATATTTAGTTGTTTCGCTTATAACCCTTGCAAGAGAAGTTTTTCCGCATCCTGGAGGTCCAAACAATATTATACTAGATAGCCTGTCTGCTTTTATTGTTCTGTATAATATTTTGTCTTTACCTATTACATGTTCTTGTCCTACATATTCTTCCAATGTTTTGGGTCTTATTCTGTAAGCTAGTGGCTGTTTACTTTCCAAGGATTGACAACCCCTTTCTAATTAAATCTTCTGTTGATAATTCGCCACATTCAATTTTAGCAAAAGCTTTTTCAATTTCCTTTTTGTTGTATCCCAAAACTTGAAGTGCTGCAATTGCTTCATCAATTTTTTCATTGTTTTCAATTGTAATTTCAAGTTTAGTTTTTGCTGTTGTTTTGCTTGCTCTTGTTAGTTCTTGAATTTGTTGTTCTTTCTTTATTTTATCTTTTAATTCTAAAATTATTCTTTGTGCAGATTTTGCACCTATTCCTGGGATTTGTTTTAAAGTGTTTACATCTTCAGAAATAATTGCAATGGCAAATTGAGTTGGTTCACATGCTGATAACATTGTTATTGCTGTTTTTGCTCCTACTCCACTTACAGATATTAGAAGTTCAAACATTTTTAATTCTTCCAATGTGTTAAACCCAAAAATACTAACATCATCTTCCCTAACTTTATAATATGTATGTACTTTAACTGTTTCTCCTATATTACCTAAATTCTCTATTCCAGAATCTGTCATAAAAACTTTGTAACCAAGTCCACCAACGTCAATTACAACATATCCTGTCATCTTCATTTCTAAAGTTCCTTTTATATATGCTAACATTTTAATTACCTCGCTTTATCTTCAATTCAATGTCATTATATATATTAATTTAAAAAAAGTCAATCTTTTTTACGAATTTATGTTTTATATTTTTTTAAAGCATAATATAAAAATATTATGCTTTTTATTCGCGTTCTATATGGCTCAAAGTATTTCTTTTATAGTCTTCCATATGTTTTTTCTTTATGCTTTCTTCAACAGCCTTGTTAATGTACTTTCTCAATAATACAGCTCCATCTTCTTGAGGATTTTTCCCAATAAATAAGCCATCTTTTTCAAGTTTTGCAAATGTTTCTAATTCAATCGGCTTAAAACATTTCCCAATGTTAGAATACATATACGCTTTTACTTTATCATCTACTATTGAATAAAAACACATAATGTACTCTTTCTCATCTGTCCCTTTTTCACCAGAAACCTTTCTATAACAATTACAAGAATGGATTTTTGTCTTATCCATTTTTGGAGCAACTTTGTGAATAATTCTTGTATAATGTTTAAGTAACTCTATATAACCAATATCTTTTTGATATCCTTTCAAACTTCGATCAAATAGAATTTTTTCTAAAACTTCATCAGCTTCTAGCCCTTCAACTTTTTTAGAAAATTCTTTTATTCTAGCATCCATGTAGTCCTCTTCTTTTTCGACATAACCACATGATTTATGAAGTTCAAATAATTCTTCGTCACTCAATTTTTTACCTGTTAAAAGTCCATTCCTATATATATAGCCAAAATTTTGTGTTTTACTCTTGGTTTGTATGTATTCTAGGTCCTTTTGTAAGTCAACAACAAGCTTTTCTCCATTACTTAATGTAATAATATTAGACATATGTTCATCATGATCATATAAGTTTTCAGTTTTACATTTTAGTCCAAAATCCTTTAATAATCTAGCATATAAACTTGAAATAGTAAGACACACTAATTTTCTTTTCTTTATAATTAAATCTAGATTTTTCTTTTCTTTTTTGTTTACCTTTCTCATTTTTTGTCTTTCAGCTCTATTAGCAAAAAACCACTTTTCATCAAAAGTTTTTGACTTACCTAATTTTAAATAAACATACATAGCAATTTTCATTTCTACTTCTGTAGGTGTCCCTGTGAATTCTGGCATTTCTGAATTTAATTTTGTAACATATTGTCTTTCTGTTTTTGTCATTTACTGTCTTCCTTTCAGCATAATTTCTTTTAATCATTATAGCACCTAAACAATTATATTACCACCATTTTATATAAATTCATGATTAGATATTTCTTTTTTTTATTTTTTATTATATAATCTTTTTTAAAGAGGTGATAATTTTGAAAATATTTAGAAGAATTTTAATAGTAATATCAATTTTTATATTAGTTGTCGCTTCAATTCTATTTTTTATAGGATATGGTTGCTATTCTAATGTTCTTAAAGAAAAACCACTTTTTGATAGAATAAATGAAATAACAAGCAAAGAAAATTTTGTCAAATTTGATGATTTAAATAAAAACTATATAAATGCAGTTGTAGCAATCGAAGACCACAGATATTTTGACCATGGGGCGGTAGACTATTTATCTATAATAAGAGCAATTTTCACAAATATAAAAGAAGGCGAATTTGAACAAGGCGGAAGCACTATAACGCAGCAAGTTGCCAAAAATGTTCTTTTCAGCCAAGAACGAACTCTTGAAAGGAAACTGGGCGAAATCTTTGGTGCTTCAGACTTGGAAAAAAATTATTCCAAAAATGAAATCTTTGCAATATATGTTAATACAGCCTACTTTGGCGATGGCTATTACGGAATATACGAGGCAAGTAAAGGATATTATAATAAAGAGCCAAAAGATTTAACCTTATATGAAGCCACAATGCTTGCAGGAGTTCCAAATGCTCCGTCAATCTATGCTCCAACTGTAAATCCGGAACTTGCAAAACAAAGACAAAAACAGGTTTTAAATGCAATGGTTAAATATGGATATATTTCTGAGAGTGACAAAAGCAGTGTGCTTGATGAATCTATTAGTAGAAATGATTAAAAAAGTTGCCTAAGGCAACTTTTTTAATCATTTCTTAAACATATATGAACATCTTTTAATTGTTCTTCTGTTACTTTAGAAGGTGCTCTCATAAGCAAGTCTCTTGCTTTCTTGTTTTTAGGGAATGCTATTACTTCTCTAATGTTTGTAGATTCAGCTATAAGCATTACCATTCTATCGATTCCAGGTGCAGCACCAGCATGTGGTGGTGTTCCATATTGGAATGCATTATATAATGCCCCAAATCTATTTTTTACATCATCTTCATTATAACCTGCAATTTCAAATGCTTTTACCATTATCTCTGGGTCGTGGTTTCTAACTGCACCAGATGCCATTTCATAACCATTACATACTAAGTCAAATTGGTATGCAACTATATCTAATGGATTTTGTGTTTCTAAAGCTTCCATTCCGCCTTGTGGCATTGAGAATGGATTGTGGTTAAAGTCGATTGTTCCTTCGTCAGATAATTCATACATTGGGAAATCTACTATGAAGCAGAATCTGAATACATCTTTTTCTAGTAAATCTAATCTTTTACCAAGCTCAATTCTTACTAAACCTGCTATTTTTTGAGCTTTAGCAAATTCATCTGCAATAAAGAATATAGCACAATTCTTTTCTGCGCCGAAATCGCTTTCAAGTTTTGCCTTAATTTCTTCTGTAATGAATTTAGCAATTCCACCTGCAACTGTTCCATCTTGTTCAAATTTAACCCAAGCTAGTCCTTTTGCTCCAACTTCGTCAGTTACAGCATATTCACCCATTTTATCAAAGAATTTTCTACCTTGTTCTGCCCCATTTGGAACAACAATTGCTTTAATTGTTTTACCTTCAAATGCTTTAAAATCAGAACCTTCGAAGCATTTTGTAACATCTTGTATTATAAGTGGATTTCTTAAATCTGGTTTATCAATTCCGTATTTTTCCATGGCTTCTCTGTATGGTATTCTTACAAATGGTCCTTTATCAACATTATAATTTGTGAATTTTTCAAATGTATATGGCACAACACTTTCAATAACTTTGAATACATCTTCTTGTGTTGCAAAACTCATTTCAAAGTCTAATTGATAGAATTCGCCTGGAGCTCTATCAGCTCTTGGATCTTCATCTCTAAAACATGGAGCAATTTGGAAATACTTATTAAATCCACTTACCATCAATAATTGTTTGAATTGTTGTGGTGCTTGTGGAAGAGCATAAAACTCACCAGGATTCAATCTACTTGGAACCAAGTAATCTCTTGCACCTTCTGGAGATGAATTAGCTAAAATTGGAGTTTGAATTTCTGTAAAACCTAATTCGTCCATTTTATCTCTTAATGTTTTTAAGATTTTAGAACGAAGTAAAATATTATTGTGCAACTTTTCGTTTCTTAAATCTAAAAATCTATACTCTAATCTTAAATCCTCTCTAACCTCTTGGTCTGTGTTTATTTCAAAAGGAAGCACAGTTTTACATTTTCCTAAAACTTCTATTTCACTTGCTACTACTTCAATTTCTCCTGTTGGAATTTTAAGATTTTTATTACTTCTTTCCACAATTTTTCCTTTTATGTGGATACAACTTTCGGTATTATAGTCTTTTGCAATCTCTTGCATTTTTTCATCATTTATAACAATTTGAGTAATACCAAATTCGTCTCTTAAATCTATAAAAATCATTCCACCTAGGTTTCTAATTTTTTGAATCCACCCAGATAGTTCAACCTCTTCTCCAACATTTTTTATATTTAATTCTCCGCATGTTTTTGTTCTATACATTGTCATCTTCCCTTCTTCATTTTTAACTTTGTATATAATACCACATTTTTTGCAATAATTCAATTGATTTAAGCAAATTATAGTAAATTTGTAATAAGCTAACTATATATTCTGTGAGTGGTCAAGTGGGGGCCGTTCCATAGTTCTTAGAGATTTATCTCTTAGAACTATGTGAATGGGGAGACCCGGGAAGAATATATAGTTAGCTAAAAAATCTTGCAAAAAAAAATATATAATGTTATTATAATAATAGAAAAAGACAAGGAGAAATGCAAATGAAAAATGAAGTATTCGATTTTTATGACAAAACAAGTTTAAAATCATATAATTTAGACGAAAGAATGAGATACCAATTAAATATGTTGGACACATTGGATGTCTTCACAAGAAAGCATTGTGAAAATGTTGCAAGTGTAACTTGTAGATTATGTGAATATCTACACTGTAAAAAAGGTTTTACAGAATATTGTACAATAGGAGCCTACCTACATGATGTTGGAAAACTATATATTCCAGCCGAAATATTGCAAAAACCTGGAAAACTAACAGATGAAGAATATCAAACAATGAAAACACATACAACTATTGGATTTAATATGCTTAATAAAGACCCCAAACTAAGGCCATACGCTAACTTTGCCCTATCACATCATGAAGCATTAAATGGTTCTGGATATCCACAAGGTTTAACCAAAAAGGAAATCCCTTATGAAATTCAAATTGTTACAATTGCTGACGAATATGATGCAATAGTAAGCAAACGTCAATATAAAACTCACATTGGAATATCAGACACATTAAAAATTCTTATAGAAAACTCTCAACCAAATGCAAAATCTAGATATAAGGAAGAAGAAAAATCTGTTGCACTTACTGAAATGCAAGAATTAGCAAAAATGGGAAAAATTAATCCTGTAATACTAAGAGTTCTATTCAAAGTAGTTATCGATGATATTGGCTATGAAATTTCATGCAGGCAATCTTATGTTGATGATTTAAAAGCCGAAATCACAAGATTAAATAAAGTAGAAAAATATGATGTTAAACGTGAGAAAGCAACTACTGAAAAGAAACAAAACTACTTTTTAGAGGGAATGAAGCTTTATTTAAGGAATGGTGAAACTATCGAAAACTATAAACAAATTTTGGCTGAATATAAAGAAGCATATTCAACCAAAAAAACTCAGATTGATACTCTTTATAATGAAATGAAGATAATAAAAAAATTGCGTGTATAACACGCAATTTTTTATTATTATCGCTTAATCAATAACTATACTATTTTCATATAATTCATTTGGATCAATATCCTCTCCTTGAGGCCATTCTATTGTTGTTTCTGCAGATTTCGCTAATTTAAAATAGCTAATATTCTTTAAATTATTATAAAATTTAAACTCTAAGTTTTTTTCCATATTATATATTCTTTTTTCTCCATTTATATAATATATTTCTATATTATAATTATCTAAAACCTTTATATCCTTAATTCTTGGTGGTATCATATTTAATCCTCCTATTTTAAAGGATCTATTTTAAATATTTCACCTTCTTTTTGAGAAACTTCCCATAATGCTTGTAATTCCTCTTTATGTATTTCCATCCACGCAACTACTAATTTATGTTGTTTAGATGGTAATTCACCTTCCAATACATTACAATCATTTATAGCATATGTAGCATCATATTCATTATATTGAACATGAATATGTGCTAAATGATGTTTTTCTTTATCATTAAAATAAATCCTAATAATAATACCATAAAATTGTGAAATTATTGGCATTAATTCACCTCCTATTATAACATATTTTAAAAATATTAAAAGCATTTTTTGAAATTTTTGGTTGAAATACCAGAAATTTAATAAAATAATTGAATAAATTATAAGTTTAAACTTATTTTGATTATAATCTGGATATACTATATTATGGTTCTTCCATTTTGTCAACATAATTTCATCGACATTTTTCGACATATCTGGTAATCTTTGTAAATAAAAAAACTACCCTTTAGGCTTTTGGCCTTGGGTAGCATTTTTTATTTAGTTACTTGATGTTGCTGTTTCTGGTGGGGTTTTGAATAGGGTTACACGGAAACCACAGTCTGAGTATTTAGCTTCTAGTCCCAATTTTGTATATGATATCAAACTACTGTTCTGGCTTTGATATCCTCCTCCTCTTAAAACACATCTATTGTTTTCAGCTTTTTCAAGAGTAAATTCTATTTGATTTCCCGCTAAATCAAATATATTTAGCACCTTGGTCTGAATAGACGAACCGGTTTTTAAAAGTTTTTGTGTTTCTGCTGGTTTATTATAATTAGTATTATCATATACATAATCAATACTTGAACTTGTATAATTTCCCCACTCTATACTGTTCACAGCTATTTCAGAATAACTTTTGGCACCAGTTTCTTCTATAAATTTACAGATTAAATCCCATTGAATACCAAACATCAAACTAGTAGTATAGTTTTCATTTGTTCCATTATCTGCTAAATCCTGTGCTTTACCAACTGTAATAAAGTTGTATGTTTTTTTTTCTTTTTGGCATACTAGATTATTATTATCATCTTTCCCTGCCTCATATCTCCCAATATAAAATCCGCCATTTTGTTTTATACTTTGAAGCATTTTGTTTTTTAATTCATTATAAACAACTTTGTTATTTTTGGTTTCATCATTTGTCATAACTAACCCATCCAAATAGGTATCTTCATATCCTTCTGCTCTATAGTCTTTTGTATACTCTTTCAATGCATTTTCAATTTCTTCTAGTGTTCTTGCATTTGCTAAAACATTGTCAGGAACATCGATCCAAACATATTCGTCACCTGTATCTCCTGCTTGGATTTGTGCATCTGTAACATATTTCTTTATTACTAAGCCTTTATTAATTGTATTTAGGCTTGATAATTTACTTATTCTAAATCCTTGTGGAATGTATGCTCTGTCGCCATTTTTATCTATATAAACGCCCTCTTTTCCATAAGGCATTCCCCAGTTGTCATCTTCTGAAACTGAGAAATAATATACATTAACTGTATTTTCTGCCGTACCAGGTGTATAATAAAATCCTCCAAACTCTTTCGCACTGGCAATTAAGTCATCTGCATTTTGACCATTTGTTGTGTCAAATATTATTTTAGAATCCATTGTATTTCCAAAAATCAAATGATATTCAGTCGCGTCATTTACAGTCTTTTTAGTCATTTGGTAAACATTGTCACCTGTATTTGCCCATGTATATTCAATATTTGTACCACCTGTTACAATTTTTTCAATTTTCAAATTATTTCTAGTATCTCCACTTTTAAAAACAAATCCATCTGGAATTTTTATTTCGTCAACATATTGAATACTAACTTTTTCTACATCCTTTTTTTGGTTTGTATAATATATTTTTACAACGCCATTATTTGTAACTTTTATCCCATGTAAGTAAAAAATATTGTGGCTATTTTCATTTATAACATATACATCTTTATCGTCTGGCAAGGATTCTCTATTAAAACCACTACCATAATTTAATGACAAATTCTCTAGAGCATTCATGTCTATAACATAAAAATTGCCTGTGTCATTTGCACCAAGCGGTCCTTCATTATTTTCACTTTGAAGTTCTGAAATCCATTCATTTATTGTGGAATCTGAACTTAAATCTATATTTCTAAGAACTGGCAAAGCTCCATACCTTGAGTAATAATTAGAAACTCTATCAGTTATTCCTTCTATATCTATATACAAATTTGACACGCGTTCTGTATCTTTTGTGTCTTTAACATTGTACAGCAACATGCTTATAATTATTCCAAGTATGATTATCGCAGTTGCTAGGGATATAAGCGATACACCTCGTTCATTTTTTATAAAACCTTGCATTTCTATTTCCTCCTTAGTATCTCATTAGTTATTATTAGTTTACTATTTTTTTATAATATTTGCAAGGGAATTTTTATAAATTGCATCAGCTTTTAGGAAAATCGCCCACAAGTATGCAATTATAGCTACTATCGCGAAATTTTTGTAATAAAAAACTGCTATGCTAGAAATTGCTGTCAAAATTACAACAACTGCATAAGATATGTCATTTATAAGTTTTTTAGCTTTCCACTTTCCGAAAATTATATGTAAAATTCCTTGTAAGACTCTCCCGTCCATCTAAAGGATAGATTGGTAATAAATTAAAGATTGCTATTAATAAATTCGCATAAAAAATTGTGCTTACCATTATACTTGGCGTGGCAAAAAGTCCCACCAAAATTGCGATTGCTAGATTTGCAATTGGTCCTGCTAATGCAACTATTATTTTCTTTATTTCCAAGGCATTCGCTTTTTTTATTTTTAAATTAAAATCATCCCAATTGGGCCTAAATGCAAGTGAAAGTCCAAGTGGATTTAGTTCTATTTTTTCCGGCTTAAATCCCAGAATTATTCCAACTGCCATGTGTGAAAGTTCGTGGATTATTGCAAATGCCATCATCACAGAATATATTTCGATTTGTCGTGTTATTATAAAAATGATTATAAAAGCAAATATTTTTAAATCAATTCGAAATCTCATCAGAGCCTCCTTTATAATTGCAATATTTTTTCTGGATCAATTGCAGTTTCATTTAAACGAATTTCAAAGTGAAGATGTGGACCAGTAGAGTTCCCTGTTGAGCCTACCTCTGCAATTTCTTGGCCTTGTGTAACCTTATCTCCTTGCTTTACATATAGTTTGTTACAATGCGCATATATCACGCTTACTTCCCCAATTTGAATTTTCAAATGATTGCCATAGTCGCCTTCTGAAGAAGCAAGCACAACTTCTCCGTCTGTTGCAGATTTTATTTTAGTTCCAGTATTAGCCTTAATATCAGTTCCAGTATGGTTTTTAGGAACTGTTTTGGTTGTTGGATTTCTTAGACCAAATTTTGAACTAATCGGACCTTCAACAGGTTTTATAAAAGATGTTGTGTTTTTTATAGTTTGAATTCGTTGTTCCTCTTCTGAAAGAACAGGTGCAGGTTCTTGTGTTTCAGCTGTTCCACCAATTCCGTCTTGTGATGTATTTGTATTTTCAGTTTCTTGATTTTCTGTTTTTGTTTCACTTTCTGCTGGATTTTTGTTTTCTTGTTCATTACCCTGTTCAGAATTATTTACCTGTGTGTTATCAGCTTGTTCTTCTTTATTAAAAAAGCCAATTATTGCATTTTTAGCATTATTATAAAGCTCTCCAAAGTTTGTGTCATAAGAAAGGACCTCTTTCGCCTTATTCACAAAGTCCTCAGAAAATATGTAATTGCTGTTTTTTACTAAATAAAAAACGCCATAAATAAAAAGACAAATCATAATTTGAATAATAAGCTTTTTAAAAACCTTTATGTCTTTCTTCTCCTTGCCATTCACTCTAACCCTTGCAGTATTAGCATAATTGCAGTTATTTCGTCTAGCATAAATCTCTTCTGCCCTTCTGATTTTCTCTTCTACCGACATTGTTCTTTCCATATAGTTCCTCCTTCGTTATTTCACCTTTTAAACTATATGCTTGGACTTTGTTTTTATGATTTAAAAAAATAAAATGGTGCTTCTCACCATTTTATTTTTTAAATCAATAATAAGCACTCTAAAAGAGCAATAGTAGAAGAAATGAACGCGATAGTTTTTAAACGTTTAACATTAACTTTTTTTACCTGCTTTTTATTCTCATCAATTTTGGCAATATAGTCAGAAACCAACATTTCTGCTTCTTTTAAAACATATTTATTATCTTTTTTCTTGTCATTCTCAGAACCAGAAAACTTACAATTTTCAATTTTTTCAAGATTCTTAACCCTCTTATTACTCTTCAAAACAACAATCGCCTCATCAATTATATTAGAAGGCAAATCTTTTAAAACAACTATATTTTTCATACTACTAACATCCATTCCTACCACTCCTATAATTAAAAAATTATTATTAAAATTATTTCCAGAAATATTTTTTATATACAAAAATGGTTAAATATATATTCTGTGAGTGGTCAAGTGGGGACCGTTCCACAGTTCTTTCAGGCTTTGCCTGTTAGAACTGTGTGAATGGGGAGACCCGGGAAGAATATATATTTAATCTAATAGTTATTTATAATATTCTGATGATGGTGTAATAATAATTTTTAAATTTTCACTATACTTATATTTGTTAACAATGTCATTTGAAAAACTTGCCAATGAATTAGGAATAAAAATAGTGTTATAATTTTGACTTTGGAGTTCCTCAATTTGCTTATCTATGTCCTCTGGCGAGTCCAATTCAAAAACGTCCATTCCAACCATTTTAGCCAACTTGTATCTATCCTTATCATCTTTAAATTTTATAAAAGAAACCTTCACATATACCACCATTAAGTAGTATTAGTAGTTTATTAAAAAATATTCAAACTTTTGGGGAGTGTCCAAAAAAACAAGGTTTTATTGTTCTATTATTTAAAAATCTTAATATAATTTAGTAAAATTTATATTAGGAGATTTTTGTTATGTTAGTTTTAAGAAAAAAACAAATTATTCTTGCAACTTTGTGTGCAACTTTATCAATTTTCACATTCATGTTTACAACAGCCAAAGAACCTTTAAAAGAGACTGTTTCTTTGCCTGTTTCGCGGTAAGACAGTTGTATTAGATGCTGGGCATGGAATACCTGATGAGGGAGCTCAGTCTACTAATGGAACCACAGAGGCAGAGTCAAATTTAAAAATTGCATTAAAAGTGCAAAATTTATTGGAACAAAGTGGATGTACTGTAATTTTAACTCGTTCAGATGAAAATGCGATTTATGATTTGGATAGCAAAACTTTAAGACAAAAGAAAATTTCAGATATTCATAATAGGGTAAAAATTGGGAACGAAAGTAGCGCAGATGCGTTTGTTTCTATACATTTGAATAAAATTCCCCAAAGTCAATATTACGGGTGGCAAACTTTTTATAAAGATGGAAGTGCTGACGGCAAAAAACTTGCAGTCGCAATCCAAAACAGCTTAAATAACGCAATCAAAAAGGAAAATAAAAGAGTGTCTAAAACTATAGATAATGTTTATATTATTAGACATGTTGAAATACCTATAACAGTAGTCGAATGTGGCTTTTTGTCAAATCCAGAAGAAGAAAAACAATTGCTAGATGACGATTACCAAAATAGGCTAGCTTGGGGAATTTACAGTGGTATAATAGATTATTTCTGTGAATAAGGAATTCTGGACCACTCCAAAAAAGTTTGAAAATCATGTTTTTGGGGAGTGTCCCCAAAAGCTTTCCCAAAAGTTTGAAAACCTTGTTTTTTGGGGGTGTCCCAAAAAACAAGGTTTTCTTTTATGCTAAATTTCTTTTTTCATTTTCAAGATTACATCATCTGCTGAGTCACTTGGAATGTAGTTATATTTATTGTCACACATTTTAGTATTGAATCCGCAAATGGCTTTGTATGAGCAGTATTCACATGGTGTTTTTCCTTTTTTATTGTATGGTTTTATATCTATTTTCCCTTTTAATATTTCTTTTGAAATGTCTTTTATTGTTTTGTAAATATATTCTTGTAAAATTTTAAATTCTTCTTTGCCAACTCCTGAAGTATATCTTTTATTTACTTCTCCAGTAGTTGTTAATCCTGCTGGCACAATTTTAGATGACCCTGTTTGCAAAGTCTTATCATGTAGTTTTATTATTTTTACATCTGCTAAGATTAGACCTTTCATTTTGAAGTTTTTACGAATTTCGTCTTCTATTTCTTCTTCTGTTATTTTTTTATCTGACTTGACCATCTGCTCTAATAGGCTAAAATACAATATTCCAGCTGGCATTAGGTCTTCTTGTTTGCACACTGCATCCAAGTATGTTAAAAGCTGAATTTGCATTCCTGCATATACTTGGTTTAAATCTATATTTTTTGCTGAAGATTTATAATCTATAATTCTTAGATATCTTCCTTCTTCGTCTTGAGCTGTGTCTATTCTATCAATTTTACCTGTAATTTCAACTCGTTTTCCATCTTCTAAATTCAATATAATTGGCTTATATTCGCTCTTTTTGCCAAATTCCACCTCTGTCCCTGAAATATCGAACTCACTATAAACTAATCCTTCTATAATATATTTTAAAGCTTTTGTAACTATTTTTTTCAAACGTTTTACTAGAATTTTATACTTTGGAGTTGCTGTAAACACTATGTTTTTGCTTAATTCAAGTTCTTCTTCTATTATTTTAGAAACCAATTTTTCAATCAATTCTTCATCTTCCAAAAGATATGGCAATTTGATATCTTCTTGTTTTACATATTGGAAAAATGTATCGATTGTTTCATGCATAAATGAACCTGTATTGAAACTTTGAATTTTCAGCTCCTCTTTCTCCTTCAAATTTAAACCATATTGTAAGTAATAAGAAAATGGGCAGCTTCTATATTTTTCAAGTCTTGATACACTTGTATTTAAAGTATTTCCATATAATTTTTCTACATTTTCTTTAGAAATATCATTAGGATTATTTGTATAAATAAGTCCTTGCAAATCATTATCCAGTCTAATTTTCCAATCATTTTGCTCCTTAAAATATTTATAAACCATATACCAAATTGGCTCTACTTTTTCATCATTTTGCAATTTATAAATATTCTCCAAAAGCTCCTCATAGGTTACTTTTGAATTCACAATTTCATATTTTTTATTTATTACATCGCTTTCCTCTTCAAGCTTTGGAAAGATTTTTTGGATTTTAAAAATCATTACAGATGGTCTTAGCGATTTTCCATCACTATCTGTTGAAGCATAAGACAAAAATAGTCTTTCTTCTGCTGTTGAGAATGCTTTATAAATATTAAAATTTTCTTCATAAAGATTTTCTATTGTGCCTTTTGCAATCTCTAGTCCTTCTTCTTTCAAATTTTCTCTATCATTATCGTTAAAAAATCCCTCATCTTTGTTGTTGCTTGGGAAAATTCCGTCATTTATTCCTATAATAAAAATCGCTTTAACCTTATTACTTCTTGACCTTTCAACATCTCCAACTATTACTTGGTCCTGAGTTCCAGGGATTTTTCCTAAGCTACTATTTCTTAAACCAATTTTAAAACTTTCTATAAACTTCTCTATTGTCATACTTTCATTTGAAAAAATTGAAGCAATGTCATCTAAAAGATTTATTATAATTTCATAACTTTTTTTATATTCTTTAGCAAAATCTATAAAGCCCAGTTCTTCAAGTTCTTGCTGTTTTAAAATGACTTTTTTCTCAATATTTTGGTTCATTAAAAATGAATAAATTTCCTCACACATTTTTTGTGCTTGCTTTTGAGATTTTAGGTTTTTTCTTAATTCATCTAATGGTTCAATTATTTGCTTTCTAACCTCGTTTAATCTTTCAATTTCTTCCGGTTTTGACTGTTTATCAAACACAAAATCCTTTTTCCATTTGTTATATTTTATTCCCAATTTTGTGCAATAGTTTTCCAGTTTAAAAATCTCTTCATCATCTAAATCTGAAAAGCCTGATTTGATGTAATTTATAACACTTTCATAAGAAAAGTTTTTGCTTAGAACCTCTAGCACTGAAAGGATATATTTTATAATTACATTTTGATTTAGATCTCTCTTTTCATCTATAAAAACTGATATTTCATATTTTGCAAAAATTGCACGAATTAAGCTTGAATATCCAGCTAAATCTTTTGCAATAACTGCAATTTCATTATATCTATAATTTTCATTTTTTATAAGATTTGTTATTTTTGTTGCAACATTTTCGACTTCAGAATACTTATTTTTAGCCAAAAATAGCTCTATGTTTTCCACATTTTGCTCATATTTTGTGGGTTTAGCACTAAATATATTCTGTTCTAATGCTTTTAATTCATTATTTTTAAATCTATAAGTTTGTCTCAATTCAACTGGTTCATCTAATTTTAAATCATTTTCTTCCAATAGATTTAAAAGTTTAGATAATGTTTGCTTATTTGAGTAAAAAATGTCTGCAACTGGGTTTGCACTTGGCTTTAAAGTATCTATGCAAAGTGTTATTGTTACTTGTTTTGCAAGCTTTATCAGTTTTGCTAAAACGCCATATTCCTGCTTTGTAAATCCCATAAATTCGTCTATGTAAATCACTGCGTCCTTTGCAATTTCTGATTTTTCTAGGTTTTGCTCTAAATAATTTAATAGGTCTGCGTCATCTAAAAAATTTCCTGCAATTTGATTTTCAAAACTTTCATAAATAAGTTTCATGTCTTTAAGCTTTGTTTTTAAATACTCATTTTGCATAGTTTCAAGCTTTTCGCTTATACTTTCAGCTGATATTTTATGTTTTTTAAATTCTGTAATTGCTTGAATTGACAAATCTACATTTTCAGTTGATTTGCCTAAAAACTTTAATTTGTCTCTATTTTTATCTATAATAGACTGAACAAGCATTGCTTTACCCGCTTTTGTAAGCCTTTCTGTTTCCCCTGCATTTTCAGGTTCACTAACTGAGAGGTTGGAAATATTGAAATTTCCAACCTCTTGCATTACTCTATGCGCCATTCTGCTTAGTGTAATTACTTCTGCATTTATTACAGCATTGTTTGGTGCAACTTGCATAAGTTTCTTTTCCGCTGTAAATGAGAACTGCTCTGGCGTTATTATTAAGATTTTTTCTTGTGTGTCTAATATTTTTGAAATCTCTGAAAAGCAGAATTCACTTTTTCCGCTCCCTGCTTTTCCGTATATGATTCTTAATCCCATATCATTTGACCCCTTCATTAAACTCTTAGAAAAATTACATCTTCAATAAATTTATGAGTGAATGGTAAAAACCACAAAAGCAAACCAATACCAATAATAATGAAAGCAGTAATAATTGCGGCTTTTTTATCTTCCTTTGTAACCTCTCTTTTTTCTATTTTGTAATCCTTATTTTTAAATATGCTTTTTGTTAAATTAACAACTCCATCATATGAGTGAGTTTTTGGTTTCTTTTCCTTTTTCTTACCAAACATTTTAATCCCTCTTTCTTTTATAAATGTAAAACACGAGCTTTTATTTCTTTAGTTTTTCCAGTGTTCCAGAAATTCTCACCTAAATAACCGCAAGTACGTCTTACAACATTCATTTTTGCATGATCCTTATTACCGCATTGTGGACATTCCCATTCATTTTTGTCATTTATAATGATTTCTCCGTCAAAACCACAAACATGGCAATAATCAGACTTTGTATTCATTTCTGCATATTGAATATTATCATAAATAAACTTAACTATTGTCTCCAATGCTTCCAAATTCTTCTTCATATTTGGAATTTCAATATAAGAAATTGCCCCACCAGTAGAAAGATTTTGGAATTCACTTTCAAATGAAAGTTTTTCAAAAGCATCAATTTTTTCTCTAACATCAACATGATATGAATTTGTGTAATATCCTTTATCTGTAACATCTGGAATACTTCCAAATTTTTCTTTATCAATTTTTGCAAATTTATAACATAAGCTTTCAGCAGGTGTTCCATAAAGTGCAAAGCCTATATTTGTTTCCTCTTTCCATTTTGCAACTGTATCTTTTAGATATTTCATAACCTTTAAAGCAAACTCTTTTCCTTCAGGAGCAGTGTGTGATACACCTTTAATAAGTTTTGTCATTTCATAAATTCCAATATATCCTAAAGATAATGTTGAATATCCGCCATATAGCAATTTATCAATTTTCTCACCTTTTTTCATTCTAGCAATAGCTCCATATTGCCAGTGAATAGGGCTTATATCAGATTTTGTACCAAGTAAAGCATAATGACGGCACATTAAAGCTTCTTTGCAAATTTCTAGTCTTTCATCTAATAATTTCCAGAATTTTTCTTCGTCCCCTTCTGCTATAATTCCAATTTGTGGAAGATTTATACTTACAACACCTTGGTTGAATCTTCCTTCAAATTTATATTTTCCGTTTTCATCTTTCCATGGAGATAGGAAACTCCTGCAACCCATTGGACTGAACACATTTCCGCAATAGTTTTCTCTCATTTTTTTAGCAGAAATATAATCTGGATACATTCTCTTTGCTGAACATTTTACTGCTAATTTTGTTAAATAGTCATATTTTCCACCTTTTAAGCAGTTGTGTTCATCTAGAACATACACAAGTTTTGGGAATGCTGGTGTTACATACACACCTGCTTCATTTTTTATTCCCTCTAATCTTTGTGTAAGAATCTCTTCTATAATCATAGCATTTTCTTTAATATATAAATCGTCTTTTTCCAAATTCAAGAATAATGTAACAAAAGGAGCTTGTCCATTTGTTGTCATTAAAGTATTTATTTGATATTGAATAGTTTGCACTCCGGCCTTCAATTCTGCTCTTACTCTGTCTTCTACCAACTCTTCAATGGCATCTTTTGTAAGTCTTCCCTTGTATTTTTCTTGCATTTCTTTTCTATATTTATCATAACTTTTTCTCAAATATTTTCCTAAATGTTTCATGTCAACAGATTGACCACCATATTGGTTGCTTGCTACTGTTGCAATTATTTGAGTCATTACAATACATGCAACTTGGAAACTTTTTGGACTTTCTATCATTTTTCCATTCATAACAGTTCCATTGTCTAGCATGTCTGAAATGTTGATTAAACAGCAGTTAAAAATAGGTTGAACAAAATAATCTGCGTCATGGAAGTGTAGAATTCCCTCTTGATGTGCTTGCACAATGTTTTCAGGCAATAAAAGTCTGTTAGTTAAATCTCTTGAAACTTCACCAGCAATGTAATCTCTTTGTGTTGAAGCAAGCATTGTATTTTTATTTGAATTCTCTTCTGCAAGTTCTTTATTCTCGTTTCTGATTAAGCCTAAAATTGACTCATCTGTAGTATTTTGCTTTCTTACCAATGCTCTTGTATATCTGTAAACCACATATTTTTTAGCAAGTTCAAAATGTTTCATATCCATCAATTGCTCTTCAATTATATCTTGAATATCTTCAACAAGCATTCTTTTTTTATTTAATTCTTCTATGTATTTTATTATTCCTTCAATCTCTTCTTTTGTAGCTCTTTCGCTTTTTCTAACATCTTGATTTGCTTTTTCAATTGCAATTTTGATTTTCTCTTTATTATATTCTACAGCTCTTCCATCTCTTTTAATAACCTTCATTTTCAACATTCCTCTCTATTATATATTGACAAATTTATTAAAGAAATTATATTGATAGAATTGAAGCATTTCTAGTTGCAAATGCAACATTTTTGAAGTTGCATTTAGGTTTTAAAGTCAACTCTAAGATTTCGACTTTTTATTACATTTTTATTACAAAATGTTCGTGTTAAAGATATTAAAAGAGAGCTATGTAATCATAGCCCTCTTCATACATTATTTTTTAAAAATCCCTTTTAGTTTCTTACAGATTTTCTTAAATACGTTCTCTTTATATAGTACAAGTTGTGTTTTGGGTTTGTTAGTTTTGGGCTCAGATTCTAGCTTTTTATTTGCAAATACATCTTTGTTGTATTGTTGCTGTTTTCTTAGTTCACTTTTTCTTCTTTCTTCATTTTGCATTTTTATTATCTTTTGTCTTTGTTCTGGTGTTGCTAGATAATCTCTATATATTTTGAATAACAATGCTCTTGCTTCTGGAAGTAAGTCATTGTCTTTTAAATCTATACTTTTATCTACTTCGAATTTGTATTCTTTATTTCTGTTTTTTCTTATTGCATCAACAACTTCTGGAGGAATTTTATCATAAGTGTCATCATCTAATTCATTTAATATTACATATACTTGTGTAAATGCATCTGTATATTTACTCATCTTTATTTATTTCCTCCTTCTTTTTCCTTTTCCACAAGATTTTCTAGCTCTTTTTCTGTTTCATCAAATTTATCTATATCCCCTATTCCAACTTCAAATCCGGCTTCGCCCATTTCTTGAGCAGTTACAATTTTCGTTTCTTCAAGCTCTTCATCCTCATCAATAAGCGTAAATCCCATTGAATGTACCTTTTCTTTTATTTCATTCATTGCTTTTCTTCCAAAGCCCCACATGTTATAAAACTCATCTTCTGTTGTATTTATTAAATCTCCAAATGTATTCGCTTTTCCTCTTTTTAAAGTATTATATGTTCTAGTTGAAAATCCTAATTCTTCAATCTTTATATCATATCCTATTTCTTGTTTTTCTCTTATTTTATGCTTTTTTTGTTTTTCATCTCTTTTTAATTCCAATCCCAATGCATTCAATATAGTATTTATCTCGGCCAGCGATTTTGCACCAAAATTATCGAGTTTTTTTAATTCTGATTCTTTTTTCTTAGCTAGCTCTACTAACGTTTTTACTCCACACTTTTTTAAAGCATTATATGATCTTACAGATAAATTTAATTCTTCAATGGGAGTATTATATTCTATTTCTTTTTTTGTTTCTTCCTTAAAACTTAACCCTAATGAATATATTCTTTCTTTTAACCTATTGAATGAATTTTCTCCCAATATATATATCATTTCTTTTTCTGTTTTATTTGTTACTCCTCTAACTGTATAAATTCCAGCTTCATTTAAGCAATTATATATTCTTGGTGATAATTCTAGATTTACTATAAGAGTATTTACGTTTTTTTCTGTCTCCATGCCATCTTTTACTTTTTTTCTTAGAAACGATTTAAATTCTTTTTGTACTTTCTTATCTATTTTCCTTTTGTTTTTTGTATAAAACACTGAATATTTTTTAAAATATTCAATTACGAATCTTCGTACTACCTCTTCTTCCATATTATAATTTACAATAAAGTTTTCAACTGTTTGCAATTTTTCCTTTGAAAGCCCCAGTATTCTAATACTTTTTTCCATTAACTGTCTAACACGTTCGCGTGTGATTCCATATTGTTCTCCTATTTGTTGATAAGGCATTTTTTTATATCCATCCAATCCATAATACATTCTCACCATATTAGCCTTTTTGTCATTAACGGATTGTAAGATTTCATTTACTATTTTAAAAATTTCGTTTTTATCTTTAATTATTATTATTTTTTCTCCCATTAAAGTTTCTAATAATTCCAAATAACCTTGATTATCTCTATAAATAAAATCAGATGCATTTAAATCAAAATATTTTATCAACTTGTTTTGGCCCAATAGTTTTTTATTAATTATTTTTTCAATATTACCTTTCATTAGAGTATCAATATATGCTATATAAAAGTCTTCTAACGAGCCATAATGATTTATAATATATTTAAATGCCTCATTTCCTATTCCATATTCATCCATTATTCTTTGTTGTTTATTTGATTTGCCAAATGCTCGACCAATTCCTGCTTCTTTTAATCTCTCAATATCTGCCTCGCTTATTTTTCCTTTCTTGTTTCTACTATGAATATAATCATAATCCTTATTTGCCATTTCTAATTGTTTTATTAATTCTTCTCTTTTTTCTTCATCTATATTCTCTTCAAAGAACTCATTGATTATTGTATCAATAGTTTTATGATAACTGAATTCCCATAGTTCAGGATTATTTTGTACAAATTCTATTAATCTATCAATTTTTTTAGTTATTGTTGACTCGTGTTTATCATCTAATAATCCTAAAGAAGCAAGTTTATTTATTGTTTCTTCACTATATTTTTTGGCTTTTTCTTCATCATTTAATTCATATCTAATTGTTTTTAAATACATTCCAATTGGATATCCTTCATAAATTGTATCGTATATGATTGTTTTACCTGTATTTCCATTATTTAAATATTCTTCAAATAACTCTATCTTTTCGTTTATTTTCAAATTTTTCCTTCCTGAAAATCTTTGATTTTTATTTACTAAATCTATACCCATAATTTGCTCCCTAAAAATACAATTTATCATTATAATTTTACCACAAATAGCAATATAGTTGTTAAAAGTAACCAAAATTTAATGTATTTGTTATGTTTTTGTAATATTTTCCACCAAAACATACCATTTATATTCTATATTTTACCGAATAGTTAAAAAGTAATGCAAAGTCCAATAAAAATTGAAAGAATTTTTAGGAATGTAGGAGTGTGAGAAAAATGAAAAAAGAAAATATTGTAAAAAAACTTTTTACTTCTTCTTTAATTGGATTTCCAATAGGAGTAACTTTACTAATACTATCATATGCTGGTATCTTTTGTATTGTAGGAGAAGATGCAGCTAATAAAGAATTACTTCAATTAAACAATATAAGAACTTTAGTATATCAAGCAATGGTTATGGGCTTAGCCTATTTTATAGTATTTGTAAATCTCAATACCGCATTATTATTTTTGAATAGAGAAACAACTATTAAATTCACGTATAAACATCCATGTATTTCAGTTTTATTATTATTATTATCAGTTTTAGGAATGATTATATCCCTTAATCTTATAAATATTGAAAGTATTTATTCAAAAAATGTTGCTATGTTAAATGTTATAATTATGGTAATTATCTATGCAGTAGCATGTTTAGTTTTTATGATAAAAGATGTTAAAGAAAATTTACTTGTAAAAAAGATTAATATAAAAATAAAAGAAAAAAATGAAAATAATAATTAGATTACATTAAAGAAAAGGACTCTACAATGTAGACTCCTCTTCTTTTTGTGTATTTTTAATTACTTAACTTATATAAAGCATATTGATTTAAAGAAACTCCCTCTTGTTCAGCTTCTAATGAAAGTTTATAATGTAAAGATTTTGGTATTCTAACAACAAATTTGCCACTAAAATTTTCATATCCCACTGGTAAAGGCACCTTAAACCCACCTTCTAATTTTGCTTCAATCCAACCTTCCATAGCATCTTTTAAATTACTATATGCTTCTTCAAAAGTTTCTCCTGTACTTTGACATCCATCGAATTCAAGCACACGGGCATAATAATAAAATCCACTTTCATCATTTACTGGTTGAATAATATAATTATATGGCAATTTCATATAGTCGTCTACTTTTTTCATGTTACAATCCTCCTTTAATAATTCTACTCAAATAATTTTTTTCTATTCTCCTATTCTTTTTAGTACATCTTTAACATATACAGCTTTTAATGGATTTTCTTGTTTAATTGTTATTACATCTCCAGTTGCATTTATGAATTGTCTATGTGAGGTTCCGTGTTTTTGTCTTCATTGCATATCCATTATATTCCAATACTCTCGCTAGCTCTTGAAATCTTATACCATTAGGCTGTCTTTTCATTTTTTCAATTAACTTATCAATTGTAGACATATTTATATCACTCCTTATTGTGCATATTTGAAATATAAATATATCTGATATTATAATACTATATTTAGTACTATTTGTCAAGACATTTATATTCCTTTTGTTTTTTAATTTAATTGGAAATTCTAAGATTTTTAAAATAAAGATTTTAAATAAAATGAATTTTAATTTTGTTTAATATAACATAAAAAGTCGAGTTTTGTCAACATAAATCGTTCGACAAAATTCGACTTTTGGTAATTATTGGTACTGATTATTTTTTAAAAATCCCTTTTAGTTTCTTACATATTTTCTTAAATACATTTTCTTTATATAGTACAAGTTGTGTTTTGGGTTGGTTAGTTTGGGGCTCAGATTCTAGCTTTTTATTTTCAAATACCTCTTTGTTGTATTGTTGCTGTTTTCTTAGTTCACTTTTTCTTCTTTCTTCATTTTGCATTTTTATTATTTTAACTCTTTGTTCTGGTGTTGCTAGATAATCTCTGTATATTTTAAATAATAATGCTCTTGCTTCTGGAAGTAAGTCATTATCTTTTAAATCTATACTTTTATCCACTTCGAATTTGTATTCTTTATTTCTGTTTTTTCTAATTGCATCAACAACTTCTGGAGGAATTTTATCATAAGCATTGTCATCTAATTCATTTAATATTACATATACTTGTGTAAATGCATCAGTATATTTACTCATCTCTATTTGTTCCTCCTTTTTTAGTTTCTTCTTTTGTTTTTTCAACTACACTATCAAATACCTGACTTACTTCGTCAAATTTGTCTATGTCGCCTATTCCGACTTCGAAGCCGGCTTCGCCTACATCTTGCGCTTTTGTTTTTTTATAATTATACTCTCTATCAAGTCTATCAATTATTTCAGCAATTTTTCTATCTTCTTCGTCTTCTATTTTTTCTATTGGTATTCCTTTATATTGTTTTAATCTGTTTTTTATAGTCTTTAATGCTCTTCCTAATCTTTTCTCTTCCTCATCTATTGATTTGAGTGATGGTAATTTTCTTTCACATACTGGCTTATCTCCAAATTTTTCTTTACACCAATTTTCTATTTCTAATGTGTTTCCTAATAAATTATGAATTTGACCTTCTCCAAATGCATATTTTTTCTCTATTCTTCTTACTATTTCTACTATTTTCCTATCTTCTTCATTTTCTATCTTTTCACTTGGTATCCCTTCATATTTTTTTCTTTTCTTTTTCAACGCCTGTAGTTCATTTCCAAGTTTTTTCTCTTCTTCATTTGTTGATTTTTGTGATGGTGTTTTTCTTTTCCATACTGGCTTATCTCCAAATTTTTCTTTACACCAATTTTCTATTTCTAATGCGTTTCCTAATAAATTATGAATTTGACCTTCTCCAAATGCATATTCTCTATCAAGTCTTTCAATTATTTCAGCAATTTTTCTATCATCTTTATCTTCTATTTGCTCTATTGGTATTCCTTCATATTGTTTTAGTTTTTTTCTTAAATCACTTAAAGCTTGCCCCAATCTTTTTTCTTCTTCATCTGATGAGTTTTGTGATGGTGATCTTCTTTCCCATAACTTCTTTTCCTCAAATTTTTCTTTACACCAATTTTCTATTTCTAATGCATTTCCTAATGAGTTATGAGTCTGATTACGTCCAAATGCATATTCTCTATCAAGTCTTTCCATTATTTCAGCAATTTTGCGGTGATCTTCATCTTCTATTTCTTCAATTGGTATTCCTTCATATTGTTTTATTTTAGTTTTTAAAGCATTCCAGTTACATCCTAGTCTTTTCTCTTCTTCATCTTTCGATCCACCTGTTGGCAATCTTCTTTCCCATGGTTTTTTTTCTCTGAAATTTTCTTCGCACCAATTTTCTATTTCTAATGCATTTCCTAATAAACAATGATTCTGTTGAAATCCAAATGCATATTCTCTATCAAGTTCTTCAAGTATTTCAGCAATTTTGCGAGCATCATCATCTTCTATTTGTTCTATTGGTATTCCTTCATATTGTTTTAGTTTTTTTCTTAAGTCCTTTAATGCTTTTCCTAATCTTTTCTCTTCTTCATCTTTCGATTCACCTGTTGGCAATCTTCTTTCCCATGGTTTTTTATCTTTAAATTTTTCTTCGCACCAATTTTCTATTTCTAATGCATTTCCTAATGAGTTATGAGTCTGATTACGTCCAAATGCATATTCTCTATCTAGTCTTTCAATTATTTCAGTAATTTTGCGGTCATCCTCATCTTCTATTTGTTCTATTGGTATTCCTTCATATTGTTTTATTCTTATTCTTATAGTTCCTAATGCAATCCCAAGTCTCTTCTCTTCTTCATCTTCTGACTTAGAATTTGGCAACCTTCTTTCCCATACTGGTTTATCCCCAAAATTCTCTTCACACCATTTTTCTATTTTTAGTGCATTTTTAAGTAATATAGCACTACCAGCAATTTCATCCACCTCATTTTCTAATTCTACAAAGTCTTTCATCAAGCCTCTAACTTCAAATGTATCAACATTTATTATTTTATCTATGTCTTCTGCTGATTTGGGTGGAAGTTCAGTATCCCAAAGGTCAATTTCTAAGCCTTTTTCTATTATTGTTTGGATTTGTATTTTCTTTTTTTCATCTAGGTCTGGATAATTTTCAAATCCGTTTAAATATTCTTGGTATTTATTTTGAATTCTATATAATGTTGCTGCATAGCGTTGTTCTGTTTTGTTTGTACTATCTATGTCTGGTAAGCCATTATGCATTTTTACCCAATCTACTACAACAGATAATAATTGAAGGTCATCTAATCTGTTATTATTTTTAATTTCTTTATCTATATCTACATTTAGAGTATTGTTTACTAAATCAATTATAATTGGTCTTTTTTCATCTGGTGTTGGATTGTTTGGATCTTCTGAGTATATTGCTCTTCCTAATTGTTGTAAATATAATATTTTAGAGTTTTCGTCTAATGCTCTGAACCAAATAATTCCGTCTATTCCTTTTACATGAAGCCCTTCATTTGCTTTGTTCATTACTATCATGAATTTTGTATCTTTTGATTCATCTGTTTCAAATAACTTTAATTGTGCCTCATTTTTCTTATCTCCATATGCTCCAAGCATTGAATAGCATTTAAGATTTATACCAGAATTTTTAAGATATTTTTCTTTTATATCTTTTTCACATTCTTTTATTTTATCTGCTCCAGATTTTTTACCAATCTTATTTCCATCTTCATCTTCAAATTCTTCGCCTTTATCTGTAACTGGAATAAATACTATATATTTTCCACCTGGTTTTACATTTGATTGTAGAATTTCGGGGATTCCTTCTGCTTCATCCAAACTTCTTCTTAATTGTTCATATTTTGCTAGTTTTTCTTTTCTAACATTTTCATCTTCAATAGAGTTAATAGTTTCTAGCAAATCTTCCATTCTACCGTCTGTTTTTAATGAATATTCACAAGATACTATTTTAGGATTTACAACTAAGCCAAGTTTGATGGCTTCTACTAAGTCCATATCCATAGCAATATGTTCCCTTTTTTGAACTTCTTCTGGTGTGTAACCTAGTTTTAGAGCTGTTTCATTTGCCATGTTTCTATCGTCCATATCTCTTGTTGGAGTTGCTGTTATTCCTAGTACTTTTACATTTTCATTTTGATTTTCTAATAATTGGTCTAGTCTATCTTCCCACTCGCTTGCACCAGTTCTATGTAATTCGTCTAAAACAATAAAACCATATTCTTGTTTTATTGTTTCTTTACCTTTTTTAGCAAGTAAACCTGGATATGTTTCAAATGCTATATTATGAAACACTTCTGCAATTATTTCTTCTTTTGATTTTTTACCTAAAGTTCCTTGTAATCCATGAACATATTCTATAATATAATCTTTCATCTGCTCCAATATTTCGTTTGAAGGAGCTAGATAAAGCATTTTTTCATCTTTGTGTTCCATAAGCTCCGTTAATGCAACAAAGCTCTTTCCTCCACCTGTTGGTAATACTACTGAAGCAAACTTTTTGTTTTCAAATATTTCATCTGTTTTTACAACCGCATTTCTTTGATAATCTCTTAAAACTAATCCTGTTTCATTTACTGCATAATACCCTAAATATGTTTCTATTTGAGGGATTGAAAGTTCTTGTTTTAGCTCTTGTTCATTTTGTTTAATCAATTCAACAAAATTTTCTTCATTTAGAATACTTTTTAAATTATCTCTTGAAGCGATATTTATTAAATACTTTGGAATATCTTTTTCTGGTATTTGCGCATCTTTTAGCTTTTTGTAAATTGAAACGCATTCGCTTTCTTTTAGTTTTTTAATTAAATCATTTCTTTGTTCAATAGTAAATTCTTCTATTCCTAGCTTTTGCCAGTCATGTAAGTCAATTATAGCTTCTGCATAATAATCTTCTAGACTGATTTTTTCATTTTCCTGAACTTCTAAAAAGTTCTTTGTAATTATTCCTCTTGTATCTGAAAGTCCACCTTTCTGCATTATTTCAAGTAACTCTTCATTAGATAATTGTTTAATTTCTTCTACAAGATTTCTCTCATTTTCCTTTAAATCAAGGCTTACAGCTTCACTAATTTGATAGCCTTTTCCTGTTTTTCTTGTTATGACATCTGGCTCAATTTCAAACCCATTTTTATAAATATAATCTATAATCTCAGCATAATTAGGATTATTACCAGTGATTTGATTCAAAACATTTGCTAACTCTCTTGCTCTTACTTGAGATTTTGCTAAGTAAAAAACATTTTTTATAATAGAATCTGCATTACCATAAGCCACTCTTCCAGCTGTTAAATTATACATTTCTTCTATTGTGAAATTATCTTTTACTTTATCTTCTCTATTTAATATACTATTTTCTGGAATATTAAATTTCATCTCAAACTTAGTAAAATCTACTAATTCGCTCTTTAACTCATTAATATTGGGGAAATCCGCCTTAACTTGTTGAATTAAAGAAAACATATCCATTATTTTGCTTGGTACTTCTTGAATTACCTCTCCTTGTATATCTCCATAATGCAACAATTCCATGGAAGAAAAAGCACTACCAATTGTTTCTAATATTTTACTATTGTTAGCATGTAGTAATAGTCTTTTATATTCATCTTTTCTTTCTAAAAGAGTAAGTTTCCCAACTAGCTTGTTTTTTGCTAAGTTCTGTTCATCATTTAAAGTTTGATATTCACTAAATCTTGAAACAGGCGCTCTATACTGAATTCCTTGCTTCATTCCACTTTTAGAAATATCAATTTGACCAGTATATGTTGTTTTTACTATTTCCTTAATTTCTTCTGTTGATTGTGATTTTTCAATTCTATCTAATTCTTCAAGGATTTCGCTATCTCTTTCATCATCAGGATTTAGTGAAGAAATATAGTCTTTAACTCTTTTTTCTATTTCTTCTAACATATATTGACCAGCAAATTTTACCTTTTCGCCCATTTCTTTTTTTGATATTTTAACCATTACATATCTATCTTTGTAATTTCCTCTACCATAGTCAATTACAACATTTGCATCACTTGCTAGAGATATACAATTTGTATCTTTCCTATAATGCACCTTTATATGGTCATGAGCCTGTTCTAAGCTTATTTCATCTTCTGCATTATATTTAGGTGTTCCATTTTCTGGATTTTCCAAATATCTTTCTCTATCTGTACGAATTCTTGCAACTCTTCCGTCTCCATCAAGTGTTATGCCTTCTTCAACATCTCTGTTGTCTGCCATATTTAAAGCACGGAAAAAGTAATAATTTTCCTCATCTTGTATTATATTAAAATTCTCTATTCCAAATAATTCTTCCATATTTTTCCCCTCGTAAAATATCTCCATTTATACAACATAATTCTATCACAAATATCGTTTTTTAGTCAAAAAGTAATCAAAATTTAATGTAATTGTTACGCGTTTGTAATATTGAAATATTTTTATGACCTAGGAGTATAAAAACTTGACATCACGCCAATTTAAGAATATACTATGCTTGTATATTAAATAAATAAGGAGGCAAACCAAATGAGTAACTTAATCGAAATTAGATGGCATGGTAGAGGTGGACAGGGTGCTAAAACAGCTTCACTTTTGCTAGCAGATGCCGCATTTAACACAGGAAAATATATTCAAGGTTTCCCTGAATATGGTCCTGAAAGAATGGGTGCACCAATCACTGCTTACAACAGAATAAGTGATACACCAATTACAATTCACTCAAATATTTATGAGCCAGATTATGTAGTTGTTGTAGATGATACATTACTAGAATCTGTTGATGTTACAGCAGGTTTAAAAGAAGATGGTGCAATAGTAATAAATACAACAAAAAACGCAGATTATTTAAAGTCAGTCTTAAAAGGCTACAAAGGAAATATTTATACAATTGATGCTAGAAAAGTATCTATGGAAGCTCTTGGAAAGTATTTTCCAAATACTCCAATGCTTGCAGCAATAGTTAAAGTATCTGGAATTATGAGCGATGAAGCTTTACTTGCAGATATGGAGGGTTCATTCAAGCATAAATTTGCCAAAAAACCTGAAGTAATTGCTCCAAACATGAAAGCATTAGAACTTGCTTTAAAAGAAGTTAAAAAAGTAAATTAGACTTTTGGGGACACTTCCTAAAAGTTCAGGAGAGGAGAAAAAAATGTCAGAAATAAACACAAATACACCTATGGAAAAACTTACAATAGGTGGAAACATTTATAAAGCTGGAAACGCAAAAGAATTCAAAACTGGCGACTGGAGAAGTCAACGCCCTGTATTTATATCAGAAAAATGCAAACAATGCGGAATGTGCTTCCCTATCTGTCCAGAAAATGCAATACCAGTTGGAGAAGACTGTAAAAGAACAGATTTTGATTTTGACTATTGCAAAGGATGTGGAGTTTGCGCAAAAGTTTGTCCATTTGGAGCAATAGAAATGAAGGAAGAAGGTGTTGAAGAATGAGTATAAGAGAAAGATTAAGTGGTAACGAAGCAGCAGCAACAGCTATGAAACAAATCAACCCAGATGTTGTGGCAGCCTTCCCTATCACACCTTCAACAGAAATCCCTCAATATTTTTCAACATTTGTAGCAAATGGATCAGTTGATACTGAATTTGTTGCAGTTGAAAGTGAACACAGTGCAATGAGTGCATGTATCGGTTCACAAGCAGCAGGTGCAAGAACAATGACAGCTACATCTGCAAATGGTTTATCTTTAATGTGGGAAATGATTTATATAGCTTCAAGCTTAAGACTTCCAATAGTTATGTCTTTAGTAAACAGAGCTGTATCAGGGCCTTTAAACATTCACAATGACCATTCAGATGCAATGGGAGTTAGAGATGCTGGTTGGGTTATGTTATTTTCAGAAAACAACCAAGAAGCATATGACAACTTACTAATGGCACACAGAATTGCTGAACACAAAGATGTTCAATTACCTTTAATGGTTTGCCAAGACGGATTTATAACATCTCACTCAATTGAAAATATTGAGCTTGAAGAAGATGATAAAGTAAAAGCTTTTGTTGGAAAATATCAACCTGAGCATTACTTATTAAATAAAAAAGAACCAATCGCAATTGGACCTTTAGATTTACAAGGATATTTATTCGAGCATAAAGCTCAACAAGCAGAAGCCATGAAAAATGCTAAAAATGTTATATTAGAAGTTTCAAAAGACTTTGAAAAAACATTTGGTAGAAAATATGGTTTATTTGAAGAATACAAATTAGATGATGCAGAAATCGCAATAGTTTGTATGAACTCAACTGCCGGAACTACAAAATTTGTTGTAGATGAATTAAGAAATAAAGGAATTACAGCTGGTCTATTAAAAATAAGAGTTTACAGACCATTCCCTGGCGAAGAAGTTGCAAAAGCTTTATCACATGTAAAAGCAGTTGCAGTTTTAGATAAGTCAGATTCTTTAAACGCTATTGGTGGTGCATTATTTAGTGATGTTACATCAAGCATGTTTGTAAATGGAGTTAATGTTCCAACTGTAAACTATGTTTATGGAATTGGTGGTAGAGATACAACATCATCTCAAATAGAGTCAGTTTACTCAGATTTACAAGAAATCGCAAAATCTGGAAAAGCTGAAAATCCTTATAGATATTTAGGATTAAGAAAGGAGGAAAACTAATGGCTTATAATGTTAGAAAAATAATGGCTGAAACTCCTTCAAGATTCACAGAAGGTCATAGAATGTGTGCTGGTTGCGGTGCTCCTGTTGTTGCAAGACATATAATGAGAGCTGTAAAACCAGAAGACCATGCAGTAGTTTGTGCTGCTACAGGATGTATGGAAGTTTCTACTTTCATCTACCCTTACTCAGCTTGGACAGATTCATTTATACACACAGCTTTTGAATGCGCTGGTGCTACCCTATCTGGAGCTGAAGCAGCTTACAAATCACTAAAAAAACAAGGAAAACTACCAGAAGATGAACATACAAAATTCATCGCTTTTGGTGGAGATGGTGGAACTTATGATATAGGTTTACAATCACTTTCTGGAGCTATGGAAAGAGGACATGACATGGTTTATGTTTGCTATGATAATGGTGCATACATGAACACAGGTATCCAAAGATCTTCTGCTACTCCAAGATTTGCAGACACAACAACTTCTCCTGCCGGAAAAGTTGTACCTGGAAAAATGCAATCAAGAAAAGATTTAACAGAAATAATGGTAAGTCATCACCTACCTTATGTTGCTCAAACAATTGCAGTTGACAATTTAAAAGATTTATACGAAAAAGCTGAAAAAGCTATATATACAGAAGGTCCATGTTTCTTAAATGTAATGTCTCCTTGCCCAAGAGGATGGGGATATGCAACAGAAGACTTAATGCAAATTAATAAGTTAGCTGTTGAAACATGCTACTGGCCTTTATATGAAGTTGTAGATGGTGTTTATAAAATTACTTATAAACCTAAAAATAAACTTCCAATTGAAGAATTCTTAAAACCTCAAAAGAGATTTAGACACTTGTTTAAACCAGGAAATGAGTGGATGATTGAAGAATTCCAAAAAGAAGTTGACAAGAGATGGCAAGAGCTTTTAGATTTAGAAGCTATGACAAATAAAGCAGAATAAAAGAAAATAAAAAACTGGAATGTAACAACCTTCCAGTTTTTATTTTGAAATTAACTCATATTACTTGCATTTAATAATGTTTTTGGGGATGTACACCCGAAAGTTAAAAACGTGCCAAATAATATTTGACACGTTTTTGTTATTATTCCTCGTAAAAGTAATAGAACCCTTCACTTTTATCGCCTTTCAGCACATACCTGCAGTTAGGCTTTTGTTTGGCTAGGCATTCGTGTGAACAACTAGTTAAATCACAGAGTTCACAAAATATGTTATCACTTACAAAATAACCATACTGTAGGTCACTTAAGATTCCTTCATTGGTCCAAAAGCTATTACCTATGCAAAGAGCCTTATGTCCAATTACTTCTCCATTGTCCTCCCGACAAATGTCATTGTTTTCATCAATGTAAACTTTTACTTTCATAATAACTACCTCCTTTAATATTCATTAGCTGTAATAACTTATATATAGTAACTCCTAAGAAGATTATAAAAATAATTAGTTTTACCTAATTATTAACTATTATAACATAGCTTTATGTTAATTACAACATTATTATATTGATTTTTTTATACTTTTATGCTAACATATATTCATATTGAAATAATGAGGTTGATTATGGAAGAAAATAATTTAGAAAATTTAGACTCTAAAAACGTTGAGTCTGAAGTTATAGAAGACCCTCGCAAAAAGCCTAAGAATAAAAAAATGAATATTATTAGTATCATTTTAATTGTAGCAATTTTTGTAGGGTTAACAATTTATATGATAACAGTTGATGGTATAGATAACATTATAAACTTGCTAAAATCTGTCGACTACAGATGGGTTGTCGGCGGAATTGGAATTTTAATTTTATGGTTTATATGTGATGCTATGACACTTCATTTGCCACTAAAAACAATTTACAAAAAACAAAAGTTTAAAGATTCTTTTAGAGTAGCAATGATAGGCCAATTATTCAATAATATCACACCTTTTGCTTCTGGCGGACAACCTATGCAAGCATATGAATTGTCTAAGGAAGGCAAAAGAGTTAGTGATTCGCTATCTGCAATGACTATGAAATTTATCATAACCCAAACTGCTCTTGCAATCTTTACAACAGTTATAATTCTAGCTCAATTCGACTTTTTAAAAGACTTGATGAAAGATTATATGTGGATTGTAATTTTGAGCTTTGTGGTAAACCTTTTAGCAATTGTTTTAGTGTTATTAGCAGGAATAAAAAAAGGCATAATTATCAGCATTTGCAAGCCTTTTATAAAACTTGGAGCAAAACTCCACATTGTAAAAGATAAAGAAAAAACAATAGAAAATTTTGATGAAAGTGTTACAAATTTTAGCACACAATTCAAAAATATGAAACACTACCCAAAAACAATTCTTGGAATATTCATAAGTGCAATTATACAAAGTATGCTTTACTATTCTATAACATATTTCGTATATAGAGCATTTGGTAATGACGGAGTAAGCTATTTCCAAATAGTTCCAGCACAAGCTATTTTACTTTTAATAATGACATTTATCCCAACACCTGGTTCAGGTGGTGGTGCAGAAGGTGGATTTTTACTAATATTTAACTCAATATTCAAGCAAGGCACAATAAATATGTCAATACTATTTTGGAGATTATACACATTCTATTTACCAATAATATTAGGAGCATTTTTCCTAATACCAACTAAAAAGAGAGAAACTCAAAAAAATTCGGCTTAGCCGAAATTTTTTTGAGTTTCTCTCTTTTCAATATAACTTTATTATTTGTCCTGGATATATTAAATTTCTATTTCGTATTCCATTTATAGAAACAAGCCTATTTACCGTTGTTCCATATCTCATAGCTATTCCCCAGAGCGTATCTCCTCTTTTCACAACATATGAATTTTGTGTTGTTGGAGAGCTACTCGAATTACCAACATATATTGTTAAATAATTTCCCGCATATATTAGATTTGGATTTTTTATATTGTTCCAATTAACTAAATCCTGAATCGAAACACCAAATCTCCTTGCAATTGACCACAAAGTATCTCCCCATTTTATTTTATAAATCATTTCTTGGGTATTATTTTCTGGCGGATTACCTGAGCCAACCAATATCTCTTTTGAAAATCTATCTTTGTCTACATTTCCAGATATTCCTGGAACCTTACCAGTACTTGTATATTGAATTCCAATGTAGGTGTCCCAGCTTGTATTTAAATTTATCAAGTTATCTGGATTGCTATAATATGCTAGCCATAAATCCCCCTCCACTGCTACATCGTCCCCAAAAGTATTTTTTATATTATTCAGATTGCTATAAACAATTACCGCTTCCCCCGTCAATTGCTTAACTCTCTGCAAAAAAGCAAGAGCAATTTCATTTATTTCTGTTTTTCCCTCTCCAAAAAACTTCTCATAATCCATTGCTAGCTTACAGTCGTATTGTTTGCCAGATATTACAGAAATAAAAAAATCCGCCTGTTTTCTAGCCGCTTCAACTGACGTAGCTGTTAAAAAATGATAAAATCCTACTTTTAGTCCATTTACTTTTGCATTTGCGTAATTCTGCTCAAAATATGGATCCTTAAATGTAGTTCCTTCACTTGCTTTAATATAAACAACTTGAATTCCAGAATTTCGAACCTCAGAAAAATTGATATTTCTTTGCCAATTACTAACATCAATGCCTTCATAAATAAAGTCATCCTTTGGCGTCAAAGCATAGATATATGTATTGCTTGAAATCCAAATAATTAAAAATAATAAAAAAATTTTAAAAGTTTTCATTTTCATAAAATCCCTCCTGCTTTATTATATTAACATTAGAAATTTTATGTTAAAAACCTGGTTTTTTGAGAGTGTCCCCAAAAACCAGGTTTTTCTTTAATTTTCTTTTTCAAGTTCTTCAAGTTCTTTTTTGTTTTTAATCTCTTCTTCATCAGGGCGTTCTCCCTCAACATCTTTTATTACTTTTACATCTTTTGCATCATATCTTTTATAGATAAATCCATCTCCGTCTTCATTTTTTATCTTTACTCTAACTCTTTCCTTAAGAGTTTCTACACCGTCAACTTCGCCTTCACCATCTTCTGTTTTAACAATCGCCCCAATATTAGGAATACGTTCCAATTTTTCTTTGTAAACATTATCCTCATATTTTAAGCAACACATCAAACGTCCACAATTTCCAGAAATTTTTGATGGGTTCAAAGATATATTTTGCTCTTTTGCCATTTTTATTGTAACAGGTTCAAAGTCACTTAAAAATGAACAACAGCATAATTCTCTACCGCATACGCCATTTCCGCCAATTCTTTTAACTTCGTCCCTTACGCCGATTTGTCTTAACTCAATTCTTGTTTTGTAAACGGCTGCTAAGTCTTTAACCAACTCTCTAAAATCGACTCTTCCATCTGATGTAAAGTAAAATAAGATTTTACTATTATCAAATTTGAATTCAACATCTGTTAAAGTCATATCAAGACCATGCTCTTTTATCTTTTTTTCGCAAAGTTTAAAGGCATCTTGCTCATTTTTCTTACATTCTTCTTCGTGTTTTATATCTCTTTTAGTAGCTATTCTAACAACCTTTTTTAATGGCGCAATTATTTTTTCATCCTCCACCATTCTATTAGGAATCATAACTTCGCCAAGTTCTTCTCCTTGAGATGTTTCAACAACTACCATATCACCTTTTTTTATAAACAATCTCTCTGGGTTAAAGAAATATATTTTTCCTAATTTTTTAAATCTAACACCTACAATTTTTTTCAATTGACTTCCCTCCACATGTTAAATAACAAATTATCAATACACATATCATAATTGCTATTCTTTTTCAATCTGTCCTTAGTATTTTCCACAATTTTTATACAATTTGTGAATCTAAAATCCTCTTTAGAAAGTTCCAATAATCCAACATTTATATATTCTAAGATTTGGTAAATCTCCTCTTTAGCATCATAAATTGGTTTGGCCATTCCAAGAATTTCAAGCATGTCCTTCTTATTCAGTTGTTTAAGCATATTTCCAATTTGTTCATACTCTTCAATCTTATCTTTTAATTCAATTGACTTTCCAATACTTCCTTGAAAAATCTTCAAAACCTCATCATCAACATTAAGCCCAAAATTTTCAATTAGAAACTTTTTTAAATCTTTATTATCGATTTTGTCAAAATGAAGAATTATACATCTTGACTTAATTGTATCTAAAAATAAGCTTTCATTACTTCCAATTAGTATTAAAATAGCAAACTCTGGTGGTTCCTCCAGAGTTTTTAATAGACAATTTTGAGCCTCTGTTGTCATCTTCTCTGCGTTATCTATTATATAAATTTTTTTCTTTGAAATTATTGGTTTTTCCTGAATTTTTCTTTGAAGTTCCCTAATCTGCTCAATCTTCAGACTATTTCCATCTGGTTCAATTATATTAAAGTCCGGATGATTGCTTGATTGAAACTCCAAACATGATTTACAAGTACACTTGCCATCACTCTCGCTCAAACATAACATCCTTTTCGCAAAATCCATTGCAACAAGTTTCTTACCAATTCCTTCAATTCCCACAAACATATAGCTGTGCGATGTTTTTCCATTCTCAATTGAGGCTTCTAAATAATTTTTAACTTTATCATTTCCAATTATATCATTAAACATTTTTACTCCTATATTTTAAAAATTATTTAACTGCATCAATTCCGCCAAATTTGTCTAGAGGCCAAAATCTAAATGCGACTGTACTTTCAATCTTCTCCAATGGAATACAACCAAAAGATCTACAATCTGTACTATGATTTCTATTATCTCCCATGGCAAAAACGCAATTTTCAGGAACAACAAAATCAGAAAATCCTACGCCAATAACATCTGTGACAATTCCTGGTTGTAAATAATCTTCTACAAGTTCTTCTCCATCAATATAAACTTTTCCATTTTCAATTTTGACATGTTCCCCTGGAAGTGCTATAACTCTTTTTATATAACTTCTCTTATCTCCCATTTCTAGGAATTCACTTACAAACCAGTCCCATCCTGTTCTTTCATAAAATTTAGCCACTGGATTTTTAATATCTATTTCACTTTCGCTATAACTAATTTTGCTTGGTTCTTCAAAAGTTATAATTTCTCCTCTTTTAGGAAGTGTATGTGTTGTTCTTCCCCATCTGTTAAGCCACAATCTTTGGTCTTGTTGTAATGTAGGATACATAGAAATCTGTTTTACAACAGTAGGTGTACCTATATAAAATTTAATTAATAATGTTACAACTATGGCAATAATAAAGCAACCAATCCATTCTAACGCATTTTTTATCTTTGGATCAAGTTTATTCACAAAAATCATCTCTTTTCATAAAAATTCTATTCAATTATATAATATTTTTTGAGTTTTAGCAAGAGCTAGCAAAAATTTTTGAGAAATGGAAAACCTTGTTTTTGGGGAGTGTCCCCAAAAACAAGGTTTTCCATTTTCTAATTCTTTGTAGGTATTTTTATAACAACTTCTGTTCCTTGACCTACAACACTTTTTATATCTATACTTCCCCCATTTTTATCTAATATTTCTTTTGCTATTGAAAGACCTAGACCTGTTCCGCCCATCTCTCTTGTACGAGCTTTATCAACTCTGTAGAATCTTTCGAATATTCTGTTTAAATCTTCTTCAGGAATCCCTATTCCGTTATCAAACACTTTAATATATGCATCATTATAAACAAAGCCTACATATATCTTAATTTCCCCACCATCTTTTGTGTATTTAATACTATTTGTAAGTATATTTAACACAACTCTTTCAATGTCATCTTTATCAGCATAAACCGGTGGAACATCTGCAGTAACAAAGCAATTTACTGTATGGTTTTTCTTTTTTATTTCGATTGCAAGCTTATCTTGACACATCTTAACAAGCTCTCCCAAGTCAAAAGTAACTTTTTCAGTTTTCTTCTTTTTGCTATCATATCTTGAAAGAGTTAATAAATCTGTAACCAATTTAGCCATTCTTCTTGCTTCTGTTGCAATAACATTTAAGAATTTACTTTGTGTTTCCTTATCAAAATCGCCTTCTAATAATGTGTCTGCATACCCCATAATTGATGTAATTGGAGTTTTTAATTCGTGAGAAACATCTGCCACAAATTCTTTTCTCATGTTATCAAGTTTTACGTGTTCTGTAATATCTTGAACCACAGCAATTACACCATCTGGCCTGTCATCTTGATTTTTAAATGGTGCAAAAAATATATTTATGTACTTATCATCAACTTCAACTCTTTGTTCAGATGATGTCCAATTTTCCAAATATATTATTTTTTCCATATTGATATCTAATTTAAACTTATTGAAAATGTCTTCAAATGTAGCATCTTCAGGCCTTATGCTCAATAGTTTTTTAGCCTCTGGATTTATTAAAATGATATCCCCATCCATATTAAAAGCAACAATTCCATCTGTCATGTGTCTTAAAATTGTTTCAATTTGATTTTTCTTTGTTGAAACCTCATTCAATTGTTCTTTTAATTCTTTTGTCATTAAGCCAAATATTTCATCAGCATTTTCCAAATTTTCTTTTTTGATTGTTTTCTTTGAATCGTCTTTGTTTTGAATATTTTCAGCACCCTTTATTAATCTATTTATTGGATAAATAACATATTTTGAAAGATATAATCTTATTAAAAAAGCTATTATTATAAATGCTACCAGTCCTATAACTAAAGTGATTTCAGCATTTGTTCTAACCTCTTCAACTTTTTGGGTTAACTCGGCTGAATTATTTGCCAAATCATTTAAGAGCATTATATTCCTAACACCTATTCCTCCTATAATGATTAATCCGCATAAAAGCATTACTAATATTATTTTTGATTGTATATTTTTAAACATTAAACCTTCCTCTTTTCTAGGTGATATTATAACAAAATACCTAATAGATTTCAATAAAAAAATAACAGATTTATCTGTTATTTTTTTGCTTTAATATATTTTTATTTAATAGTGCTAAAATCTCTTGGAAAATCTTATCTTGTGTATCTTTAATTGAAATACTATAAGCACTGTCCCCCATAACCTTAAGTGTTTGCTTATCAGAAACAATTCCTGTAATAGCATCATTCAATAAAGAACCAGTCAAGTTATCATTTTCAATAATTTTTGCAGCATTTATTTTTTCCAAAACTTTCGCATTATACATTTGATGGTTGTTACTTACATTTGGTAATGGAACTAAAATTGAGGCTTTACCCAAATTTGATATTTCCGTAATGGTCATTGCACCACTTCTTGCAACTATCAAATCAGCAACATTCATAACTTTCTCCATATCATAAATATATGGAACAACCTTCATATTTTCTATATTTTCAATATCAATATCGCCCAGGCTGTCTTTTATAATATCAAATTGTTTTGGACCAGTCGCCCAAATGACTTGATAGCTTTTGTTTAGCTTCTCCTTAATAATTTCAATTAAAGCTTCATTTATTTTTTGTGCACCTTGACTTCCGCCATACACCAAAACAATTGGCTTTGAATCATTTAATCCATATTCATTTATTATTTCATTTTTTTCATTAATTCCATAATCCTGTTTTTTTATTTTAACTGGTGTTCCTGTGCAAACAACTCTATTAGCATCTGGAATTCTATCTTTTGCATCCTGGAAAGAAACCAAAATGGTATCAGTTCTTTTTGCTAGCATTTTAACTGCTTTGCCTGGAAAGGCATTACTTTCGTGTAAAAGTGTTGGAATTCCTAATTTACTTGCAGCTGTAATTACAGCTCCGCAAATATATCCACCTGTTCCAATTACAATATCTGGTTTAAACTGTTTAACAATTTTCTTTGCCTGGCCTAATCCTAGGAAAGTTTTGAATAATTTTTTTAAATTATCAAAAGAAATCTTTTTACTTAGTCCATAAGCTTCAATTGTTTTTAGTTCATAACCAGCTCTTGGAACCAAGTCATTTTCTAAACCTCTTGTTGTTCCTATAAAAATGATTTCAGAATTAGGTTGTTCTTTTTTTATTTTACTTGCTATTGCAAGACCTGGATTAATATGACCACCAGTCCCTGCAGCCGCAATTATAACTCGCATTAAATTTTCCTCCTATATCTTATAAATTAAATGGTAAATATATATTCTTCCCGGGTCTCCCCATTCACATGGTTCTAAGAGATAAATCTCTAAGAACCATGGAACAGTCCCCACTTGACCACTCACAGAATATATATTTACCTTACTTATTTACTGATTTATGACGTTTTATTACTTGCACGTGAAATATTAAGTAAAATTCCCATCTCGCACAGCAACATAAAGAGGGCAGTTCCCCCATAGCTAAAGAACGGCAATGGCATACCAGTAACTGGCATTGATGAAGTAACAACGGCAATATTTATAATTACTTGAATTGCAACCAATGCAGTAATTCCAACTGCAACAAGACTTCCAAACATATCTGGAGCTTTCATTGCAACTAAAACTCCTCTCCAAATGAAAATCGCAAATAAAATTATTACAACCGCACAACCTACAAATCCTAATTCTTCTCCTAAAATTGAGAAAATAAAGTCATTGTGTGGTTCTGGTATATATAAATATTTTTGCTTGCTTTCGCCCAAACCAGCTCCAAATAAGCCTCCTGAGCCGATTGCATATAAACTTTGAATAACCTGCCATCCATCTCCTGCTTTGTCTTTCCAAGGATCTAAGAATGTTACAACCCTTTGGAGTCTATATGGAGAAAACATTATTAGTCCCATTATTGCTGGCACTCCTATCGATCCCGCCGTGAAGGCAAAATGCTTGAATTTACACCCTGCAACTATCATCATAATTGAGCATATTCCTACTATTACTATTGACGCACTAAAGTGTGGTTGTAGCATTAATAGTCCTATAATTGGTGCTAGTAAGCACATATGCTTTAGGAATCCCATTTTATATTCCCCAAGTTCATCTCTATTTACTGTTAAAATTCCTGCATAGAAGATTATCATAAGTATTTTTACTAATTCTGATGGTTGGAATGATAAGGTTTCGTTTATATATAACCATCTTTTTGCACCATTTACATTTCTTCCTGCTACTAATACTAATAGCAATAGTAATAGTGATATCCACCATGCATGTTTATAAAATTTTTGATAAAATCTATAATCAATTTTAGAAATTGCAAACATTGCCACAATTCCTAAAATTGCAAATAATAATTGTTTTGAAAAATATTTGTAGCTGTCTCCACTTTCTGATAATGCTGATGGAGAACTTGCTGATAATACCATTATTAGGCCTATTGCCAGCAATAATAGTATTACTACTAATAGCGGAAAATCCATTGGGTTATTTAAAAAGCTTGAAAAACTTTTTTTCTTTTTTGCCATTTTTCTTTTTCCTTTCTAAATTTATACTATTTGTAAACCTATAACACATAAAATAAGTGTTATTAGACAAAAGATGATAACAACTTTGTTCTCGCTCCAGCCAGATAGTTCGAAATGATGATGCAAAGGAGCCATTTTGAATATTCTCTTTCCAGTTTTTTTGAAATAAGCAACCTGCATCATTACAGATATTGTTTCTAAAACTGGTATTAAAGCTATAACTAAAAGTAATAATGGCATCTTTAAATATAAAGCCATTCCAGATATTACACCACCCAAAAGTAGAGAACCAGTATCCCCCATAAATACCTTTGCTGGATGCAAATTAAACATTAAAAATCCTAGAGTTGCCCCTATTACAGCGCTTCCAAAAAATCCTATTTCTGGAATAGCTCCTTGTATTCCAATAATAGTTAAAGTTGTTATTATTAAAGAACTTACACTAGATGAAAGTCCATCTATTCCATCAGTTAAGTTTATGGCGTTAGTAGTACCCAATATTACTAAAATCGCAAAAGGAATGTAAAAATATACTGGCAAATCTACAAATGTTTTTGCAATTGGGATATATGTATCTGTTCCAATTTGCAAACCATATACTAAATAGACCACAAATGTTACAGATATAAGCAATAGCCCAAACATCTTATAAGCCGGCTTTAAACCTTTTGTATTTTTTAAAACCAATTTTTTAAAATCATCTATAAAGCCAACTATTCCAAAGCCTACTGTTAAAATAAGCATTGGAAGTAGTTTATTGGCTGTTTCAGCTTGATTCGCGCCAAAATTTAAATATATGTACAATCCAGTTACAACTATAATCATTGTTGCAATTATTATTATTCCCCCCATTGTAGGAGTTCCTTGTTTTTTTAGATGGGACTGAGGCCCATCATCTCTTTCTATTTGACCTACTTTTAATCTTTTGAGTTGTGGAATTGTTATAACTCCAGCAATTACAGATACTGCAAAAGATATTAACAGTATTATTATATTAAAATCCAATTTTCTCAAACCTTTCTATTTCTTTTTTCCTTTGTCTTTCCCTTCGATTATTTCATTAACAATTATTCTCTCATCAAATGGATATTTTACACCATTTATTTCTTGGTATGGTTCGTGCCCTTTTCCAGCAAGCACAATCAAATCGTTCTTGTGAGCCATTTTAATTGCTTCTCTTATCGCCTCTGTTCTGTCAACTATAACCTTATATTTTCCGTTGGTTTTCTTTATTCCAGCTTCTATTTGTTCAACAATTTTTTCTGGATCTTCTGTTCTTGGGTTATCTGATGTAATAATTGTGAAATCTGCTATTCTACCAGATATTTCGCCCATTATAGGTCTTTTTCCACTATCTCTATCTCCACCACAACCAAACACGCTTATTACATTTCCTCTTGTATATCCTTTTACAGCTTGAAGAATGTTTTCTAAGCTTTCTGGTGAATGTGCATAGTCTATCATTATTGGTAATTCAAGTTTGTTTTTTACAAGCTCAGAACGTCCAGGAACTCTAACTTCCAACAATGCTTCTTTAATTATTTCTGGGTCTATTCCCAATTTTTTAGCAACACAAATTGCAGCTAAAGAGTTGTAAACACTGAATCTTCCTGGTATTCCAACTTTTACTCTGTCATTTCTTTCACCAAGTTTTGCTCTGAAGTCAACAAATGAATTTGTAATTGTAATATCTCTTGCCATTATTTTTGCAGAATTGTCAATTCCATAAGTTGTAATATCACTTTCTGGGAAAAGCTTTGGAATCTTTGCCCCATATAGGTCATCTGTATTTACAAATCCTGTTTTACACATTTTGAATAACATCATTTTTGAATTGAAATAGTCTTGCATGTCTGGATGTTCTTTTTCGCTGATATGGTCTTCTGAAAAGTTTGTAAATAAAACTATATCAAAGTCACAACCAGCAACTCTATGTAATTTCAAGCTTTGTGAAGATACTTCCATTACAACATATTCAACTTTTTCATCTACCATTTGGCTAAATATTTGTTGTAATTCTAAACTCTCTGGAGTTGTTCTGTCACTTTCTTTAATCAATTTTCCATTTATATATGTAGCAATTGTTCCAACTAAACCAACATTTTTTCCAGCTTTTTCTAGAATTTCCTTAATCATAAATGTTGTAGTTGTCTTTCCTTTTGTTCCAGTAACACCAATCAATTTAAATTTTTTTGATGGGTTTCCATAGAAATTTGCAGAGCAAATTGCTAATGCATATCTTGTATCTTTTGCCATTATTATAGTAACATCATTTGGAATCTTTAAAGATTTTAAATCGCATCCCTCTTGTACCATAACAGCTGTTGCGCCATTTTCAATGGCACTTTCTATATATTTATGACCATCAACTGTAAAACCTTTTATAGCAACAAATAAAAATCCTGGCTTAACTGTTTTAGAATTTTTTTCTATACCAGAAATTTCTGTATTTAAGTCGCCTCTAAGTTTTAAGTCTGTAAGACCTTGAAGAATTTTTTCTAATTTCATGTATAATCATCCCTTCAATTTTTATACTAATATATTGAATTCCAAAATTTTAGAAGACAATTTTTTTACATTATATATCTAAATTTTATTTTTGTATAGGGTTTTACGCAAAAAAATCATCTAATATAAATATATTAGATGATTTTTTATTTATGAATTTAAAAGTGGGCAGGATATAAATCCTGCCCAGATAATGTCTACAAATCAATATATTCTTTCCTAAAGTCATATGCCTTGGGAAGTTCTTCAATAAGTTTTTTAAAAAATTCTTTCTTTGTTTTACCAACTACAGAAATGAATCGTACCGTTCTTAAGCGTATAGTTCTGTCAGCAATCGCTGATCCACCTGTAAAATAATCATTATAGTAAATAACATCCTCAGGAGCCTCAAAACAAATACAATCTCTAGAATCTGTTTTGTTCTTTGTTATTGGTATAACGTCAGCTTGCTCTTCATTAAACAAGCTAACTACAATTGCATGCATATGTTTCTTATAAAGCTCACCTGGGAGTGCATAATCAAAATCGACCTCAACAACATCACCAATTTCAAACTCTATAATTGAATTTTTCGAATATCTCATTGATATTTTACTTATACATGTTTGAATATAGTCGCCCAATTCTTTTTCGGTGGCATTGCATTTTGACAATGACCAATATACTGACTTGCACAACGCACTGATTTTGTTATCAATATATTCATTTCCAACTTTCCGTACAAAATCCTCTGGAAGCTCCGGTTCTGAAGTTGTCGGCTTTTCAGTATCATTTGTTTTAGTTGCAAATTCATTGGTGTTGTCAATATCAACGCTTATAATAGTATAGTAACTATTTATCAGCCCTATTACTGTATCAAGCATGTTTTCATCAACATTCTCTACAGCCACAATGCCCTTGTTAAGTTCAAAACAAATCTTACATGAGATTTTGTTGATTTCCTTAAGCAAAGGGAGCAACGAGTCTTCTTTCTTTTGAGCAACCTTAAAAACTAGTTTCTTCATCTTTGTTTTCCTCCTGTTTTGTTAAAAATGCATTAATTACTCGTATGAAGTCAATTGTAGGAGCTTTGCTAAAACCAAAAGTTTCTTTAACTCTTGCAATAATCAATCTTTTAACTTCTTCCCTGCTAATTACTTCATCTCGTGAAACAATTTCTGATAAAGTTTCAATGTTAAAGTATTCATCCTTGGGAGAAGCAAGAATAGCTTTTGCCAGCAGCTTTACGCCCTTTTGATTGAGATTAAATCCGAACAACTCTAAGATTTTTTCGACTTTGTTCTCATCCTCGAGATTACTATCGGAAATTTCTATCAGTTTTTTTATCTCTACACGAGACAAAATCTGAATTTGAGTCATATTCAGATCTTTTCTATACCTTGCAGGTTCCTTCTTTCTGGAAATGTAAACTTTTTTATAATCTACATTGTTAGAGTCCTCGTTCAACTGCATGTTTTCATGGATTTTTTCCAAGATTTCACTCATTAATTCCGGCTTCAGTGTCCCTAGATACTTTCTTAGTCTTGACTTATCCACTGCTCTGATTTGCTCAATCTTTATTACATTTTCCTTCGTTCCTACTTTTTTAATATCGTAGTCAATCATATTGTCGCTAGAAAATGTAGTATAATAATTAGTTGAGAAAAATCGCTTATTTTTAGTTGTACATGGTACAACTATTGTTGTTGAAGAGCTTTCATTCCCATAATTGTTTTGCACTATAATTGCATATCTGATGAATCCCAGCTCGTGTTCATAGGGGTCACCAAAATCGCACAAATACAGCTCTCCAAACTTGACCTTCGGATACAATAGGTCAAATTCCGGTTGTTGTACAAATACCGGCATCAGAAAATCTGATATATCTTCTCTAACAAAGTTCTGAATGGATCTTATCTCCATTTCAGATTCCCCACAAATCTTAGTGAGTAATTCATTTGAAATATCACCTTCCAATGTGATATGCGAATTAGAAATGCTTGCTTTTATATTATATTTTACAAGTATTTGACTAATCCGACAGATGTCAATGTTGCTTACTTGCAGTTGTAGCACTGCTGATTCCTCCTTTATAGTTTTTGGTTTTCTGGTTTTTGGGCTTACAATTTTGTTTGTGATATCACACTCCTTTTGTAGACATTTGTTTTCATCATAGCAAATTATTAGTCTATAATTAAAACATTTTATGTTAATATTATACCACATTTTCCGCATAAAATCAAATTCAAACTCAATACAAAAAGTGTCCTAAAATTAGGACACTTCTAAGAGTTACATCTTTAACAAGTTTTCTGTGCTAATATCGTCTTTAGATATTGTTTTAAGTACTTTTTTCCCTTTCTTTCCTTTTGTATTTGATGCATGTTTTACTATTGATTTTTCGTAGATATTTCTCACAAAACGTGCATTACCAAAGTTTTTAGTACCTTTATATTCATCTATTATCTCTCTAACTTTATCTAGTGCTTCTTTTGTAACAACAAAGCCAGATTTTTCCATCATTTGGTTAAATATTTGGATTAACTCATCTGGTGTGTAGTCTTCAAATTCAACTGTATAGCCTATTCTAGAAACTATTCCAGAGTTTGCATTTAGGAAGTCTTGCATTTCTCTTGTATAACCCGCAAATATTACAACTAAGTCATCTCTGTAATTTTCCATTGCCTGAATTAAAGTTGCAATAGCTTCCTCATTAAATGAATTTCCTTGACCTTGTCCAGAAGCTAAACTATATGCCTCGTCTACAAATAGTACTCCACCCAAAGCTTTTTGAACAACAGCATTTGTTTTTGGTGCAGTTTGTCCAACATATTCTGCTACTAAATCTTTGCTAGAAACTTCTATCAACTTATTTTGTTTAATGTATTTTAAGTTATAAAGCATTTCTGCCACAATCCTTGCAACTGTTGTTTTACCAGTTCCAGGATTTCCTAAAAACACCATATGTAAATTGATGTTTTTGATTTTTAAATCATCTTTTGTTTTATTTTTCAACTCGATTAAGTCTACTAAATCATGTAGCATATTTTTAACTTTATCAAGTCCAACAAGTGTATTTAATTCCTCAAAAATTTCTTCCATTGTCTTTTCTTTTTCAACTTCTGGAAGTTCTTTTGTGAACACGATTTTCTCACATAGCTTGTCCCTGTATTCTGGGTAAGGCAAGCTATTTCCGGCATAATTTTTTGTAATATAGTCTAAAAGTTTGACTTTGAAATCATCTGTTAATTCCATTTTTTCTTCTAGTTGATTAAACACATCTTGGTAAACATCTTGTATATCTGGCTCTATGCCTGTAATTTCAAAGTCGAAGAATTTTTGTAACACTTCTTCATTTTTAGAAAATGCTGTGTTTATTAAATCCTTATTTTTAGCACATAAAATAGTTAAAACTTGGTTTTCACTTTTTTCTAAGAACTCATCAAATTTGCTTACAAATTTATTTTTAAAACTATCTTCTTTTTCATTAAATCCTTCAAAATTTTGTAAAACCACAATACTATTTTTACCACCATATACGCTTTCTAATTGTTTAACCTCTTCAATGTCGTACATTGAATAATATGCCGCTTCTCCAGCTTTTAGATATTTGAAAATGTCTGCTGAATCCAAAAGAATTTTTACAATTTTTGATATTGTTTCTTTGTTATTTAAATACATTTTTAAATTAAATGAAATATATTGTTTTTCAATCTTTTCGTTATATTTTCTCATATATTCAACAATTTTCTTTAACAAATCTTTTGAAGAATCATCAATATATAAGTTATCAATTTCTTCAAAAATATCTTTCATGTATTTATCTTTGTCAATTTCTTGTGCTTCTTTATCTGATTGTTTTTCCTCATCTCTATTAACAATTATCTCTGGAATTTCTTCATCCTTTAACGGCTTGTATTTGCTATCCATTTCTTCTAATTCCTTAGCAATGCGCTCATTTTCTCTTGCTAGTTTTTCTATTCCAAAAAAATCTTCATAAACATTTCTTAAAATATCCTTTTTATCCATGTATCCTCCCACATTTAAAAATGGCTTTCAAAACCTGGTTTTTTAGGAGTGTCCCAAAAAACCAGGTTACAAAATCTAACTTTCTAAAAGTTTTAAACTTACATTTTCAACTTTATATTTATTTGTTTTTTCATCTAATTTATATTGTACCAAAGATTTAGATAAATCTTCTTCATTTTGGCGCAAATCTGTTGTAAATAGTAAAGAAATTTTAGAAATCTCTGTACCAGATGTTACGATTACTTTAAAGCATTCTGCCATGTGTTTATCATCTTCAGCAACAATTATTAATTGAGGCATTGTACTATATCCAGAATCCCCAATTACATAATTTTCGTAAAAGTCCTTATATAACTTCATTTTATCAACTAATTTTTCTTTCCAGTCATCTTCTCTTCTAACTGCTTCGAAAATGAAATCGATAGATTTACTAGCCTTTGTAAGTTTTACGCCACCAGCTGATGCTTTAAATTGTTTTCCTAGTTGTTTTGCTTGAAGTGTTGGTTTTACCTTAAGACTATCAAAGGCCTTAACCTTTGTTTTATATGCAATTAGAATTTGATTTCCTGCTAATCTTTTCTTAATCATAGCAACTGGTTTTGTATTGTCAGATTGTTGCCATTTACATTCAATTTCCTTTGAATTCAATAGGTATTTACCCATTTTTTCCAAACAATAAATTCTGTAAACGCCTTTACCTTCATCTGATGTAAAATAGTATCTTGTTAAAATTTTAGATTTAACTAAACTATCCAATTTGTTGTTTAATTTGTCTTGAGATTGTGGATCGAATCCTTTTAACTCTAGCAATTGATAAATTTGTCTTGAAGTTATAAACTCAAATTCATTTACCAAATCCAAAATTGCAAAGTGAATGTCTGTAATATGTCCAATGTTTATTTTATGGACAATTTGGTTCATAGAAACATATCCATCTTTTCCATCAAATGTTTTGATTTCTCCTTCTCTCATTGCAAAAGGTGAAATTTGTGCTTTAATTTCATTATCTTTAATCATCTTTAAACTTCCTTTCTATTTACGATAATACAAGTAATTTCACTTTTCGTCTTTCGTAATCAATGCGTTTTATATAAACATTAACTTCTTGCCCATATTCCAAGCCATCCTCATATTCGGCCATTCCCACAAGATTAGGCAATAGTTCAATAAAAATACCGTTTTTATGTTTTTCAGTTTCCCTTACAATTCCTTTAGCTTTTTGTCCTACATTAAATTTATCTGCATTTTCCTCCCATGTTCCTAAAAGTTCTTTATATGATAATATCAGTTTACCAGTTTCTTTATCAATAGCTTTTATCATAACCTCAAGTTTTTGTCCTATGCTAACTCTCTCAAAAGCTGACTTAATTCTTGCAACTGACAAATCCTCTATATGTGCAAGTCCTACAACTCCGCCACCAATTTCTATAAAGACTCCGTAACTTTCTACTCTTTTAACAATTCCAGTTACAATATCCCCAACTTTTAAGTCATTTTTTATCCAATTCAATGCTTCATTTTGGACTGCTTTTCTAGATAATATTGCAGTTCCATCATCTTCTATATTTTTAACTTTAAATTGCACAAATTTATTAACCTTTCCTGTGCAAAGGTTAGTTTTGGGTAACCCATTTCTTTGAAGGTTTATTCCTTCAATCTCACTTCTAGGCATCATTCCTTTATAATTTCCTAGGTCAATGTGCAAGTTAAAATCATCATCACAATCTGTAACTATTCCTTGTAATGTAGTTTGATTGTTTATCACTTCGTTTATATTGTTCCCATCTAATGTTGAAACCACGTTGTCCCAACCTTCAGGCATAATATTATTTTGTATCATTTGTTTCTCCTATCTTTAGTTTAATTGTGCGAATTTTCAAACATTCTTCACACCTCATAGTTTTTTATATTATATATTTTCTTTTTTCATTTTTCAAGTTTTTTATAAAAAAAAGCTATTGAATTTTACTTCAATAGCTTTTGAATTTCATAATCTTTTAAAAATCTCCATTTTCCAAGTTCTATATCCTTTACGCCAATATCTCCTATTTTTGACCTATGCAATGCTAAAACCTTTCTGCCAACTGCCTCACACATTTTTCTAACTTGTCTATTCTTTCCCTCATGAATAACAATTTCCAATCTGGAAATATCCTTTTCCAAATCAGTTTTCAGAATTTTGACTTGGGCTTTCTTTGTCTTGTATGGAGTTCCATCATCATCTATTTCAACACCATTACGCAAACTTTGAACTTCCTCATTTGTCACAATTCCTTTCAAAGTAACAGTATAAGTTTTTGTAATTTCATGCTTTGGGTGAGTAATTTTATAGACAAAATCGCCATCATTTGTAAGAATCAAAGCTCCAGATGTATACATATCTAGCCTTCCGCAAGGTACAACTCTTTCTCTAATTTTTACCAAATCCAAAACAGTATCTCTATTAAACTGATCACTTGCAGTTGTAACATATCCAATTGGTTTATTTAACAAAATATAGACTTTTTTCTCGCTACTTTCCACAATTTGTCCATTAAATGTGACTTTATCTGTGTCTGGATTAACCTTTGTTCCCAATTCAGTTACAACATTTCCATTTACGGCGACTTTTCCTGCCAAAATCAGTTCTTCGCTTTTTCTTCTAGAAGCAACTCCGGCCTCTGCCAAGAACTTTTGTAATCTAACTTGTTCCATTTTATTCTCCTAAACTATCAATAATATCTTGAAAATACTTTGGCAAAGGTGCCTCAATAAACATTTCCTTATGAGAAATAGGATGTTTAAACTTGATAGATTTTGCATGAAGGCATTGTCCCTCTATGCCCCACTCATTCTTTCCATTAGAATACACACCATCACCAATAATCGGGAATCCGATTTCAGCCATATGTACTCTAATCTGATGAGTTCTACCAGTCTCAATCTTGACCTCCAACAAAGTGTAATTATTATGTCTTTTTAAAACCCTAAAATGAGTAACAGCATTCTTACCAGCTTTTGTTACAGCCATCTTCTTCCTGTCCTTAGTACTTCTACCAATAGGCATATTTATTGTCGCCTCATTCTCAGGCACATTTCCTCTAACAAGTGCAATATAAGTCTTTTCAACCTCATGGTTTTTAATTTGTTCACTCAAATTTATATGTGCCTTATCATTTTTAGCAACAATAATAACCCCAGAAGTATCTTTATCAAGCCTATGAACAATCCCTGGTCTAATCTCTCCTCCAATTCCAGAAAGCGAGTCCTTGCAAATAGCCATAACAGCATTTACTAAGGTTCCATCTGGATTGCCGTTAGCTGGATGCACAACCATTCCTTTAGGTTTGTTTATAACTATAATGTCATCATCCTCATATAAAACATCAAGTGGTATATCTTGGGCTACTAGCGAAATCTCCTTAGCCTCAACCTTCTCGATTTCAATTTCATCCCCCATTTGTACTTTATAAGAAGATTTAACTGATTTTCCATTTACAGTAATCTTTCCTTCATCTATCAAGCGTTGCACTGCAACCCTAGAAAAATCAGTATTATCTGCTACAAAAGCATCAATCCTTCTTTTACCATCATCTTCAACTACGATTTTTTCCAATTTTATCTCTCCTTTGCATTAAGCCTTTGATAAATCACAAAATAATTGTCAGAATATATCTTCTTATAATTGCTATCATTAGTCTTGTCAATAATCATGCTAATTTTCGCATTTTTATTCATAATAGCATGAGTAATATTATACTTTTCAAAAATATCTTCATAGAAAGTTCCAACACTAGAAACATTTATAAAATCCATAAAAATATCATCTTCAAGTCCACTAAACTCAGGCGCATACAAGTCAGCTCTAGAATCTATAAAAACAGGAATACCTCTAAAAAGCATATAACTTCCATAATTATATTCATTGTAAAATCTCGCCTTGCTTAAATCAATATTTTTCAAAATATAATCGCAAGCAGCCACTGGATAATTCCTTGGGTCAACTATTTTATCATCAAATTTATCTTTGCAGTTTGTCCAAGAAAACCATCCAACAACAAGTATCATCGCTATTACGATAATTGGTTTCAAGGCGATTTTCTCTAGCCTCTCAACCCTTTCAGATAACCCTTGTTTTTTGGCAGTGTCCCCAAAAACAAAATCTACAATCAATTTACCCAAAATTATTGTGCCTACCAATGCAAACATTGTTACTTGTCTTTTGCTTAAAAGCATTAAATAGCTCAATCCACCTATCATGAATAAATCTCTTAATTTAATTTTTGTTTTTGTAAATGTCAAAATACCTAGTAAAATTATAATCGCACACAATGTTTCTGGCTGAGCAGAAAGTGTCATAGGCAAGTGTTCATTTATATTTTGCGTTGTATTTCCTTGCATTGTTTTTATTAAATATGTAAATGGTGTGTCACCTAATGGAGTTAAAAATCCTGTTACAACACATATTAACATCACTAATATTAACCATTTGACATTTTTGTTTTTTTCTATTTTTATCTTATATGGGTTCTGTAAATCATTCGTTCTTTTGACTTTTATCTTCTCTAGCTTTTCTTCCAATTGCCTTAATTGCTCTTTGTATTTTTGAATTTTCATTTCATTTTTAGAATGTTTTATTTTGAATTTCAATTTGAACTGATTAAATTTTCTATATATTATAAAATCGCCCAAAATCGCTACAAAAAGCTCGCCAATGTATGGCAAGAATAATACAAAGAAAAATGGCCAAACCGCAACATGTAAATTTGCAATTAGTGTAGCAATTCCAAATAATGCAACACCATATCTAATTTTACGATTTTCTATAAATTTCTCTATACAAAAAATCGACCACACAAATAGTATAAATGTTACAAGTTGTGCCCTTGCTGCGATATAGTCTTTTATCAAATAAAGTGCGCCAAATGTAACCAAAAATGCAATAATGTTGTTTTTGGAAATTTTTGAACTCACAAAATATAATGAAAGTCCTAATATAACTGACAAAATAACTGTTACAACATATATCCCCTCAAATCCAAATTGTGAAAATATTTTAAATGTCAACAAATCGTAAAGCCAATGTGGATATGTATAATCTAAATTATCATGCCATGAGAACGGATCTTTCATGTCTATTCCGTTATTTTCAATATGCTCACCAATTTTAATTGTGTAATATGTATCATTTTGAAGGGTTACTGGCGTAATTGCAATGCAAAATACAGCAATTAAAAAAATTGCAATTAGCGAAATTTTAAAAGTATTACTTAATTTTTTCGTTTTTTCCAATTTAATTCTCCAATCTTTTCTATTTTTAAAACCTTGTTTTTGGGGACACCCCAAAAACAAGGTTTTCCTAAAAATAATTATACTAAATTACATTAAAAAAATCCAGATTTTATCCGGATTTTTTTATTTTATTCATTATACAGCTTCTTGTTCCTCAACTTGTTCTGAACCTTCTGCCTCATCTTTATTTTCATTAATTACTTCTAAGCTTCCAATTGAAACTTCATAAGCTACTCTTGTTTCTACTGTTCCGTCTTCAAATTTTTTCTCGTAAGTTCTTGATTGAACTCTACCTACTATTTTAACTTGAACACCAACATCAATTGTTTGGCAGAATCTAGCATTTCTTCCCCATGCTATACAAGGGATATAATCTGATTTGTTATAAGCTCTGTTTACAGCTAATAAAATATCAGCAATTTCTCTACCAAATGGTGTTTGACGATAGATTGGTTTTTTGCATATGTAACCAATAAGAACAACTTCGTTAGTTACAACATCTTTTTTAACCATTTCGTTTTCTTCTTCAACTTCATTTTCAGTTACTTCAACAATGTCTTTTGCAAACACAGTTAAAATAAGTTTGTTTTTTTCATTAACATAGCTATTGTATGATCTGAATTGTCCTTTTACTAATAATTTTTTTCCTTCAACTAATGTGTCATCATTTATAATTCTTTCAGAAATTGTAACTGGAATTATATCTGAATTTCCACTTAATCTTGGAATTTCTAAGTTAAATACATAGAATTTTTCTCCATAAATTTCATGACTTAGTTTTTTCTCTCCTGTAACTTTTCCAACTAATGTAATATAGTTGTTTTCTAAATAATTTGTTTCCACAATATTTCCTCCCTATTTTTATATTTATCAATTGTACTTTTTTCCTTCAGACTTCTTTAATCTTTTTCCATTATACCACGTTTTTTTGGTTTTGTCTACATAAAAAGTTAATTTTTTCTAATTTTTTTCATTATATCTAATACCGCTACTGCTTTTCAGCAATTATATCCATAATTATCTGTCCAATCATCACTTCATATATGTTATTTCTTTCAGCTTTTTTAATTGAAACTGCATATTCCCCAACATCAATTAAATCTCCATTAATATTAGGAAAATTCCTCTGTACAGAAATCAGCAAATTCTCATCTGTCACACTTGAAAAAGTAACTGTTGCCAAGTGATTTAGCCCAAAAGTAATTATATTTGCCTGTACATTTTTTAGTACATCATTTTGGAATTCTATATCAGAATTTATTAGCAAATAATTAGAATCTTTGCATAGTTCCTCTAGTCTACCAACATATTTCTCTAATGGACTCGACAAGTCTAATAATACAATTATCTCAAATTTGATATTTTTCAAATTTTCTATGCTCTTATTATTTATGTGTATTAGAGCTATTTCACTTTTATTCTTATTTTTGTAAATTATTTTTTTAACAATTTCAAATTTTTTGTTGTCAGAAACAACACCAGCAAAAATCATTTTACTTACTCCTTGTTGCACTTCACAAGTCTATAAACTTTCAATTGTGCTTTTGTATAGTATTTCCAGAACTTGTTGCATTATTCACATTTGTAGTATTGTTGTTTGTATTGTTAGCTTCATTATTTACTTCTGTTCTTGTTTCTGCCTTTACCGAAGCTGGTTCAGTTTTATTAATATCATTTTTTGTAGCATTATTAGCAATAAAAAATAAAAAGCATACTGTCAAAATTGAAATAACATATGCCGAAATTTTTTCTCTATTCAAAACCAAAAACATTTAATTCACCCCATATTTCTCTTTTATTTATATGATATTTTTTTATAATTATTCCAACTTTTATCATCACTAATTTGACATTTTTCTCATATATTATAGTAGAAAGGATGATAAAAATGGAAGAATTCAAAAAGCCAGATTGCCCAAAATTCGATATAGATGGGGTAATAAATAAAGGAAAACAATATGATTTAGACATCACACTACCAGAAGACCACAGAAACGCAATCTATGGGACAGTCAAAAACTGTTTCAAAGAACCAGTTGCAGACGCAGTAGTAAAACTAGTAGAAATAGTATACGAACATGGAAAAGAAGAAAGAAGACCAGTAGGTCATACCTTTACTGATAAAGAAGGAGAATTTGTATTTGGACCACTTTGCCCAGATAAGAAATATGCCGTACAAATTTGGGTAAATGATACAAAACAAATCAAAATATGTGCAAAATGTCATCACGAAGGTAAATGCTTAAGAGGCAAGGACATGGATAAATGTGATTGTTTTGCTGAAGATGTTAAAACAATGCCAAGATGTGATGAAGATGCCTAAAAAAAACGATTTGGCTATGCCAAATCGTTTTCTTTTTATTATTTTAATCTGCAAATATTGCATCAAATTCTTCGCCCTCGATTTTTTCTTTTTCAAGTAAGATTCCTGCAACTTGATGTAATTTGTCAATATTGTCTGTTAAAATTTGTTTAGCTCTGTTGTATGCAATATCAATAAATTTCTTTGTTTCTTCATCAATTATTCCAGCAGTTTCTTCTGAATACTCTTTACCTTGAGCAAAATCTCTTCCAAGAAATACTTCTTCTTGGTTAGAACCAAGCATTACAGCACCGATTCTTTCACTCATTCCGTATTTTGTAACCATACTTCTTGCAATTTTTGTTGCTCTTTCAATATCGTTTGAAGCACCAGTTGAAATATCATTTAAAATTAATGCTTCAGCAACACGGCCACCTAAAAGTGACACAATGTTTTCTTCCATTTCTGTTTTAGACATGAAAGATTTATCTTCTGAAGGTCTATACATTGTATAACCTCCAGCCATACCTCTTGGTACGATTGATATTTGATGAACTGGATCTTGTGTATCTAGGAAATGACTTACAACAGCATGACCTGCTTCGTGGTATGCAACAAGTCTATTTTCCTTTTCGCTTCTTACTCTTGCCTTCTTTTCAGGTCCCATAGTAACTTTTACCATGGCATCTTCGATTTCCTTCATTCCGATTTCTGTCAAGTTTCTTCTTGCAGCTAAAAGTGCAGCTTCGTTTAGAACATTTTCTAAGTCAGCTCCCACAAAACCTGATGTGTTTTTAGCAATAACTTTTAAGTCAACATCATCAGATAATCTTTTCTTTTTAGAGTGGACCTCTAAAATTCTTTCTCTTTCTTTTACATCTGGCGCACCAACCATAATTTGTCTATCAAATCTTCCTGCTCTTAAAAGTGCTTTATCTAATACGTCTGGTCTGTTAGTTGCAGCTAATACTATAACTCCTTCGTTTGGAGCAAATCCGTCCATTTCAACCAATAATTGGTTTAATGTTTGCTCTCTTTCGTCATGTCCTCCTCCTAGTCCTGCACCTCTTTGACGACCAACTGCATCAATCTCATCTATAAATACTATACATGGAGAATTTTTCTTAGCTTGTTCAAATAAATCTCTAACTCTAGATGCACCAACACCAACGAACATTTCAACAAAGTCTGAACCACTTATAATAAAGAATGGAACTCCTGCTTCTCCAGCAACAGCTTTTGCAAGCAATGTTTTACCAGTACCTGGTTGACCAACAAGTAGCACACCTTTTGGAATTCTTGCACCCATGTCTGTGAATTTTTTAGGATTTTTTAAAAATTGAACAATTTCTTCTAGTTCTTCTTTTTCTTCATCAACACCTGCTACATCTTCAAAAGTAACCTTATTTTTATCAGCTGGAGTCATCATTCTAGCTTTGCTTTTTCCAAATGACATAGTTTTGTTTCCACCGCTATTGCCAGAAATTCCGCCCATCATGATAAACCAGAAAATAAAGAAAATAATTAAGATTCCGAATGGTGTTAGAAGACTTATAATTGTTACAAAGAATGATTCGGATTTTTCTTCTAATTCGAAAGCTCCCTCTTTTAGGTAATCTGCAGTTGAGTCCATAAAGCTTTCAACACTTGGAATATTTACTTCTTTCTTTTGCTTGCTATCTTTTAAAGTAACAGTAGCTGTTGTTCCATCAGCCTCTAAAGTAATACTTTGAACCTTTCCATCACTTATTTGAGCAATAAGTTCAGAATATTTTAGTTTAGAGTTACTATTTTCCAAGATTGAAGATAAAACTACCAAGAAAATTACTCCAATAATTAGCCACATGGCTAAAGTTTTAATTCCGTTTTTCAAAACAATTCCTCCTCTAGTGTCATATATTTATTTTATAAGCTTTTTATAACATATAATTTTAAGAATTACAATACTTTTTTATATGTCATTTTTATTACAAAATAGCGTGTTTCCTCGTTTTACTACGGAAATATATATTTAGTTCCTAACCTTCATAAAATAAATCTTTCTATTTTGTACTAAAACCTTTAAGTTTTTATTAGGCATTAAGAATTTATTTCCTATATTTTTCTCACAAAGCTTCAAAATATCATCAATATGTATTTTCTCAATACCATTGCTTGTACCCATAAGCCTCTTTATAGTATATAAAACAAGTCGTGATCTTATGACCTTATCTTGCATATTAAAAGAACCAATTTCATAAACAATCTGTTTTGACGTATCTTCGCACTTCAAAATATCAAAAACTCTTTTTGTAAAAGCATCATAAAAGCCATCTTGTAATCTAACAGCCTCAGAAAGTCTTGAAATTGTCTCAATAATATTTGGATTAAATTCCTCTTTTATATACGGAATAACTACATTCCTGATTTTATTTCTTGTATAAATATTTTCGAAATTTGTTTTATCAATTCTTGCCTCAATGCCATTCTCATTGCAATATTCCTCAATTTCCTGTCTTTGACAATCTATTAAAGGTCTGATGTATTTTCCATTTTTTGCAACAATTCCATGCAAACCGTAGGTTCCGCAGCCTCTAAGAATATGCATAATAATTGTTTCTACACTATCATTTTTATTGTGTGCAATTGCAATTTTCTTTGAACCCGTAAGCTTTGCAACCTCATCAAAATATTTATATCTTGCAATTCTGCCAGCTTCTTCTAATCCTATTTTATTATTATTAGCAATTTCTTTTACATCTATACTTTTTGAAAAAAATTGAACATCAATTTTTTCGCAAAAATCTTTTACAAAAGCTTCGTCTTCTCCTGCCTCTTCCCTAATCATGTGATTTATATGACATACTACAATTTCAAAATCAATTTCTTTGCTATTTCTAATATTATTTAAAACATTTAGCATAGCTATAGAATCTGGGCCGCCAGAAACAGCCAATACAAGCTTATCTCCATCTTTAATTAACTTGTTTTCTTTAATTGTATTTAAAACCTTTTTTTCTAAATCATTCATAAAATTTTACTCCCATATATAATTTTTTCTGCATGTGCAATTATATCACATATTTTAGATAAAATCTAGTCTAAAATGGAAAAAGTTGCCAATTAGCAACCTTTAATCATCAAATCTTTTTTCCAAATCAACAAATTTTGTATAGCTTCCAAGCCATAATAAATCAAGCGTTCCAGTTGAACCTCCTCTGTGTTTTGCAATTATAACCTCTGCCACATTTTTCTTTTCACTTTCTGGATTATAATAATCATCCCTGTATAAAAACATAACTAAGTCGGCATCTTGCTCAATAGCTCCAGATTCACGCAAATCCGAAAGCATAGGTCTATGGTCTGGTCTTTGTTCAACCGCTCTAGATAGCTGAGAAAGTGCAATTACAGGCACTCCAATCTCTTTTGCAAGAATTTTTAGTGACCTACTTATCTCAGAAATCTCTTGTTCACGGCTTCCTCCTCTTCTTGAACTTGCTTGAACAAGTTGCAAATAGTCAATTATAACAAGGCCTATATTTTTTTCCATTTTCAACTTTCTACATTTTGATCTTATCTCTGTTACAGAAATACCTGGTGTATCATCAATAAATATTTCAGCTTCTGAAAGAGGTCCAATAGCCTCTGCAAGCTTAGTCCAGTCATCTTCTTCTAGCTTACCTGTTCTAACCTTATTGCTATCCACCATCGCCTCACTACAAAGAATTCTGTTTACCATCTGTTCTTTACTCATTTCCAAACTGAAAATTGCAACTGGCGTATTAGCCTTTAATGCAGCATTTGTAGCAATATTTAAAACAAAAGCAGATTTACCCATAGCAGGTCTTGCAGCAATCAAAATCAATTCAGAACCATGAAAACCTGCTGTTTTGTAGTCCAACTCTTTAAATCCAGATGGCACACCTGTAACATGTTGTTTTCTATTATACAATTCTTCCAATTGTGTAAAGCTATCAACCAAAACATCTTTTAAAGGAGTATAGCTTTTTGTATTTTTATTTTGAATTGTATCAAAAATCTTTTTTTCTGCTCCCTCAATTATTGCATCCACATCTTCTGTTGTGTCATAACCCAAATCAATTATTTCGTTTGCAGTTTTTATTAGTTGCCTTAGAGTTGCCTTTTCCTCTACTATTTTTATGTATTTTGTAACATTTGCAGTTGTTGGAACCTTGTCTGGCAATTCTGCTAAATATTCAATTCCACCAACATTGTCAAACTTGCCCATGCTCTCTAACTCTGATTTTACAGTGATTATATCGACTGGTTCCCCTTTGTTGAACAAACTAACTATTGCAACAAATATCAACCTATTATCTTCTCTATAAAAATCTTCTGGTTTTAACATTTCTATTGCTGTTACAACAGCATCGAAGTCTGTAAGCATACTTCCTATTACTGCTTGCTCAGCTTCTATGTCGTGTGGGGGTACTTTTCCTAACTCCATAAAATTCTCCTCCAGTTTTCCTTTTACATATTGACATTTAAACTATTGTGCGATTACGTCTATTTTTAGTTTGCCAATTACACCTTCAAATAGTTTGATGTCAATTGTTCTAGTTCCAAGTTCTTTGATAGTTTCTTTCAAATCAATTTTCTTTTTGTCGACTTTTATTCCGTATTGTTTTTCTAAAACGTCAGCAATTTCTTTTGATGAAACTCCACCAAATACTTTTCCATTTTCTCCAGTTTTAACCGGCATTTTTAATCTAATTTTTTCCATCTTATCCGCAACCTTTTGTGCAGCTTCTTTGTCTTGGCTTTTTTGATAAGCTTTTGAATCATTTTTAGCTTTTAGTTTAGCCAAATTCTCGCTATTTGCTTCTACCCCTAAGCCTTTTGGTAATAGAAAATTCCTAGCATATCCATCTGCAGCATTTATAATCTCGTCTTTTTTTCCAACACCCTTTATATTATCTAATAAAATTACTTTCATTATTATCACTCCTTAACGACATTTATTCTACAATATTTTAGCTCATTTTTCAAGTATTTTGCAAAAATAAAAAACCTTGTTTTGGGGGAGTGTCCCCAAAACAAGGTTAGTTTGTTAATTCTGCAAAGTATTCGTTTATTCGAGTTTTTAATTCTTCTTTTACTTCTTCTATTGTCATTCCTTCAACTTGGGCTCCGGCAACGGTTAAGTGTCCTCCACCCCCAAGTTTTTCAAGTATTATTTGAACATTTACATCACCAATTGAACGACCACTTATACAAATCCTATCTCCAATATATCCAAGTACAAATGATGCTGTAATATCACATATCGTAAGTAATTCGTCAGCAGCTTTAGCACATGTAATACATGCATCTCTTTCCCTGCCATCATATTGTGAAATAGCTATTGTGTCATTTACTATTTCTGCATCTTTAACAATATCAGCTATTTTTGTAAATCCGTTTAAGTTACTTTGGAACCATTTTTTAACTCTAATTATATCAACACCGCATTTTCTAAGGTATGCAGCTGCCTCAAATGTTCTTACACCTGTTTTGAATGTAAAGTTTTTAGTGTCCATCATAATTCCGGCATATAAGCTTTCGGCTTCGATTGTTTTTAAGTTTATCTCAGCTGTAGCGTATTGAATTAATTCTGTTACAAGCTCTGCAGCAGATGAAGCATAAACTTCTTGGAACATCAATGTTGCATTTTCTATAAAGTCTGTACTTCTTCTGTGGTGGTCAATTACAACAATTTTGCTACATTTTTCTAGTACTTCAATTGACTCAACAAAATTTTTCTTATGAGTATCTACAACTATTAAAAGTGTATCATCATCGATATTTTCAAGTGCTACTTCCTTAGAAATAAGTGCGTCTTCATATTCTACATCTTCACTTAAAATCTCATTAAAAGAGTCTAATGCAGTTGAAAAACCACCTGTTACTATATAAGCTTTTTTGTTTAGGCATTTTACAAATCTATACATACCGAGAGCTGACCCCATTGCATCTATATCCGGATTTGTATGTCCCATTATTAAAACTTTGCTAGATTCTTTAACCAAGTTTTCTAAAGCATGAGCTACAACCCTTGCCTTAACCTTAGTTCTCTTTTCAACCTCTTGGGCTCTTCCACCAAAGAATTTATAAATATCATTTTCTCTAATAACAGCTTGGTCACCACCTCTACCAAGAACAACATCCATAGCTGCTTGAGCTGATTTATATTTTTCTTTTAGGTTTTCGCCTTCATTAGAAATTGCAATACTTAGAGTTAACTGCCCTTTTCCCTTCAAGTTGATGTCTTTTATTTGGTCTAAAATGCTGAATTTTTCTTCCTTTATCTCCTCTAAATATCTTTGTTCAAAATAGCAAACATATCTATCTCTTTCAGTTTTAATAAGGATTCCATTCCATTTGTTAATCCAGTCATACATGCATTTATCTATTTCAGCTTTGCTATTTATTACTTCCTCACTTTCTAAAAGCTGTGTTGTTTCCTCATAGTTATCTATCATTATCATTCCAACACAAGTTTTAGAGTTTTCATATTCTTGTTCTAAATTGATTTTTTCTGTTTCATTAAGAAAATAAATAACCATCATATAAGCATTTTTGTTCTTTTTATCCCTATTTTTATTTTTAGTATGAACAAATTTCGCAAATACCTTATAAGTATTTTTTCCGATTTGAATTTGCTTTTCAATGTCTTTTTTATTCTCTTCTTTTTCAATTTCATTTTTTATGTCATAAACTAAGTCATCTATATAATTGTTAATTTGTACATTTTGAAACTCAGCCACGAACTTTGAACTTTTCCAAACAATATTACCATCTGTTTCCAAGATAACAAGTGGAAAAGGCGAGTTTATAAGACTGCTCTTAGCTGTGCTATCAACTGTTAAAGTAAGGTCTTGCAATGTTTCAGAAATCTCACTCTTTCTTTTATTGTTTGCAAAATAGGCATATGCCATAATTACAGCAAACACTAATATTGAAGGCACAATTAATGCATTTTCTTTTATACAAATATAAACCAATAATAGTAATATAATTACTAAATAAATTTTAGTTCTTGAAACTAAATTATCAAAAACTTTTCTATTTGGACTTTGCATCTTCTTTTGTATGATATTTTATATCATACACTCCTTTCTTATTTGCATTATAATACAAGTATATTATACCCTAAAATGGCTATTTTTGTCAAATTTAAAGCAAAAAAATTCCCAGCAAAGCTGAGAATTTTTATTTTTAATATAATTCAGTTTCACAATCTCTTCCTACATAAGTTCCAATTAACTCACCATTGCAAACCTTAGAGATTGCATCTGGTTCATCAAAGTCAAATACATATAATGGCATATTGTAATCTCTTGCTAAAACAAATGATGATTGGTCAGCAACTTGTAGGTTTTGGCTAATTACATCATCATAAGTTAAGTTTTTATATCTCTTAGCATTTTGATCTTTTCTAGGGTCAGCAGTATAAACTCCATTTGCCCCGCTCTTTGCCATTAAAACAATATCAGCATCTATTTCTATAGCTCTTTGAACTGATGGATAATCTGTTGTAACAAATGGTTGTCCTAATCCCCCACCAAAAATAATGATTCTACCTTTATCTAAGTGTTTTTTTGCTTTTAATCTGATGTATGGTTCAGCAACTGATGGTACTGGAATTGATGTCATAACTCTTACATCATCCTCAGTTTTAGATGATATAGCTCCTCTTAACATTAAGCTGTTAATTATAGTAGCCATCATTCCTATATTATCTGCTTCAACTCTTTCAATGTTCCACTCTTCAGCAGTTCTACCTCTAAAAATATTTCCTCCACCAACTAAAACAGCTATTTCAATTCCATTATTTTTTGCTGCGATTATTTGGTTTGTAATGTTTTCAAGTTTTTCCTTACTGAAGTTTTCTCCATTTGCTCCTCCTAGCGCTCCACCACTTAGTTTTAGTAAAATTCTCTTATATTTCATTTCTTCCTCCATCCGTTCACATATAATTGAGCTTTTGCATCGTGAACTATTTTTTAATTTTCGAACCTATTTTGAATTTCTTTTATTTTCTCAGGTTCATTATTAATAATATCTAACATTACATCGGCAATTTGCGGATCAAATTGCGTTCCTCTTCCAATTTCGAACTGTTTAATAACTTTTTTTCTTGTCAAGGAATTCCTATAAGAACGTCTAGAAGTCATGGCATCAAAACTATCTGCCACTGCTACAATTCGTGCCAAATATGGAATTTTTTCTCCTTTTAAACCTTCCGGATAACCAGTTCCATCATATTTTTCATGATGATATTTTATGATCGGTAAAATGTTTTTAAAATATGAAACTGGCTGCAACATGTCGGCTCCAACAACTGTATGCTTCTTTATTTCAGCATATTCATTGTCATTTAAGCCATTTTCCTTTAACAAAATACTATCAGGCACGCCAATTTTACCAACATCATGGAAGATTCCTCCTATACGAAGAGTTTTCAACCTTCTTGTTGATAAGCCTAACTTTTCTCCTAATAATACAGAATATGCAGAAACTCTATCTGAATGACCTCTTGTGTAATTGTCTTTTGCCTCAACGGCAAGTCTTAGTGTTTCAACTAATTCCAAATACGCACTTTCAAGTACTGCATTTGTTTCAGTTAATTCGTCATTCATCTTTTTCATTTCTGACATTTCTTCGTCTATTTCTAATGCAATTGGTTCATTATTCAATTCGCATCACCTCTGAATGTTTTTTCTACATTATATTAGTATTAACAATAAAAAGCAAGTGTTTTTTGAACTTTTGAGCCTTGTTTTTGGGGAGTGTCCCAGAAAACAAGGTTTAAATTTTCATAGATAGTGAAACTTTTTTGCGCTCCATATCGATTTTTATTACACGAACTTTAACAATATCGCCAACTGAAACAATGTCTGATGGATTTTTTATGAATTTTTCGCTCATTTCAGATATATGAACTAATCCATCATATTTTACACCTATATCGACAAATGCTCCGAAATCTATTACGTTTCTAACTGTTCCAGTTAAAATCATACCTTCTTTTAGGTCTTCTAATTTTAAAACATCTTGTCTTAAAATTGGTTTTGGCATCTCATCTCTTGGATCTCTACCAGGTTTTGCAAGTTCGGCAATTATGTCTGTTAATGTCATCTCGCCAATTCCAAGCTCTGCAGCAGTTTTGGCAACATTTATTTCTTTTAGTTTTTGTCTTAAATCTGTTAATTTTTCTTTGTTTCTTAGGTCTTCTTTATCAAATCCAATTGACTTCAAAAGTTTTTCTGTTGCATCATAGCTTTCTGGGTGAACCGCTGTTATCTCTAGTGGATTATCCCCATCCATAATTCTCAAAAATCCAGCACATTGTTCAAATGCAACTTTTCCAAGCTTTGGAACCTTTAATAATTGCTTTCTATTTTTCAACTTTCCGTTTTCATCTCTGTATTTAACAATATTTTTTGCTATTGTAGAATTTATTCCAGAAACATAGCTCAAAAGTGATGGTGTTGCAGTATTTACATCAACTCCAACTTTGTTAACACTGTCTTCAACTACTCCAGACAAGCTTTCAGCTAATCTTTTTTGGTTAACATCATGTTGATATTGACCAACCCCAATAGCCTTTGGATCAATTTTAACAAGCTCTGCTAATGGGTCTTGTAGACGTCTTGCAATAGAAATAGCACCTCTAATTGAAACATTTATATCTGGATATTCTTCTGTTGCAAGTTTAGAAGCAGAATAAACAGAAGCTCCTGCTTCGCTTACTATAACATAGCTTACATTGCGTGCAGTATCTTTTAACATATCTGCAACAAACATTTCAGACTCACGAGAAGCAGTTCCATTTCCGATAGCAATCATGTCAATTTTATCTTTTTCTATCAATTTTAAAAGCTCTTTTTTAGCTCCAACAACATCATTTTGAGGTTCTGTTGGATACACTGTCGTGTAATCTAGCACCTTTCCTGTTTCGTCAATTACAGCTATTTTGCAGCCTGTTCTATATGCTGGGTCAAATCCCATAACTGTTTTTCCTTTGATTGGCGCACCCAAAAGCAATTGCTTAGAATTTTGACCAAATACTTTTATCGCCTTTTCTTCAGCCTTCTCTGTTAAATCTGAACGAATTTCTCTTTCAATTGATGGTTCAATCAAACGCTTGAAAGCATCTAAAATTGTGTCTTTTAGCATTTGAGTGAATTGAGTTTCTTCCTTCTTAAGAATATCTCTTTCGATGTATGCTAAAATCTTTTCTTCTGGCTTTTCAATTTTAACCTTAATAGCTTCTTCCTTTTCTCCTCTGTTAATAGCAAGAATTCTATGACTTGGAATGAATTTAATAGCCTCATTAAAGTCATAATACATCTCATAATTTGTCTTTTCCTCTTCATTTGAAGCTTTTGTAACAATCAATCCTTCTCTGTAACACAATCTTTTTATTTCTTTTCTATATTTTGCATTATCTGAAATATTTTCAGCAATAATATCTAAAGCTCCTTGAACCGCTTCTTCAGCAGTATTTACAACTTTATCTTTATTTTTCTTGTCTTCATCTGATAATTTATCTACATTTATAAAATCTTTTGCTATCTCAAAAATATCTTTCTTTTCCTCTTGTGAAACAATAATGTCAGCTAAGGGTTCCAATCCCTTTGCTTTAGCAACTGTAGCTCTAGTCTTCTTCTTTTGCTTGTATGGTCTATAAATATCTTCTACCTCTGCTAAAGTCTTAGCTATTGCAACACTTTGCAATATTTCATCTGTCAACTTTCCTTGTTCTTCAATAGAGTTTATAACCTCTTGTTTCCTTTGCTCTAAATTTCTCAAGTAATTCAATCTATCAGCCAAATCTCTTAAAATTTCGTCACTTAGGCCTCCAGTGACTTCCTTTCTATAACGTGCAATAAAAGGAATAGTGTTACCTTCATCAATCAATTTAATTGTTGCTTCAACCTGAGTAGGCTTAATACTAAGTTCCTCAGCAATTGTTTTAATAATCTTTTCCATTATAATAATCCTTTCCTTTGTTTTTTCCATTTGTAAATATACTATAAAAATAAAAATTTGGCAAGAGAATTCTCTCTTGCCAAAATTTATTTTGTTACATAATTTATTTCGATGTCTCCGCCATCTATATAAAGAACTGATTTTTCAGTATTAAATGGAATAAGATTTTGGTAATTATCGTTTACATCTATAGAAGTTTTTGCCTTGTTAAAGATAAATTCATTTGAAGGTTTATCTCCTAAAACCAAGTTATATGAGATAGCTGTATCTTTTTTATCTTCTACGTTTTCTGTAATAATCTTTATATACCTTGCATTTGCAGGTGTTGTAAATGTTTTTTCTGTTGTACTGCTAATAAATTTCTTATCAGCATCAAGGAAAAATGCAATGTTTGTTCCACCTTCAAAATTGCTTGAAAGAGTATATGTTGTATTAGATGCTATCATGCATTTTGGTAATTGGTCATTACCTTCTTCAACGATTTTTTTATCTTCAATACTTCCCATAATATATGATAAATCACATAAGTTTTTATAAGAATATATTTCGACATCTAAAAAATCTTTTGTGTGACTCAATACTTTATATTCTATTGCTGATGTTCCTTCATATGTGTCTATTATAAGCATTCCATTTTCAGATTTGTTGTTTGTTTCAAACCCTACATCTGTTCCTTTTGCAGCTTCTTTTATTTTGGAAGAAGCATTTTCTTTGATGTAGAGAGTCTCTCTTGAGACTCCTACATCTTCCTTATATAAAGGATTATCAATTTCATACTTTCTATCATCTTTTACATTACTTTGTATTTCTAATAAATCATCTTTAACATCTTCTGTACTTTTAAATACTATAGTATTATTTTTTAAGTAAATTACCCATATCAACACTAATATTAAACCCACAAATATTATGCTTAAGATTATTATATTTTTTTTAGATAGTTTTATTTTCTTCTTCATGTAAGCCCCCTTCTATTATATATGTTATTCTTCCCAAACAAGTATTGGCCAACTAGAGTTTATTGGTGGTATATTGTCGTCTTCTTTGAAGTAATTTGTCCATGGCGCTTGACCTAATGTTGCATGTAATTCTGTATCTGATAGTCGAGTACCAAAATCATTTCCATTTGAATACACTGATCTATATAAACATTGATTACAAGTTCCACCATAAGTATTTCCTGTTATCTCATAATTTGTACCTGTAGAAACATTATATGACCTCATTACATTGAAGCAATATTCTATTGTTGCATTATTGTTTCCAGAAATTCCTCCTGTATTCGCATCCCCATATATAGTTCCGCCATTATAACAATACTCTATTCTTCCTACTAGCGTACTATTTCTTCCATTTTCTCCTGCAATTCCTCCTGTATATCTAACATAGTTGGTTGTAGAACCAACTTTAGCTCTATTATAACACAATGAAATATATCCAACATTATCTCCTGCTATTCCTCCAACATAGGCACTTGATGAATTATAAGCATAAATTTGTCCTTTTACTCCACATCCAGTTATGTCTCCTTCATTTTTTCCAACAATTCCTCCTACGTTGCTTTTTCCTCCAATTAAAGATGAATTTACTGAGCAACTTGATATATTTCCTGTACTTGAGCTGTATCCTGTAATTCCTCCTACTTCTGAATACTTACTTGAGTTAGTTGGATTTGTACTTCCTATTTTGGCTAAAAATTGTGAATTAACAATAGTTCCCGAATTTTTCCCTGAAATTCCTCCAATATATTTGTAAAGAGTATCATCATCCACAGCAGGTGCCTCTATAAATAGCGTATTATTTGAAGCCAAAACATTGCAACCATCAATTCTTCCTGTATTTTCTCCTGCTATACCACCACCAGTATTTCTTCCCATTAAATATTTATTACTTACATTACAGTTAGAAATAGTACCACCATTGCTTCCTGCAACTCCTCCTACATATTTAATTGCACCTACAATATCTTTTGCCTCAGTTAGATCTACTGTACATCCACTTATTGTTCCATCAATATTTTCTCCTGCAACTCCTCCTACATATTGGTAAGCAAGAACATCGGCTGTTACAGTACAATTTGTAATACTTGCTATTTTACTACCATTATTAGAATTTTGGCCAACTATTCCTCCTATACGTTGAATTTTATAGTTCATTGTTGAAACAGCATTATCTGCAGAACATTCGTTTATTGTTCCACCATAGTTTATACCTGCAATACCTCCCATGCATGCAAATTCATTGTCTCGATTGTAATAATAATCAATTATCCCATTATTAATTGAATTTTGTACTGTTCCTCCATTATTATTTCCTACAATTCCTCCAACCCCAGAACCATGGTATGTAAATACGGCATAATCATTTGTACATGAACTAATTGTAGCTCCATCATTTTTTCCAGCAATTCCTCCTAGATTTGCATAACCATCTCTTGTTATTGAATATGAACTTATTTGGCCTCTATTTGTACAATTTGTAATTGTACAAGGTTTTGAAGTACTTGTATTATGTGCTCTACCAACAATTCCTCCTAGCGCATCCGCCGTATTGTTAAAATTATTAGAACTTGATATATCTGCATTATTGGTACATCCTGAAATTTCTCCACAGGCATAAGCAACTACACCACCAGTTTCATAAGCACCATAAATAATTCCATTATTTACTACATTAGTCTTAACCTTTGAATCATTACTAACATACCCCGCTATTCCTCCTGTATATACTTTTACATCTGCCTCAGCTCTATCAAAAGTTGGACCTGCAGATTCAATATATGCATTATTAGTACATCCAGTAATTTCTGTTCCACCAAGTGCTCTTGCACAAATTCCTCCAATATAAGCTTCACCATTTTTTGATCCTGTTATATATGATTCAATCCATCCAGAAACAGTACAATTACTTATTTTCGTGTTAGTTGCTGTTCCAACGATTCCTCCCATGGTTGGCGATTCTCGATTTGTATAATTAACACCCTCCATTAGTGGACTACTCTCCCTATTTATATATACTAAATTTACATTTTTTATAGTAGCATTTTTTGTACATCCAAATAATCCATTTTCAACATAGTATGTTGTATTCGGAAATGCTAAGCTTTCAATTTTATAATTTTGTCCATCAAAAGTTCCTTCAAATCCATAATTTGTTTCTTCATTATTTGAATTCAAACCCCTATATCCAATAGGATATAAAGTTGCCCCATCCTTAGTAATATAAATATCAGAAATTTGTTTTACAGTTCTACCCTTAAATCTTATTTTATCATTTGTATTTGTCGCACTGGCTGATTTTACGCACATTGATAATCCGCTAAAGCCATTTAAACTATTTATAGTATAATAGCTTATTGGTACCCCATTTGATACATTTGTTGCATCATCAAATGCTTTTACAACTAAATCCTTTGAATACCAATCCGTATTATTTGATAATTCTATTGTTTTAGTTCCTGTTGTTCCAGTTGAATTAGTTCCTGCTAATTCAGTATCTCCATCATATACTCCATACCTTGTAATTCCTCCGCCAACATCAGATGCACTAGATATAGCAAGTTTTACAGTTAATTTATCTGAACTATCTATATTAGCAGTAACTGTTCCTGAAAGTGTTGGAGCAGTTTTATCAATTTTTGCAATAACTGTTACAGTTGTTTCATTTCCTGCTGCATCTCGTACGATATATTGTGCTTTTCTCCTTCCAGCTCCTTGTAAATTTAAGTATCTAATTCCATTTGTTCCACCATTTGACCATGTACTTGGATTTTCATTATATGAATCTCCTGTATCTGTGTATTGTCCAGTAGGATTATATCTCCATGTAGCTCCTGTTACACCTACTTCATCATAAACAGTAAATTTAAATGTTACACCTTTATTAGTCCAATGTTGATTTCCCACATATTCATTTGTACTAGCAGATCCTGAAAATGATATTTCATTATTTAATGCATCTCCTGCATAATTTGTTGCTGTACTTGAATATTCAAAAGCTTGAACTTTTATTCTTGGAGCTGTTCTATCCTCAAATGATGCTGTTACAGTTTTGTTTTCTGTAACTTCTGCACCAGTTGTAGGGTTTGTATCTCCACTTACATATCCACCTGACCATCCTGTAAATGTATATCCAGAATTTGCTTGGGCTGTTACTCTTACTGTATCTCCATATTTAACGCTTAAAGTTTTATTTGAAGATGAGTTACTTGCAACTGATACACTGTTATTTTGTAATGTTACAGTTTCTGCCGAAATACCACCTTTTACGTTTTTATTTAATGTTACTGTAAATGTTGTTCTATTAAACCAAATATAATATGTTGCGCCATTAGTTGCTTGTGGTGTATATGTTGTATCCACACTTGCAGGGGTTGTATTAAAGGTTGTTGAGTATCCTCTATATTCATTAACTGTTGCTCCTGTTGATTCTGTTGGCACTGTTCTTATTTCATCTATTGTTAAAGGTCTTCCGCTTCTAACAATATATGTTCCAGTACTTACGCTTGTATAATTTGCATTAGTAAATGTATTTCTTTCACCTTCTATTTTTTCCAATAAGTTATTTACTGTATAACTTACTATTGTAATAGATGTTTTATTCCAATTTCCTGCTGCATCTCTACATGCAAACCAATATGTTCCTGTCGAACTAATTGTTTTACTTAATCCGTTAGAACTATTTATTGCTGTTAGATGTGAAGCTGTTGTTGTTGTACATGATTCTGCAGAAGTAGGTTCTGTTGTTCCCCAATAGTATCCAGTTATTCCTACTCCGTCACTTCCCTTTAATGCTACAGTTTGACTTGTACTCTTTAAAGCTATTCCTCCATCTATGCTTACTTCTGGAGCAGTTATATCATGTGCACTAGCTGTTAATGTTACAGGATGTGCTACCATCCTTATCGTTTGCATTTCAGAAGTAGCTGTAAAGTTGTCAGGCAAATATTCTCCTGGTGTCCATCTATCAAATGAATATCCTTCTTCTGGATAAGCTCTAATATTTATACTTTGTTGTGTATTTAAGTATAGTCTTTCAAATTCTATATCTGACCATATATCATCCGCTAATACAACATCTACTCCATTTCCTGTTCTTAAAGTTAAACTATAATAATCCAATGTAATAGCAGATGGGCTATTATTATTTACAGTTACCTCCAATTTGCTATCAATTAAGTTTTCCGGATCAAAATTTTCTTTTCCAGCATATATCTTATATGTTCCATTTGGCACATTAGTAAATGTTGCTGAACTTACTCCACTTTCACTAACAGTTGCAGTATAAGCAGTTGGAGTTGAGCCATTATACAATGTTACTTTAATTCCACTTGCTGGCCATGCCACATCATCTTTTTTAATATTTATTGTTACAACATTTTCAGACGCGCTAGTTGTAAATGTTGTATTTGCATTAATTGTTTGGCTACTTGAATTTGCGATTGCAACATCTCCATTTTTTATAACCAAAGAATTGTATCCATTTAATGTTGCACCTGTTGGATATACAGGTGTTCCCGCTAGCACATACATTGCACTAGTTACTGCAGGTGATGATTGTATATTTCTATCTGCTTTTGCTGTTAATGTTGTTCCTGTTCCAGCTGTTAGTGTTACTTGGTAATTTGTTATTGTTGAACAATTTGGAGATACTACTCCTGATGAATCTTTTGCCCATACATACCAAGTTTCTTTTGCTGATGTACTTGTTGTTTTAGTTGTTGTAGTTGACCATCCACTTGCCCCTGCTACAGGTTTTGTTGTTTGTGTTTTACTTATAATATATTCTGCTCCAAATGGTGCACTTACTGAAAACGTATTATAAGCTGTTCTTGTAATCACTGGTGTTGCGGTATATGTATAAGATGCTGTTACAGTTTTAAAATCTGTAATTGCTGAACCTTCTACTGGATTTGAAGTTCCACTCACATATCCACCAGACCATCCTGTAAATGTATATCCATCATATGGTATTGCTGTTAATCTTAATGAATCTCCATATTTTGCATCTATAATTCTATCTTCTCCATTTAGTGATGGTAAAGTTACATGATTTCCTTGTTGTATTACTGTTTCAGCAGTAATTAAACCTTTTTCACTATCAGTTAATGTTATTGTAAATACTCTTCTGTTATACCACATATAATATGTTGTACCATTTTCTAGTGTTATTGTTGCATCTGGATCTGGTTCAAGTGTTGCAGGTGTTGTTGAAAATACTGTAGAATAGCCTTGATAAGCACTTCCTCCTGCTCCTTCTGGTAAAGTTCCTATTTTTCTTAATTTCAAACTTGTTCCATCTTTTATTATATATGTTTTATTAATTGCACTTGTATAATTTGCATTTGTATATGTATCGCCTGCACCGTCTATGTTCTCTATTAAATTATCTACTGTATAACTAATTATTGTTATTGACTTTTTATCCCAGTTTCCTGTTATATCCCTACATGCAAACCAATATGTTCCTGTTGAATTTATTGTTTGGTTTAATCCTGATTCCCCTTGTATTGCTGCTAAGTTAGAAAGTGATCCGTTTGTTATATCTGATAATTGTGTTGGCTCTGTAGTTCCCCAATAATAAGCTGTAATTCCATCATTATCATGTGCTTTTAATGTTACAACTTGACCAGTTGTTGCTGTTACCTTATCTGTTATTCCACCTTCTATAGTTAACACAGGTATATTTTGATCCATCCATTTAGCATATAAAGTTGTATTTGCAGTTGGAGTATAAACTCCATCTGTATCTACTCTTGTTCCTGTACAATCAGAATTTGTATACCAACCACCAAATGAGTAATCAGTTCTTGTTGGTGTATAGTCAATGCTTCCACCTGTCCATACAGCATAAAGATTTACTGTATCATTATTTGTACTGCTTAAATTTGTTACACTTTGTCCATCATCATAAGTTTTTAATCCGTTAGCTGATGTTGCCCATCCACTAAAAGAATATGTTCCTGTTTTGTTTTCGTTAACACTGCCTTGGTAATTATGGTTATATGTTACTGTATATTGTCTTCCAAAAGCATTAGCTGTTAAGTTCTTAGCCACATCATAAGTATGAGAGCTATTGCTCATACTTCCAGATGTACTATTATTTCCATTATATTGTACTGAATATGTATTAGCTGTTTTTTGTGCATATAATGTTTCGTTTGTTGTTAAATCCGCAAAACTTGTTTTTTGTGTTCCACCTGTTGCTTGAGTAAACCATCCATTATATGTATAACCTGTTTTTCCAACTGTTGGGAATGTTCCTATTCCTGCAACGTTTGGTACATTCTCGATAATTTTAAATGCCTTAATACTTATTTTTTTGAAAGTTTCGTATGTTGTATCTCTGTGGTCTTGACCTACTCTCGATGTGTTTTCTGCTGTTCTTGTTATATTTATTGTGTCACTATTCATTGTAATATTTGTTGTAGTTCCAATAGCTGTTACACTATACTTTTTAGTTAATGAATTCCATTCAAATACTAAAGAAATGTCCTCGTTATTAGCAATAGTTGCACTAGATTTTACATCACTAATTGCTGTATTTGTACTTGAATCTGTAATGTAAACTCTAATTTTATTATCGCTAGCTACTTCTATATTTAATGTTCCTTTTGTTGGATAGTTTCCAAATAATAAATAGTCTTTTCCCAATGCTCCAACTCTAAATGTTTCTTCTACTCTAAAGCTTTTGCTCCAGTCAATTGTATAACCTGTATCTAAGAAATCCTTTGAATATGTTCCCTCATCTTGATAATCAAAAGTTACGTTATATGCAACTGAAATTTCTTTGCTTGTTTTATGTCCTACAGCATCTATTACCCAAATATAATATGTTCCAGCTGATAAACCAGAATTTGAAATAGTTACTGCTTTAGAAGTTTGTTGCTTTCCATCTACTGTTTCAACTGCTGGTACCTCTAGATTTGTCCAACCACTTGTTGGAGCTGTGCTAGAATTTGTTATTTGATATCCTACTACTCCTGATGGAGCTTCGTTTGAATCTGGTACAATATCTTTTGCTGTAAAGCTTATACTTGTTCCATTAAATACATTATTTGCTTCAATTACTGGTGCTGTTTTGTCAATTTTGTCTACTACTATTGTTGCAACTGCTCCATTTCCGGCTTCGTCTTCAACATACACTGTGTATGTTCCATTCTCTGTTACTGTACATGTGTTGTTTGCAACATTGTCTCCGTTGCTTACAAAATACGCCACATCATGGTTTCCCTTTGCATATTTTGTTGTTGCAATTGAACTGTATGTATCACTTGATGTTACATTTATATCAATTGCTTCTGCATATCCTAGTGGATTTAAGCTTAATGAAAGTGTTGGGGCTGTGTTGTCATATTTGACATTGAAGATGTCTGAAATTGATGAAACATTTCCAACATAGTCTATTGCTCTGAACCTAATATTGTCATTCTTGCCAGTTTCAAATGTCCAAGTATCTCCACTTGAAAAAATTCCATTAGCAACTGCTGTTATTGCTAAAGAACAATCTGTCCATGTTCCATCATTTACACTATATTGGATTTTTTCAACACCAGAGCCCATATCTACTGCAGATACAGCTGTTCTAACCTCTTTTGCAGTCCAATTACCACTTGTGTATGCTCCACTACCATCTACAAAATATGCATTCCATGTTGGTTTAGTCGGAGCTGTATTATCTATAATTACTTGAGTATCAAAAGTTGAAGTTATCTCATCATTTGTATTACCTGCTTCGTCAGTTAAAGTATTTGCTGGGATAACGATAGAAAGAACTCCATCACCTGTAACATTTGTTAAAGCAAGTACGTATTTCTTACCGTTTTGGCCATCATTTAACTCTTCTGGACCACTTTCAAAACTCTTTGTAGCATTTACTTGTGTTCCATTAACCTTAACAACGATTTGGTCAATAGTTAGTGTCGAATTTTGCACTTTAAAATTATCAGTACCATCAAGCTCAAGCCTTATGGTATTATCTTTATTTGCATAATTCAAATCACCAACTGTTACATCAGCCTTCTCAGGCTCGATTGCACCAATTCGCGAAACTTCGGTAGTACCTGTTTTCTCCCCTTCTTCAGAATTATCGCCATTTACTAGGCTTTCGCTTGTAGCAGATTCAGATATTCCAAGCACTTTAACCTTGATTGGAATCTCTTTAGAAACATGTTGTGTGTTATTGTTCAAAACAACGCCACAAACAACTCCCATTACAAGTAAAATGGCAGCTACAGCGAAAATAATTTGTTTTCCTTTTCCCTTCAACTTTTGCATTTTGTTCTCTCCTTTGTATTTATTCCCGACTTTTGGGGACACTCCCCAAAAACTAGGTTTTTTAAGCGCTATTTATTCGCTTATTTATTTATATTTTATAAAGAAAAAAATACAAAATCAATATAGTAATTTTGGTAAAAATAAAATCGCCTCATATGCCTTTAGGGAAGCACATTTTAGCGATTTTTGTCGAATAGATTAAGTTTATTTTACATTTTTGTTACATTTAAACGAGAATTGCTAATAAAAAACACGCAAGCCGTGCTTGCGTAGTCTATTGTGTTTATTCTAATCAAAGAAGTTTATTATGCCGGAATCGTCGAAATCGTCATTTCCGTACTTCTTTGCAGCTTGTTTAATGTTTGTTTCCTTAACAGAATCCATTATATTATTTTCATAGTCATCAACTGGTTCATAAGAAAATACCTGAGTTGCGATTCCACTTCTTGCAATTTTGTTTCTGCCTGAATTTGAAGAGTTTGCTCCATTTGACATATTTTCTATCATTTTCTCTAATTTTTGGATTTTGCTGTCATAATCAGCTTGCATTATTTTCAACTTTTTGTCCATAATTCCACTATATTGAACTTGTAAAGACTTAATTTGTTTAGAAAGTTTTTCCTCATTTTCAACTTGAATTCTGGCAATACCTTCATTTATCATTTTTTTGCTTTCCATCTTTATCTTAGCAAGTTCCTTATTTAGGGCCTCATTAGCTTGTTTTTTAACATTATCTATTTGTTCTTTCAAACTAATTTCGTTTTGAGAAGTTATATCATCTAATTGCTTTGTAAAAACCTTGTTAACCTTAGCTTGCATATTCTTAATTTTGCTGTCTATTAGCTCATCATTTTCAGCTTTATTTTGTAAGTTAGCACTTTCGATTTCTTGGTTAACCTTTTCCACAATTTCTTCATTTAATGTGGAAATTTTTTCATCAATTTGAGTATTCAATTCTTCCATTTGTGCCTGTATCCCTAAGCCTTCCACTACTTCTTTAATTGAATTCTCTATTCCTTGTTCTGCTACTTCCAATCTTTCTTCCATAGCAATAGCAAGATTTTTAACTTTTCTTGCTGACTCTTCTTGTTTTTTAGCAATATCGTCAATTAAATCTGTTTTTGTTTTAAATTCCTCTAGCTCAGTATTTACAGTCATTTCGATGTCTGTCATTCTAGAATCTATTTCTTCTTTAACTTCTAAAACACCATCAATTTTCTCGTTTTGTTCTATAATTTTCTCATCTAGATTTCTAATGTTTTCACTTTGTTCATCAATTTTTCCCATTAAGTTATTGATTTTTTCACTTTGTTCACTTGTAATTTCAGGAATTTTCTTAATTATATCATATTGCTCATTTACTCTATTTTTATTTTTTTCTATTCTCTCAGCTTGTTTGTTTACCATCTCTTGAAGTTGTTCGTATTTTTCTTCAAGCTCTCCCATAGAAATTCCGTCTTTTTCATTTTGAGCTATAATATTTTCTTGCAATTCTTCAATTTTTTCTTGAATCTGGTCAATATTATATCCATCAAAACTACTTTTGTATTCTTCAATATCTTGTGCAATTTCTTCAATCTTAGCATTTGTTTCTTCAATTGAGTTCTTATATTCTTCTGCACTTTCTACGATTTCATCAATCTTTGCATTAGTCTCATCAATTGAAGTCTTGCTTTCTTCTTTAACTTCGTTTATACATTTGTTCAAGTAGTTTAGGCTTACCGCATAATTTTGTTGTTTTTCATTTATCTTTGCAATGTTTTTCTCAAAACTTGTTTCAAATTCTTCTTGCTTTTCTGCAAATTCCTCAAATTTTTCATCAAAGTTTCCAATTCTTTCGTCAAAGCTTTCAAATTTTTCATCAAAGTTTTTGATTTTTCCATCAACTTCATCGATTTTTTCGCCAACTTGTCCCTCTAGCTTTTCAGCTAATTCTTGAACTTCTTTTATGCTAGTTTCAACTTCTTGTACATTGGTTTGAACCTCTTGTACACTATCTTGAAGCCCTTGAAGATTTTCTTGAACTTCTTGTACACTATCTTGAACTCCTTGAAGATTTCCTTGAACTTCTTGTACATTGCCTTGAACGCCTTGAAGTCCTTCTTGAACCTCTTGTACATTACCTTGAACTTCTTGAATTCCATCTTGAGTTTTTTGTAGCTTTTCTTCTTGGTCATTTTGATATTTTTCAGCCAAATTTAGTCTGTCCTCAAAATTAGCAATTTTTTTATCATACTCAGCTTTTATTTGTTCCTTAATATCCTCAGAACCAAAGCCAATTCCTTGTAGTTTCTCTTCATGCTTCTCAGTATTTTCTTCAAGTCTATTTATCACTTCTTCATAAGCATCAAGCTGTTTTTCCTGTTCTTGAACTAAATTAATTAAAGTGTCTATTTTTTCTCCATAAGCAAGGTTTTGCTCATTCAATTCATTTACTTGTTCAGAGTCTTGTTTTTGATTTTTTTCAATCAATTCAACCTTTTTCTCAATATCATCAATCTTAGACTTAGTTTCTTCATTTTCCTTTTGCTTCTCATTTTGGTATAATTGTAGCCCCTCAACTTGTCCAAGTTTTTCCTCTTGACTTCTTTGTGTTTCCCTTAGTTCTTCAAATCTATCTTTAAGTGCTTGTATTTCTTTTTCATCAATAGCTGTATCGTTTCTTTGTTCTAATATACTTTCTATATCTTGTATATTTAAAACTTTTTCTTTAAGCATCTCCAATTGTTCTTTTATAGAATTAATTTGCTCAGTTGTATCTAGTCTATTTCCTTGGAATTTCCCCTCTAGAGTAGCAATAGAATCCTCTAACGTATTTTGAGCTTCAGCTAACTTTTCAGACTGTTCAAGATTTTTAATTCTCTCTTTTAACTTCTTATTTTCCTCAACAACCTTATCAGCGATTTCTTCCATAAGGCTTGTCAATTCATCAATCTCTTCATCTTTGCTACTATCTTTAATTTTTTTATCAATTAAATCATTAACCTCATCCTTATTTAAAAACTTCTCCAAATTAGGATTGTTGTTGATACTATAGCTATATGACTCCATAATCTCTTCAAATTTAGATTGGATTAATCTATTATTATCATTCTTACTATCTTTAACTCTCTTAGAAATCTTCTCAATTTCTGCCTCTGTAGACTTCTGTAAATCCTTAAGATTCTCTTTAATTTCAAGTATTTCAATCATTTCTTTATTCATATCTTCAACATTCCTTTTCTATAGTTTTTCTCGCTCTCACTATATACTATTTCCGTAAATTTTTCAAGTAAAAATCAAAAAATTTTTATGGTTTTTTTGGGTTTTTTGAGAAGTAAAAAAGTCAACAAAAAAGCATAGCTATTGCTATGCTTTTTTTTATATTTTTCTGGAGGCGACACCCGGATTTGAACCGGGGATCAGAGTTTTGCAGACTCGTGCCTTACCACTTGGCTATGTCGCCATAAAATGGAGCGGGAAACGGGGCTCAAACCCGCGACCTCTGCCTTGGCAAGGCAGCGCTCTATCAACTGAGCTATTCCCGCATCTTTTATTTAATTATATGAATAAGCACTTAAAATAATACCAAATTTTCTTAACTTTGTCAAGCTAAATTTAAGAAAAAAAAATCAATTTCAGTTAACATTTTGGGACACTTTCAAAATGTTAACTGAAATTTTTCACGAACTTCATTATTTTTTCTTTTTAGTTGTTTTTCTTTTTGTAGCCTTCTTTTTAGTTTTTGGTTTTGTTTCAATTTGTGCAGCCTCTTCTGGATTCCACTTTTCTCCTGGTTTTGGTTTGTTCCAAGATATGTAATCACATGTGCTAGGATTGTTTTCGCAAATAAAATATTTTTTACCACGTTTTGTCTTTCTTATTTGCACAGTTCCTCCACATTTTGGGCATGGCACATCTATTGTTTCAATTATTGGTTTTGCGTTTTGACATTCTGGGTAACCTGGGCAAGCCAAGAATTTTCCATATCTACCAAATTTGTAAACCATCATTCTTCCGCATTTTTCACATTGCACGTCTGAAACTTCGTCAACCAATTCTACATGTTCAAGTTCTTTTTCAACCTTCTCAATTTGAACTGAAAATGGTCCATAGAATTCCTCTATCATCTTTTTCCAATTAATTTTCCCTTCAGAAATCTCGTCAAATTCGCTTTCAACTTTGGCTGTAAATTCGACATTTACAACGTCTGCAAAATTCTCTGTAAGTAGCTTATTTACTATCTTTCCAAGTTCTGTTGGAACTAATTGTTTTTGTTCTTTTTGAATATATCTTCTCTCCAAAATAGTTGTAATTGTTGGAGAATATGTTGATGGTCTTCCAATTCCTTTTTCCTCCAAAGTTTTTACTAAGCTTGCTTCTGTATATCTTGCAGGTGGTTCAGTAAAGCTTTGTTTAGGATTTAATTTTACAAGTTTAACTTCTTGTTTTTCCTCTAAATCTGGTAAAGTTCCATCTTCTTCTTGTTCTTTTGAATCTGTACCTTCAACATATAAAACCATAAATCCTTTAAATTTCAATGTTTGGCCGTTTGCCTTGAAATCATAATCGTTTGCCTTAATATTTACTTGCATTGTGTCATAAACAGCTTGGCTCATTTGGCTTGCAATAAATCTATTGTAAATCAATTTATATAATTTGTATTGATCTTTTGTTAAACTTTCCTTAATTGATTCTGGTTCTATATCTACATAAGTTGGTCTAATTGCCTCGTGCGCGTCTTGAGCATCTTTATTAGTTCTGTAATATCTGTTTTCGTAGTATTTTTCTCCATATGTGCTTTCTATATGAGTTTTTGCTGCAGCCCTTGCAACCTCTGAGATTCTAGTTGAATCTGTTCTCATGTAAGTAATAAGACCTACAGTTCCATGTTCAGGTATTTTTACACCTTCATACAATCCTTGAGCAACTGACATTGTTTTCTTTAAGGTGAATCCTAGCTTTCTTGAGGCCTCTTGTTGCATTGTACTTGTTGTAAATGGTGGTGCTGGAGTTCTTTTCTTCTCACCTTTTTTAATTTCATCAATAATATATTTTGCACCATCTAAGTCACTTAAAATCTTGTCAACTTCTTCTTGTGAGTGAACTTCTTGTTTTTTGCCATTTTTTCCATAAAACTTTGCTTCAAATGTTTTTTTAGATTTTGCATCCTTTAAATCTGCATATAAATTCCAATATTCTTCTGGAATAAACTGTTCTATTTCGTTTTCTCTATCTACAATTAATTTTACTGCAACAGATTGTACACGTCCTGCAGATAAGCCTCTTTTTACCTTTTTCCAAAGAACAGGGCTCATTTTGTAGCCAACAATTCTATCTAAGACTCTTCTTGCTTGTTGTGCATCAACAGTATTTATATCAATTTCTCTTGGTTCTTTAATTGCCTTATTTACTGCAGGTTTAGTTATTTCGTTAAAAGTAACTCTGCAAATTTTCTTTTCTTCATCTTTTAAAATGAAGGCCAAATGCCAAGCAATTGCTTCCCCCTCACGGTCAGGGTCGGTTGCGATATAAATTTTCTTAGCTGCTTTTGCTTCTTTTTTTAGAGATTTTATTAAATCGCCTTTACCCCTAATGTTTATATATTCTGGTTCAAAATTATGCTCAACATCTACTCCTAATTTTGACTTTGGCAAATCCCTTATATGTCCCATAGAAGCCATAACTTTTGTACTTCCACCTAAGAATTTTTTTATTGTATTCGCCTTAGCAGGAGATTCCACTATTACTAATTTATCTGCCATATATTCTAAATTACCTATTGCCGTAAGATAAACGGCTCCTTTCTTAAATATTTCTGCTATTTAAGTTTGCATATAGTATTTTAGACTAAAAATTATTATTTTGCAAGTGTTTTAAAAAAAATTCTCGGTTAAGCCAAGAATTTTTCTATTTTTCTCTGAATTTACATACAAACACACTCATGTCATCTTTTGGTAGACCAAAGTTATTGTCTATTGCTTCATTTAGTACTAAATCAGCCATTTTCTTGGTGTTGTCTGTTTCCATATCTTCAAGTAAATATTTTATCCAAAGTTCTTTGTTTTTATATTCAACATTTGAATCTAATATTCCATCTGTGCACATTAGCATTATTTCATGACTTTCGATATCTTTTTCAAATACCTCAAGTTGAATGTTTTCTATCATTCCAGCTGGTAATGATTTTGATTTTATCACTTGCACTTTTTTCTTGTTTTTAAAGTAAGTTGGGCAAGCTCCATTTTTTATCATTTCTATTGTACCAGCATATAGATCAACTATTGCAATATCAAGAGTTGCAAAGTTTTCCTCGCCATTGTTTATTAAGCTTGTATTTATCAATTCCATTGATGTATTTTTATCAAAACCGCTTAGCAATAAGCTTTCTAGCATATTTAATGCTTGAATACTGCTTTGGTTTGCATTTTCGCCTGAACCCATTCCGTCACTTATGGCTACCAAATACTTGCCATCCTTCAATCTAGTTGTAATCATATTATCGCCAGAAACCTCTTGTTTATCTTTAGATTTACTTGCTGTGCCTATTGCCATAACAAATCTGTCATCTGAAATCAAGCTAACTTTATTAGCAACACATTCGTCTAAATTTACAACTATTTTTTCTTTTAAAACATCACTAACAATTTGCTCAATTTGGTCCTTGCAATTTCCCTCTTCTAGATAATACTCGATTGTTCCAGCCTCTTGCACTGTTGAGTTCTCCAAAAAGATTTCTACAAAAAATCTACCATTTTTATTTATTACAAGCTCTTCTGCAATTATGCTTTTTAGTTTTAATTTATCTAAAATTTGTTGTTTTTCTTCGCCAAATTCAACCTCTTTTTTGATGTCATTTTCAATATTTTGAGCAATTCCAGAAATCGCTTTAGAAACATTATTTAGCTGAGCTTCCATATTTTGTTTAGTTTCTTCTAACTTTTTCATCCAAACATAATTTGTTTTGCTAAGCTTAAATGCAGTATTTATGCATCTTACCATTTGCTCTATGTTTGTTTCCAACTTTTTGCTTAATGCATCATCTTGAGGGCTTACTATGTAATTATTATTGTCAGCAAAAATTCCTAAAAGCACCTCTTTGTCAATCTCCTGCTTGTCCATTAAATATTTAAAAATATCATCAACAAGTTTGCTCTCAGTCTTAGATAAATCTTCATATAGCATATTTTCCTTGTATGGCTCTAAGCAGTCCAAAAATTCTGAAATAAAGATTTTTTTATTGTCATTTGATACATTATTTGTTGTATGAGTTTCATCTGCTTTTTTATAAGTTTTCGCCATTTGCTTAATAGTCTGAGATACGTTATTTAGCTGTTCTGCAGCCTCTTTACTCCTATTTAGCCCTCTATTTGGAAAACTTGGAAATAATTTAGCACCATTGTGCATAAAGTCTTCTATATCTATATTGACTTTTTTAGGAATTGCAAGCAACCCAATAGATGCAATTAAGATTTCTTTAAAATGAATTAGCTCAATAGTGTAACCATTTGAAACATAGGCTAGAACTACGTTACCAAGGCAGAATCCAACTATTACTCCTGGTTTTCCAAATCTATTCAAAACTCCAGCAACCATTCCAGAAATGCTATATGCAGCAATCATTATAGGTTCTGTATTTGCGATAATTCCCAATGTTACACCAATTGTAACTCCAGAAGTTGTTCCAACTAAAATTCCATTTTTCCAGCCTAGAAACATTACAATTAAAATGCTTAAAATATTTCTAATTCCAAAACCGAAAATCGCTAAATCGCCAAAACAACTTACGGCAATAGCAAGTAAAAGACTCGCACCCATAACCTCTTCAATTGTAAATGCCCTTTTTTCTCTAATGTCTTGTAAAACAGTTAGAGAATTTACAAAAATCTTGTAAAAAACTACACTGATTACTGAAAATGTTATACTTACAAGAAAATCGTAAATGGTAAATCCGGCCATAAACATTTTAGCAAGTTGAACTATTGCACATGCAATAAATACATGTTTTGCAACCTTTATTTTCTCGTTTCTTTCTTCTAAATTATATTTTGGCTTTATTATAAAAAATGTTGCAATCATAACCAAAGCTGTTAGCATGTATGTCAGCAAACCCTCTATTCCGAAGATTATTCCGGTTCCTACCAAGCTAACTACCACAACTCCCAGTAAAGGTATTTGCGTAGCAAAACACGCCGCAAAAATGCTGACCGCAAATGGGGATATCGCATTTCCCATTCCGACCATTGAAACCATAAGGCTTACAATGTATATTGCAATGTTTCTTATTTCGAAAACGTTTGCAAGTATACCGAATTTTTTTATTTTTTGTTTAGAGTAGTTTGGCACCTCTTCCACCACTCCTTCTATATTTTGAAACATCCTTATCACCTCTCCAAAACTTTTTATAGGCTTATTTTACTACTTGTCCTTAATATTTTTTGTCGCTTTAGGGAAGCTTAATATAAAAAGTTTTCTACTTTTTGTGATATATATTTTTATATTTTTAATTTTTATATCAAGATTTGATTTTTATTTTACAATATAGTGTCAAAAAAAGCAATAAAAAGCATAAAATATTTTATGCTTTTTATTGCTTTTTTCTATAAATTATCTTTCAAAAAATAATATGACTTAGATTGGTTCAACATTTTCTTAAAAATGTATCCATCATAAATACTAGAGTTTTTCTCCTGCATTGGCAAATTCAAATCCATTGAATATACAAATGACTCCTCTAAACTGTTTTTTAAATGAATTTGAAAACTCACTCTATAAGCAACATCTTTTATTGGAACATCTGCAAGTTTAAGCAATTTACCATTAAAATCAATCTTTTCTGTTGTAGTTGAAATCTCAGCACCTGTTTTTACATTTTTGTTCAAGTACCCTAAAGTAATAGGGTTTGAGCAGTCTGTAAAAAATGTTGGAGTTGAAAAATCGTTATTTTTATTATCTTCGTTTGTGTGTAAAATGTTAAAATCAATTCTATCAGTTTGCTCTATATTATCTTGGTATTTTCCAAAAATCATTGGGCTTTTATAGTTAAGCCTGCTTTCGCCTTTATCAGATTCTTTTGTAATTGTGATGTTGTCAATATATAGCTCGCTTATTGTGTTTTTGTTGCTCAAATCTGAAATGTATGACTTGTTATCAATTTTAATTGATATATCAGTAAATTGTGAAATATCTAAGTCTTTCAAAATTTTTCCTTCGCTGTTGTCTTCGGCAGCAGCACTACTATATAGAATTACTTCGTCAATTTTGAAAATTGGTTCTTCGTTTTTTACCAAAAATTTTGATACTTCGTTTGCAAAGCTTATGTTTCCAATTATTGGCGAAATTATGAAATACCAATATGAATATACTACTGCTGCTAAAAATATGAATGCTATAATTAATGCTTTACTTTCGTGTTTTACTCGAATTTTCATTATTCATTCCTCTCTATTATAAACGCGAATACAAGTATTCCATGTATTTGAAAATTTTCGTGCACCACTCTTTGTCTGTACAATATCTTGTATTAACTCCAGCGATAGTTGGCTCATTATAATATGTACCAGTCGATTTTAATTCTTCTGTAATTTCTGCGCCAGCTTTATTTAAGTAATTTACAGCCAAATATTTTGCAACTGTATCAATTCCGTTTGAGTATTCTTCAAATGTATTTGCAGATTCATAAGGGCTGCTATCGTAAGCCCCAAATCCAAACAAGTTATGTTTGTCTTTTGCTATGTAAGATGTTCCCCAAGCGCTTTCGTGAATAGCAATTGATGCCAAGAAAATTCCGTTTACTTTGTATTTTTGTTCTGCATTGTAAAATGCCTCAGCATTATTTTCTATAATATTTAAAATATCTGCTGGATTTCCGCTTAACACTTTTTTAAAGTCATCTAAAGTCAATCCACTTGGCTTTGTCAAATCCATGTTAGCATCAAGTGTAGAATATAGTTTTTGTTTTCTATTTAATTCACCAATGCCAGGTGTTACAGCCTCTGAAGTTAATTTGTCAGTTTGTAAATATCCCTCGTAATTGCCATATTTAACCTTGCACCATGTTTCATCTTCGTTTAATTCTTGCAAATCAACATCTAAAGAAGCTAAAATAATGCACAAATTTTCAGATGTATCTTCCGCTTTTTCCTTTAAGTTAATCGTATCTGTTGTGTACAATTTGTCACCAAGGTGAACCTTGTAATGTGCCAAGAACTCAGATGTACCAACCTTTATAATCTGTGGTACTGGTTCTTCTGCAACTTCTTCATCTAAGATTGTTTCTTCAATAAACTTATCATCTTCATAGCTTTTTACGCAGTCAACAAGTTTCTTTCCTTGAACCCCTTCTTGCGAAGTTACTTCCTCGCCCTTTGGTAAAGTAGGGTCGTCTTCTTTTTTAATTTCGAAATCAATTGGTCTTTCCTCGTCTTCCACTATTGTTTTAGACTTAGTAATTCCCACATTTTCAATAATTATTTTTTCAAGATTAAGTGACGAATGATTAGTCTCAAAAACATTTGTCGCAATCTTTTTCTTAATTTCTTCCTCTTTTTGGTATTCCGCAAAAATGCTATTTGTTGAAATTACTGCTATACAAACAGCAAATGCGCCTGTAGTAACCAATGCTAGCTTTTTAATCTGATTTTTGTCATATCTCATTTTGTTAATTCTATACTGGAACCATTCCTTAAAAGATAGCTTGTCCTGGTTAATTGCCTTATTCTTCTTAGTCTTAATAGAGCCAGTGTAATAAACGTCATAAATCTTATTCTTTTTTTTGCGAGATTTATTCTTATTCATATTTCTGTTATTCTCAAATTCGTATTCCATACGAGCTTGCTCTAGCTCTGCAAAAGCTTGAGATAAAGTTTTATTTGCCAAGACCGCTCCTCCTTTTCTACATTTTTTTACATATATATTATAACAAAACATAAAAAAAATGTCCATAGTAAAATATAGAAAAAACAAAACAGCTTTATATATTACAAATATTGGTAATATATAAAGCTTTACAAATTATAATGCCGCAATTTTACTTTCAATTTTTTCATCTGTTTTCTTACGTTCTCTCTTAAATCTTCTATTAACTGCATATAAAATCTCATTAGCTATTTGTGTAACTTGGAATGTTTGATCTTCTAATCTATTTTCTATATATTCTCTTTGCTCTGCAAATTTTGCATCAAATTTCGCATCTAGCCTTTTTTCTTGCTCTGCAAACCTTACATCAAATAGTTCAACTAGAAAACTCTTTGTTTCATCATTCATATTTATTCACCTCCTTGTGCATCATAATAATATTTTAAATCTGAAAAAATACTCGTAATAAAATCAAAATATTCTAGAATCTTAGCCCGAAAATACTAGCTAATTTTAAAACTAATGAATAAATAAAATAGATTTAAAATATGAACTAATTATACAACCCTTTTTCAAAAATAGCAATAATAATTCATAAAATTCTTTGACATTTCATCGACAAAATTCGACACGCATGAAGTGCCCACCATTTTTAGGATCAACTTCCCATTACACAAAAATAAAACCTTGTTTTTGGGGAGTGTCCCAAAAAACAAGGTTTTGTTTTTATTCGATTCCAAGTAAGTGAACTATCCATGTTGGTGGTTCTGTATCGATTATTACTGTTAGCTCACCTATTGTTTCGCCTGTTGTTCTGTCTTTTATTATTACCTTTGTTGTATTTCCATTTTGTGCACCTGCTGCTGTTGTTATTGTAGCTTGTGTATTAGCTCCATTTGCCGATACTGTTACAACACTAGTATCTTGACTCTCAAATGTCAATTCTCCAATGTTATTTCCAGAATATGTTACTGCTGCACCTTCTGTTCCTTGTGGTGCTAATATTGCAGTGCCTGTTGTAGTTTTGTTCATGTATAGTGGATTTTTACTTAAAGTAAAGTTAATCCATTTTGCATAAATAGTATGGTTAGAATCTGTTGTAACTTGTGTTGATGTTTCAACTTTATTTACAAATGTATTTTCTTTATACCATCCTGCGAATACGTTACCATCTTTTGTTGGTGTTGGCAATGTGCCATAAGTACTATCGTATGTTACTTCTTTTGTAGCTGAACCATTTCCAGCTGCATTTGTCCATCCATCTGTTGATGGAATTGTTCCACCCATTGCATCTGCTGTGACAGTGTATGGGTTTGCAGTCCAGTTTGCATGGATTGTATGGTTACAATCTGTTGCTACTAAACTTTCTGCAGTAATTGTTTTGTATGGTTCGTATGAAGTAGCTGTTGTGCCTTCTTCAACTTGAATATATTTTATATGTGCATTGGCATTATATCTTCCAAAAGAAATGCTGATTTTTTCAACAGTTTTTCCACTTGAACTTACAAAAGTTTTCAACACTTCTGTTTCACCACTTATAGTTATTGAACTATATGTACCATCTGTATAAACAAAACCAATAAATACTGTTTGATATACATTAGCTGATGAAACATAGTCAGTATAACCTTTTATGCTTAACGTATATTGTGTATTTTCTTTAAATCCTGGATCTATTTCTTCTGTTCCATTTATCCTTGAATATAATAAATGTGCCTTTGATGGGTCAAATACATAATATCCATTTTCTTTTGTTGCTCCGTCAATTGCCATTAATAATGTTTCTTCATCAAACATATTCTTTCCTGTCCATTTATCAAATGTGTAACCTGCTTTTGTTACTGTTGGCAATGTGCCATAAGCACTATCATAAGTTACTGATTTTGTAGGTTGAGCCCCAGTTGTATCCCAACCATCTGCTGAAGTAACTGTTCCGCCATTTAAATCAGCTGTGACAGTATAATTATTGGCTTCCCAATTTGCTGTTATTGTGTGATCTGATGCTATTCTAACAATTGTATCAGATGTTAGATATGCTTTATTTCCATATGTGAAGTCATCTCCTGTTGTCTTTCCATAGAATACTCCATTTGCTAAATCATAAAATCCTGCTTTTCCAGTTGATTTATTCACACATGGAATCATAAATCTAACTATTTCTGGTCCATCATAAACAATAAAGCTATATATTTTTCCAATATACATTCTGCTATCTGCTGAACCATTATTATTCCATGTTCCTAAATAGATGTTATTAAATTGAGTTAATGTTGACCTATTATTAATTGTTTGGTCTGTTCCATCTATTTGATAAATGTCGTTGCTAAGTATAACTTTATGCTTGTTTCCATCTATTGGATTTATTGTTGTAGAGTAGATGGTTGTATCTTTACCAAATCCTACATATGAACTATTATTATCAAAATATCCAAATACAAGAGAGTTTGCTCCCGTTGATGTTCTTCCACCAAAGAATGTTTTCGATTTAGTTGTTGTAGAAAATTCTGCTTCAACTATTAAACTTTGTTTTGTTAATACAGCAGTATCAATATATTGTGAGCCGTTAAAATTAATATATTCAACTTGTTCATAACCAGCTGGTAATAAACTCCATCCTTTAAATGTATATCCTGTTCTTGATACACTTGGCAATGTGCCATAAGCACTATCGTAAGTTACAGTTTTTTCTGGTTTTTCTCCAGTTAAATCCCAACCTTCTGCTGAAGAAATCGTTCCTCCATTTAGGTTTGCTTGAACTGTATAATTATTTGCTACCCAATTTGCATAAATTGTGAAGCTGCTTGCATAATATTTCCATGTTCTGTTTGCATCTGTATAGCCTGATACGTTTGGTATTAATCTACCATTTGCATCAAATAATTTTGTTCCTTGACCATTTGGTTCAGTGTACCAACCATCAAGTGTGTATCCAGTTTTGTATATTGCAAAGTCTGAATCACTTGTATAATATGGAACTTCGTGTGCGTTTGGATATGCTGTATCATATCTATAATCTTTACTTTTTGAAGTCCACTCTGTTCCAATTGTTCCATTACCATAAGTTCCACCTTGTATATCAAATGTTAATCTTGAACCAGATGCCCTCCACACAGCTATTAATTTTTGATTACTATCTGTAAACGTATAATCTACATTTGTTGCTTGTAATTCGGTTAGATTATTCGCAATTTTATAAACTGAACTTTCTTGTAACCACCAAGTTACACTTTTATTATTTGTTCCAAATAAATATACATGTCCCAAAGAACTAAATGGTTTATTATATCCTGTGTATTGGACGTAAATATATGTTCTCCATTCTCCAGTTCCAGTATTACTTGTTAACCAATAATTGCCATATCCCACGCCCGTCGTATTAGATGCTATATTTAATGTATATCCTTTTGGAACCTTTGCAATTATTTTATGATAATAAAATGTTCCAGCTATAGAATTATTAGCATTTACAAATCCTCCAGCAGATGGACTTGCTGTTCCATCTGTCTTTATTTCTAATGAATATCCTGTTGGAGATGTAGCATCAGAAATTTTATTAAAAGTAACTGCTCCGTTTAAATTGTTATTGTACACTCCAGGTTTCTGTGTACTTGTTTCATTTATTATGTATTGTTTCAATAATTGCGTAGAACCGTTTGAATCATCAAAATACTTAATATTTGAATCGTTTGGATCTATATTTTGTCTATTTCCATTTCCATCAACTAACTGCCATCCACCAAATACGTAGCCTTCTTTTGTAGCATTGTTTGCTACATTGTAAGTTGTACCATAGTTTTGTGTAACAGTTGTTGCAGTTGTTTGACCATTCCATGTACCTCCATTTGGATCAACTGTTAAAGTATATTGATTAATTTGCCATCCTGCATACAATGTTGTGTCTGCAGTTTTATCCCAGGTTCTAGTACTTTCACCTTCTGCTGTGTAGTATTGTGTACCTTGTGTATAGTCTGCGTTGTCATACCATCCCATGAATGTATAACCTCTCTTAGTTGGTGCTGTTGTGCTAATTGCTGGCATTGCACTGTCATAAGTTGCTGTAACCGCTTCGCTTTGTCCTCCTGTACCAGTATTGGCATCGAATGAAACTGTGTATTGTTTAGCTGTCCAATGTGCATAGTATGTAACATTAGCTGCCCCCATCTTTGTTTCAGCTGTTATTTCTGTTCCACCTGTTGCCGCAGTAAACCATCCTGCTAGGTCATAACCAGTTTTGGTTGTAGTTGGTAATTCGCCTAATGGTGTTGCATATTGTAATGTTCTTGTTCTATCTGCTTCAGGCAATTCATTACCACCATTCACATCAAATGTTGCTGTGTATTCTCTATATGTATATTGATTTGCATACCAATATGCTGTAAATTCTTTATCTCCATAACTTCCTTGAGGAATTGATACTGAAGTGTTTCCAGTTGCTTCTACGAATTTAAAGTTATTAACCACATATTCTTGATCAGTCGCTTTTGTATTTTCCCATTGATAATAGTATTTTTTGCCTTGTTCTAAATTAACATTATAAAATACATAACCATCACTTCTTGAACCATTTGCAGCAAATTTTAGCCTGTATACTCCACTTTCTAATTTGTGGTCATATATTCCATAAACCTTTTCTAAATTGCTATTTTGTTTTAATTGGAGAATTATACTTTGTGTTGAACTGTATAGTTGTAGTTTCGTATTAGTATATCTATTATCCTCTGTTGCGTTTGTAAATGTATATGTACCATTATTTATTGTTACTGTTGGAGTCTGACTTAAAATACTTCCTAATACACTTGTCCCCTCATTTACTTCCCATCCAAAGAATGTAAAATTATCTCTTGTTGGTGTCTGTAAATTGAATGTTGGTGTTTCAATTGTGTATGTCGAAGGATTAGATGCATTGTTTGTTCCTCCATTCATGTTGTATGTAATATTGTATGTTATTGGTGTCCATTGTGCATAAATTTTATGGTCGCAGTCTGTTGATAATAAGCTTTCTGCTGTAATTGTTTTGTATGGTTCGTATGAGGTAGCAGTAGAGCCTTCTTCTAACATTATGTTTGAAAATGTATATTCAGTAAATTCACCTTTTTCAACAGAAAATACTACAACTAAATAATAAATATCATTTGGAGTTGTAAACTGAACATTTTTAGTTCCATTTCCATTCGTTCTTTCATAACTTATCATTTCACCATTTTCATTATAATAAATTATTGATGTAACAGAGTTAGCACCATCTGCATCATATGACAATACATAATTTGTATTTTTATTTACCTTTAAAGCATATCCTGCTCCATATCCATTTTTAGCATTTACTTTTATACTATTTTGATTTATCGTTACACTTCCAACATTATCATTAACATAATAGTTGTTATAAGCTATTCCCTTAATATACGTGTTAAATTCAAATTTTCTTGCAGTTGTATTATTTTTTGTTGTATCACTTGGTGTACTTTCAGGAACTTGTAAATTCAACAAGTTCTTTCCTGTCCATTTATCAAATGTATAACCTGTTCTTGATACTTCTGGTAATGTTCCGTAAGCTGTATCGAATGTTACTGATTTTGTTGCTGTTGTATCTCCTACATTACCTGTCCAATTATTTGTTGCAGTAATTGAACCACCATTTGCATCTGCTGTAACAGTGTATGGGTTTGCTTCCCAAATTGCATTTAATGTATGATTGCTTTCTTGTGTTACCAACGTTGAATCAGTTACTGTTTCTGTTAAGTGAATATTTGCATCTGTAACATTGCTTGGGGTAATGTCAGTTGTTCCAGCATAACCATATTGTAATACCGTTCTAATATAATGACAATTACTTGGTGTTGTAAATTCAAAAGCATCCACATAATATTCATTTCCATTTGTACTAATAAATGCTTTATCGTTATCATAAAACCATACCAATCTAATCACTATATTATTTGAATTATTTACACTTAATCTATACTTTGTATTAGGAGATACTCTTATATAATCTTTTGTCCTAATTCTTGTAGATAAATCTGAACCATTTATTCCTGCTGCATCATTAATAGCACCTTGTTGCCAATCATTTGGATTTGTTGATATTAAATTATCGGCTGTTTGCCATTCTTTGAATGAGTAACCCGTTTTTGTTGGTGTTGGTAATTCCCCATAAGCAGTATTTGTTAATACTGTTTTGCTTGTAGGGTTTACTGTTGCACCTGTTGTGTTTCCTGGGTTTGGTTCAAATGTTACTGTTAATTCTTTTTCAAGAACTGCAGTTTCTCTGCCGTCTGCTGTTCTCTTAACAACTTGGTAACCATCTGGCTTGCTTGTTTCAGCAGCATTTAAAGAATGTTCTGTATAACATGTAACTTTACCATCGTAGAAATTAAATGTTGCAGTAGTATTTCTATATACACCATTGTAATCTCCTGATGTTGCATTAGATATTACTTCTGGTGTTTCTTTACTTACTGTTCCATCATTAGCGCCCATTGTAATAGTTGAATTACCAGCTGCTAATAAACCATAATAAGCACTTTCAACTGTTCCACCAGTCATAAGAATTGAACCTGAATTTAAAGTATCTGCATTTACAGAAATACCATGAGTATTTCCATGTATTGTACCACCTGATATAGTTACATTACCTGTATATCCCCTAATACCTTGACTACTTGTTCCTGTAATTGAAGTAGTTGCTCCACTTACATTTATAGTACCATTTGCAGCATTGTAAATTCCATGTGTTCCTCCAGTTATTGTTCCACCGCTTACATTTATTGTTCCATTTTTAGAATTATAAATTCCATTATTTGAAGCATTTATTGTTCCACCTGTAATATTAAATGTTGTATTATTATTATATGTTATAATACCTGTTTCACCGTTTATTTGAGTTGTTCCACTCATATTTAATGTTGCATAACTATTTATGCCACAACCTTGTGCTCTAATCATTCCACCATTTAAATCTATTACTGAAGCTTGAGCATATGTTAATAATCCATAATGCATATAATCATTTATAATCTGTCCGCCATTAACAGTTATATTAACAGCACTTATAACTGCAAAATTAGTATCTAATTCTCCGGCCCCTGTAAGATTTAATATTCCGGAATTTACTTCAACATCTCCTCCAGAAACAACTCTATCAACAGAATCCATATCGGTACCATCTGTATTGTTTGTTCCTATTTTTACTGTACCACTATTTGTAATCAATTTGCCTGCTGTTCTTATTAATTTTCCTTTTGTTGTTGCTGTATCTACAAATGTTGCTGTTGTATTTGCAGCTACTGTTATTGTATTAGCCATTGTTATTTCATGACCATTTGTGTCTATTGTAATATTTTTACTTATTGTCGCAGTTGAATTATCTGTATAATTCATCAATGCAGTAATTGTTGCAGTTGTTACTGAACCTGTTATTCTCTCTTCTGCAAGTCCAACCGCTTCTGCTAAAGTTTCAGCTGGAAGAGTTTCTTCTCCTACTGAAACTGTGTAGTGTACTTGTCTCCATTGTGCATGAAGTGTTATGTTTGCTTCTGGAATATATTTATCTCCTGCATTACCAATTTTGTTTCCACCTGTTGTTGCGTCATACCAACCATTAAAGATGTATCCTTCTCTTGTTGCACTTGGTAATGTAACTTCATGTGGTGTCCATACTGCGTATAGTGTTACTGTTCCATTTGGATCTGATGTAAGGTTACTTACTACTTCTTGATCAGCATGTTCTTCGTTTTCTAGTTTTTCGAAACGTACGCCATAGATTGAAGCATTTGCTTCAGAATAAACTCTAAACATTAAATATTTATTTACGTTTCCATCTCCATTTGAACCAAGTGTCCATGTTACTGTATATTTTGTCCATTTATCTGTTAATAATAGCCCCATATATCCATCTGCTCTTGTATTACCTGCGCCATTAGAACATTCTACTTTAGTACATTGCAAATAATCTGTAGCTCCATAAAAGAATATTCCTAAATCCGCTCCTAATGCTCCTCTTGTTCCTTTTGCATAGAATGTTACTTTATATTTATCACCAGGATTAAATGTTGGTAGTATTGTCCATCTTGCAAAATCTTTTTGTGTATTGCTTCCAGTTGTATTTGTTAATGTTTTGTATCCATTTTCATTCCCTATAATATTATCTTGTCTAACATTACCAACTGACATATCTAGGTCATATCCCAATATATCTTTATTTCCCCAGTTTGTAAATGTGTATGTTGCTGTATCATTTGCTTTTGATGCAGTTCCTTCATTTCCATCATAAGTTACTGTATGTTCTCTTGTGAACGCATTTTGTGTTAAAGCTTTTTCTTCGTCATATTCAAATTCTTGGTCTGCCATTGTTCCACCTGTTGCACCATCTCCATCGAAGTGTACTGTGTATTTGTTTGCTTCCCATATTGCTTTTAGTGTGTGGTCTGTGTCTTGTGTTACTTTTGTAGTGTCTGTAACTTCTGCTGTCATGTATATACCTGAATTTTGAATATCATTTACTGATATATCTCCGCCATTTTCAGTACCATTATTGTTCATTAACGCTACCAATATATATGCACTATTTGAGCCTGACGTAAATGAAATATTTTTAGCTCCATGTAAATCTTGTGCATTTGATTGATAATTAAGATTCTTATCATACAAACATATCATTCTCACTCCTAGTTGTTGCGAATTATCTGTAGTTATTGTATATTTTGTATTTGGTGCTATTTTTAAATAATTCTTTAATCTTATTCTTGTACTACTATTACTAAGTTCCCCAGCAATATTTACTGCTCCTTGTTCCCAATCATCAACACTATCTGGAATTAAATTTTCTACTGTTTGCCATCCCTTGAATGTATAACCTGTTCTATCGATTTTGCTGTCTGTTTCATTTTCTAAACCTGTTTGTCTTGGTAGGTTTGAGTATGTTACGCTTGTATCGTTTTGTGCTGTTCCTGCCAATTCTTTATATTCTACATTTGTTAATACGTTTCTTTCTGTTTCTGTGCATGTTGCGTCTTCTGCATTTTTGTCAAATGTAACTTTTACTTCTTTTTCTAATACTGTTTCGAATTTGTGTGTTTGGTCATTTTCTCTTGTGTATGGTAAGTATCTTCTTGTTGCATTGCCTTCTGTTTCTGTATAGAAATTTGCTGTTGTGTCATTTGCTAAGTTAAATGACATTTCTCTTCCAAAGAATGTTCTTTTTTCTTCAGATGCTAATGCTTTTGTTCCACCAATTAATTTACCATCGTAGAAGTTGAATGTTGATGTTGCACTTTCTATATTTACTGAATATCCATTTGTACCAGTGATTACTGGTGTTTCTTTATTTAGAGCGTTTGTGCTTTCGCCTATTGTTAATGTCGTATTTGGGCATCCTATTTTAATACCATCAGTAGCACCTGTCACAGTTCCACCTGTTATTGTTATATTAGCCCTTCCTGTTGTTCCAGTCGTAGTCACAGATCCTGCTATTCCACAGTCTCCACCAGTTATTATTCCTCCAGATATATTTATACTTGGACTTTGAGCACTATTAAAATATATTGCTTGGTTTGTTCCATTTACTGTACCCCCACTTACTGTTAAGGTTCCATTTAGTGGTGCTATACCATTTCTAGATGAAACTGTTCCACCTGTTATTGTAATTAAACCTGTAGATACAATACTATGACTAGCACTACATGATACTGTTCCTCCACTTATATTAACATTAGTTGCTTGAATTGCTCTAGAAGTTGCATTAGTTTCTGTTTCAGAATTATTTACTATACCTGAAGAAACATTTACTGTTCCACCATGTATTACCATATCAGTTGATTCTACTGTTGCACCATTTACTGTTACAGTACCATTATTTGTAATCAATTTTCCTGTTGTTCTTTGTAATTTACCTTTTGTTGTTGCTGTATCTACAAATGTTGCTGTTTTGTTTTTTGCCACTGTTATTGTATTAGCCATTGTTACTGTTTTTCCATTTGTGTCTAATGTTATCGTTTTGTCAATTGTTGCTTCTGAGTTGTCATTTACTGCTCTCAATACTTGTATTGTAGATTCTGTTGTTGTGCTTGCTTGGTTTGCTCTATAAATTGCATCAGCTAAAGTTTCAGAATATCTTGTATCTGTTCCTGTTGTGATTTTGTAGTTTGCTGTTCTAACTTGTATTACTCCTGATGTTGCTATTTCTGAAATATTTCCTGCTAAGTCTGTTGCTCTAGCATATATATAATAATCTCCTTCTCCCAAAGAACTTTCAACTTTTATTGCTCCTGTATATGTTGACCATGTTGTGTTGCCATCTGGTGCAGTTGTGCCAATAGCGTATTCGATTTTTCCGCCTTCCATACCACTTCCAGCTTTTCCGTTTGCGACTGCTGGGTCAGTTGCAGTAATAGAAACATCTAGTGTTGTGTCAGTTCCATCTGGCACTATCCATACTTCTCCGCCACTTATAGTATTTACAACTGGTTTTGTAACATCTATTTTAACCTTGATTTCATTTGTTGAGTCAATATTGTTTGTAATTGTATATTGACCTTCATCTACAAGTAGGTCTGTTGTAGTACTTTTTGTACCAATTGCCATTTGCTTGATAGTGTTTGTGTCTTTTATAACAACATTTCCACCGTTTATGTCGTCTCTTACTGTTACATCAATGTTTGTAAGACCCGCAGGGAAACTTGGCTCAACTGTTAATGGCAATCTATAGTTTTCACTATTTAGCCATGTTTCGTTAACCCACTCACCACTGTTATAGATTACACCAAACTTATCAATCAACTTGATAAAAAATGTGCCCATTTGACGTTGTTTAGCCTCTTGGTACATTTGCTCTAGGTCAGTTTCGTTCGTATTTGCGCTGTATTCACTTTTGATCTTCTCAACATCTCTCTTTTGCGCTGTTTCAGCATTCATGTTGATAATAAAAATCATCATTCCAATCATAAGGAAAAATAGCATCGCAATAAGAACGAATAAAGTAACACTACCTTTTTCGCTTCCTTTCCTAAAATTCAAATACTTTGGTTTAAATGGCAATTTCATAACCAGCCTCTCCTTTGTATAATTTTCGCTTTTTATTAAAGTATAATTCAAGAATTATTTTACTTACTTATATATATAATTTCAATACCACTTTTTGCCACGTTTTGGTAGCGCCTTCTAACTCACTAGGGAAGCTATTTTTTGTCGTTTTTTGCAATATCATTATTTTTATTTTACATTTGTGTAACAGACTTTTTGGGACACTCCCAAAAAACTAGGTTTTAAAAAATAAAAAAGCCACGCAAGTCGTGCTTGCGTAGCTTTTTTATTTTCTTTTATTCTTCAACTGTTTCTACAGTTTCTGTAGCTTCTGCTATTTCTTCTGTTTCAACTGTTTCTTCCTCTTCTTTTTCTGTGTCTATTTTTGTGTTTTGGTATACTTGCATACCTGTTCCGGCTGGGATTAATTTACCGATTATTACGTTTTCTTTTAATCCTAGTAGGTCGTCTTCTTTTCCTTTTATTGCTGCATCTGTAAGTACTCTTGTTGTTTCTTGGAATGATGCTGCAGATAGGAAGCTATCTGTTGCAAGTGATGCTTTTGTTATTCCTAGTAGTACACGTTTTCCTTCTGCTTTTCTTACACCTAATTCTTCGGCTTTTTGATTTGCTTCTTCGAAGTCGTACATATCTACTAATGAACCAGCTGGTAATGTTGTGTCTCCGTTGTCTCCAACTTTTACTTTCTTAAGCATTTGTCTACCAATTACTTCGATGTGTTTATCGTTTATATCAACACCTTGGTTTCTATATACTTTTTGTACTTCTGAGATTAAGTATTCGTAAACTCCTTCGGCTCCTTTGATTTCAAGGATGTCGTTTGGATTGATTGAACCTTCGATTAATGGATCTCCGGCTTCTACCATGTCTCCGTTTTTTACTTTCATTTTTGAACCGAATGGTATTGTATATGATCTAGAATCGTCATTTGATGTAACAACAACTTCTTTCTTTTTCTTTGTTTCTTTGATTTTTACTTTTCCTGCTATTTCTGAAATTATTGCTAATCCCTTTGGTTTTCTAGCTTCGAATAATTCTTCAACTCTAGGAAGACCTTGTGTGATATCTGCTACACCAGCAACACCACCAGAGTGGATAGTTCTCATTGTTAGCTGTGTACCTGGCTCTCCTATTGATTGAGCTGCAATTATTCCGACTGCTTCTCCTATTGATACTAGGCTTCTTCTTGCTAAGCCCATACCATAACATTTTTGACATACACCGTGTTTTGTTCTACATCCTAATGCTGAACGAACTTTTAATTTTTCGATTCCAGATTCTATGATTTTATCTGCAATTTCATCGTTAATCATTGTGTCTTTATCCACAATTAATTCACCAGTTGTTGGATTAACTACATCTTCAACTGAGAATCTTCCGATTAGTCTTTCATGCATTTTTTCGATTATTTGGTTTCCGTCTTTTATATCGTAGATTACGATTCCGTCGTCTGTTCCACAATCATATTCTCTAACGATGATATCTTGTGATACGTCAACAAGTCTTCTTGTTAGGTATCCTGAATCGGCTGTTCTTAGGGCTGTATCTGATAGACCCTTTCTAGCACCGTGTGTTGAAATGAAGTATTCTAGGGCATCTAGACCTTCAGCGAATGATGATTTGATTGGTATTTCTACCGCTTTACCTGTTGTACTTGCCATAAGTCCACGCATACCTGCGATTTGACGTAATTGGTTCATGTTACCACGGGCACCTGATTTAACCATCATATAAACTGGGTTTAGGTCTTCGAAGTTTTCTTCCATGGCCTTAGAAACGTCTTTTGTTGTTTGTTCCCAAACATTGATTGTTGCAATATATCTTTCATTATCTGTTATCAATCCTCTTGCATATTGTTTACGGATTGTTTCGATTTTTTGGTCAGCTTCTGCAAGTAATTCTTTCTTTTTAGCTGGCACTTTTACGTCGTCCATTGAGTATGTAATACCTGCAACTGTAGAGTATTTGTAACCTAAAGCTTTGATGTAGTCGATTACTTCTGCTGATTCTGTTAAACCATGGTTTCTAATAACTCTTTCAATTAAGTCTCCCATTGATTTTTTCATAACTGGGAAGTTGATTTCGTATTGGAATGGATCTTCTTCTCTATTGATATATCCTAAATCTTGTGGAATTCCTTGGTTGAAGATGATTCTTCCTACACTTGTTTCAATTTTTCCATGTTTTATTTCGCCATTTATTTCTTTTTCTATTCTTACAAATATTTTTGCATGAATTGATACTTCGTGGTTTTCTAAAGCTATTATAGCTTCATCTGGGTCTTTGAAGTACATTCCTTCACCTTTTTCACCATCTAGTACCATTGTTAAATAGTAGCTTCCTAAAATCATGTCAAGTCTTGGTGTTGCAACTGGTTTACCATCTTGTGGTTTTAACAAGTTGTTTGTTGCAAGCATTAAATATCTTGCTTCTGCTTGTGCTTCTGGTGATAATGGTAAGTGAACCGCCATTTGGTCACCATCGAAGTCGGCATTGAAGGCTTCACAAACTAATGGGTGAAGTTTGATTGCTCTACCCTCTACTAGAACTGGTTCAAATGCTTGAATTCCAAGTCTGTGTAGTGTTGGAGCACGGTTTAACATTACTGGATGATCTTTGATAACATCTTCTAATATTCCCCATACTTCTGGTCTTAGTCTTTCTACCATTCTTTTTGCGTTTTTGATATTTTGTGCAATTCCTCTACCTACTAATTCTCTCATTACAAATGGTTTGAACAATTCAACTGCCATTTCTTTTGGAAGTCCGCATTGATATAATTTTAATTCTGGTCCAACTACGATAACTGAACGTCCAGAGTAGTCAACACGTTTTCCTAGTAAGTTTTGACGGAATCTACCTTGTTTTCCTTTTAACATGTCTGATAATGATTTTAATGGTCTGTTTCCAGCTCCTGTTACTGGTTTTCCTCTTCTTCCATTATCTATTAGGGCATCTACAGATTCTTGTAACATTCTTTTTTCGTTTCTTACAATTATTTCTGGTGCACCTAGTTCTAGTAATCTCTTTAATCTGTTGTTTCTGTTGATTACTCTTCTATATAAGTCGTTTAAGTCTGATGTTGCAAATCTTCCACCATCTAATTGTACCATTGGTCTTAAATCTGGTGGGATTACTGGGATTACGTTCATTACCATCCATTCTGGTCTGTTTCCAGATTGTCTAAAAGCTTCTACTGTGTCTAATCTTTTTACTAGTTTTAGTCTTTTTTGTTCTGATGATTTTTCTATTTCTTTTCTTAGTTCTTGATATAATTTTTCTATATCAATTTTTTCTAGCATTTCTCTTAATGCTTCTGCACCCATTCTAGCTTTGAATGACCCTTTGCCGTATTTTTCAACTGCTTCATGGTATTCTTTTTCTGTTAGAATTTGACATTGTTCTAATCCTGATGTTCCTTTGTCTGTAACTATGTATGATGCAAAATAGATTACTTTTTCCAAATCTCTTGGTGAGATGTCTAGCATAAGTGCTATTCTGCTTGGTATTCCTTTGAAATACCAGATGTGAGCTACTGGAGCTGCTAATTCGATGTGCCCCATTCTTTCTCTTCTAACTTTTGATTTTGTTACTTCAACACCACATCTATCACAAACTATTCCTTTATATCTAACTCTTTTATATTTACCACAATGGCATTCCCAGTCTTTTGTTGGTCCAAAGATTTTTTCACAAAATAGACCGTCTTTTTCTGGTTTTAGAGTTCTATAGTTGATTGTCTCTGGCTTTTTAACTTCGCCTTTTGACCATTCTCTAATTTGCTCATCTGATGCGATTCCTATTTTTAATTTATCAAATAATTCGTTCTCGTCCAATTTTTTTCCCCCTATTCAAAAATCTCTTCTTCGCCTTCGTCCCCTAGGTCTTCAAATAAATCATCACTGTCCTCATCATCGTCGTCTTCGTCATCATAAAGCATTTCGCCTTCTTCGCTATATCCTTCTGGCAATTCTTCTCCTTGTGATAATTCTTCTTCTAGAAGTTTTTTATCTCTTTCTGGATCGTAGTCGATTCCGTCTTCTATACTTTCTTTTATTTCTAACTCTTGGTTGTCATGTGAATATAACTTGATGTCTAAGCCTAGTGATTGTAGTTCTTTTACAAGAACTTTGAATCCTTCTGGAATTCCTGGTTCTGGGATGTTTTCGCCTTTTACGATTGCTTCGTAAGTTTTTACTCTTCCCACAACATCGTCTGATTTAACTGTTAACATTTCTTGTAGTGTGTAAGCTGCACCATAAGCTTCTAGCGCCCAAACTTCCATCTCTCCGAAACGTTGACCACCGAATTGTGCTTTTCCTCCAAGTGGTTGTTGTGTAACTAATGAGTATGGTCCAGTTGAACGAGCATGAATTTTGTCATCTACTAAGTGATGTAGTTTTAACATATACATGATTCCAACTGTAATTGGCTTATCGAAAGGATCTCCTGTTCTACCATCATAAAGAATTGTTTTACCATCTTCGCTCATTCCAGCTTTTTTAAGAACTTCTCTTACGTCTTCCTCTGTTGCACCATCGAATACTGGTGTTGAGATTTTCCATCCTAATGCTTTTGCTGCTCCACCTAAGTGAACTTCCAAGATTTGTCCAAGGTTCATACGAGAAGGTACTCCAAGTGGGTTTAAAAGAATGTCTACTGGTGTTCCATCTGGCATGAATGGCATATCTTCTTCTGGTAAAACTCTTGAGATAACACCTTTGTTTCCGTGTCTACCAGCCATTTTATCTCCAACTGATATTTTTCTCTTTGTTGCTATATAGCATCTGATTACTTGATTTACACCTGGTGCAAGTTCGTCTGAGTTTTCTCTTGTGAAGATTTTTACATCTACTATTGTTCCTGCTTCTCCGTGTGGTACTCTAAGTGATGTATCTCTTACTTCTCTTGCTTTTTCACCAAAGATAGCTCTTAATAATCTTTCTTCTGCTGTTAGTTCTGTTTCTCCTTTTGGAGTAACTTTACCAACTAAGATATCTCCAGGTCTTACTTCTGCACCTATTCTGATAATTCCGTTTTCATCTAGGTCTTTTAATTGGTCATCACCAACATTTGGAATATCTCTTGTGATTTCTTCTGGTCCAAGTTTTGTATCTCTACATTCGCAGTCATATTCTTCAATGTGGATTGATGTGAATACGTCTTCTTTTACTAATTTTTCGTTGATTAAGATAGCGTCCTCGTAGTTGTATCCTTCCCATGTTGAGAATGCTACTAATACGTTTTTACCTAGAGCCATCTCTCCGTCCTTTGTTGCAGGACCGTCAGCGATTGTTTGACCTTTTTTAACTTTTTCACCTTTTGCTACGATTGGTCTTTGGTTGATACATGTTCCACCGTTTGTTCTCTTGAATTTACGTAGTTTATGTGTGATTGTTTTTCCGTTTTTATATTTTACTTTTATTTCGTCTGCTGATACTTTAACGATTTCTCCATCATCTTCTGCTAGAACTAGGATTCCAGAGTCTTTTGCTGCTCTGTATTCGATTCCTGTTCCAACTATTGGGCTTTCTGATATCATTAATGGCACTGCTTGACGTTGCATGTTTGATCCCATTAGGGCTCTCTTTGCGTCGTCGTGCTCTAAGAATGGTATCATGGCTGCAGCTACTGATACTAATTGTTTTGGAGATACGTCTATGTATTGAACTTTTTCTTTATCAACTTCGATTACTTCGTTTTTATATCTAACTCTGATTCTCTTGTTGATAAATTCGCCATTTTCATCCATTGGTTCAGATGCTTGGGCGATTATATAGTTGTCTTCTATATCTGCACTCATGTATTCTACAATGTCTGTAGCTCTATGTGTTTCTGGATCAATTTTTCTATATGGTGTTTCAATAAATCCATATTCGTTGATGTTTGCAAATGATGATAATGCTGAGATTAATCCTATGTTTGGTCCTTCTGGTGATTCGATTGGGCATAATCTACCATAGTGTGTATAGTGAACGTCACGAACCTCGAAACCAGCTCTTTCCCTAGTTAATCCTCCAGGTCCTAATGCTGAAATTCTTCTTTTATGTGTTAATTCTGAAAGTGGGTTTGTTTGATCCATGAATTGTGAAAGTTGTGAACTTCCAAAGAATTCTCTTATTGCTGATGTTATTGGTTTTGTGTTGATTAATGTTTGTGGTGTTATAACATCTAGGTCTTGGATTGTCATTCTTTCTCTTACAACTCTTTCAAGTCTTGCTAGACCGATTCTGAATTGATTTTGTAAAAGTTCTCCAACGCAACGAATTCTACGGTTTGATAAGTGGTCGATGTCATCTGGTTTTCCTAGTCCATGTGATAAGTTTAGTAGGAAGTTTACAGATGCGATGATGTCTTCTGTTGTAACTGTTTTTGGTACTAATTCGTCATATCTTTCTTGTAGAGTTTTTACTAAATCTTTTTCAGATGTGTTGTCTATTATATTTTTTAATGCTGAATAGTTAACTAATTCTTTGAAATGTAGCTTGCTTAAATCCACATTTGGTAATACTTTGTGGATATTTACTGTTCCATTTCCTATTACTCTTATTGTTCTGTCGTTTAATGTGATGTCAACCATGTTTATTCCAGCATTTTGTATGTTTTCAGCGATTTCTTCTGTTATTGTTTCACCAGCTGTTACGAATACTTCGCCTGTTTCTGGGTCTACAATGTCTTTTGCTGCTACTTTATCTTTAATTCTTGTTGATAGGCTTAATTTTTGATTGAATTTGAATCTTCCAACTTTTGCTAGGTCATATCTTCTGTTGTCGAAGAATAAGCCATTGAATAATGTTCTTGCTGCTTCTGCTGTTGGTAATTCTCCTGGTCTTAATTTTTTGTAGATTTCTATTAGGGCTTCGTCTTGGTCTTTTATTGTGTCTTTTGCAATTGTTGTGTTTAATAATTCTTCGTCTCCAAATAAGTCTCTAATTTGGTCATCTGATATTATACCAATTGCTCTTAATAGCAATGTTACAGGTATTTTTCTTGTTCTATCTACTCGAACATAGAACATGTCGTTTCCATCTGTTTCGTATTCAATCCATGCTCCTCTAAGTGGCATTACTGTAGATGTGTATGTTCTTTTACCTGTTTTTGTGTCAAATTCTTCAGCATAGTAGCATCCTGGTGAACGTACTAATTGGCTTACTACAACTCTTTCTGCACCATTGATTACGAATGTTCCACTATCTGTCATTAGTGGGAAATCACCTAAATAGATTTCTTGTTCTTTAATTTCGCCTGTTTCACGATTAATTAATCTAACTTTTACATGTAATCTTGTTGCATATGTTGCATCTCTTTCCTTAGATTCTTCAAGTGTGTATTTAGTCTTGTCCTCCATGTAGTAATCAAAGAACTCTAAAACAAGGTTTCCAGAATAGTCTTCGATTGGTGAAATATCTTTTAATACTTCCCCTAAGCCTTCTTCTACAAACCAGTCATATGAATCTTTTTGTACTTTGATTAAGTTTGGCATTTCGATGTAATCGCCAACTTTTGCGAAATTCTTTCTTGTTGTCTTTTCAAAATTGATGTCTTTTAGTTTCAAAAAAATCACTCCTTAAAAAATATTTAAGCAGATTTGAAATTGCCTTTGTGGGGCATAACACTTTAAAAAGTCCTTCTTATTTTGCAGCTCTTTTAGTTACTTTTAAGTGACTGCTCTGACACTTAATTTCTGCTATAGTTTTCTGCAAATAATTCCTCTTTTTAAAATATTAAAATTGAAAATAATAAACTGAATCGGCTGTCCAAAAAATTAACAGCCATAAATCCTATCTATTTTATCATTTTTTCTTACGGAAGTCAATGGTTTGGCGAAAAAAAATGCAATACTTTTGGGGACACTCCCAAAAAACAAGGTTTTCATTCAAAAGTCTTGAATATTTTGATAAATGGTGTATAATGATACTAACGAAAACGAATATGTCGAAATGAAAACTTGAGAAAGGAATGAAGTAGAATGACAAAGAAATACGTTATCCCTATATTTGTACCGCACTTAGGTTGTCCACATGATTGCTCATTTTGCAATCAAAACAAAATAAGTGGCGAGAAAAATCAAGTTACAAAAGATGATGTTAAAAGAACGATTGATTATTATTTAGAACACATTAAAGAACCTAATAAAAATGTTGAAGTTGCATTTTTGGGTGGCAGTTTTACAGGTATTGATGAGAATGTTCAAAATGAACTTTTGGAGGCTGCATACTCTTACATAAAAGCTGGAAAAGTCAACAGTATTAGGATTTCTACAAGACCAGATTATATAAATAAAGACATCTTAAAAAGATTAAAAAAATATAAAGTTAAAACAATAGAATTGGGTGTGCAATCAGCAAATGACTACATACTAAAAAAGGCAGAAAGAGGCCATACTTTTGAAGATGTAAAAAAAGCTTCAAAACTAATTAGATGGTACGGTTTCACACTTGGCCATCAAATGATGGTTGGTTTACAAGATTCAACAAAAATTGATGAGATAAATACCGCAAAAGCCTTAATAAAACTTAAACCTAAAATGGTTAGAATATATCCTGTTTTGGTAATTAAAGGTACAAAACTGGCAAAAGAATACGAGAACGGAACATATAATCCGCTAACAGTGGTACAAGCAGTTGAAGTTTGTAAAGAATTAGTTGCATTATTTAATAGCAAAAATATTGATATAATTAGAATTGGTTTGCAAAACACTGATGAGATAACAGATCCCGAGTCAGAAAACAGTGAAGTTCTTGCGGGGCCTTATCATCCAGCGTTTAGACAACTTGTTGAATCTAGCTTATGGTATGATGCTGTGGTAAATAAAATAAAAAAATTAAATGTAAAAGTTAAAGAAGTCCAAGTTGAGGTAAATCCACAAGATGTAAATAATGTAATAGGACACAAAAAGGAAAATGCTAAAAAATTAAAAGAAATATACGATGTGGATTTAGTAGTAAAACCAAATGACGAAATAAAACAAGGGAAATCTAAAATTGAAATTATAAAAACATTTGCAGACTTTAGAGAAGAATAATATAAAAAGAGACTGTTGGTTAACCAACAGTCTCTCTTCAGTTTATATTTTCAAGTGCTTTTTTTGCTGCATTCATTTCTGCTATTTTCTTGCTTTTGCCCGTACCTGTCGCAAGAAGTTTATTATTGCATTTTACTTCTACTTCGAATTGTTTAGCATGGTCTGGTCCAAATTCTCTTAGAACATTGTATTCAATTTTCACATTTCCGTGTACCTGTAAACTCTCTTGTAGAACTGTTTTATAGTCTTTTTCTCCCACATGATGTACCGCAATTTCTATGTCTTCTTTTAAATTTTCTATAATGAATTTTTCGGCATGTTTTAGACCACCATCTATATACATTGCAGCTATTACAGCTTCTACGCTGTCTGCCAAAATCGCTGGTCTGCCTTCTTTACATGTAGTTCTTTCTGATTTTCCTAGATTCAAGAAATCACTAAAATCATGCTTTTTTGCAATTTTATGTAGGCTTGCCTCGCAAACTACGCTAGCTCTAACTTTAGTCATTTCTCCTTCTTTAAGGTTTGGATATGTTTTGTACAAGTAATTACTTGAAACGAATTCTAATATGCTATCGCCCAGGAATTCAAGCTTTTCATTGCTTTCTTTTCCATTTTCATACGCATATGATGTGTGTGTTAGTGCTTGATCTAGTAGTTCCTTGTTTTTGAAGGTATATCCTATGTTTTTTTCTAGTAGTTCTTTGTTCATTTTTTCACCCCGCTTTCTATTCTATTATACACTTTTTTACACATTTTTCAAGTGTTTTTTGTGTGGCAAATAGTTTTACATAGCCAAAAAGAGTAGATTCGCAGTCTACCCTTTTTTAGTTTCATTCTTATATTTAATAAAGTCCTCAATTAAAATTTTCAATACCGCTGCAATTGGAACAGATAGGAATATTCCCCACATTCCAAAATATGCTCCCCCTATTGTGATTGCTAAAATAACTACTAATGGGCTGATTTTTAGGTTATCGCCAACAATTTTTGGATTGATGATGTTTGCATCAATTTGTTGTAAAATTATGATAACTACAAGCATCCAAATTGCTTGAGATATTCCACCTGTAATTAGTGTTATTATTCCAGCAATTATTACCGCAATTATTGCTCCAACATAAGGAATAATATTAAATAGTCCTATGATAAATCCAAGCAATGGTGCATATTTTATGCCCATTATGCTCATTGCTATAGTTGTTAGAACCCCTACAACTACTGCATCTATAAGTTGACTGCTTAAAAATTTGAAGAAGATTTGGTTTGTATCGTTAAAATATTTTGATAAATTTTGATATGTTTTTTCTTTGAATACAGCTTTGAAAAATCTCTCCAAAAATGCCATTATTCTGGTTCTTCCAGATAATAGGTATACTGATACTATAAATGCCACAAAAATGTCTATTATGCTGTTTACAAAGCTCATAGCACCTTTTGCATATTGGCCTATTGTATCTATGTTGATGTATTGTTTAAAATCAATGTTTTTGGCATTTTCTAATAAATCGTTTATCGTATTAGTTACCGCGTCACTTTTTAATACAGAATCTTGTGGAAGATCATTGTATTTTTGGATTGTGCCTTCAATGTAACCCTGCAAGTTGGTTACAAGTTCTGTTACACTTTGCACCAATACTGGGAATATCCAGTTGAAAATTATTATAAGTATTAGCGCAAAAATTATGTAGCTTATTAGTATGCTAATTCCTCTTGCCCTATTTTTAATAAATTTTAGTTTTGAATTTTTTAGCATTTTTTCAATGCTTTTGCTTGGTGCATATAGTATATATGCAATTAGAATTCCTATGAAGAATGGTTTTAGAATTTTCAGGAAGTCAACTACTCCTTGCATTATTTGTGGGAAGCTGTCTAGAAGCTTGTAGAATGTGATGATTGCCACACCTAAAATAAACCAATAAAACCATTTTTTTCCGTTTTTCTTTATTTCGTTCATTTTAACCTCCTTTATTTAACAATATGTTACAACATCAACAAATGTCGATAGTCACTCCAACAGGGCAATGGTCGCTTCCATAGATTTCTGGAAAGATTTGTGCCTCTTGGATTTTTTCTTTTATATCGTTTGAAACTATAAAGTAGTCAATTCTCCACCCTACATTTTTTTCACGCGCATGGCCCATATATGACCACCAAGAATATTGATTTTCTAGCTCTGGATATAGGTATCTAAAGCTATCTGTGAAGCCTGACTCTAATAATTTTGTCATTTTTTCTCTTTCTTCATCTGTAAATCCTGCGTTGTGGTGATTTGTTTTAGGATTTTTTAAGTCGATTTCTTCATGAGCCACATTCAAGTCACCACACATGATTACAGGTTTTTTCTTGTTTAATTGCAATAAGTATTTTCTTATTTCATCTTCCCAAATACACCTATATTCTAAACGTTCCAGTTCTCTTTTTGAGTTTGGAGTATATATATTTACTAAATAATATTTTTCAAATTCAAGAGTTATTACTCTTCCTTCTTTATCATGCTCTGGAATTCCTATACCATACGTAACTGATACTGGCTCTTTTTTTGTAAATATTGCTGTTCCTGAATAACCTTTTTTCTCTGCACTATTCCAGTAACTTGTGTATCCATCAAATTCCAACTCTATTTGACCTGGTTGGCATTTTGTTTCTTGAATACTAAAAACGTCTGCATCGATTGATTTGAAAAAGTCTTCAAAACCTTTGCTAACACAAGCTCTTATTCCATTTACATTCCACGAAATTAACTTCATTTTATTCCTCCATTTAACCTTGTTTTTTGGGAGTGTCCCAAAAAGTCTGTGCTGAATTTTAAAAAAACAGATTGCTAAACTTATGTCTAGCAATCTGGATTTGCTTCAAAAATTAAATATTATTCTAATACCATCCTTTTGATTGCGAATGATTCCATGCTGATGCAGGTGAACCATATCTACCTTTAATATAACTTAATCCCCAGTTTATTTGAGTCATATAGTTTGTTTGGTATTCTGGACCCGCAGATGCCATTTTATTTCCAGGAAGAGCTTGTGGGATACCATATGCTCCTGATGATCTGTTATAAGCATTTACTCTCCATCCACTTTCTCTATTCCATAATTTTACTAAGCAATTGAAATCATAATCTGACCAACCATAATCATAACATCTTTGTTTTGCATATGCTTGATAATCTGCTACAGTTCCTGATACAGCTGTAGGTATATCTTCAGTTCTTTCTGTTGCACTTCTTGATGTTACTTTTTGTACTTGAACTATTTTATTTACTGGTTCTTTTACAACAACCTCTGATAAAACAGTTCTTTCAATTTCTACTTCTTTTTGATATTTGATTTTGTATGTTATTTCTTTTAATCCGTCTTTACCGTTTTGAATAACTCTGTTTCTTGTTTCGTCGCCTGTTCCTGTTGCTTCTTTTGTTATTGTTTCAAATGGTATTGCCACTTGCTCAACTACAATTTTTTCTGTAATTGGCGCATATGTTTCTAATAAGTCGTCTAAAGATGTTTCTATTGTTTCGTCTGATACTTTTGAGATTTGAATTTCTCTTTCAGATTTATCTTTTATTTCGATTTTTTGACCATCTTCAACATCTTCATCTGTTCCTGGTACGACTTTTTCGTTTTCTTCTATAACTATATTATTTTCAGCTAATATTTCACTTACTTTTGTTTTGGCTGTTAATACTGTCATTTCGTAACCATTACGTAAAACAATTTTAACACTATTTAATTTTTGATTTACCGCTAATACTCCTATCCCTGATATTAGTATTAGAATTATGCTTATGCATATTATCTTCATTATTGATAATGAAGCTTTTTCTTGGTTTTTTTTCATATAATTTTATTACCTCCTTCTGGCAACATCTTTATTATACTATATTTTTTCAAATTTGTCAAATTTTGACATGTTTTTTCAAGTCCTACGGAAATAAGCCTTGTCCGTTTTGGCATTATGTAATCATAATTTGAACCACTTTTAAAATAAAGCTTTAATGTATTATATGATAAAAAAATAATTTTATTCCTAAATTTTGAAAAGCTCGCACGCGTTTTGATAGGTTTGTTTTGCTACTTCTTCTATTGATATTCCTTTGACTTGAGCGATTTTGGCTGCTACAAGTTTTACGTTTATTGGTGTATTGCGAGTTCCACGTAATGGTTCTGGCGCTAAGTATGGGCTGTCTGTTTCGATTAGAATCCTGTCTAGTGGAACCATGTTTATTATTTCGTCTGAGTTTTTTGCATTTTTGAATGTTACTACTCCTGCAAATGATATGTAAAAGTCTAGTTTCAAAGCTTCTTTTACAAGTTCTCTGTTTAATGGGCAGCAGTGAAATACGCCTTTATTAGTCACTTCGTTTTCTTTTAAAACGGCTATCGTGTCCATTACAGCTTCTCTTGTGTGAATTATGATTGGTAAGTTCAGCTTGTTGGCTAATTCAATTTGCTTTTTAAATGCTTGAATTTGTAAGTCCTTGTTTTCTTTGTTCCAGTAAAAGTCTAGCCCTATTTCTCCTATTGCAACCACTTTTTTATTTTGTGCTAATTGCTCAATTTCTGCTATCTCTTTCCACAATTCTTGCTCATTTTGTGGAATGTCATTTGGTGAAATCCCTGTTGCCGCATATGTAAAGTCACATTTTTCTGATATTTCTATCGCCTTTTTTGACCCTTCTAGATTATAACCACATGTTAAAAATTTTGTGATTTGCTCTTTTTTCATTTTTTCTATTATTTCAAATCTATCATTATCAAATTTTTCATCATTTAGATGTGAATGGGAATCGAAAAATTCCATTTTAAATTCTCCTTTCGTTTTGTCACTTAACTTTTTGGGACACTTACAAAATGTCACTTAACTTTTTGAAAGTGTCCCAAAAAGTTAAGTCAAAAGTTTGAAAAGAAAAAGCTGCGTGTGGCAGCTTTTTGCTTTATTGTATGTAATAGTTTAGGTTCATATCTTGGCCTAAGTGCCATTTTCCTATGAAATCTATGTATAAGTAATTGTCTAAATCGTATGTTGGTTCTATTGCTACGTTTCCTTTGTTGTCTATTGCTCCCCATTTTCCGTCTTGTTTTACTGCAGCAAATCCACAAGCATTTTGTTCTTTTGCGTCATCGTATTTGTAGTCTACTACTACTTTTCCTTCTGCATCTACAAATCCGTATTTTCCGTCTTTTTTGCTTAGGAATAGGTTGTTTGCTACTAATACGTCTTTTGCATTTTTCTCTTCAAATTTGAAGTTGTAGTATTTGTATTCTTCGCCTATTCTTATTTTTATATAACCTTTGTCTTCGTTTATTTCGTTTACTATTCCTGTTAGTTTGACTTCGAAGTTGCTGTCTAGTATTTTTGCTGAAGCGTTTTCATCCTCTAAAATGTAGATGTCTGCGCTTTCTATGTATTGAATTTCTTTGTTTTCAAATCCGATTTTTGCCTCGTTTTCTAGGTTGATTATTCCATATTTATCATCTTTTTTTGCTATGAATGTTCCGTCTTTTGCTTCGTGTAAGTCTTGGTATTCTGGGTTTATTTTAACTTCACCTTGTAGGTTCATTACTCCGAATTTTCCTTCTTTTTCGAAGATTATTCCGTTTTCTTTGTTTTTTAGGATTTCTTTGATTTTGTCAAATCCTTCTCCTAGCACTACATTTCCGTCTTTATCTATAAGTTTTTGTGCTGTTTGCTCAACTATAACGTATAAATCATTTCCAGATATTTTTTCTATTTTTTCATATTTTGGTTCTAACACTTGAATTCCAAGGTAGTTTACTACCCCGAATTTTCCTTCTTCGCCTTTAACTATAAAACCAGATTTGTCGTCTTTCCCTAATGTTTCTATATCTGTATATTTGTTTTCTATTATGACTTTTCCTTCTGCATTTGCGATTCCGATTTTTTCTTCTTTTTTTGTTTTTAAAGAATTTTTTATTCCTTTTATTGCTGTTATTTCGTCATATTCGCATGATAGAATTTCTCTTCCATCTAGATTTATTAGACCATATTTTCCGTTTTTTTCTACTCTTAAAACGTTTGCCTCATACCATAAATTGTTGTTTTCGTCGCTGTTTTGAAGAGCTTCTATTTTATCATAATTATTGAATATTTGCTCATTTTTGCTGTTTAGAGCTTTTGTTTTGTAGTCTCCACTTTCATAATTTACATCGTATGTGCAAATGAATACGTCTTTTTTGTTGTCTGGAATTATTATCATTTCCGCATATGATGGATCTATTATTGTTTCGCCTTTTGAGTTTATTACGCCCCATTTGTTGTCTTTGAACATTGTGTAGTAGCTCTCTCCGGTGATTTTTCCTTTGTCTGTTCCTTTTTTTAGGATTCCTTTTATTATAAATACAAACATTATAACTACTGCAATTGCTATTAGCACTGCAAATACTTTTTTCATGTTTAGCTTAGGTTCTGTGTCGTATCTTCTTCCTCTACTTTTTGCCATGCGCATTTCCTCCTTTTTATGGCATTAATATATCATATTTTTTTTAATCTTGCAAGTTTTTTAAAAAAACAATTGACATCGTCCCTTGGTTGTATTATAAATTTTATGGGAGGTAATTTAAATGTTTAATTTGGTTAAAGATGAATTCGACTCTAATGCAGACGATATTTTAAAATCTATAAATAATATGCTTAATAATGACAAAAAAGGTAAGCTTTTTGTAATTGATGGAACTGACGGAAGTGGTAAACAAACTCAATTCCAAAGATTGCAAAAACGTTTAGATGAGGAAGGTATTGAATATAAAACTGTTAGTTTTCCAAACTATGATAGCCCTAGCTCTAGCTTGGTTAAAATGTATCTATCTGGAGAGTTTGGTAAGAACGCAAAAGATGTAAGCCCTTATATTGCTTCAACTTTCTATGCAGCTGACAGATATGCCACATATCAAAAGGAATACAAAGATTTTTATGAGAATGGTGGAATTATTTTAGCTGACAGATATACTACTGCCAATATGGTTCACCAAGCTGGAAAGATTGAGGATAAGGAAGAATTAGAAAAATTCTTGGATTGGCTTTGGGATTTTGAGTTCAATCTTTATGGTTTGCCTGTTCCAACTGAAGTATTTTTCCTAAATATGCCAGTTGAGAAGTCTTTGGAATTGATGAAGGATAGAGATAATAAGTTTACTAATGATGCTAAGAAAGATATTCACGAAAGTGATGTAAACCATTTAAAAGACGCTCACAAAGCTGCTTGCTATGTAGCTGATAAGTATGACTGGTTTGAAATTAATTGTGTTGACGAAAATGATAATATTAGGACTATTGAGGATATTCACGAGGAAATTTTCCACGAAATTAAATATCATATATAAAAAATAAAATCACGGCTATGCCGTGATTTTATTTTTTATTTGTTTAAGTGACGTTTGATTAGTATTATTCCACTTGCAAGAACTGTTAGTATACCTATTCCTACGATTGCTTTTCCTATGTAATCTCTGTCTTCACCTTGTGCTGGTGTTACTGTTACATATTCTGCTCTATCGTATAATGGTGCGTATGTTGGGTCTGCATTTGCTCCTGTTTTTTGGTTTGTATCTACTGCTACTGATGCTATTTCGATGTCGTTGTCTAGTTTTATTTCGTCACCATTTGCTATTATTTTTGATACTTTTATTGTTCCTGTACGTGTTTCTTTTGACTCATAAGGATTTGCTACTAATATGTTTGTAGGATTGCATTGTACTATTTCTCTATTTTTTAGTTTTAATGCTCTGATTATTTCTACACTTAAATCAGGATAGTTTTTGTATTTTTCATCCTTTGTCCAATTATTCATAAGGTCTACATATATTTCAGCAAATACTTTTCTAGCGTCAGCTGAATTCATTGTGTCATCAAGTGCTTGGTAATCAGCAAACATATTCATTTCTTCTAGTGCTTGTATAATTACTTTCTCATCATAAATTTGACCTACTTTATTATAAACATCCATAATCAATTGCTCTGTAACTGTTTGACTGTCTGGTTCTTTATTAGCTATAACCTTTAAGTATCCGTCGTTTGTTATATCTGAAGCCATCCAGTTGTCTTCTTCCTTACTGTCTGTTGTTATAGTTGCTCCGCCTGCATAGTCGTATAGGTTATCTGCTCTTAGTTTTAACTCTGTTCCGTCTTTCTTTATACCATATAGATAATATCCTACATAGTCATAGTCTAGCTCGCTAAGTGCTGATACTTTTATTTCGTATTCAACTTCAACTTTCATAGCTTGTTGCATGTTTTTGTCTATTTGTGCATATAAGTATCCTAAATTATAACCACCTGATATGAATCTTTCCCCTGCTATTGCGTTTATTTTTCCGTCTACTCCTATTGTGGCTATTATTACCGGCATTCCATCTGGTGTTGTAATTTTTATTGATTTTATACTTTTTTGCACACTCATTGCACGTTTTGGTCTTTCTATTAAACCGAAGTCGATATTTTTTAGGTTATAGTCAAGTCCTGTGCAGTCTTCTTGTGAAAGTTTTTCTGTTTCAGTTTCTGTTGTTTCTCCACTGTCACCATCAAAGTCACCATATTTTTCGACTCCTAATGGAATTTCTGCTGTTTTTGAGTGCATGTAATTTAGTGAATTATCGTCGTTCTTATCAGTTCCATATCCTATATACTCGTTTATTTTCTCCAATAAACTTGTACCATCTGCAGTTGTTAATCCCGCATAAGCTTCGTCTGGAACCTTTAGATTTAACTTATCTATTGCTAATCTTCTTATATAGTCATCCATTGCATCTGAATAGTTTATAGATCCCACTAAAGCTACTAAATCATCTCTATACCACATATCTTTATACCAAGACTCATATATAATTTCTTGATCATATAAGGCTGAATTCTTGTTTTTAATAAATCTATTTGAAAGTATAGTACATTTATAACGAGATACATCTTTTCCTCCGGCGTCTTTACCCCAAACGAATTCTACTTGGTAGTTTCCTGGAATAAATCCTGTTAGATTGAATTTTCCTTCACTATCACTTTCAACATAATCTTTAGATTCCCAGTCATGTATAGTAGAATTCCAGAATTTTGCAGGATTTCCATCAGAATCTACAAGTTTAACTTTTACACCTGAAATTGGTTTATCTATATTTGGATTGCCATCGCCATCTGTATCCATATTGTTATCTGCTGTTGTTTTATATAATCCATCACCTATTCTTTCTTCTCCTGGGTCAACTTTTTCATTGAATGGTGCATTGTCATATGTTATTTCTTCTGAATTACTACTATCATAATACAATTTATTTTTTTGCACTGGCGTATCTTCAAATACAATACCTGTAACCTCTCTTTGACTTGGTTTTATTACTTTAAGTCCTGGTGCTTTGTCATCGTCATCCTCACCAGTGTATTTTTTGCCATTTTTCTCTCCTGCAAGTAAAGCACTTATATCAGCATTGTTAGGTATTGAATTATTGTCAACATGTGCGTATTTTTTATTATCTTTTGTTACGCTATATGATGCAATTTCCACAACATTGAATAAATCGCTTGGTGTGTTATTATGATCATATGCATCTTTTATTGCATCTTTATTTATATTAAATACAATATATAAATATTTTATACTTGTGCCATTTTCTTTTAAACGATTATCAAGTTGTATTGCTTCGTTAAATCTAATGTGGCTTGCATACCCCTTGGCACTACCATAAGTCTTTTCTTTCTTGCTTAATTCTCTTATTCCAATTGGTGTTGCCTCTCTTAATTCTTCGTTTGTTACATCTGGACTATCCATTAGATAGATTTCTTTGATAGAAAGGTCCTTAGCATAAAACTCAGATAATTCATGTATTTTTGAATCTAATACAAATGATGAATTTTGAAGTTTTATTTTGTATGTTACTGTTGCTTTTAACTCTTCATCATGATTTTCAGCTTCATAATGTACATCGGCATCATATATTGGTAGAGAATATTTTCCGTCAAATTTAAGTCCTACTATTCCTTCTTCCATTTCAAGGTCTGGATCCATTTCTGAATCATTTTCTCTTTTTCTATCATATCTATATGTATATGTTTTTCCGTTTATTGACATGTCTGCTTTATAAACGTCTTTTTGTAATGATAGAGATGGTTGTTCTCTTAGATACAAGCCTAAGTTTAGGTTTGGTATTTCAGTTAATAATACGTAATAATTTCTCTCGTAACCATCAAACACATATGTTGTTTGGTTGTGTGCCATTAAGTCATAATAATATTTAATTATACTCTTAGTAGTATTTCCATCTTCAAAGGTGTCAATTGTTGATGTTAGTAAATAGTTATAAGTATGACGTCCAGAGATATCTACATATATGTTTTCTCCACTTGTTGTTAAATATGGTGCATAGGTATTGTCTAGATATACTTGTCCACTGTCTTGTTTAATGTAGTGTAATGTAATATTCTTACCATCATAGTTTATTTTGTCTTTTCCTTCTCCCTGTAATTCTCCAAAGGCATTGTTCAAAGCTGTTCTATCAGATGTTTCAGTTGCTTTTGAGGTTTTTGAATTTGGCTGTCTTACTTGACCTTTATTACCTTTTCTTATCATTTTATCATTTAACTTTAAATCAATGTTTTCTGTTGTATATTTAGGTATTACTGTTTCATAAGTTATACCACAGTAATCAAATTCAATATAATAGTTTGCTAAATCTTTTATTTTTAATTTAGTAAATTTATATTTTCCATTTCCAGAACTTCCTGAAACTGTTTCCTTTACTTTTATTGTATGAACTTTTCCTGTTTTATCTGTTATTCTTTTCATTAGCCTTACTTTGATATTATTTATGTTTTTATCATCGTCAACATTTGAGCCTATATTTTTTTCATTATCTCTTTGAGTTTCGTTTTTAATCCAGTTGTATGAATCTTGCCATACAGAACCGCTTATATCAATAAATGTTTGCTCGTTTTCGCATTTAAAGTCTGTAATTACTGGTTTGGTTATATCATTTTTATCAATGTTTTCTTCAACTACTACTCGGCCTAGTAATTTTGCACAATCGCTCCACTTTAAATTCAATCCAGTTGAGCTATTTATTGCATTTACACCAGACTGACTTGCATCATAAGCAGCCACATTATCGAAGTTCTTTAAATCTGCATCAGTATTTGTTGGACTTTTTCCCAAATAATCCGCATTTAATGCAAAATAATCTCTATATTCAGTAGGAATATATGTTTCAAACGCTGTATATGGTACTTTTGTACTGGTACTATACCATAATTGTACTTTCCATACTGTTGGAGTATAACCATCTGCGTCTGTAACTAATTCTGTAGCTTGGTCATATGTTGCCTTTAAGTCTGTAACTACATAATTACCTTCAGCATTTTTTTCAATTTTTAACCATCCATATCCAGGTAAATCACACTTTATTTTAATTTTTATACCTTTTAATGGTGTTTGTGTTAATTGGTCAACTTTTCTAATTTGAAATGCTCCATAATATTGCTTGTTTGTGTATTTTACAACATAAACATTAAATATTTTTCTGCCATTAGCATCATAACGATCTGTAAAACCTTCTATTGATAATTTCGTATTCTCTTTGTTTGTTTTTTCTTTTGCAGGATTGTATGTTTCTTCTATAGTTCCTGCATCATTTATTTTAAATGATCGTATACATCTTCCTTGTACATTATTTCCTTTAAATTTAAATGTACCTTCCTTATATAAGTAATTATATGTATTTGCATCAATTTCAAATATACTATATTTTTGGCCTGGTTTTAATGGTATATTCAATATTACCCTTGTATAACCATTTGCTTTATATGTTTTTGGTTTTTCTCCAGTTAGAAATACTCCTGAATATGTTTTTCCTTCTGAACGTAGTAATACATCATTTGCAGCAGATTGTGATGGATAATTATATGAAGATATTTTTGTTTTATTATATTTTCCATCTTTATTTGCTGTAATCCAACTTCCGTCTCTGTTTGTTTCGCTACTTGAGCTTGTTTCTTCCAAAATTGCAAATTTAACATCATTTAAAGGATCATTTACTGTTTTACCACTTTCTGTTCTTTCATTTTGCTTATATATTTGTAGTGTAATAAAATCTCTTAGGTTTCTAGCTTTCCATACATATTTTCCATTATTTGAAGATGAGGCTTTTATTGCTTGGCATGTTACCAAAATCGTATTACTTGTTTTATCGCTAGGCTTATGACATATTGCTTTAATTTTAATATTGCCCCATGCATTCTCTCCAGCTCTACTGTAGCTTGACGTTGCAATATAATTTCTGAAAATTTCATATACGCCTGGACTTGATTGACTAGGATCGTCTTTGTACGCCGTCTGTAAAGTATAGTATGGCGTTAAATCATCAGTTCCATTAGTTCCATCTGGAATATATGTTTCAACAATTAAATATTCTCCGCCATTTGGTAATCTCCTTAATATTTCTGTTGTTCCATTTGCATCTGTTACTAATTCGTATGCATCTTCAAATTTAACGTATTTTATATCACTATGCTCATCGTTTCTATTTACTTTGTCTATCCAGCCTTTGCCAGATTGGAATACTTTGAACTTTATTCCTTTCATGTTATTCTTATTTGCTTGTGTTCCCAATTTTCCTAAGAATTGGTCGCATTTGTCTATTTGAAGTGTAACGTAATCACGGGTGTTTACAATAGTCTCTGGAGAAAATTTTCCATAAGTATTATCTATATCAGAATAATACATACTATTATATCTATCCAACTCGGCTACCTTCTTTAATGCATAGGTACATCCGAATGTATAGTTATACGGATCTGCTTTATAGAAATCTCTTAATTGAACAGACATATCTGATTTACCGATTCTTGCTAAATCACCATAACTATCAATTATTTCATATATAGCATATTCTCCTGGTTTTAATCCAACTATCTCTTCAGTATTTCCATTAGAATCAGTTGTAAGTACAATTGCATTATTAATATCAAAATAATCTCTTTGATATACTATATTTCCACTTGAGTTTCTTGCCACCCATCCATCTCCAACTTTATTTACTAGGAAACTAATGCCAGATAGATTCAATTTGTTTCCGTTTTCATCTACTCCTAATTCATCTTCTTTATGAATAGATAAGTTTCCTTGTAAATGATAATAATGATATGTTTTTTTAATGGTTTCCTTCTTAGGTGCAGGACTATATTCATAAAGTGTAGCAGTATTATCAGCCGGTACCTGATAAATATCAGGAAGTACTTGTGATGTATCATAATCATTTACTCTATGATATTTCTTTTGACCATTAAAATAATAGTATTCCACCTTTGTATAATCAACTTTTTCGTATATACATACATCATAAATATATTGATAATTCTTCAAATCCTGTTCTGTCACTTTTAGATAAAAAGTAACATTTTCTTTATTTTTCAAATCAATTTTTCCACCTGAAGAATTATATGCCTGGCTTATTGTTCCAGAATTTTTTCCAGTTCCCTTAATTTCAAAACTATATGAAATATTATAATTATTGTCATTCGTTCTTGTCGTTATAATCCCATTTTGTTTTTTCACTCTTTCAATAGAGCTATTAATTTTAAATGGCCCCATTAAATAATTACCATCACTTAATTTCTTTATTGGAACAACACTACCTTCGTTTGAAGTTGTACTATTTCCAAAAGCATTATATTCCGAATATGTACTATATTCTGTATTATAGAAATTATCTGCAACATCGTCTCCAGCAGCAGTGAATCTATACTTATGGGCTGGGTATCTGTTTACTTCGCCATTATATCTATCGTCATAAAACTGATTTCTCCAATTCCTGATATCTGGATGAGTACTTAAATATTCTTCAACCAATTCTGGATCTTTAAAAGCATATTCTATATTATAATTAAATTCATACCCACCATTTGGATTTGCAGGCTTATCATAATTAGTACATTCTGCTTTAAAAAGATTATCAAATGAACCATCCTCATTTAACGATCCAAAGCTTTTCCAATCATCATCAATCCAAAAGAATTGTGGATACCAACCAAAAAGTAACTCTTTTACAGTTCCATAATAATTTGATAGCTCATGATCTTCAATATCACTTAATTGATTTCTTATATAATTCCAATTTCCATCATATTTATTATATAAATATAATGTTCCTCCACCATAACTTCTATTTGTATTATGTTCAAATGCAAAATCAATGTCATCAATGTCATCTATCGTAAGCCCACGTCCTTTTGTGTATACAATTCTATTCTGATCCAAAAAAACATAAAAACGATCTGGGATTTGTAAATATTTACCAGTTTTTATTGGTTTGGAACTATCAAATACATATATATTTTTTTCTATCCCCGCTTGATCTCCGAGATCAAATCTCCATCTATGTTTAACATCATTCCACAAGAAAAGCGTTTGAATTTCCACCGGAGCATTTATTCCTGGTATTTCTGATATTGCATTATCTGCATGGCTTAGAATATTCATATATCCTGCAGATATCATAAACATTACTAATATAACACTAAATATTTTTATTTTCATATTTTTAAAAATGTTATGTTTTTGGTTTAATACAATTATTATTCCAATTATAATAAGTACAATAAGACTAATTATAATATCCAATCCCGTACTGATTGATAATATTATTTCAGAACCTGATATGTTGTTATTAGTGTTGATTTCCTCTATTTTTAGTTCGTTAGATATTCCTTCAATTATTACTTTATTTGTCAATATACCTGTTGAATCTTCTGTCATTGTTCTTGTTGCTACTAATGTTAATTCAACACTATTTCCTGCCTCAATAATTTGATTTGCTAAACTTGTATTTATAAATGTTCCATTAATATTACTATTCCATGATGATGTTGATTCTGGTGCAATATTTAATCCTTTTGGTAAATAATCTACAACCCTTTCAACTTTTCCTGGTAGTTCTCCATTATTTGTTACAACAATTTTATATTCTACTGTAACAACTGCCCCCTCTATTTCTTTTGCTCTTATTTCCGTTTTTGCCAAGTTAGTTTTAGAATATGGAGTTTCTGTTGTACCACTTTTTGTTTTTACAGTTATTTTAGATATATAATTTTCTACTTTAAAATCAAACTTTTTATTTTCAATTAAACCTAAATTTATATTTTCTATGTTTTTATTTAAAGTTATTTGTTCTGTTACACCTGCTGTAATCTTTTCTCCATTTATTACTACATCTTGTTTTGTAGCATTTGAATTAGAACTCTCACTTACACCGTTTGCTTTGAATTTTGTTATTCTATATTGATTTTGGTTATATTTAAATACTACATTATATTCTCCATCATCAATGTCCACAAAGTCATATTTTCCATTATTATCTGTTTTGGTTTCTTTTACAACTTCTCCTTTTGTATTTAATAAATATGTTTTGATTTCAGACAATAATTGTTCATTATTTTGTTTTTCTCCATCTTCATTTTCATCATTCCATACATAACCATTTAAGCTATATTTATTAACTTCTGGTTGTTCTGGTTCGTCAGGCTGATCTGGATTATCTGGTTGGTCTGGGAGATCTGGTTGATCTGGATCATCCGGTTGTTCTGGATTATCTGGCTCTGTTGGTTCTACATAGTTGGCAGGCAAAATTGTATGTGTTATTATATTTGATGTTTTAGAGTCAAATGTTGAATTATAAACATATTGAGTTTCATTATCTCCAAGTATAACTACATTTTCAGATACTGTTGCTCTATTTTCTATTTGAGTTTTTTCACTTACAGTTTTTGCTTTAGTTCTTACTTTTATTGTTATAGTTTCATTATATGGAATCTTTAAAGGTAGTTCGAATTTTGTAGATGAATTTTCATCTCCTAATTCATCATTAGAATATATATTTTCTGTAATTTCTTCTTCTCCTGGTGTATATGTCTTTTCTTGTTCGTTTACTTCAAAATAATTATATGTTATATCTATTGGTTCTAAGTAATTTGGTAAATAATCTGAAATTTTAACATTTACACAAGAGAATTCTGTATTATAATTAACCTTTCCTATATTTTTTACCTTTATTTCATAATCAATTTCATCATTAACTCTAACCATTTCTCCAGCATTTGGAGATGTCATTGATATTGTAACTGCTTCATATTGTAGTAAAATTCTGTTTTCATTTGATTTATATTCTTTATCTCCATCATTTAGTTTTGCAATAGCTGCAATTTCAATGCTTGATTTATCTTCTTCCTTATCGATTTTGCTATTTATAACTTTTGTATAAATGTTATAAATACCTGGTTTTGCATTAAACGAAATAATATTTTCATCATTATTGATTTCTTCATATTCAACACTCACTCCCGCAAATCCTGAATTGTCTCTTACAGTTGTTACCTCCATACATTTAGGTAGTTTAACAATAACTGGCATTATATTTTCGTCATCTTCTATATCACTTTCAATATTTAATCTATACTGAAACTGATTTTTTAAATATATAGAAGATGAAAGAAATAAATTATAATTAGCTTTTTCAACTTGATGTGTTACTTCTTTTTCATCGCTTAAACTTTCTCCAACAAATGCCTTTATTATTGTTGTAATTTGTTTTTGTATTTCTCCTTCTGCTAAATCATTTACTTTAACTTCGAAATATGTTGTTGCATTTTCACCTGATTTTATTGTTCCAAGTTCTATTGGTTGTAATTGCTTTTCAAAATCATAATAGCTTGGCACATATGGTTCATTATCTTCTCTTACTAGTTCTCCATAAGTTACCCCCTCTGGTAATGTTGCTATTACTTTAACATTTTCTAGGTCTTGTTCTGTTGTATTTGTTGCAGTTATTTCGTATTTTATAAATTCCCCTTCATAAACTGTATCTCTTGTTACATCTCCTATTACTGGATTTACAGAGATAGAAATACCTTGTGCTGTTGCTTCAACTCCACGTGTTGGTCCAGCCGATGTTAATCTTCTTGTCATTGTTTGTATTGTATCATTTGGTATTAAAGATTGATTAAAGTTTTCTAATATTATGTTGTTTTTTAACACTTCTGTTTCTGTTTTTCCTGTATAACTGTTTTCATTTTGATATGCTGATTTTAATTCAATCTCTTTACTTTCAATACTATCTGAAAGTATTATTATTGCTGGTATTTTTATTATTGTTCCATCTTCTAAGGCTGGTGATAAATATTTAGTTTGTTCTCCCTCTAACTCAACTTTAATTGTTCTATTTTCTTGGTTATAGTCTATATTTTTAATTTTTAATCCATTTGCATTTGTTAGAGTTGCTTTTTCATTTAATAATACTTTTTCTGTTTCTTCTGGTAATTGTATTGCAATTACTGGATTTTTAAATAAATTGTATTTATTGCTATTATTATGTAAGTTTATAGTAAATTCTACTTCGTTTTGTTTTTCATTTGTCCATGTTGTTTGACTTGGTTCTATTGTTACTTCTGTTTTTGAGTCTTGTATTTCTATATTTGTTATTTCATCTTGGTTATATGTTTCTTGAATTTTTGCTAATTCTGTGTTCTTTTCTTGTGCTGTTATTGCTTTTTCATTTTGTATTGTTATATTACCTACTTTTTGTGCATTACTTAGTTCTAAAATTAAACCAGTTGTTCCTTCTGGATAATCTATATTTATTGTTCCATCTTCATTGTTTTGTGTATCTTTGTTTATTTCTGCTAATAATTCTTCTTGACTAGTTAATATTTTTAGTGAGCCTTCTTCTCCTAAAATGTCTATTATGCTTTGTTTTTCTATTTTGCTTGTTTTAAATACTAAATTTGTTGCTTCTATCTCTTTGCTTTCTTTGTTTATGAATTTTTGCGTTAAACCTATTTTTTGTTCGCCTAAATTTTCTTTGCTTATGTTTATTTGCACATTTTCTTTGTATGTTGTTTCATAGTTTGTTCCATTTACTGCATTTGACTTGATGTAACCATTATATACTTTTGTGTTTTGTACTTTTGTTGAAACTAGTTTAGATATGTTTTCTTTTGCTGTTGTTGCATTTTCAAAATCGCTTGTTATTCTTATTTTTTCTTCTGCATTTAGTACTGCAGCTACTTTTCCTGTAACTTCTAAGTTAGTTTCTTTGTTTTCGCTGTTATAAGCCTTTTCTCCATAGTTTAGGATTATGCTAAAGTTGTCTTTTGCATTTTGTTTATATTCTTCGTATATTCTGCCTTCTTCGTTTTTGTTGTTTGATGTTACTATTGCTATTTCTCCTGTTTCTTTTTTGTATACGAATTTATAGTCTTTTCCTTTATTTGAGCCATTTGTAAGGAGTGTTGATTTTGCAATTATTTCTACATTTGTTGGGAATTCATTTTCTATTTTTGGGGCATTAATTAAAATACCTGTTGCAGCTAATGGCACATAGTTTTCGTTGTTTTTATATTCAATTCCTGCATCTACACTATATTGCACTAATAAACCTTTTTGTTCACCATCTTCGTAGTTTATGTATTTTTCTAGAACTACATTTGATGTTGTTGCAATATTATCTTTGTTTATGCTCCTTTCACTTTCACTTGCTACTGACATTAAGAATTTACTATTGGCAGATAGCACCATAAGTAATAATAATAAAATTAATCCACTTAATCTTTTAAATTTTGCTTTCATTGCGTCCTCCTTGACTCTTAAGAAAAAGTTTTTTATT
>JAGAED010000005.1 GCA_017613275.1 Clostridia bacterium | reverse complement strand
GAAAAAGCAAGAGAAGAATACAAAGAAAAACATCCTGAGCTAGAAGAGGTAATGGAGATAATAAAAGAAATAGATAGTAATAATATTCCACAATATTTAAGAAATGCCAGAGCAATAAAAGAATGGATAGAAAAATCAGGAGATACAAAACCACCATTACATAGCTCAAAAGATGAAGAAGAAAAAAGATTAGGTATCGCATTGAGTAGTATAAGACAGAAATTGATAAAACCATATATGCAATTAAAAACAGAAGAACAAAAAGAAAAATTTAGAGAAGAACATCCAGAAATAGATGAAGTATTGGCAATTATAAGTGACATAGATATACAATGCGGTAACAAAAAACAAAAAGAATTAGCAATTTTAATAAGACAAGATTTAGAAAAAAGACAAGCGTTGCAAGAGGCAAAAAAATTAGAACAACAATATGAACAAGAATTATCAAAAATAGATGGTAAAGAGCCTAAAACAAATGAAAATGAAGGAGTAGATTTTGATGGAGAATAAATGATAAAGTAATAATTATAAAAATAAAAAATCCCCGTTTTAAAAAGATTTATAATATTGCTAAAAAAATCATAAACAGCCCCCAAAGCGAATAGTATTAAACAAAACTATTCGTATGGGGGTTTTCTATATGAAAAATATATCAATAGAAGAACGAGCAGTAAAGCTTGCACATTATATAATAGAATCAAAAGACACGGTAAGAGGAGCGGCGAAAAGATATGGAATTAGCAAAAGCACAGTACACAAAGACTTAACAGAAAGACTAAGAAAAATAAACCCTAGTTTATTTAAGGAAGTGAGGATTATTTTAGACGAGAACAAGGCTGAAAGACACATAAGAGGAGGAATGGCAACTAAAATAAAGTATTTACATATGAAAGAAAATTAAATGTCACAGTTTTTCATTTTTCGACATAAAATACAATAGCCCAATTTAAGAGGTGATAAAGTTGAAAAATGAAAACTATCAAATAGGAATACTAACAAGAAATAAAAGGTCAGAAGAAGCGATAATAACAGGAAAAATACTACATTTAGATGGTGATCCTAAATACAGTAAAAAATCATATATGTATTACAAACAACTAGGTTTAAATGCAGTGGTAAAAAACATTCCAGAATATAGGCAACCACGAGAAGTATACAGACTTTTGAAAATGTATAATCCGGATATTTTAATAATTACAGGGCATGATTCAATGTTGAAAAAAGGAAGAGATTTTTATAACATATACAATTATAAAAATTCAAAATACTTTGTGGAAACTGTAAAAGAGGCCAGGAAATATGATAGGGAATATAAGAAAAATTTAGTAATATTTGCAGGAGCATGTCAAAGTTATTTTGAGGCCATAATTCAGGCTGGAGCAAATTTTGCCTCTTCACCTGCACGAATTCTAATAGATTATTTGGATCCATTAAGATTGGCAAATAAAATAGCAATAACAGATAATTATAAATATATATCAATGGACGAAATATACAAAGACCTGCGAGATGGTAAAGAAGGAATAGATGGTGTAGGCGGAATGGGAAAGATGACAAAAGTACAAAATACCTTCAAGTACTGAAAAAACAATAAAAAACAGAAATGTTACAAATATGTAATAAAATTGTAATATAATTGTAATATATACAAAAATATATAATAAAAATGGCTTTAAATAAGGCTATTCAAAGTTCTTACACAAACACCTATTTTTTGACAAAAACCGCCCTCGATGCTATAATTTACTCATCTTAAAAGGAATGGGTGATAGTATGATTTGTAGAACAGACATAGCTAATCTAAAAACAGACATTAATGACAAAATAGGACAAAAGATAATCGTTAAAGGTTCACTTGGAAGATGTAGAAACTTTGAAAAAGAAGCCACAATAGAAAAAGCTTATCCCAATATTTTTGTTGTAAAATATGTGGAAAATGATAGAAATGTAACTTATAGTTATACTGATGTATTAACAAGAACTGTTGAAGTTGAAGTGTTTGATGGCGCAACATATAGCCCATTAATACCAGCTCCAGTAGAAACAAAAAAGAAAAAAGCAATGTTATAAAACCTAGATTTCAATTTATCTAGGTTTTTTAATGAGGGGAGGAAAAAAGATGTATGAATGTCCTTCATGTGGTGCAGGATTAGAATTCAATCCTAAAACCCAGAAGTTAGATTGTAAATACTGTAAAAGCTCGTTTGATCCAAAAGACTTAGAAGAAAAACTAAAAGACGCAAAAGGAGATAAAGGGTTCAGCGTAGAAAACTCAAAAGATGAAAACGGAAATGAAAAAGTTGATGTATATGAAGCAATAGTTTATAGATGTACACAATGCGGTGCAGAGTTGATAACAACAGATGAAACAATTGCAACATTTTGTAGTTATTGTGGGTCATCTGCAGTATTAGAAAAAAGAAATGAAACCAAAGTAGCTCCAAGCTATGTAATTCCATTTACAAAATCAAAAGAGGAATGTGAACAAGCATATAAAAATAAATTAAAAAAAGCATTTTTTGCGCCAAGTGATATGCTAAAAACTCAGCAAGTCGAGAAAATAAGAGGAATTTACATGCCATATTGGGTTTATTCTTTTGATAAAGATGGAGAGCAAAGCAATACAGGTAGTAGATATTCACACAGAGTTGGGGACTATGTTTATTATGATGATTATTCAATAAAAACAAACATAAAAGCTGGATGTGATGGCGTTTCGCATGATGCGGCATCAAACTTTGCTGATAACTTAAGTGAAGCGATTGCACCATTTAGTATGAAGGAAAAGAAAGACTTCTCACCTACATATTTAAGTGGATTTTATGCGGATTCAGAAGACGTAAATGGTGATGTTTATAGAGAGCAATGTAATGAAATAGCAAATCAGCAAGCTGCAAATGAATTAAAAAAAGATCATACATATTCTAAATATGGATGTAAACCAAAAGTAGATATGAACCACAAAGAAACAAAACTAGGACTATTTCCAGTATATTTCTTAGCAACAAGAAATAAAGCTGGAGACAGAATAAGTTATGCAGTTGTAAATGGTCAAACTGGAAAAGTCGCAGCAGAAATACCAATAGACTTCAAAAAATATCTATTAGTATCGCTAATATTATCAGTAGGTTTATTCTTCTTATTTAATGGATTTTTAACATTGACACCTACAAAAATAATTGTGATATCAATCATTTTCAACCTTATTAGTTTGGTAATTTCAAATTCACAGATGAATAAAATTATAGCTAGAGAAAAAATGATGGATGACAAAGGAAATGCAAGTAAAAATAATACTACAGTAAAAAAATCTACCTCAAAAAGCTCACTTTCTTTAACAACAGGAATTATTGCTTTTATGGTTGCATTTGGAATTCTTACTGGTATAGGAAATGTAGGCAAATTTGGAATTTTTATTGCAATTTTCTCATTTGCATTTATTACTGTTATTGTCTCATTAGTTAATAATGTAGGGAAAAACAAACCAAAAGCAAAATTTTCAGAAAAAGCACCAAAACTTTTAAAACCGTTTATTGGACTAATAATAGCAATAGCGATATTTATATGGAACCCAGTTTCAGATGTTTACTATTATGCCGGAGCAATAGCTTCAATTATAATGACAATATGGTCATTCTTTGATTTAATAAAAGAAATCAATTTACTAACAACAAGAAAATTGCCTCAATTAGGAAGAAGAGGAGGCGATGAAAATGCGTAAAAAAATAATATCAATCTTATTTATATTAGTCATTTTAATGGCTGGAAATATGAGCTATGCATACAATAGAACATCATATAATACCAACAAATATAATACATATAGTGAGAGTTATAATACATCTAGTTCATACAATACTACAACATCAACTGCTATTACACAAACAAATGGAGAATATCAATTAATAATAGAAGATGACGCAAACCTATTAACAGGAAGTCAAAAAGAATTATTAGAGCAAGAAATGGCAAAACTTACTGAATATGGAAATATAATCTTCAAATCTATAAATACAAATACTACAACAGCAGCAAATTTTGCCAAAAGCTATTATAATAATAGATTTGGTAGACAAAGTGGAACAGTATTTTTAATAGATATGAAAAACAGAAAAATTTACATATTCTCAAATGGTGAAAACTACAACAAAATAACAGATTCAAAAGCAGAAACAATAACAGATAATATCTATGAATATGCAACAGACAAAAAATACTATGAATGTGCAAGTGAAGCATATAAACAAATTCTTATAGTATTAGAAGGCGGAAAAATAGCAGAACCAATGAAATATATAAGCAACGGAGTTTTGGCAGTAATGGTTGCACTTTTTATCAACTTTGCAATATTTAAAATTGCTACAAGCAACAAAAAAGCAAGTGGAAATGAGCAAATAAAAGAATGTGAAAGCTATTTTGAACACACAACTCCTGTAGTACAAAGAACAGGAAGTCACAGAGTATACTCACCTCAAAGCAGTTCATCTGGCGGCGGCGGCCGGAGGAGGCGGCGGAGGCCGGAGGCGGAGGTGGTGGCGGAGGCCACAGCTTCTAAAATTAAATAAAGAAAAACAAAAAAATTCGGCATTGCCGAATTTTTTTTGTTTTTATGAATATAAATTTATAAAGAATATTTCGAGGAGGTAAAAAGAATGGTGGTAAATACATCAAAAGAGAATTTATGCATAAATAAGATGGTTAATAAAAAGAAAGAGATTATTTTTGTAGAAAAAGATTTAATTGTTCCAGATGCTAAGCCAGATATATTAAATACAATTTGTACAAGTGGGGTTGTTTGTCTTTATAAAACTGAACTCCAAGATGAAAAGTTAAGAATTGATGGAAATATAAATACATATATAATGTACTTAGCAGATAATAGTGAAGACAAAGTTAGAGGAATAAATACAAGTCTGGATTTTTCAGAAAATATAGATATCCCTAATGCTAGAGAGGAAATGAATTTTAAGGTGGATGTAAAAATAAAATCTATTGAAGCTAGAGTTATAAACGGCAGAAAAATCAGTGTAAAAGCAACTTTAGAGGTTACTGTCCAGGTATATTCAAATGAAGAAATTCAGATAGTTAATAATATTGAAAATGACGAAAATATTCAAATTTTAAAAGAAGATTTAAATGTGAATTCGCTCGTGGGAGTAGGCGAAACAAAGATATATACAAAAGAAACAATTCCAGTTCAAGATGTAGACAATATTGCAGAAATTTTAAAAGTTGGAATGGTTGTTTCAGATAGAGATATCAAAATAAGCTATAATAAGGTTTTAAGCAAGGCAGAGGCACAAATAAAAATAATGTATTTAACAGAAGATAATAGAATATGCACCGTAACAGGAAGAGTACCATTGGTTGGTTTTATAGACATTCCGAATGTTGCAGAAGGTAATATTTGCAATACAAATTATGAATTAAAAAACATAATAATATTTCCAAATCCAGCAGAGGAACATTCGATAAATATAGAGATAGAAACTATTGTAAAATGCATAGTTTATGAAGAAAAGAAAATCAACCTAATTCAAGATATGTATAGTCCAAATTATGACCTGAATTTTAATCAAAAACAGGTTAACACAATGATAAACACAAGGCAAATATCAGACATTAAAAAAATTAGAGAAAAGGTTAATTTTGAAGATATAGGCACAAAAAGTTTAATTGATGTTGATGTCATTCCTAACCTAACAATAGATAGAGCAAATACAGGAGCATTTGATGGTGAGTTAGAATGTAATTTTACATTTGTAGACGGAAATATGAATGTTGAGCAAAAAAGAGCTAAAATTCCATTTGATTATTTATCTCAAAATTTGGGAGAAAATACTAATTCTAACATAGAAATGTTTGTAACAAATCAGGACTTTATTGTGCAGGATGGTGGAGAAATAAATTGTAATATTGACATGCAAGTAGTGGGAAAGGTTTCTGAAAATAGAAATATAAATCTAATTGACGAAGTAAATCAGGAAGAAAGCAATTTTAGCCAAGATTATAGCGTAATTGTTTATATAGTAAAACCTGGTGACACTTTATGGAATATAGCAAAAAAATTTAGAACAACTGTTGACTTTATAATTCGTACAAATGGAATAGAAAATCCGGATAAAATAGATGTAGGTCAAAAACTTTATATACCGCGATATAGCAAAATAACTATATAAAAGATAAAAAAAGAGAGCGCCGTTTCCCAGACCGGCGCCCTTTTCTGTTCCCCGTGTATAATACACGGAAATTTTAGGAGGATGTAACCTTTTGTGCAACGTCGCTAGGCCTTTGCGACGTTAATCCTCCAATTATAATACTCCTGCATAGGAATATTACATACCATGATAACATAAAAGGTGGATTTTGTCAACCTCAAAAGTTAAAAAAGTCGAAAAAGTTAATAAAATCATGGTTGCTGGTATAAAAAATCACATATTAAAAATTATAAATTTTAATGTCGGAAAGTTCTCAAACTTCGACAAAACTTCTATTTTTTTACTCTTGGAAAAAAATGGAAATGGTATTATAATTCCATTTAGCTTTTAAGAAAAATGCAAAGTAAAACTTAAGAAGAAAGGGATGAGAAAATTGGAAAGTAAATTTTTAGATGAGGACAAGCTATTGGTATTAAAAATAGTTGACGAAATTGATGAGTATACTGCGCAAAAGATAAGGAGGGAGGCAGATTATGAAATTAAAAGATATATGCCAAGAAAAGTTGTATTTGATTTTGATAGTGTTACTTTCATGGACAGTGCAGGAATAGGTCTAGTTTTGGGAAGGTACAAATTTGTAAACATTTTAGGTGGAAAATTAGAGGTTGCAAACCTAACACAAGGTGTAAAAAGAATTTTTGAGATGAGTGGATTGTTGCGTTTAATCCCAGTGGTGGAAGGAGAATATTTAGTATGAAAGAAAAATTTGAAAATGAAATGAAATTAGAATTTATAAGCAAATCTTCAAACGAAGCATTTGCAAGAATTACAGTAGCTGCATTTGCTTCACAATTAGACCCCACAATAGAAGAACTTGCAGATATAAAAACAGCAGTATCAGAAGCGGTTACAAATTGCATAATACATGGTTATGAAAACACAACTGGAATAGTAAAAATAACAGGCAAGCTACAAGGAAACAAAATAATACTTGAAATTTCAGACAATGGAAAAGGAATTGAAAATGTAGAAGTAGCCAAAGAACCATTATATACAACAAAACCAAACTTAGAGCGTTCAGGAATGGGATTCACAATAATGGAAAGCTTTATGGATAAAGTGGAAGTTGAATCAATTGTGGATATTGGTACAAAAGTTACATTAGAAAAATCCATCAAAAAAGAAAGCTTGCAACTAGAAAACAAAACTGAAGAAATTTCAGCGATTTAATTATAAAGTAAATATATTGATTTTGTGGAACGCGTAAGCGACCAACCGGAGCAAAGCGCAGGGCGACTGGAGCAACTTACAGACTAGTATTTTTAAAATCTGGAAGTTGCGACACCAAGTGAAACAAAATCAATATATTTACTATAAGTAAAACCCAAGAAAGGATTTTTCTATGTACGATAATAGTTTAGATTTAATTAAAAAAGCACAAGAAGGGGATAAAGAAGAACTTTGGAAATTGATGCGCGAAAATAATCGGACTAATTTGGAGTATAGTAAAAAGATTTAGTGGAAGAGGATATGAACTAGAAGATTTATATCAAATTGGATGTATTGGTTTTATAAAGGCAATACAAAGATTTGATACAAACTTCGAGGTAAAGCTTTCAACATATTCAGTGCCATATATGATAGGAGAAATAAAGAGATTTCTAAGAGACGATGGAGCCATAAAAGTAAGCAGAAGTTTAAAAGAATTAAATGCGAGAATAAAGGAAACTCAGAAACACTTTTTAACAACAAAGGGTAAAGAACTAACAGTTGAGGAATTGGCAAAAGAACTAAAAGTTACAAAAGAAGATATTGCATTAGCAATAGAATCTGCAAATCCAGTGGAATCAATCGAAAAAAGCATTTACAATAGCAAAGAAGATAAGGAAATTGGACTAGTAGAAAAATTATCTACAAATAAAGACGAGGCTGAAATTCTTACAAATAAAATGGTTGTTAAAGATTTGATAAATGAATTGCAAACACGAGATAAAAAACTTATTATGCTCAGATTTTTCAAAGAAAAAACACAAAGCGAGGTCGCTCAAATACTTGGAATTAACCAGGTTCAGGTTTCGAGAATTGAAAGAAGAGTGCTAGCATCGATGAAGATTAAACTTATGGGGGCGTCGTAACTTAATACTATTTATTTTATAAATTCGGAGGATATAAATTTGAAAAAAATATTGTATTATATACTTATTTTTATTTTACTTTTTTTCATATTACCAGCTATATTAACTAAAAAGGAAAGAAAAATAGAAACAATTATGAAAGAAGTTACGCCACCACAAGAAGAGGAAAAACAAGATGTTGATCTTAGTTCAGAAAAGAAAATTAGATTATTACATACTGCTACAAATGAGGTAGAAGAAGTGGATTTAGAACAATATATTTGCAATGTTGTATCAAGCGAAATGCCTGCAAGCTATGAGATAGAAGCACTAAAAGCACAAGCGGTTGTCGCAAGAACATATACATTATATAAGGTAAAACATCCTAAACATGAAAATGCAGATATATGTGACAGCAGTACATGTTGCCAAGCATGGCTTTCTAAAGAAGATAGGTTGTCAAAATGGGAAGAAACGCAAAGAGAAACGAACTGGGCAAAAATAGAAAAGTGTGTTGCAGATACAAAAGGCAAAATTATTACATATAATAATGAACCAATAAATGCATTCTTCCATTCAAATAGTGGTGGAACAACGGAAACAGCAAATGAGGTATGGGGAGGAGAAAATCTACCATATTTACAGGTAGTGCAAACTGCAGGTGAAGAGGGATATAAGCAATTTAGTTCAGAAGTTTCATTTACTTTTGATGAGTTGATAAACAAATTAAAGGAGAAGTATGGAGATATTTCTATTGATTTTTCAAAGAATGATGATATTAAAATATTGGATTACACTCAAAGTGGACGAGTTAAAACAGTAAAATTCGGTAATCATGAATTATCAGGTGTTGAAACAAGGACAATTCTAGGTTTAAAATCTACAAATTTTGAATTTTATAAAAATGATAATAGTATTACATTTGTTGTAAAAGGCTATGGGCATGGCGTTGGTATGAGTCAAACTGGAGCAGATAGTATGGCAAAAGACGGAGCAACTTTTGAAGACATAATTCATCATTTCTATTCTAATGTTGTTATTTTAAATATATAAAATACAAATGAAAAATTATTATTTTTTGCATAAAGGTATATTTTATAAAACAATGGAAATACTTGTAATAGCAAATTTTGAAGGAGGAAAGTATGAGAAGAAATTTTAGAAAAAATTCAAGTTATGTGGATTCAAAAGTTATTACATTTAGTATTTTAGGCGTATTACTATTATCAACAGTTGTATTTGGAATTTTAATGTATGGGAAAAATGTAAATGATAATGTAAGAAGTGGTCAGCTAAGTGCAGAGCAAATTGCTAGTTTAACCGAGAAAGAACAAGAAGCGGAAAGTGCAAGCACAAAAATTGGAAAAAGTATTGAAGATGCAGAAAAAGAAAATGAAGAAAATACGGTAATTTTGAAAGAAGAGAAGAAAGAGGAAAAGACAACACCAACAACGGAAACGCCTGCTAATAAAAATGTAGCAGAAAAACAAAATTCAAATATATCTAATAAAAATGTGGAAACAGGTGCAAAATCTACATCCAAAGAAGTAAAGAAAGAATTGTCATTTCAAAAACCTGTGGAAGGTGAAATAACGTGCCAATTCGCAAAAGATAACTTAGTATATTCTGAAACACTTTCAGAATGGGTAACACACTTGGGGATCGATATTAAAGCTGATAAAACAACAGTTGTTAATTCAGCAGAAGATGGGGTAGTAAAGGCAATCAAAAATGATCCAAGATATGGACTAACAATTGTAGTAAGCCACCAAGACGGATTCGAAACAGTATATGCTAATTTATTATCAACAGAATTTGTAAAAGAGGGAGATAAAGTTAAAAAAGGACAAGCAATAGGAACAGTAGGAAATACAGCAGTTTTTGAAAGTATGGATGAACCACATTTACATTTTGAAATTTTAAAAGATTCAATTCAAGTAGATCCGAATAGTTATATAAAATAAAAAATAAAAAAGTGAAATTTAAATTTCACTTTTTTTATTTAATAAAAACTATGCATAATTTTTATTTTAAGTTCTAAGCCATAGCAGCATTTAATTTTTTAGATAAGCTAGATTTTTTTCTAGAAGCTGTATTTTTAACAATAACACCTTTTGTGCAAGCTTGATCAATTTTCTTTGTAGCTTCTTGGAATAATGTTTTTGCTTCTTCAACTTTTCCAGCTTCAATAGCTTCTTCAAACTTTCTTACAGCTGTTTTATAGCTTGATTTTATCATATTATTTCTTAAAGTTTTCTTTTCGATAACTTGAACTCTTTTTTTAGCTGATTTAATATTTGGCATGTGTTTGCACCTCCTCTTGGTCTATTATAAATTATAACGAATTTTATTTTATCACAAATAGTAGTAAATTGCAAGTTTTTATTCTAATAATTTTAATTTTTTTCAAAATTTATAAAAACATATTTATATATTTTGTAGTGAAATTGTGGGGACCGTTCAAATTTTCTCGAAAGCTTTGCTTTCGTCAGAAAATTTAGAATGGGGATAACGGAAAAATATATAAATATGTTTATAGTAAAAAATAATTATTCGTTAATATCTAATGCTTTTTTTGCTTCTTCTTCTAAAATAGAAGTACAATGTGGACATCTAGTAGCTTTGTAAGAAATTTCAGTCATACAATATCTACAAAGTTTTGTTTCAGGTTCTTTTTCTTCTTCTTCCTTAGCTTCAGCAGCTTTTTTACCTTTTCTTCCTTTTAGAGGAACCTTAGCTGCTAATTTTTCCAATCTTTCTTTGCTTCTCTTATTTGCAGCATTTAAAGCTTTTACCATAATAAATAATACAAAAGCAACAATTAAGAAATTAATTACAGCTGTTAAAAATGCACCATAATCTAATGCTTGACCAGAATCACCTAAAGGAATAGTACCTTTTACTTCAGCACCACCAATTAAATTTAAAAGCGGTTGAATGAATGATGATGTAAGAGCCTTAACTATATCAGAAAAAGCACTACCAATAATAACACCAATTGCTAAATCCATTACATTTCCTTTAGAAATAAATTCTTTAAATTCTTTAAACATAAAATCTCCTCCATTTTTAAAAATTCTACCTATATAATACGACAAAATCCGCTATTTGTCAATGATTTGATAAAATGTTGAAAAAATGTTGTAAAAAGTTTTAAAGTGTGGTATATTGTAAAAAGTGAAAGGAGAGAGGGAAAATGATAGCATTAGGATGTGACCATGGTGGTTATAAATTAAAAGAAGAAATTAAAAAGTATTTAGAAGAAAAGGAAATAAAATATATAGATTTTGGAACATATAGTGAAGAAAGAACAGATTACCCAATTTATGCAAAAAAGGTAGCAGAGTCAATTACAAAGGGTGAATGCGATAGTGGAATTTTATGTTGTAGATCTGGACATGGAGTAGCTATTGTAGCTAATAAATTTAAAGGAATAAGAGCAGCAAACATAGATAGTGAAGAAGCAGCTAGGTTTGCAAAAGCAGATGACAATGTAAATGTTGTAACACTTGGAGGAGATTATTTGACAGTTAACCAAGCAGTGTGTATAATAAGAACATGGCTAGCTACAGAATTTAAACAAGGAAGATATCAAGAAAGAATACAAATGATTGAAGAAATAGAAAGAGAAAATATGAAATAAACTGGAGGAATGTGCAAATGTGGGGGAACATAGCTATTGCATTCTTGCTAGCATTTATAGTTGCATTTATGGCAACACCATATACAATAAAACTAGCTAAAAAAATTGGGGCTGTAAGTGTTGAAAGCGGTTCTAGAAGAATGCATAATAGAGAAGTACCAAAATTTGGTGGACCAGCAGTAATATTAGGATTTTTAATATCAGTTGTATATTTAGTAATAATAATGAGCATAGAAGGAAGTGTTAACTTATTTGGCATTAAGGAATATGGTCATAAGTTGATAGGTATGCTATTAGGAATTGTTGTAATAACAATTACAGGTGTTGTAGATGACATGAAAGATATAAAACCATTAACAAAATTGGCAGGACAAACCTTAGCGGCAGCAATTGCGGTTGCATTTGGAATAAGAATTGAAGCAATTTCTTGGGGTTGGATAGCAATGCCAGAGCTTGGTGAAATTTTATCTATAGTATTTACAATGGTTTGGATTATAGGAATTACAAATGCAATAAATTTAATAGATGGATTAGATGGCTTATCATCAGGAATTTCAGTTATCTCATCTGTTTCATTACTTATAATATTCCTGTTAAATGGATCACCAACAATATCAATATTATTAATTGCAGCATTAGCAGGAGCTTTAGTAGGATTTATACCATTCAATTTTTCACCAGCAAAAACATTCATAGGTGATACAGGTTCAAACTTTTTAGGGTATACAATTTCAATTATTGCAATACTGGGAGTTGCAAAAACTTATACAGCTTTTGTAATAGTACTACCAATAATAGTGCTTGCAGTACCAATATTTGATACGCTTTGGGCAATTATAAGAAGAGTAAAAAATGGGAAATCTATTAAAGCAATAGTAAGTGCAGATGCGGGACATTTACACCACAGATTAGTAAGAAAAGGATTTAGCCAAAAGCAAGCTGTATTAATACTATATGGAATAAGTGCTGCATTTGGACTATTTGCAATAATCTTATTTGACAGTGGAATTTGGAAAGCAATATCATTCTTGTTAATGATAATAGTTGCAATAGCACTTGGTTATAAGAATTTTATAAAAGAAAAATTATCAGATAGTGATAATTATGTATGTTCAGAATGTAAATACATATACAATCCAAAATATGGAAATGAAAAAGCAGGAATTAAACCAGGTACAGCATTTAATGAATTACCAGAAGATTGGGTTTGCCCAGTTTGCGGTGAAAATAAAAATGTTTTTGAAAGACAAGAATAAAAGAATTAAACCTTGTTTTTTGGGACACTCCCCAAAAACAAGGTTTAATTCTTTTTTAGTTCAAAAATTTTGTTATTTAAATAGTCCAATTCATAACTAGGCGTTGTGAAATTAAATTTCAATTTATAACTCTCAAGCATTTGATATTTCTTACCAAATTTTTTATTAATCTCATTTTTTCCATATTTACCGGTCACCGATAATAGGCAAACCAATATGAGCTAAATGAGCTCTTATTTGGTGTGTTTTTCCAGTTTCTATTTCAACATCTAAAACACAAGTATTATCTTTTCTTTTTTCAATTACTTTGTAAGTAGTAATAATTTTTTGATATCCTTTTTTAAATTCATCAGAAATATAAACCATGGATTTTTTATTATCTTTAAACAAATATGCTTCTAATCTTTTACTATCTTCCTTTGGAATGCCATAAACATAAGCTAGATAATGCTTTCCTATTTCATGTTTTTTAAATTTCTCCAATAAAATATTTAGAGCATTTTCAGTTTTAGCAAATAAAACAAGACCAGTTGTATTTCTATCTAGCCTATGGCAAGGCATAGGTTTAAAGACAGAAGATGAATACTTTTCATGAACAATACTTGTTAAACTATTTTCACCTGTGACTTCTAAATTTGCTGGTTTATTCAAAACTAGAATATTGTCATCTTCATAAACTATATTTAAATCAATGTTGTTTTCAAGCAACTCATCTGAAATATACACTAAAACCTCATCATTTAAAAACACTAAAACATTATCATTTACACGCTTTCCATTTATCTTAATATCTTTCTTTCTCAAAGTTTTATATAGCAAATTTGTAGAAAGATTTGGAATGCTATCTTGTAAAAACCTATTCAATTTTTTTCCATCATATTTTTCACTAACAATTAACTTTTTCATAACTTTATTATACATTATTGACTACTATATGTAAAGCTGGTATATAAAATAATAATAAAGGGTAGAAAAAAATATTTAAGTATGATATAGTTATAACATATCAAGGAGGGTTTACTTTGGGAAGATTAGTTTTAATAGATGGAAATAGTATAATGAATAGAGCATTTTATGGAATAATGGGAAACAAAATGCTATCAAGCAATGGAATACATACAAATGCAGTTTATGGATTTTTGGCAATATTATTTAAATTATTAGAAGAAAAAAATCCAGAATACATGGTAGTTGCATTTGATTTAAAAGCACCAACAGCAAGGCATAAGATGTATGAAGGCTATAAAGCAAATCGTCATGGAATGCCTGACGAACTAGCAGAGCAAATGCCTCTAATAAAAGATGTTTTAAGAGCAATGAATATAGACATAGTTGAAATGGAAGGTTACGAAGCAGATGATGTTTTAGGAACTTTATCTCGTTATGGAGAAAAGGAAGGGCTAGATGTAACAATCCTTTCAGGAGATAGAGATACTTTCCAATTAGCAACTAAAAAAGTTACAATCAGAATACCAAGAACAAAAGCAGGAAAGACAGAAACAGAAGAATTTGATAGTGATAGAATAAAGGAAGTATATGGCTTAGAACCAAAACAATTGATAGAAGTAAAAGGATTGCAAGGAGATACATCAGACAATATTCCTGGAGTACCTGGAATAGGCGAAAAAACTGCGCTTTCTTTAATTCAAAAATATGGTTCAATCCAAAAACTATATGAATTGATAGAAAAAGGCGAAGATGATTTAAAGGGAAAACAAAGAGAAAAAATAGTAGAAAACAAAGAATTAGCAGAGCTTTCTAGAACATTAGGAACTATCAATTTAGAAGTTCCAATTCAAGACACATTAGAAAATTTCAAAGTTGAAGAATGGGATAAATCAAAGGTTTTAGAGCTTTTTAAAGAATTAAATTTCAATAGATTTATAGAAAGATTCAATTTAAAAGAGGGAGAAGAGCCAAAAAAAGATTTAAAAGATTTATTTAAGCTAGAAGAGGCTTCGCTTGAGGAAATTTCAAAAGTTATAGTAAATCAAAAAGAGATGATATATTTTCTAGGAATACAAAAAGATGAAAATCCAGAAAAAATAATAAAAGAAAAAATATCAAATATAGCAATATATATACCTAGTGAAAACAAGTCAATTTATACACAAATAGAAGATGAAAAAGAAATTCTAAAATTAAAAGAAATCTTAGAAAATAAAGAGATAAAAAAGGTTGGAATAAATTTAAGTAGAGATTATATTTTATTAAAACAACAAGGAATAACCTTAGACGGGATTTATTATGATGTTGGAATTGCGAGCTATATATTAGATCCAACAGAGAACAAAATAACTCTAAAAAAACTAGCAAATAGATTTATAGATTTAGATATAGACGAATATTTAAGCATAAATGGTGCAGAAGAAAAGAAAGAAGAACAAATTAACCTATTTAGCATGGGAGAAGAAAAACAAGAAAACATGGTAGATACAGCTAAATTTGAGACTTCTGTAAATGCATATTCAATATCTAAAATCAAAGAAGAAACATACAAAAAACTACAAGAAATAAATGCTCTAGATTTATTTAATAATATAGATATGCCAACAGTAGAAGTCTTGTCAGACATGCAATGGAATGGAATGTATGCCGATGAAAAGGCTCTAAATGAATTTGGAGAAGAGTTAAAAACAAACATAGATATACTAACAAAAGAAATTTATGAACTAGCTGGAGAAGAGTTTAATATAAACTCTACAAAACAGCTTGGAGTAATTCTATTTGAAAAAATGAAACTACCTGTAAAAAAGAAAACAAAAAGCGGATATTCAACAGATGTAGAAGTTTTAGAAAAACTAAAAAAAGAAGACCCAATAATTGAAAAATTGCTAGAATATAGACAATTGATGAAATTAAACTCAACATATGTAGAAGGATTAAAACCATATATAAATCCAAAAACAAAAAGAATACATTCATTCTTCCATCAAACAATAACAGCAACAGGAAGAATAAGTTCAACAGAGCCAAACCTACAAAACATTCCAACAAGATTCGAACTAGGAAAAAGAGTTAGAAAAATATTTGAGCCAGAGCAGGGAAAAGTCTACATAGATAGTGATTATTCACAAATTGAATTAAGAGTTTTAGCACATATTTCTCATGATGAACATATGATACAAGCATTCCAAAACAATGAAGATATCCATAAACAGGCTGCTTCAAAAGTGTTTAAAACACCAATAGAAGAAGTAACAAGTGAACAAAGAAGCAATGCAAAAGCTGTAAACTTCGGTATAGTTTATGGTATAAGCGATTATGGTCTATCAGAACAATTAGGAATTCCTGTAAAACTTGCAAAACAATATATACAAGAATATTTGGAACAATATGCAGGAATAAAACAATTTATGGATAATATTACAGAAAGTGCAAAAGAAAAAGGGTATGTGGAAACACTTTATAATAGAAGAAGATATATTCCAGAATTGAAATCAAATAACTTTATGGTAAGACAATTTGGAGCACGTGCAGCAATGAATACACCAATCCAAGGAACGGCAGCAGATATCATGAAAATAGCCATGATAAATGTATATAAAGAACTTAAAAATAGGGGATTACAAGCTAAAATTGTTTTACAAGTTCATGATGAAATGATGATAGAAGCACCAATTTCAGAGGTGGAAGTAGTTAAGGAAATTGTTAAAGAACAAATGCAAAGTGCTGCAACATTAGATGTACCATTGGTGGCACAAATTTCGGAGGCTTCTAATTGGTATGACTGTAAGTAAGGAGAAAAACATTGATAAAAAAGTTAATATTAGTTTTAATTATAATAATAAGTTTGGCATTAATATTTGATGTGCCAACAAAAGTAATGAAATTGCTTTATCCAATTAAATATGAAGATTATGTAGAAGAAAATGCAAAAAAATACAACATAGATAAATATTTGATTTATGCTGTAATAAAGGCAGAAAGCAACTTTAATGAGAGTGCGGAATCATCACAGGGGGCAAAAGGATTGATGCAATTGATGGAAAATACTGCAAAAGATATTTTGAAGAAAACTGATGATCTTGAAATAAAGGAAGAAGAGTTAGATAAAAAAATTTCAGAACCACAATATAATATTGCTCTTGGCACAAAATATATTTCATTATTAAAAGAAAAATATGAAAATATAGAGTTAGCTTTGGTTGCATATAATGCAGGAAGCGGAAATGTTAATAATTGGATTGAACAAGGAATTATAAAAAAAGATGGTTCAAATATAGAAAATGTACCATTTAAAGAAACCAATAATTATGTAAGAAAAATATTAAGAGATTATAAAATATATAAAGATTTATATGAAAAAAATGAATAGATACAAAGGCTGGCATTTGCTGGCCTTTATATTTTTTTATAAAATTATGAAAAAACTATTGACAAAAATAACAAAAACCTTTATAATCTATAAATGTCAAGGGAAATGCAGGTGTAGTTCAATGGTAGAACCTTAGCCTTCCAAGCTGATGACGTGGGTTCGATTCCCACTACCTGCTCCATAAAAACACATAGCAATAGCTATGTGTTTTTTTATATAATAATTGTAAGAGTCAAAAACTTTTTGCAATTTTATGTAAAATGTGATATAATTATTAGTAATGTAACACCTTACAGTACTCCGTTACATACAATTTATTAACAACATGATGCGTTAATACGCAAGGAGGAATAATTATGACAAGAGAAGTTTATAGAGAAGTTTTTGTATCACCTTTTGAAAAGAAGACAGAAAATGAAGCATTAAAGGTTTTACAGGCAATTCGTGAGGTGCATTCTGAAGAACACGGCTGGAAAGAAATTCGAGGATTTGTCGAAAAACTGCCTAACGGAAAGTATAGAGCCGTGAGAGAACATGCACAGTTCAAATAACTTCGTGTCAAAAAACTCTCTCTTTATGAGAGAGTTTTTTATATGCCAATTTTAAAATCTTTTTTGGTTCTTTTTAAACAAACTTTCATATAATAAAATATGGAGGAGATATGAGTATTATTTATTCTAGACCGAGATTAAGGTTGCCCAAATTCATATTTTATAAAAATAAAAGAAGAGCTGATAATGTAAAACATAAAAGACAAACAAAGTTAATAATTATAGTTTTTATAGCTTTTGCAACATTAAAACTTGTATTAGACGCAGTTGAACCAGTTTTTACAACATTATGCGAAAACAAAGCAATATCACTTGCTACAATAATTTCAAATAAAAAAGCAACAGAAATAATGAAAGAACATACTTATGATGAGCTTTTTACAGTTGAAAAAAATGAAGATGGAACAGTGTCATTTTTAAAAGCAAATGTTGTTCAGATAAATCAAATAACATCAGATGTTGCAGTGAGAATTCAAGAAGAAATAAATAAGCAAGGAAGAGATGAAGTTGGGATTGCACTTCGGAACCTTTACAGGCATGAAACTTTTAGCTGGGCATGGTCCAACAATTCATATAAAAATATCATCAATAGGAAATGTGAATACAGAATTAAAAAGTGAATTTTCTGCACAAGGAATAAATCAAACATTACATAGAGTATACCTGAAAGTTGACTGCGAATTAAGCATTTTAACACCTTTTAAAAACATAACTAAGAAAATTACAAATCAAGTATTAATAGCTGAAAATGTAATAGTAGGGCATATTCCAGAAACATACTATAATTTAGAGGGGTTAAAACAAGAAGATGCAATGGAAGTAATGCAATAAGCAAAAAATAAAAAAATCTCAAAATTTATTGAGATTTTTTTATTTTTGGGGTAGAATACAGATGTAATATTTTTAATAGGAGAAAAAGATATGTATGATATTATAATAATAGGAGCAGGACCTGCAGGAATTTCAGCAAGTTTGTATGCGAAAAGAGCAGGGGCAAATGTATTAGTTTTATATTATGGTGAATCTAACTTAGATAAAGCTGAAAAAATAGAAAACTATTATGGATTTGTAGATGGAATAGATGGAAAATCTTTGTATGAAAATGGAATAGAACAAGCCAAAAATCTTGGAATAGAAGTTAGAAATGAAGAAGTATTGCATATAGAAAAAGTCGAAGAATTTACGGTAAAAACAACAAAAGGAGAGTATAAATCAAAATCAGTAATAATATCAACAGGTAATAAAAAACTAAGACCAAATATAAAAGGAATTCTTCAATTTGAGGGAAAAGGAATAAGTTATTGTGCAATTTGTGACGGATTTTTTTATAGAGGCAAAAATGTTGTAGTCATTGGGAATGGAGACTTTGCAGTAAGTGAATCAGATGACTTGAAAAATATTGCAAACAATGTTAAAATTCTAACAAATGGATTAGAAATGGAAACTTCATCAGATTATGAAATTGTAACAAAAAAAATAAAAGAAATACATGGAGAAGAACACGTAAAATCAATCGAGTTTGAAGATGGAGAACATTTAGAGGTAGATGGAATATTCATTGCACTTGGAAAAGCTGGTGGAAGCGACTTTGCAAAGAAAATGGGCGTAATGTTAGAAAAAGATAATATAAAAGTTGATGAAAACATGCAAACAAATATAGAAGGCTTATATTCATGTGGAGACGTAACAGGCGGTTTATTGCAAGTGTGTAAAGCAGCGTATGATGGAGCTAGAGCTGGATTAGATGCTGCTAAAAATATAAGGAGGAAATAGTAATGAGTGTTTTAAAAATAAGTGAAGAAAATTTTGAAGAAGAAGTAATGAAATCTGAAAAAACAGTAATATTAGATTTCTATGCGGATTGGTGTGGACCATGTAAAATGATGTCACCAATTATAGACGGAGTTGCAGAAGAACTTGGAGAAGAAGTAAAAGTAGGAAAGGTAAATACAGATGAAAATCTTGAACTAGCACAAAAATTCAATATTATGAGCATTCCAACAATAATGATTTTTAAAGGTGGAAATGTAGTAAAAACATTTGTAGGAGTTACAGATAAAACAGAATTAATAAATGCTGTAAAATAATTTCAAAAAATCCTTGATATATTTTGAATTTTATATATAATAGGGAAGGACATTATCAAATGCATGCATTTGAAATTTTGACAAAATACGAAAGGGAAGGTAAAAATTATGAATGAAAAAATGTTAGAAATGATGAAAACAAAGAAAGGATTTATTGCAGCACTTGACCAAAGTGGCGGAAGCAGTAGCAAAACATTAAAAGCTTATGGAATAAACGAAGATCAATATTCTTCAGAAGAGGAAATGTTTGATTTAATCCATGAAATGAGAAAAAGAGTATTTACAAGCAATGCATTCACAAATGAACACATTGTAGGTGCAATACTATTTGAAAAAACAATGCTTTCAAAAATAGGAGAAAAATATACATCTGAATACTTATGGGAAGATAAAGGAATTATTTCTTTCTTAAAAGTTGATAAAGGACTTCAAGATGAACAAAATGGTGTAAAACTAATGAAAGAAATACCAAACTTAGTTGAACAATTAACAGTTGCAAATTCACACAATGTATTTGGAACTAAAATGCGTTCTGTAATTTATAGTGCAAATAGAGAAGGAATAAAAGCTGTAGTTGCACAACAATTTGATTTTGCTAAAACAATATGTGACAATGGATTAGTTCCAATAATCGAGCCAGAAGTTGATATAAATTCTGCAGACAAAGAACTATGCGAAGAAATTCTAAAAGAAGAAATAGTTGCAAAATTAAAAGAATGGAATTCTGAAGATAAAATAATGTTTAAATTCACAATCCCAACAAAAGAAAATCTATATTTAGATTTATATGATTTTGACTGTGTAGTTAGAGTTGTAGCACTTTCAGGTGGATACGATATAGATACAGCTGTTGAAAAACTAGCTAAAAATAATAGAATGATAGCAAGCTTCTCAAGAGCATTATTACAAGATTTAAGAGTAGACCAAACACAAGAAGAATTTGATAATCTTTTAAATAGTGTAATTGTTAAGATTTATGAAGCGTCTATAACATAAAATGGTTGAAACATAATTACAATTTGGGCTGGATTAGATTTAATTAACTTTTTGGGACACTTTCAAAATGTTAAGACATGACTTAACATTTTGAAAGTGTCCCAAAAAGTTAATCAAGTGTCCTGTAACAAATTTAAAAGGAGAAAAATATCATGGAAATAATATTTGCAAGTAATAATGAAAATAAATTAAGAGAAATAAGAGCAAAGCTTAAAAATGGAGATGTAAAAATAATATCTCAAAAAGAAGCGGGATTTAATTTGGAAGTGGATGAAACAGGTACAACATTTGAAGAAAATGCAATATTAAAAGCAGAAGCAATATATAATCTAACAAAAAAGCCTGTATTAGCTGAAGATGGAGGTTTGGAGGTTGATGCTTTAGATGGAGCACCGGGAGTATATTCACATAGGTTTGCGGGAGAAAATGCGACAGATGAAGATAGAAGAAATAAAATTCTTACACTTTTAAAAGATATTCCAGACGAAAAGAGAACAGCAAGATTCAAGTGTGTGGGCTGTTACATAGATGAAAATGGAGAAAAACATATATTTGAAGGCATTACAGAAGGAAGGATAGCATATGAAGCAAAAGGAAATAATGGCTTTGGCTATGATCCAATTTTTGTTTGTGAATATGGAAAAACATTTGCTGAAATTCCAGCTGAGGAAAAAAATAAAATAAGCCATAGAGGAAGGCTAATAGAAAAATTTGTAAAATATTTGGAAGAAAAATAAATAAAACCTTGATAAATCAATATTTTTATAGTAAAATATACAAGTATAAATGAATTAAGCCTTTAGGGAAAGGAAAGTAGAGAAATGAAAGCAATAGATATAAGAAACAAATATTTAAAATTTTTTGAAAGTAAAGGTCATAGTGTAATACCATCAGCACCATTGATTCCAGAAAATGATCCATCTGTATTATTTACAACAGCTGGAATGCAACCACTTGTACCTTATTTATTAGGGCAAAAACATCCAGCAGGAACACGTCTTACAGATTTTCAAAAATGTGTAAGAACAAACGATATAGAAGAAGTTGGAGATAATAGACACTTAACATATTTCGAAATGCTTGGAAACTGGTCACTTGGAGATTATTTTAAAGAAGAATCAATCCAAATGAGTTTTGATTTCTTAACAAAAGAACTTCAAATTCCAGTAGAAAAACTATCAGTTACAGTATTTAAAGGTGATGAAGACTGCCCAAGAGATGAAGTTGCAGCAGAATGTTGGAAAAAAAGCTGGAATATTAGATGGTCACATTTATTATTATGGAAAAGATGACAACTGGTGGATAGCTGGAGAAGAAGGACCATGTGGACCAGATACAGAAATGTTCTATGATACCGGAAAACCAGCATGTTCAGCTGATTGCCAACCATCATGTGATTGTGGTAAATATGTTGAAATTTGGAACAATGTATTTATGGAATATTTTAAAGATAAAGATGGAAAATATTCAAAACTATCACAAAGAAATGTTGATACAGGTTTAGGATTAGAAAGAATGACAATGTTATTACAAGGAAAAGAAACTCCATTTGATACAGAATTATTCAAACCTGTAATGGACAAAATAGCAGAGCTTCAAAAAGTTGATATAATAGAAAGCAGGAGAATTGTAGCAGAACATTTAAGAGCAAGTATGATGATAATTGCAGATGGTGGAAGACCAAGCAATGTGGATAGAGGATATGTTTTAAGAAGACTTATTCGTAGAGCAATAAGACACATGAACAAACTACAAATAGATTTAGCTGAAATATCAACACTTATAGCGATTTATGTGGAAAACTTAAGCGAAATGTACCCTGATTTAGCTAATAAAAAGGATGAAATCATTGGCGTTCTAGTAGAAGAAAAAGATAAATTTGTAAAAACTCTAAATCATGGAGAAAAAGAGTTTACAAAAGCAATGAATAATAGCAAACAAGCTGGTAAAAACAAAATAGATGGAAATGTAGTTTTCAAATTATATGATACTTATGGTTTCCCACCAGAAGTTACTAAAGAGTTAGCAGAAGAAAATGGTATGGAAGTTGACATGAAAGAATTTGAAGAACTATTTAAAGCTCATCAAGAAAAATCAAGACAAGGGTCAGCTCAAAAATTCAAAGGCGGTTTAGCAGGAGATGGAGAAATAGAAACAAAATATCATACAGCAACACACCTTCTAAATGCTGCACTAAAAGTAGTTTTAGGAGCAGACACACATCAAAGAGGTTCAAATATAACAACAGAAAGAATGAGATTTGACTTCAACTGTGATCACAAAATGACAGATGAAGAAAAACAAAAAACAGAGGACTTGGTAAACCAATGGATTAAAGAAGATTTACCTGTAATAGTAGAAGAAATGTCAAAAGAAGATGCAATAAAATCTGGAGCAGAGTGCATGTTTATAGAAAAATATCCAGATGTAGTTACAGTATATTCAATTGGTACAGTTTCAAAAGAACTTTGCGGAGGGCCTCATGTTAAACATACAGGAGAAATTGGAACATTTAAAATAAAAAAAGAAGAAGCTAGTTCAGCTGGAATCAGAAGAATAAAGGCAATAATAGGATAGGAGATAAAAATGGAAGATTGTATATTTTGTAAAATAATTAAGGGGGAAATTCCTTCAAAAAAATTCTATGAAGATGACGAAATACTTGCATTTGATAATATAAACCCAGTAGCACCAATACATATTTTGGTAATACCAAAAAAACACATACCATCAGTTGCTCATTTAGAAAAAGAAGATGAAGCAATAGTTGGGAAAATATATGGTGTAATAAATAAATTAGCAGAAGAAATGGGATTCAAAGAAAAAGGATTTAAAGTAGTAGTAAATTGCGGTAAAGATGGTGGACAAGAAGTAATGCACTTACATTTCCATGTTTTAGCCGGAGAAGACTTATGCAAAAAATTTACTTAAATTACATAAAAATCTATTATTTTTATGAAAAATGTGTTATAATTAATATACGAAAATATGCAAAAATATGGAGGATAAAATTATGTTTGAGAGTAAATATAACAAACTTTTAACAGTAATTTTAGTAATAGTTGTTATTGGAATAATTGGATTAATAGGATTTTTAGTATTCCAATTTGTACAAAACAATAATAATACGCAAGAAGCTGAAACTTTTGTAAACAATTACGAGGGAGATATAGGATCTTCAGATGATAATGAAGATTTAAATTCAAAGTTACCAGAAGAAAATACAACACCAACAAATAGCTCAATAGGTGACCTTACGGTTAATTCATCATCATCATCATCTAATACTGTAAGAACTAAAAAACAAACATATAATGGTTTTATTGTAAATGGAACAATGGAAATACCAAAAATAAACTTTAAATATCCAGTATTAGATAAAGTTTCTAAAAGTTCAATAGAAAATTCAGTTGCAATACTATATGGTGCAGGACTTAACCAAGTTGGAAACACTGTAATAATAGGACATAATTATAGAAACGGACAATTCTTTTCAAATCTAAAAAAAGTTACAAATGGAGATAAAATCTACATTACAGACTATGAAGGAAAGAAAAAAACATACACTGTATATCATCATTTTGTAACAACACCTGATGATACATCATTCTATCAAAGAGATACAAATGGTAAAGCAGAAATAACTTTATCAACTTGTACAGACGACAGCTCAGGAAGAACAATAGTATTTGCAAAAGAAGACTAAAAACTAAAATATAAAAATGAAAAAAAGAATACTTTACAAGTATTCTTTTTTAGTATAGAATTACATCATAGATACAAACTAAGAGAAAGGTGTGAATTTATGAAAGTTACTGATATAAATGAATTAGAAGGTATTGCAAAAAGTGTTAGACAAGGTATTATAGAAGCTGTTTATAGCAATAAGTCTGGGCATCCAGGTGGTTCACTTTCTATTGCAGATGTTATGACAGTTTTGTATTTTAACCAAATGAATTTAGATGAGAATAATCCAAAATGGGAAGATAGAGATAGGCTTGTTTTGTCTAAGGGACATTGTGCTCCTGCATTATATAGTGCATTAGCTAATAGAGGATTTTTTGATGTAGAAAAACTAAAAACTTTTAGAAACATAGAAAGTAATCTTCAAGGACATCCAGATATGAATAAAGTTCCTGGTGTAGATATGACATCTGGTTCTTTGGGACAAGGTTTGTCAAGTGCAAATGGTATGGCTATTGCAGGAAAAATGGACAATAAAGATTACAGAGTTTATTGTGTCTTAGGTGATGGCGAAATTGAAGAAGGACAAATTTGGGAAGCGGCAATGACATCAGCTAAATATAAGTTAGATAATTTATGTGTAATAGTTGATAACAATAATTTACAAATTGATGGAACAATTGAAGAAGTTATGAGTCCATATCCGATTGATGAAAAATTCAAAAGCTTTGGATTTCAAGTTATAAACATAGATGGGCATAATATTCAAGAAATAATAGATGCATTCGATGTTGCAAAAAATGTAAAAGGAAAACCAACTTGTATAATTGCAAAAACAATAAAAGGTAAAGGAGTATCTTTTATGGAAAACAAGGCGGAATGGCATGGGAAAGCACCAAGTGAAGAAGAATTTTGCCAAGCTATGCAAGAATTAGGAGGTGCAAGATAATGGAAAATGTGAAAAAAGCCACACGCCAAAGTTATGGAGAAGCACTAGCAGAATTGGGAAGAAAAAACAAAAATGTAGTTGTATTAGATGCAGATTTAGCTGGAGCAACAAAAACAAGTATATTTGCAAAAGAATTTCCAGAAAGATTTTTAGATATAGGAATAGCAGAAGCAGACATGGTAGGAACTGCAGCAGGACTTGCAACATGCGGAAAGATTCCTTATGCAAGTACATTTGCTGTATTTGCGGCAGGTAGAGCTTATGACCAAATCAGAAATAGTGTGTGCTATCCTCAATTGAATGTTAAAATATGTGCAACACATAGCGGAATAACAGTTGGAGAAGATGGAGCAACACATCAAATGTTAGAAGACATTTCTCTAATGAGAACATTACCCAATATGACAGTTATTTCAGTTTCAGATGACACACAAACAAAATGGGCGGTTGAAGAAATATCTAAAATAAATGGCCCAGTATATTTAAGACTAGGAAGACTTGCAACACCTGTTATTTATGATGAAACACAAAAATTTGAAATAGGAAAAATGGTTCAAATAGGAGAGGGAACAGATGCAACAGTATTTGCAACAGGTGTAACAGTAGCAGAAGCATTGAAAGCAAAAGAAGAACTTGAAAAACAAGGAATAAATATCAGAGTTATCGATGTTCATACAATAAAACCAATCGATAAAGAAATGATAATAAAATGTGCTAAAGAGACTAAGAAATTAATTTCAATAGAGGACCATAGCGTTATAGGGGGCTTAGGTTCAGCAATAGCAGAAGTATTAACAGAAAATTATCCAACAAAATTGATTAGACTTGGAATGAAAGATACTTTTGGAAAATCTGGCAAAGCAGAAGAATTAATGAAATACTTTGGAATAACAAGCGAAGATATAATAAAAAATGTAAAATAAATTGAATTAACTTTTTGGGACACTTTCAAAAAGTTAATTGTGAATTTTGTGTGAAAAATGCAAAAACGAGAAAAAAAGAGATAAAAGCAAGAAAATGTAAAAAAACCAACATTTTCTTGCATTTTTTGTTATAAAAACTATTGCAAAATTCTGTCATTATTGTTATTATAAAATAGAGAAAATTTCTTAGAAAATATATTATAATGACAATATACAAAAAATATAAAGAGGAGATATGCAAATGATAGAATTTAGAAATGTTTCAAAAACATACGATACAGGCACAAAAGCCGTAAAAAATGCAAACTTTGTAATAGAAAAAGGAGAATTTGCATTTTTAGTTGGAACTTCTGGAAGTGGTAAATCTACATTAATAAAATTAATTCTTAAAGAGGAAGAGCCAACATCTGGAAATATAATAATAAATGGAAAAGACACAACATTTTTAAAACAAAGCAGAGTTCCATATTTAAGAAGAAGTATGGGAGTAGTGTTTCAAGACTTCAGACTTTTACCAGACAAAACAGTTTACGACAATGTTGCATATGCAATGTACATAGTTAGAGCTACACCAAGACATATAAGAAGACAAGTTCCAATGGTACTTTCACTAGTTGGTTTAAGTGGAAAGGCAAAAATGTATCCAAATGAGCTTTCTGGTGGAGAACAACAAAGAGTTGCTCTTGCAAGAGCATTGGTAAATAATCCATCAATGTTAATAGCAGACGAGCCTACTGGAAACTTAGACCCAGAAACAGCTTGGGATATTATGAATTTGTTAAATGATATAAACATGAGAGGAACAACAGTAGTTGTTGCAACACATGCCAAAGACATAGTAGACAAAATGAAAAAAAGGGTTATTCAGATTAATAAAGGCGACATAGTAAGAGATGATAAAAAAGGTGGGTATGATCGTGAAATATAGTAGATTTGGTTATTTTATTGGAGAAGGATTTAGAAATGTATTTAAAAATAAAAAATCAACAGGTGCATCATTAATGATAATGTGTGCAACAATGATTATATTTGGTGTTTTCTTGGTACTTGGAGAAAACATAAATCACATTGTTAAAGAAGTTGAGTCGGTACAAGGAATGCAAGTATTTATCAACAAAGATACTACTGAAGAGCAAATAGGTGAACTTGGAGATAAAATAAGAGATATAAAAATTGACGGTGTACCTGCCGTTAATCAAGTTGTTAGAAAAACAAAAGATGAAGCTTTAGCAACAATGAAAGAAAGATTTAAAGAAAAACAAGATTTGCTAGCAACTTTTGATGGAGAAAATAATATATTTCCAGAATCTTATGTGGTAACTTTAACTGATTTGAAATATAGTCCACAAGTTCAGGATGAAATTAGTAAAATGGATAATGTTAAAAAAATAACAAGTAGAGATCAAACTGTAACAACATTATTAAGTATAGCTAAATGGGTAAGAATAGTAACAGGAGTAATTTTGATATTATTAATTTTCATTTCAATGTTTATTATAGCTAATACAATAAAACTTACTGTTCACGCAAGAAGAAAAGAAATATCAATTATGAAATATGTTGGAGCAACAAATAACTTTATTAGATGGCCTTTCATTGTAGAAGGTATGATAATTGGTATTTTCGCAGGTGCTATTTCTATAATACTTATAGGATTATTATATAATATGTTAGCAGATGCTCTAGTTAACTCAGATTTTATGAAACGTATGAATATAAGCTTACTTCCATTTGCGGACATGTTTAATTATATTTTAGTAACTTATGTGGGATTAGGAATGGGAATTGGAGCATTTGGAAGTATTATATCAATGAGAAAATATTTAAAAGTTTAATATCTCATCATAAAAAAATAAAAAGGAGGTCAAAATGCGAAAAATAATAAGTGCTTTGCTCATTGCAATAATAGTATTATGCAGTGTAAGCATATCTAGCTTTGCTGAAAACAGCTCAACTGAAAATACATCATCAAGTGAAAAAGCAAATAAAACAAGCAATGACCTCTCTCAATTACAAAGTCAACAACAAGAATTACAAAACAAAATGAAAGAAGTAGGACAAGACTTAAATGAAGTACAAGAAGAACTTTCAGAAAACCTACAACAAATTCAAATAATAGATGAAAATATAGAAGAAAGTCAAAAAAATATTGAAGAATTAACAAAAAAAATTGAAAAAATTACAGAAAACAACAAAAAATTAGAAGAAAAACTAAAAGTTGCAACTAAAAACTATAATAAGCAAAAGAATATATTAGAAAGTAGACTTGTTGCAATATATGAAGCAGGAGAAACTCAATATCTAGATGTTATATTATCATCAGCAGACTTATCAGAATTCCTTTCTAATTATGTTCTAGTTACAGAAATCGCATCTTATGATACACAATTGCTAGAAGAAGTTGAAGAAAAGAAACAAATAATTGAGCTTGCAAAACAACATTTAGATGATAACCTAGAACAATTAAACATAATGAAAACAAGCCAGGAAAAAAATTATAAAATACTTCAAAATACCAAAATGCTAAGAGAAAACTACATATCAAAGCTTACAGAACAAGAGAAAGAAGTTCAAGCAAAAATTGATGAATACAAATCACAATATGAACAAGTAAACAGAGAGATACTACAAACGGCATTGGCAGATGGATTACTAGCTGACTACGTGGGTGGCGAAATGACATGGCCAATTCCGGGTTATTCAGAAATCTCATCTCCATATGGCATGAGAGTTCACCCAATAACAGGAGTATATTCACTACATACAGGAGTTGACGTTAAAGCACCAACAGGAGCTGATTTTGTAGCAGCAAATGATGGAATTGTTACAAAAGCATATTATAATACAGCTTATGGAAATATGGTTATGGTCGACCATGGTGGAGGAATTTCAACATTATATGCACACGGTTCTGAAATTCTAGTTAGGGTAGGACAACCTGTTAAAAAAGGGGAACCAGTTCTAAAGGTTGGATCAACAGGATATTCAACAGGACCACATGCACATTTTGAAGTAAGAATAAATGGGGTTGTTACAAGCCCTATGGAATATATAGGAGGAACCTATGAAAAAAATAATTCAGAAAACAATTAGTTTAATAATAATCGGAGTAATGCTGTTTTATACAAATACTTCTTTAGCAGCAAATAGCAATGACTATACGGCTGAGCAAAATCAAAAAAATGAGAACAACGCATTAATAAAAGAAATTCAAGCAAGAGAAAAAGAAGTAGAAAATATAAAAGATGCTACTTTAAAAGAAGTAGAAAAATTAAATATTCAAATAACACAATATGAAAACCAAATTCAAGGTTTAGATACTCAAATAGATGCTACAAATAAAAAGATTGCAGATGCAGAAGCTAATTTGAAAAAATCTGAAGAAGATTATGAAAAACAACAAAAAACTTTAGAAGCAAGATTAGTAGCATTATACGAGGCAGGAGAAACATCATATTTGGATTTTCTATTGTCATCTGAAAATCTAGTTGACTTAATTTCAAATTACTATTTAGCAACAGAAATTGCTGCTTATGATACTGAATTATTGGATAGCATTGAAAAAGAAAAACAAAAAATTGCTAAAGCTAAAGAAGATTTAGAAGTTGGAAAAAGAGATTTAGTAACTCAAAAAGCTAGCAAACAAAGCGTTGCAGTACAGTTAAATTCTACAAAAACAAGCAAAAATAAATATGTAGCTGAATTAGGAGAAGAAGAAAAACAATTAGAATCAAAAATAGCAGAATTGAAAAAGGCAAATGAAAGCTTAGATGCTCAAATTAGAGCAAAACAAGCAGCTATACAAGCAGCATTAAAGAAACAACAACAATCAGGTAGCAGTTCTGGTAGTGCAAGTTCTTCTGCACCAGTTTCAAAAAGTCAAGCAGGATTTATTAGACCTGTAAATAGTTATGTAACAACAGGATTGTACTATTCTTCTGGTGCATACCATGGAGCAGTTGATTTTGGAGCTTCAGGAATAAATGGTCAACCTGTTTATGCAGTTGCAGATGGCATAGTAGTTACTACAAATGCTTGGACTACAAGCTATGGAAATCATGTTATTATAGCACATTATAATGGTTTATATACTTTATATGCACACGGACAAGCAGGTTCTATATGTGTTTCAGAAGGGCAAGCTGTAAAACAAGGACAACAAATAATGAGAGTTGGTTCAACAGGAAATTCAACTGGACCACACTTACATTTTGAGGTAAGAACAAGCCCAGGTACATATAGTTGTAGGGTAAATCCTTTGTCATATTTGCCATAATTTTTAATAGTATTTTAATAGATATAAAAATTGAAAGGAGGCCTATGTCAAATTTGACATAGGATTTAGTATGGAAGAACAGGAAAAGGCATTAAAGAAGAATCAAAGATACAAATTAACAATGGTGATTATTTTCACTGTTTTTATAACATTTATGCTAACCACATTAGGAATTTTCGTTTTTTTCTTAAATGGTAAACAAGTTGGAAAATACGTGTTAGTAACTTCTTCAGAAAAAAACGAAAATATATCAACTAAGTTGGATAAATATAAAACAATTATAGATAAGTATTTTCTTGGAGAGGTAAATGAAGAAAAACTTGAAGAAGGTGCAATAAAGGGATATATAGAGGGACTAGACGATCCATATACTGAATACATTTCAAAGGATGAAATGAAAGATTATCTAGAAGATACCAAAGGTAACTTTATTGGAATTGGTATATACATGGTAAAGAATAAAGATAAAAATCTTATTCAAGTTTTAGCAACAATAAAAGGGTCACCAGCTGAAAAACAAGGTATTCAACCAGGAGACTTAATAAAAACAGTAGATGGTGTTGAATATACAGCTGATGATTTGAATATAATTTCTAAAAAAATAAAAGGTGATGAAGGCACAAAGGTCAAATTAGAAATTATTAGAGGCACAGAAACTAAAGAATATGAATTTATAAGAGAGAAAATCACTGTAAATCAAGTCGAGGGAAGCGTAGTAAATGATAATTTAGGATATATAAAAATATCTTCTTTTGACGAAGAAACAGCAAAACAATTTAAAGAAGAGTTTGAAAAATTACAAGCACAAAACATTAAAGGTTTAATAATTGACCTAAGAAATAATGGTGGCGGAATTGTAAGCGAAGCATTAGATATTGCTGATTATATAGCAGATAAAGACTCTGTTCTATTATATGAAGTAGATAAAAAGGGAAAAGAAGAGATAAAAAAATCTAAAAAAGATCCAATAGTAAATATGCCAATTGTAGTTTTAGTTAATAAAAACACTGCAAGTTCTTCTGAAATTTTAAGCGGAGCATTAAAAGACTTAGGAAAAGCAAAAATTGTTGGAACAAAAACGTATGGAAAAGGCGTAATCCAAGAAATTCTTACATTACCAGATGGTGATGGATTAAAAATAACAACAGAGGAATATCAAACTCCTAGCAAGAACAAAATTCATAAAATAGGAATTGAGCCAGATGTTGTGGTTGAATTACCAGATACAGTAAAAAATATTTTAAATGTTGAACCAGCAGCAGATACACAAATGCAAAAAGCTATAGAATTATTACAATAAGGAAAGGGATAATAGAATGAATTTAGCAAATAAATTAACAATTTTTAGAATTATATTAGTACCAATTATGGTAATAATTCCATATCTTGGGATAGAGGGAACATGCTTTGGGGTTCCAATAGCATTTCTAATAATGAATGTAATTTTCATAATTGCATCTATTACAGATAAGCTAGATGGTTACATAGCAAGGTCAAGACAACAAGTTACCACATTCGGTAAATTCTTAGACCCATTAGCAGATAAAATATTGGTTTTATCTGCAATGTTAGTTCTAGTTGAATATGGACATTTACCAGCATGGATACCAATTATAGTATTAACAAGAGAATTTATAGTTTCAGGTTATAGATTAGTGGCAGTAGAAAAAGGCGGAAAAGTAATTGCAGCATCAGTTTGGGGAAAATTAAAAACAGTTACACAAATGGTTGCAATAATTGGAGCTTTCTTAGATACACATGCATTTGGAACATTTATATCAGGAGGCTTAACAGGTTGGGAACTATTTATAAATGCATTTGTAACAATAATGATGGTAATACAAACAATAGCAACAATCTTCTCAGGATATGACTATCTAAAAGGTTCAAAAGAATTATTAAAATAAATACTTGACATTTTGGCAAATCTGCCGTAATATATATAAAGAAATTTAGAAAGAATTGAGTTATGCTCAATTCTTTTACAACTTATCTAGTTGTAAATTGGAAGGAGAATGTAAAATGGAAGAAAAAGACGTAATTTTAACCCAAGAAGGTTTTGATAAATTAGAGCAAGAACTTAATTATTTAAGAACAGAAAAAAGATCTGAAATTGCAGAAAGAATAAAAGTAGCATTAGGATTTGGAGATTTATCTGAAAATTCTGAATATGACGAAGCCAAAAATGCTCAAGCTGAAAATGAAGCAAAAATAGCAGAATATGAAAACAAAGTTAGACATGCTAAAATAATTGATGAAAAAGAAATCGATACAGAAACAGTTCAAATAGGAAATACTGTAAAAGTTCTTGATGTTGAATTTGACGAAAAAATTGATTATACAATAGTTGGTTCAACAGAAGTTAATTTATTAGAAAATAAAATTTCAAATGAATCACCTCTAGGAGCAGCATTACTTGGAGCAAAGAAAAATGCTACAGTAGAAGTAAATGCACCAGCTGGAATAATGAAATATAAAATATTAGCAATAAATAAATAAAAGAAAGAAACCTTGTTTTTTGGGACACCCCAAAAAAACCAGGTTTTTTTGTTGTCAAAAATCTTTTTCAAAAACCTTTTTTTTGGAGTGCCCCAAAAAACAAGGTTGAAAATTTGACAATTAGAGTAAATTGTAGTATAATAATTACCAGCAATTGCCGAGAGTGGCAAAGGATGAGATTTTAACACTTTGGTGTTATTTTGCTTTTAAAAAGCAAATTGTATTAAAGTATGAGATTTGTAAATAATTATATTAGATGGAAAGGAGAGTGTATGATATAAGTCATACGTGTTTTTTATGGACGAAAAAAATAATAAAATAACAAATGAAAATCAAAATGTAAAAAAGGCAAGAAGACCTTATGTAAGAAAAAATCAAAAAAATGAGGTAAAAAAAGAAAATAATAATATTAAAAGTGCGAGACAAGGCAAAATAAAAAATAATAAGCAAGAAGAAATAAAACAAGAGGAAAAAAGAGATATAGTGCCAGCTAAAACTAACAAAATGGCAAAAACAACAAATAGAACTAAATCTTTAGTTCAAAAAAATGAAACAAAATCAATTACAAATACAAATAATCCAAAAGCAATTGCTAAAATGCCAGAGAGAAGAAATAGAAGTATTTTAGCTGATACACCAATATTCAAAAAATCAAAACTAAAAGTTATTCCACTTGGAGGATTACACGAAGTTGGAAAAAATATTACAGTTTTTGAATATGAAGATGACATGATAATAGTAGACTGTGGAATTTCTTTCCCAGAGGACGACATGCTAGGAATAGACCTAGTTATACCAGATATAACATATGTTGAAAAAAACATAGATAAATTAAGAGGAATGGTAATAACACATGGTCACGAGGACCACATAGGTTCAATTCCATATTTCTTGAAAAAGGTGAATACACCAATTTATGCTACAAAGCTAACATGTGGGCTAATCACAAACAAATTGGAAGAACACAGATTAGTAAATAGCACAAAATTGGTAGAAGTAGCACAAGGCCAAACAATTACACTTGGAAAATTCAAAGTAGAATTTATTAGAAGTTCACACAGTATTCCAGACTCTGTAATGCTTGCAATTTATACACCTGTAGGAACAATCCTTCACACAGGTGACTTCAAAATTGACTATACTCCAATTGATGGTAAACTAATGGACCTAGGAAGAATAGCAGAAATAGGTAACCAAGGAGTTTTAGCCTTAATGTCAGACAGTACAAATGCCGAAAGAAAAGGATTTACAATGTCTGAAAGTACAGTTGGAGGGTTATTTGAAAAATTATTCTTACACTGTACAAAGAGAATAGTTGTTGCAACATTTGCTTCAAATGTGCACAGAGTTCAACAAATTGTAAACTCAGCAGTAGCAAATAACAGAAAAATTGCAGTCTGTGGTAGAAGTATGCAAAACATGATAGAAACAGCAAGAAGACTTGGCTATATTGCATGTCCAGAAAATCTATTTATAGATATAGACATGATAAATCAATATACAGACGATCAATTAGTAATAATAACAACAGGAAGCCAAGGAGAGCCAATGTCAGCATTAACAAGGATGGCAGCAGGTGACCACAGAAAAGTTAAAATCACACCAAATGATTTAATAATAATTTCTGCAACACCAATACCAGGAAATGAGAAATTCATTTCAAAAGTTATAGATGACTTAATGCAAATAGGTGCAGAAGTTGTTTACAGCTCATTAGCTGATGTTCACGTTTCAGGTCACGCTTGCCAAGAAGAACAAAAATTAATATTTGCTTTAACAAAACCAAAATTCTTTATACCAGTTCATGGTGAATATAGACAATTAAAAGCCCATAGTGAAACAGCACAAAGCATGGGAATAGATAAAGATAACATTGTAATGATGTCAAATGGTAGAGTGCTAGAGCTAAGTGAAGAAGAAGCAAAAATAACTGGAAGTGTACAAAGCGGAAGAATTTTTGTTGATGGTCTTGGAGTTGGAGATGTTGGAAATATTGTTTTAAGAGATAGACAACATTTATCACAAGATGGTTTAATTGTAATAGTTTTAACAATGGATTCATCAACTGGAGAAGTAATAGCAGGTCCAGATGTAATTTCAAGAGGATTTGTTTATGTAAGAGAATCTGAAAACTTAATGGATGATGTAAAATCTGTTGTAAAACATGAGATAAGAAAATGTGAACAACAAGGAATTCGTGATTGGGGAACAATTAAAGCTAACTTAAGAGAGAATTTAAGAGATTACATTTTCATGAAAACAAAAAGAGATCCAATGATTATACCAATCATAATGGAAGTTTAAAAAATAAAAGCCTAGTTATCTAAATAAGATAATTAGGCTTTTAAAATTATGTTAAATTACGATAATTTAAAAAAAGTACTTTACAATTCAAAAAAAATCTGGTAAAATAAATTAAGATTAAAAAAAACCGCGAAATTTGGGATTTTTTTAATCTTTTTTTTATTGTTTAAGGAGGAAATTATAAAATGAACACAAAGTACATATTTGTTACAGGTGGAGTTGTATCAGGATTAGGAAAAGGAATTACAGCTGCATCACTAGGAAGATTATTGAAAAATAGAGGTTACAAGGTCACAATTCAAAAATTTGACCCATATATAAATGTCGACCCAGGAACAATGAACCCTTATGAACATGGGGAAGTATTTGTAACAGATGACGGAGCTGAAACAGACCTAGATTTAGGACATTATGAAAGATTTATAAATGAAAATTTAACAACAAATTCAAGTGTTACAATGGGAAAAATCTATTCATCTGTAATAGAAAAAGAAAGAAGAGGAGATTACCTAGGAAAAACAGTTCAAGTAATTCCTCATATTACAAATGAAATAAAAGACAGAATATATTCATTTGAAAATACAGATACAGATATAGTTATAACTGAAGTTGGAGGAACAGTAGGAGATATAGAAGGTCTTTCAATAATAGAAGCAATTCGTCAGGTCGGCCTAGAAAAAAATCCAGAAGATGTTCTATATATACATGTTACATTGTTACCTTATATCACAGGTTCAAACGAAATAAAATCAAAACCAACACAACACTCTGTAAAAGAACTACAAAGCATGGGAATTCAACCTAACATAATAGTTTGTAGAACAGAATTAGACATTCCAGACGGAATAAGAGAAAAATTATCAATGTTTTGTAATGTGAGAAAAACAAGTGTAATTCCAAATAAAACAGCAGATTGTTTATATGCAGTTCCTCTAATGTTAGAAGAAGAAGGATTAGCAAAAGAAGTTTGCAATCATTTAAAACTTGATAAATATGTTCCAGATAATTCAAAATGGGAGGCTCTAGTAGAAAGAATTAGAAAAATTGACAAGGATAACAAAGTTACAGTTGCAATAGTTGGAAAATATGTAAAACTAGAAGATGCTTACATTTCAGTAATGGAAAGCTTATATCATGCAGGATTTGCAAATGATGTGAAAGTTGAAATAAAATTGATAGACTCAGAAACAATAAACAGCGAAAATGTTGCTAAAAAACTAGAAGGAATACAAGCAGTTGTAGTACCTGGAGGCTTTGGAAACAGGGGAATAGAAGGAAAAATAGAAACAATAAAATATGTACGTGAAAATAAAATACCATTTTTAGGAATATGCCTAGGTATGCAAATGGCAGTTGTTGAATATGCAAGAAATGTGTTAGGAATTTCTGATGCAAACTCAGCAGAATTTGATGAAAACACTCAAAATCCTTTAATACATATAATGGAAGAACAAAAAGGAATAGACAAAAAAGGTGGAACAATGCGTCTTGGAGCATATCCATGTATTATAAAAGAAGGAACATTAGCTGAGGAAGTTTATGGGAAAACAGAAATATCAGAAAGACATAGACATAGATTTGAATACAACAATGACTACAAAGAAAGACTAGAAGCGGCAGGCTTAATCTGCTCAGGAACATCACCAAATGGAAACTTAGTAGAAATAGTAGAAATGAGCAAAAAAGACCATCCATACTTCATAGCAGGACAATTCCATCCAGAATTAAAATCAAGACCAAACAATCCTGCACCATTATTTGTAGGACTAATAAAAGCAGCAAAATAAAAATAAAAAACCTTGTTTTTTGGGGACACTCCCCCAAAACAAGGTTTTTATGTTCTTTTATTGACTATTGATGCATAAAATAAGTAATGTGAAATTTATGTGAAATATTTAATAAAGATATTGACATTTTATTTAAACGGGTATAAATTATTAGCAGTCTTAGCAAATGAGTGCTAATAATATTTTTAAAGGGAGGTAATTTTAATGATTAAACCATTAGAAGACAGAATCTTAGTAAAAATGAAAGAAGGCGAAGAAACAACAAAAAGTGGAATTATTTTAACTAGCAATTCACAAGAAAAACCACAAATTGCTGAAGTAGTTGAAGTAGGTCCAGGTAAAAAAATAGATGGAAAACTTGAACCAGTTTGTGTAAAAAAAGGTGATAATGTAATTGTAAGCAAATATGCTGGAACAGAAGTAAAATACGAAGGCATCGAGTACATAATTTTAAAACAAGATGATGTATTAGCTATAATAGAATAGTTAGCATATAATATATAATTTTAAATGCCGCGAAAGCGCCAAACGAACGAAGTGAGTGCGACCTGGAGCAACTTACAGACTAGTCTTTTAAAATCTGGAAGTTGCGACGACAAGGCATAAAAATTATATATTATATGCAATAATATTATAATAAAAAAGGAGATAGATTATAATGGCAAAAGTAATTAAATTTGGCGAAGACGCCAGAAAATCTTTATTAGAAGGTGTAAACAAATTAGCAGACACAGTAAAAGTAACATTAGGTCCAAAAGGAAGAAACGTAGTATTAGATAGAAGCTATGGAGCACCACTTATTACAAACGATGGTGTAACAATAGCAAAAGACATAGAATTAGAAGACAAATTCGAAAACATGGGAGCAAGACTTGTAAAAGAAGTATCAACAAAAACAAACGATGTTGCAGGAGATGGAACTACAACAGCAACAGTTTTAGCTCAAAGCATGATAAAAGAAGGAGTTAAAAACGTAGCAGCAGGAGCAGATCCAATGGCAGTAAAAAGAGGAATAGATAAAGCTGTAACAGTTGCAGTAGATGAACTAAAAAAGATAAGTTCAGAAATAAAGGGAAAAGAAGACATTGCAAGAGTTGCAAGCATATCAGCAAACAATGAAGAAATAGGAACATTAATAGCAGATGCCATGGAAAAAGTTTCAAAAGACGGAGTTATAACAATAGAAGAATCAAAAACATCAAATACAGAACTAAATGTAGTAGAAGGAATGCAATTTGACAAAGGATATGTTTCTCCATACATGGTTACAAACACAGAAAAAATGGAAGCGGTTTTGGATAATCCATATATATTGATAACAGACAAGAAAATAAGCAATATTCAAGAAATTTTACCACTATTAGAAAACTTAATGCAACAATCTGGAAAACTATTAATAATTTGTGATGATATTGAACAAGAAGCTTTATCAACACTTATCTTAAATAAATTAAGAGGAGTTCTAAATGTTGTAGCAGTAAAAGCTCCAGGATTTGGAGAAAATAGAAAAGCAAACCTAGAAGACATCGCAATTTTAACAGGTGGAGAAGTTATTACGCAGGATTTGGGATTTGACTTAAAAGATGTTGAAATAAGCCAATTAGGTCAAGCAAAACAAGTAAAAGTATCTAAAGAAAATACAATAATTGTTGATGGCCTTGGAGATAAATCAAAAATTCAAGAAAGAGTTGCTCAAATAAAAACTCAAATTGAAGAAACAAAGAGTGAATATGACAAAGAAAACTTACACAATCGTTTAGCAAAAATATCTGGCGGAGTTGCAGTAATTGGAGTAGGTGCAGCAACAGAAGTTGAAATGAAAGACAAAAAATTAAGAATAGAAGATGCACTTTCTGCAACAAAAGCAGCTGTAGAAGAAGGAATTGTTGCAGGTGGCGGAACAGCTTTAATCAACACAATTCCAGCAGTTGAAAAATTAGTTGCAACACTAGAAAATGGAGAAAAACTAGGTGCACAAATTGTATTAAAAGCATTGGAAGAACCAGTAAAACAAATAGCTAGAAATGCAGGTTTAGAGCCAGCGGTTATAGTAGATAAAGTAAAAACTTCAGAAGTAGGAGTTGGTTTTGATGCTGCAAAAGAACAATATGTAGACATGAAAAAAGCCGGAATTGTTGATCCAACAAAAGTTACAAGAAGTGCTTTACAAAATGCTGCATCAATTGCGTCAATGGTTCTAACTACAGAAAGCTTAGTAACAGACGCACCAGAAACAAAAGGTTGCCACTGTTCAGCATCAGATGACGGAATGCCAGCTGCAATGGATGGAATGTATTAAAAAATAGAAAAATAAGAAAAATCACAGATTTTTCTTATTTTTTTTATGCAATTATTGAAAAATTGTATAAAATATTGTATAATGCAAACTATATAAAAAAAGGAGGAATTGCGATGGAAGAAGTACTTACAGGAAAAGTGTATCGTCACTTTAAAGGAAATTATTATTTTGTAGAGAATATTGGCTTTGACTCGGAAACTCAAGAAAGAATGGTTATTTATAAACCATTATATAATAGAGAAGATGGAAAAACAATTTGGGTAAGACCAGAGAAAATGTTCTTAGAGGCTGTTCCATCGGATAGACCAGACAATATAACAGGACAAACAGTTCGTTTTAAATTATGTGAAGAAACAGATAAGAATTATTTATAATTAGAAAAAGGAGCAAAAAATGATAGATATAAAATTTTTAAGAGAAAACCCAGATGCAGTAAAAGAAAATATTAAGAAAAAATTCCAAGACCATAAATTGGTTTTAGTAGATGAAGTAATCGATTTAGACAAGAAAAACAGAGAAGCTCAATTAAAAGGTGACAACTTAAGAGCTGAAAGAAAACAAATAAGCAACGAAATCGGAAACCTAATGAAACAAGGCAAAAAAGAAGAAGCAGAAGAAGTAAAGAAAAAAGTTCAAAAAATAAATGAAGAACTAGAAGAAAATGAAAAACTAGAAGCAAAATATTCAGAAGAAATAAGACAAAGAATGATGAAAATACCAAATATTATGGATGCTTCAGTTCCAATTGGAGAAGATGATAGCAAAAATGTTGAAGTTCAAAGATTTGGAGAAGCAGCAGTACCAAGTTATGAAATTCCACATCATGCTGATATAATTGCACAATTTAATGGATTAGATAAAGAATCAGCAGGACGTACAAGCGGTGTAGGATTTTATTATTTAATTGGAGATATTGCAAGACTTCATGAAGCAATGCTTGCTTATGCCAGAGATTACATGATAAATAATGGTTTTACATATGCAATACCACCATTTATGATTCGTTCAGATGTTGTAACAGGTGTTATGAGCTTTGAAGAAATGGATGCAATGATGTATAAAATTGAGGGAGAAGACTTATACTTAATTGGTACATCAGAACATTCAATGATAGGAAAATTCAAAGAACAAATAATTAAAAAAGATGAGCTTCCTATCAATATGACATCATATTCACCATGTTTTAGAAAAGAAATAGGTTCTCATGGAATAGAAGAAAGAGGACTATATCGTTTACATCAATTTGAAAAACAAGAACTGATAGTAATATGCGAGCCAGAAGAATCAATGGATTGGTACAATAAAATGTGGAAATTAACTGTTGATTTATTTAGAAGTTGGAATGTTCCGGTTAGACAATTGGAATGTTGCTCTGGAGATTTGGCAGATTTAAAAGTTAAATCTTGTGATGTTGAAGCATGGAGCCCAAGACAACAAAAATTCTTTGAAGTAGGAAGTTGTTCAACTCTAGGAGATGCACAAGCTAGAAGACTTGGAATTCGTGTGAAAGGTGAGAAAGGAAACTATTTTCCACATACTTTAAACAATACAGTTGTTGCAAGTCCAAGAGGATTGATTGCAGTACTTGAAAATAACTATAATGAAGATGGTTCAGTAACAGTTCCAGAAGTTTTAAGACCATATATGGGCGGATTAGAAAAAATAGAGAAAAAAGCTTAAAAAGGCTTGACTTTACTAGTGTTTAATATATATAATACAAAAAATAGCAAAAGATTAAGAAATTAAGAGCACTTTTTGGAGGTAGTAAAGGCAAATGATAGATCAGCAAAACAATGTATATTACAAGACAAATGAATATGAAAACATGCCAGATGAAGAAGTAGTTAAACTAATAAAACAAGGTGATGACGATGCTTTTACATACTTATGCAACAAATACAAAGATATAATAAATGTAAAAGTTTCAAAATACTATATAATCGGTGCAGAGCGAGATGATACCGTTCAAGAAGGAATGATTGGCTTATTTAAAGCAATAAAAAGTTATGACGAAACAAAGCAAAATTCATTTAAAACATTTGCTAATATATGTGTTGAAAGGCAATTAATAACAGCAATAAAAAGTTCAAATAGACAAAAACATCAACCATTGAATTCATATTTATCATTAAATAATTCAGCATATGATAATGATGACAATGACGAAGAATTAATAAATACATTTGATAGTAAAACAATAGAAGATCCTTTAGATACTGTAATGAAAAAGGAATATATAGCTCATATTGAAAATACAATTGATAAAACTTTAAGCGGATTTGAAAAACAAGTTTTAAATAGATACATAAAAGGCGAAAGCTATGTAGATATTGCTGCAAAACTGGATGCGCCAGTTAAATCTGTTGATAATGCAATTCAAAGAATTCGCAAAAAAGCAATTAAAAATTTATATGATGATGTAAATTAAAAGCTCGGAACAATTTGGGACACTTTCAAAAAGTAACTTCATGAAATTACTTTTTGAAAGTGTCCCAAATTGTTAAGTCAAATTATTTGGTGCTTCCAACGGGAATCGAACCCGTGACCTCAGCCTTACCAAGGCTGCACTCTACCGACTGAGCTATAGAAGCAGGTAAATACAAAAAGTATTATATAGTATAAGTTCAAAAAAGTAAACAATTTCTATTGACTTTTTGTAAAAAAAGTTTTAGAATAGTTAGTAACATAATATTAGCGAATAAGAGAAGAGTAAAATAAAGGTTGCTTTTAGAGAGAATTGGTTATAAGCTGAAAGCCAGTTTAAGTAAACATATTTGAAAACTACCTCTTTATGCTTTTGGTGAATAAGCCAAACGGAGTAAGATACGTTATAATCTGTAAATTAAGAGAAAAATAGGATGGAACCGTGTAATTTAACACTCCTATGGGTACAAATTCCCATAGGAGTTTTTTGTACCCCAAAAAAAGAATGGAGGGATTTTTTATGATTAAGGTAACACTTAAAGATGGCTCAATAATTGAAGTCGAAGAAAAGTCTACAATATTAGATGTAGCAAAAAAAATAAGCGAAGGATTAGCAAGAGTAGCAACTTGTGGTACAGTTGATGGAGAAGTAAAAGACCTAAGATTTGAATTAACAAAAGATTGCACTTTAGCAATAGAAACTTTTGATTCAAGTATAGAAGGTAAAAAAGCATATTGGCATACAACATCACACATCATGGCACAAGCAGTTCAAAGACTATTCTCTGGAGTTAAATTTGCAATTGGTCCAGCAATAGATAATGGATTCTACTATGATTTTGATGTGGAAAATCCATTCACAGACGAAGACAAAGCAAATATAGAAGCTGAAATGAAAAAAATAATAAAAGAAAATTTAGCTATTGAAAGATTTGCACTTCCAAAAGCGGAAGCGTTAAAACTTATGGAAGGTCAAGAGTATAAACAAGAATTGATTAACGAATTACCAGAGGGAGAAGAAATAAGTTTCTATAAACAAGGAGACTTCACAGACTTATGTGCAGGACCTCACTTAGAAAGCACAGGAAAAGTAAAAGCTGTAAAAATACTTTCATCATCTGGAGCATACTGGAGAGGTGACGAGCATAACAAAATGCTACAAAGAATTTATGCAATTTCTTATCCAAAAGCAAGTCAATTAGAAGAATATTTACAATTACTAGAAGAAGCAAAACAAAGAGACCACAGAAAAATTGGAAAAGACTTAGCTCTATTTATGACACATCCATTAGTAGGTTCAGGACTTCCAATGTATTTACCAAATGGTGCAACAATAAGAAGATTATTAGAAAGATATATTCAAGATAAAGAATTAAAACTTGGATATTGGCATGTATACACACCATCACTTGCCAATGTAGACTTATACAAAACATCAGGACATTGGGATCACTACAAAGATGACATGTTTCCAGTAATGAAAATGGAAAATGAAGAATTAGTTTTAAGACCAATGAACTGCCCACATCACATGCTTATTTATAAAAGTGAAATGCGTTCATACAGAGATTTACCAATAAAAATAGGAGAACTAGCAAATGACTTTAGATATGAGTCAAGCGGTAGTGTTTGTGGACTTGAAAGAGTTCGTCAAATGTGTCAAAATGACGCTCACCTTTTTGTAAGACCAGACCAAATAAAAGAAGAAGTTGGAAAAGTATTAAACCTAATATTTGAAGTATATATGAAAGACTTTGGATTCCCAGAATCAGCATTTTCATTTAGATTATCTTTAAGAGATAAAAACAATAAAGAAAAATATATTGATAATGATGAAATGTGGGAAACAGCAGAAAGTCAATTAAGACAAATATTAAAAGATTTAAATATAGACTTTTATGAGGCAGAAGGAGAAGCAGCATTCTATGGTCCAAAAATCGACATACAAATAAAAACAGCATTAAATCATGATGTAACAATACCAACATGTCAATTAGACTTCGCATTACCAGAAAGATTTGACTTAAATTATATTGGAGAAGACGGAAAAGAACATAGACCAGTTGTAATTCACAGGGCAATATTAGGTTCTTCAGATAGATTTATATCTTTCTTAATAGAAGAAACAAAAGGATTTTTCCCACTATGGCTATCTCCAACACAAGTAAAAATCTTACCAATAAGCGAAAAACAATATGACTATTGCAAAGAAATACAAGAAAAACTACAAGCTGAAGGAATAAGAGTAAGATTTGACGACAGAAATGAAAAAGTAGGTTACAAAATCCGTGAAGCACAAATGCAAAAAATTCCATACATGCTTGTAATAGGAGACAAAGAAAAAGAAAACAACCAAGTAGCAGTACGTTCACGCGAAGACGGAGACATTGGAGTTATGAGTCTTTCAGATTTTATTTCAAAACATTTGAAAGACGCAAAAATTTAAAAGGTAGAGTAATATAATACAATATGTAAAAAAATGAGTGAGGACGCGTAGGCGTGTCAAAAAATATAATAAAAAAAGTTGGAACAGAATTGGTCTTTTAACAAGGCAAACGAGCGAGCAAACCGGAGGCGTACTAAGGTACGTTGAGGATTTACGAAGTGAAGTTTAACACAGTTAAAAGTCAATTATGTTTCAACGCTAGGAGGAAGAAATATGAAATTAGGAATCGTGGGTCTTCCAAATGTAGGAAAAAGTACAATGTTCAACAGTATAACAAAAGCAGGAGCAGAATGCGCAAACTACCCATTTTGCACAATTGAGCCAAATGTAGGAGTAGTGCCTGTTCCAGACGAAAGATTAGACGCATTAACAAAAATGTACAATCCACAAAAAACAACACACGCAGTAATAGAATTTGTAGACATAGCAGGACTTGTAAAAGGTGCAAGCAAAGGAGAAGGGCTTGGTAACAAATTCTTGTCACATATCAGAGAAACAGATGCAATTGTAGAAGTTGTAAGATGTTTTGAAGATGGAAATGTAGTTCATGTTGATGGAAGCGTAGACCCAATAAGAGATATAGAAACAATCAATTTAGAATTAATTTTTTCAGATATAGAAATAGTAAATAAAAGACTAGACAAAGCAAGAAAAAATCTAAAAGCAGATAAAAAATATCAAGAAGAAATTGACTTATTAGAAAAAATATTAAAAACATTAGAACAAGGAATATCAGCAAGAGCAATAGACTTCACAGATGATGAAAAAGTTTTAGTAAAAGACATGTTTTTACTAACAACAAAACCAATTCTATATATTGCAAATGTGGCTGAAAGTCAATTGGACACAATGGAAAATGATCCATTAGTTTTAAAAGTAAAAGAATATGCAAAAAAAGAAAATGCAGAAGTAATTCCACTTTGTGTAAAAATAGAAGAAGAATTATCTGGGCTAGAAGATGAAGACAAAAAAGAAATGCTAGAGGCTCTTGGACTAGAAGAATCAGGATTAGATAAAGTTATAAAGAAAAGTTATGATTTGCTAGGTTTAATGTCATTCTTAACAGCAGGAGAACCAGAAGTAAGAGCTTGGACAATAAAAAAAGGAACAAAGGCTCCACAAGCAGCAGGTAAAATCCATTCAGATATAGAAAGAGGATTTATAAAAGCAGAAGTTGTTTCTTTTGATGACTTGATGAAAGAAGGCTCAATGGTTGCTGCACGTGAAAAAGGATTAGTACGTCAAGAAGGTAAAGAATATATTATGCAAGATGGAGATATTGTTTTATTTAAGTTTAATGTGTAGAAAAATGTAATATTTTTGTAATAAAAATGAAATAAAAAAGTAATATATAAAAACGAACAAAAAGCTTGACTAAAAAACAATAAAAGTTTAAAATAAAGATATAGGAATCAAAAGAAAATATGTATATTTCTAAAAAATGCTTGAAATTGCCAATTCTGTATGGTATAATATTGGGCGAAAGAATAATAATAGAAATATATGAGAAAAAAGGAGAAATTATTATGAATAAATCAAAATTAATTAAAACAATATTAGTTATAATGTTAGGAATGATGTTGATATTCTCAACAAGTGTATTTGCTGCAGATGACGACATTTCTCTAGATGCACTTTTTGGTGATGAAGATGATACAGAAACATCTACTTCTACAGATGAAGATACATCTACAATTTTAACTGACAATAACCAACCATCAAGCACAAGAGCACAAAATACATCAGTTCCATCAACAAGTGATAATACATTAACTGTTGAAAATGTTACAACAACTAAAAATGATAATAATACAACAGGAAATACAAGTGTATATGATAATAATACAACAAACAATACAAACACACCAGAAACAATATCAAAAGCTGGTATAGAAGATTCAATACCAATGGTATTAATTGTAGTATTAGCAATATCTGCAGTATATGCTTACAAAAAAAATAACGAATATAAAAATATTTAATAAACTAAAAACCTAAGTTACTACTTAGGTTTTTTTATATCAAATAAAAAACAAGGACTCTTATATTTCTATAAGAGCCCTTTCTACGAAAAAAGGATTTAATATTTCGTATAACTCTTTAAAGCATCCTCAATCTCAGAAATCGAATGATTTCCCATTTTAAAAACAATTGAGTTTACACCGCCTAGAACGAAAAACTTGCCATTATTTTCTAGGCCTAAATGTTTCACGGCTTCATAGACGTGAACTTGACCTACCCATGATGGCGTATAATTTTCTAAACCAATGTAAACATAGTTTTGATACTGTTGAATCATGAAACGAAGTCCTTTTCGGGAAGTTACAATTCTTATATCTTCCATTGTGGTGTTACCTCCAATCAAAATGATTTTCTTCTGTCTGGGTTTGTTGGTGTCTACTCGAGGTTTATAATTAAAACGTTATTAAATTATAGCACATAAATATAGCACTGTCAACCTATGCGAAATTTGTAGAATAATGTCATTTAGCAATAAATTTGAAAAAAATTAACAAATTACTTGATTTTTTTCATAAAACATGTAATAATATATAAAATATATAAAATATAGAAAATAAAAACTTAGAAAAAGAGGAGTAAGTTTATACTAGTTTAAAAGAGAATAGAAGCCATGGGCTGAAAGCTTCTAAAACAATAGGTAAACTGAAGGTAGCTTTGGAGTTGGTATATTGAAATAGTAGTAGATATATTCGCGTTGGCTGCGTTAAAAGCTAAAATGAGAAAATGTTTTATAAACATTAATTAAGGTGGTACCGTAAGATATTAGTCTTGCCCTTATTGTAGGGCAAGGCTTTTTTGATTTATTTTGTAATGGAAAAATCGTTAACAGCTAGCTAGAGAGGAGAAAAAGTTCATGTTAGAAATTAAAAGCACTAAACATGGTGCAGAATTAACTAGTATAAAATTAAATGGTATAGAAAAATTGCATCAAGGAAATGAGATATTAGATGAAAATGGAAAGCCATATTGGGGAAGACATGCGCCAATACTATTTCCAATTGTTGGTAAACTAAAAGATAATAAAACTCAAATAAATGGAAACATTTATGAGATGACACAACATGGTTTTGCTAGAGATATGGATTTTAAGGACTTAGGAAATAATAAATATTTATTAGAATCAAATTCGGAAACTCTAAAAAAATATCCATTTGAATTTGAATTATATGTAGAATATATGGTAAAAGAAAATGAACTAACAACTCAGTATACTGTTATAAACAAAGATGATAGAGAAATGCTATTTGGACTGGGTGGACATCCAGCATTTATTTGTGATTATAGTAGTGGAAATTATGAATTAGAATTTGGAGATAATGAAACAAATATTGAATTTTATAAATTGCAAGATGGATTAATTAAAACAGAAACTATAACTTCAATTCTAGAAGATAATAAAATAAAGCTAAATAAAGACATTTTCAACGAAGATGCTATAATTATGAAAAAAATTAGCTCAAATAAGGTTATGTTAAAAAATAAAAAAGCAAATAAAACAGAATTAGAATTCAACTTTAAGGGCTTTCCATATTTAGCAATATGGTCAAAAAAAGGAGCACCATTTGTCTGCATAGAACCATGGCAAAATCACACAGATAGTGTTAAATCAAATGGAGTTTTTAGTGAAAAAGAGAACATATTAAAACTAAAAAAAGATGAAAAATTTACATGCAAATATAAAGTTATTTTTTATTAGGGAGGAAGAAAAATGAGTAAAGAACAATTAGAAGGAAAATATAATCCACAAGAATTTGAAGGAGAATTGTATAAAAAATGGGAGGAAAATGGATACTTTAAACCAAGTATGGACAAAACAAAAGAAGCATTTTGTATAATGATGCCACCTCCAAATGTTACAGGAAAACTACATATGGGGCATGCATTGGATGGAACAATTCAAGATATTTTAATAAGATTCAAAAGAATGCAAGGATATAATACATTATGGCTTCCAGGTTCAGATCATGCTGCAATTTCAACAGAAATGAAAGTTGTTCAAAAATTAGCAGCTGAAGGTAAAAGAAAGCAAGATGTAGGAAGAGAAAAATTCTTGGAAGCAACATGGGATTGGACACATGAATATGGTGGAATAATTCAAAAACAACAAAGAATGCTTGGTTGTTCATGCGATTGGGAAAGAAATAGATTCACAATGGATGAAGGTATGAGTGACGCCGTTCTTGAGCAATTTATTAAACTATATGAAAAAGGTTTAATATACAAAGGTAAAAGAATGGTAAACTGGTGTACAAGCTGTAATACATCAATTTCAGATGCAGAAGTTGAATACAAAGAAGAACCTTCACATTTATGGCATATAAGATACAAAATTTCTGGAACAGAAGACCAATACATAGTTGTTGCAACAACAAGACCAGAAACAATGCTTGGAGATACAGCAGTTGCAGTACATCCAGAAGATGAAAGATATAAAGATTTAGTTGGAAGAACATGTATCCTACCAATTATGAACAAAGAAATTCCAATAATAGCAGATGACTTTGTTGAAAAAGAATTTGGAACAGGTTGTGTTAAAATAACTCCTGCACATGATATGAACGACTATCAAGCTGGATTAAGACATAACTTAGAAATAATTGAAGTATTTGATGAAAACTTTAAAATGGGAAATCTAGTTCCAGAATATAAAGGAATGGATTTACTAGAAGCTCGTAAATTAATAGTAGAAAAACTAAAAGAAACAGGAGCATTAGTAAAAGAAGAAGATTATACTCACAATGTAGCAAAATGTGAAAGATGTAAACACACAATAGAACCAAAGATTTCTACACAATGGTTTGTAAATATGAAAGACATGGCTAAAAGAGCAGCTGATAGTGTTAGAAATGGTGAAATGAATTTTGTACCAAAAAGATATGAAAAACAATATTTCAATTGGTTAGATAATATTCAAGACTGGTGTATATCACGTCAATTATGGTGGGGACATAGAATACCAGCATATTATTGCGAAGAATGTGGAGAAATAATTGTTTCAAAAACACAACCTGAAAAATGTCCAAAATGTGGAAGTACACATCTACATCAAGATGAAGACACATTGGACACATGGTTCAGTTCAGCATTATGGCCATTCTCAACATTAGGTTGGCCAAACACAGAAACTGAAGATTACAAAACATTCTATCCAACAAATGTATTAGTTACAGGATTTGATATTATAACATTCTGGGTATCAAGAATGATGACACAAGGCTTAGAGTTTACAGATGTACCACCATTCAAAGATGTTGTAATTCATGGTTTGGTTAGAGACAGTCAAGGAAGAAAAATGTCTAAAACACTTGGAAATGGTGTAGACCCAATAGATATAATAGAAAAATATGGTGCAGATGCATTAAGATTTTCTGTAATATCTGGAACAACAATGGGAAATGACATTAGATTTATGGAAGAAAAGCTAGAACAAGCATCAAACTTTGCAAACAAAATTTGGAATGCATCAAAATTCATATTAAATTCACTTGTTGAAGAAGAAAAAATAAAAGAATTCTTTATGAAAAACATAAATGCAGAAACAAATAAATTAAATGATGATGCTCTAAGAATAGAAGACAAATGGATTATTTCAAAATGCAATGAATTAATAAAAGAAGTTACTAAAAACTTAGAAAACTATGAACTTGGAATTGCATTAGACAAAATTTATACATTTGCATGGAACGAATTCTGCGATTGGTATATAGAAATTGTAAAACCAAGACTATATAGCGAAAACGAAGAAGAAAAAGTAAGAGTTTGTTTTTCACTATTAAATGTATTTACAAATGTTATAAAACTATTACATCCATTTATGCCATTCATAACATCAAAAATATATAGTGCAATGGTTTCTGATCCAAATGATATAATGGTTTCAAACTTCCCAATGGCTATGCCAGACATGGGATATGGAAAAGAAGAAGAATTCATGGAAAAAATAAAAGATGTAATAACTCAAATAAGAAATGTTAGAGCAAACATGAATATACACCCATCAAGAAAATCTGAGTTAATATTTGTAACAGAAAACGGTGAACAAATAAGCGAAGCAAAAGACTTTATATTAAAACTTGGATTTGGTAGTGAAATAAAAATACAAAACAACAAAGATGGAATAAAAGAAAATGCTATAAAAATAATGAAAGATGATATAGAATTATACATTCCATTTGAAGGTTTAGTAGATTTTGAAGCTGAGAAAGAAAGATTACTTACTAAAAAAGCAAAAATAGAAGAAGAAGCTGCAAAAGTAGAAGCAATACTAACCAAACCAGGATTTGTAGACAAAGCACCTGAAAAAGTTGTAAATGAACAAAGAAAGAAATTTGAAGAATACAAAGCAATCTTAGCTGACATCGATGAAAAACTAGCAAATATGTAGAAAGAGGAGGGGCAAAGCTCCTCTTTTTACGGCTTTTGTGGAGGATTTTTGGGACACTCCCAAAAAACAAGATTTTTAAGTTTCAGTCAGTAAAATGCTAGATTCTACTATACTAGAGACATCGACATCAAAAAAAGCATCTTTATAATTTTCATTCCAATTATAATTATTAAAATCATTAGTAGTCAGAAACAAAGAAAGTGCATACTTTCCAAACTCATTTATATCAGACTTTAATTCTTTGGAAGTTTTATATAAATAATCCGAAAAAGCTGATTCCAAGTAACTATCGCAAACAGAAGAAATTGCTTCCAACTTTTTTTCATCAAGATATTGCCTATTAGCATCAATAGAATAAATTCTTCCAGAAAAATAAAAGTTTAGCTTTATAAATGGAGTACCATTTGTTATTTTTACAGAAATTTTTGTAGGCTTTTTAGGGGACATATAAATATCTAAATAATTATTTTCAACTTCTGGATCAGGGATTGTTAAAAAAAATCCTTGAGCTTGGTTTGTCATATTCAAAAAAGCCATACACTCAGAGGCGTTTAATTCGCCAACAAGCTTGTCATCTCTAAAAGCCGCAAGGCCGATGTTTTCTGAACCACGCTTACCGAAAATTGTAGATTCATTTGCTTTTATACTTGAAGATTGATTTTCTGTTATATCTGTTGGGTAAGAGATATTTTCTGTGTTCATTCCTCCTAAAATTGCGACAGGGTTACAAGTATCACATTCCAGCTTGTTTAAAAAATCTCCAATAGTGGCATCAGCTGAATAGCCCGTAAAATTGCTTGAATAATCAAATATGTCATAATATTTCGTGATTAAATTTTCTAAAATTGGCTTGGAATTTTGTATATAATATTTTGCGTTACACTTGCTTACAACTATGTTTGCAGATGGTCGAATTTGAGTGTCATTCATTAAAGTATAAACATGTTTAGAAATTCCTTCAATTGCAACCTCTTCCGAAAAAACTATGACCTTACAATGGGACAAATTAATCCTTTTTCCAATGTAAGTGTTCATTAAATTTATTGCAGAGCCTATTGAATTTGCTTCAACATTATTTACAATAGAAGGACTTTTTTCGGCCGTTCCAGATTCTGAACTTGATGTAACATTAGTGAATTGAAAGCTAAAATTATAGCCTTGCGAAGGAGATTTATCTATTCCAATAGCTACAACATAAGCTAATTTATCTATACTTAAAGATTTATAAGAACCAGAAAATGCTACTAATAAAAGCACAATTATAGCAAATATAAAAATTCTTTTAAATATATATTTCATTTTAAATCCTTTCTTTTCGCTTCTTTAAATTAGCTAATATAAGAATGCCAATTCCAAAAATAAAAATGACAGCTATAGAAAAATAACTATAAATTTTTGTTTCCAAAAATGTTGATACTGCTAGATTTTTGGGGAATAATGATATTGCTATTGTTAAAATTCCAAATATATTTACAATTGATTTTGTGTTTTTAATTCTGGTCATTTTCTGAAAAATGCTAATTGCGAATTTTAATGCAATTGTTAAGTAACTTATAAATGACAAAATCCACACCATCATAAAAATTGATTCAAGCCTTTGCAAAAAGTTACCAAACGAGATATACCTTGCAGCAGAGTAAAGAGGCATTATTTCATTTGTTGTAAAAAATGACGGAAATATGAATAATATAATTGAAACACACAAAATCAAATATGTTCCCGTCAAAATAGCTGACAATACAGAGATTTTTTTATATTTTTCAGGTTCCTTTAAATATGGTGGTATAAAATATAAATATTTTAAACCTTCAAATGCTGAAATATTAAGTAATCCAGTAACAAATGTATCTTTAAAGCCACCACCTAAAATAGGGAATATCTTTTGTATATCAAAACTTTTAAAATTAGCTATAAATATAACAACTATACTTACAAGAGCTATTGGTAATATTAAAAGATTTACTCTTAAAGAAACATTAAAGCCAAGCCTATTAGAAATACATGAGCCAATTACAAATAATAATATTAGGAAAAATACAGGTGTCATTTGGAAATATACAAGCCCAAGTGCTTCACAAAAATTTCTTAGCAAAATAGCAGAACTAACCATATAATAAAAAATAAAAATAATTCCTACTATCTGTTTAAAAAGATTTCCACCAAGATATTCGGAGACATCTAAAATATCAGCATTTCCAAACTTTTTAAAAAGCTTGGAAATTAATAATGCCAAAAGTGTGCAAATTATTGTAATATAAATAATATTTAGAATTGTTGCTGACTGTGTTCTAACTATCATATCTCTTGGGAGAGAAAGAATAGAGTGGCTTATTATTACTGTTAAAATTATTAAAACTGCTTCTGTTGTACCTATTTTTGAATTTGACATTTTCTTCTCAGTCCTTTCATTTATAGAAGTTTTTCCATTTCATAGAAATTTTCTCTTGAGCAGAATCGCGTTTGGGAGAAATATAACTTGCCCTGTGTTCTCTTTTCCAGATAGGCGAAAGGAAATAGCCATTCCCTTTTGATTTTACTTTTGGAGCTACTGGAACAGTTAATGGAATTCCAAAAGAATTTAAACTGCATAAAATAGATAAATAAACAAATAAACCTATTCCAATTCCTAAAAAGCCAGCCATATAGCCAAGCAAAATAAATGCAAATCTGAAATATCTTAAATGAAATCCAAAAACAAAATCTGGAATTGTAAAAGAAGCAATACCTGTTATTGCAACTATTATAATTAAAATTGGACTCACAATATCAGCACTTACAGCAGCTTGTCCCAAAACCAAAGCACCAACTATACCAATTGTTGGTCCGACGGGCGAAGGGACTCGTAAACCGGCTTCTCTTATTAGTTCAAAAGAAATTTCCATTATCAAAATTTCAAAAATTACTGGAAATGGAACATTTTCTCTAGAAGCTAGAATAGAGAATAATAATTCAGTTGGTAAAATTTCTTCATGAAAGCTTGTAATTGCTACATATAAACCAGGGAGCAAGAGGGTAAGAAACGCACCAATAAAACGTAATAATCGCAAAAAATTTGCAAAATTAGTTTTCAAATTCTTGTCTTCAGGGGAAGTCATATAATCTATTAAAGTTACCGGTAGTATAATTGCATAAGGGGAGCCATTTACAATAATAACAACTCTACCTTGTAGTAAAAAATCGCATGCTTTATCAGGCCTTTCAGTTGACATTGTTTCAGGAATACCGCAATTCATTTTCTTCAGAAATCAGCTGCTCAAGTTCACCGAGAGGAAAGAAGAGAGTCGATTCCAAGATTATTTATTCTAAATTTTGCTTCTGCAATCAAATCAGAATTAGTAATATTTTGCATATAGCAAATTCCACATTTTGTCTTGGTAATTTTTCCAACTTCCACATTTTCTATAATTAGATTCTCATTATTTATAATTCTTCTTAAAATTGACGTATTAGTTCTCAAGTTTTCAACAAAAGCTTCTTGTGAGCCTTTGATTACAACTTCATTATTAGGAGCATCAATACTTCTTTGTTTAAAACCTTTAACTTCAATGTTAAAAGCTACATCTAATGTATCCACAAATAAGGCACAATTTCCTGAATTTACACCAGAAAAAACATTTTCAAAGTATTCTTCAGTTTTAACACTATTTTGGGGCATTAAAGAGTTTTTTAAATATTCGGTAATATCAAACTTTTTGACTTTTCTAATAATTACATTATTGATTTTTGTTTCAGAAACAACCTGCTTTTGTTCTCCAGCAAAAGAATTGCTTTGATTTTTGAGCATTAAAGGTTTAAGAACAAAATCATTCATGATATTAGTGTCAATCATACCATCAATATACAGTAAAAAGGCCTTGTATTGCTGATTTCTGGCATTTAAAATGAACTCTCTAATCACAACATCACTATTTATTAAAGTATTGTAGGAAGTTTTGATATAAATTAAATTATTATCATAATTTTTTTCGATTCTAGTATTTTGGGTATCCATTTAAGCTCCTTTTCTATCAAAAAATAATATAACCAAAATTTCCACAAATATACTGGCTTTTTTATTGATAAAATGTTATAATTAAATTATAGTAATACATATAAAGATTGGAGGAAAACAAATGAAAAGTAAATTAACTTCAATACTTATGTTTTTCATAATACTAGCAATAATATTTGCTACTGGAATTATAGGAATAATAATATTTCAAGATATTTTTGGTATAAACATTTTAAATCCTGAAAGCCAACAAGAGGCTGAATACTATGAAAATGAAGGAATTTTATATACTAGCGAAGAAAACATATACACAAATGATTCAAGCAATGGAAAAAGTACATTGGAATCACTTGAAATTCCAAAAATAAAAACAACTATAAAAAGTACAAATACATCTGCAAACCAAACTTCTGTGAATTATGATAATGTAAGTGTTAACAAATACTTTTTTAATCAGTTAAATAAATATTCTCAGACAATATATAAAGCATTAGAAAGTAACAAAGAGCAAATGAAATCAGGAACGCATCAGGTTAATTTAGGTACAGCATTTACAGATGTTTTGTCATCAGAAGATGGCCAGAAAAAATTGGGAGACTATTTCCAATCTGCTATTGAAGCATATTTTTATGATAATCCAGATGTGTTTTATTTGAATGCAAGCAAAATGTATTTAAATATTGAAACAACAACAAGAGGCAGTAAAAAAACATATAATGTTTATATAAATAATGGAGAAGCAAGTAGTTACTTAAGTGATAATTTTAGATCCAAAGCTCAAGTAGATGATGCAGTTAGTAAAGTTTCAAATATAAGAAACAGTTTAATTAGCAAAAAAACAAGTAGTGTTTATGATAATATAAAAATGGTACATAATTATTTAATAGATAATATTGAGTATGATAGTTCACTTTCTAGCAGTAATACTTATGATATATATGGTGCGTTAGTAAATGGTAAATGTGTGTGCGAAGGCTATGCGAAGGCGTTTAAATACATACTAGACGGAATGGGAATTGAAAGTACACTAGTAATTGGAAAAGCAACGAATTCTACTGGTAGAAGTGAAAATCATGCATGGAACTATGTTAAACTAGATGGAAACTATTATGCAGTTGATACTACATGGGATGACCCAATAGTAGTTAACGGGGTGGCAACGGAAAGTATGAAATACAAGTATTTCCTAAAAGGATATGGGGAAATTACTAAAGATCATACACCATCTGGAAAGTTTACAGAGGACGGAATGGAATTTAGTTATCCTTCTTTGAGTTATAGTTCATATAAGTAATTCGGAGCACATAAGTGCTCCATTTAATATATTTTAAAGAGGTTAAAATGAAGATAGAAAAAATGTCTATAATGGATTTAGAACAAATAAAAGATAATTTACAAAGTGATTTTGATGATTTTTGGAATTCTAATATTTTAGAAAAAGAATTGCAAAACGATAATTCATATATGATTGTCGTAAAAGATGAAAATAATGAGATTGTTGGCTTTGCAGGGATTCAGTTTATACTAGATGAAGCTGATATAACAAATATTGTAACTAAAAAAAGTGCAAGAAATCGTGGAATAGGAACAATTCTTTTAAAAGAATTGATAAATGTTTCTGAACAAAAGGACTGTAAGCGTATTACTTTAGAAGTAAACGAGAATAATAGTATTGCTTTGAAACTCTACAAAAATATAGGTTTTGTAGAGATAGGGCAGAGAAAAAAATATTATAATGGAAAAGAGACTGCAATAATAATGGAGAAAAAAATAGAGAAATGTTTTTAACATTTCTCATTTTTTTATTCATTTTTATTTTTTTTCTTCCAATTGTCTTTGAGCTTGTGGCTTTTTTAAATATAGTGGTGTAAGTGGTTTAGTATTGTTATTTTTAATTTTATTAAAGCCTGCAAGTGCAAGGTTTGAAGTATTTATGATGTTTAAAGATTCACTTGCATAGATTGCATTGTTCATATTTGCTAAAATTTCGTTTTTATAGTTTGTTACACCGTCTCCTACAAATGTAATTGGATTATTGGTTGTGCTCTTTAATGTTTCAAACATTTCCAAAATGGAAGCGGCAGTAGGAGGAATAATTTCATTATATTCTCCATTTTTTAGTTCATAAAGTGCATAATAGCAATTGCCATTTTTACAATCAATAATGCTTGTTATAAAGCCATCTTCTTTAATATTATAAGCTAATGTTTCTAACGAATTAACACCAGTAAAATTTGCGTTTTCAGAACAATCCACAAAAGCCATTGCAGTTGCTACACCAATTCTAATTCCTGTAAAAGAGCCAGGGCCGATGTCACACACAAATGCATCAATTTCTGGAATTTTTAAACTATTTTTTTCTAATAAATTTTGAATCAATGGCATTAAATTTTGAGAATGAGTTAAGCCATTGTCAATTTCTAATATATCTAAAACTCTATCATCTTCACACAAACATGCTCCACATATTTTGCTAGATGTTTCTATTGCTAAAATTTTCATAAACTTCTCCTAAATATTTTTTATGTAAATATTATAATATAAAAAAACATATAGGTCAAGCTAAAAATAAACTTAGATCTTATTGGGACACTTTCAAAAAGTAAAATGAAATATTACAATTATATTACACTTTTATTAAAACTATTGTAAAATTTAATCAGATTTGCTAAAATTAACTCATACATTTGTAGGGGCGAGCATAGCTCGTCCACAAAAAACAAAAGAGAAAGAAGGTACAAACATGATAAATGATGTAACCCCTGCGGCTGTACACACACACACACACAAGCATTTCTAATGAAATAAAAAAGGGATTAAGCACTTTTAATAAAAAAAGTGTATCATTTTTAGGGTGCCAAAAAATATTAAATATAGTTTACAGAAAATATAAAAAGCTAGAAATAAGACACAAAATAATTGTGCCTTATTTCTAGCTTTTTTGGCGTGTTATTAATATTTGCAATTTCAATAAACATTGGAATTCAATTATAAATAAAAACAAAAGAAAGGGAGGAAAAATTTTATGGAAAAAAATTACTTAAAAAAATGCGGAAAAAGTAACAAAGGTATTACTTTAATCGCGTTAATAATCACAATCATTGTTTTGCTAATATTAGCTGGAATCACAATAAGTGCATTAACAGGAAGTGATTCTGCACCAGCAAAAGCAAATGAAGCAGAACAAAAGAATGACATTGGTTCAGCAAAAGACCAAATTGCAGTAGCAGCTATAAATGCAAAAACAGAAGCCTATGAAACAGCTTATGTAGGAAATGGTGTAGCAGCAGGCGATGCTTCAACAACAGTAGGCCAAGCAGTAATAGATGCAGTAAAATCATATCATGGAAAAACACAAGGAAAAGCATCAATAGAAGTAATACAAGCAGAAACAAACAGCATAAAAGGAAATGCCACAATTACAATAACAACAAGAGATTTTATAGTAGAAGGCACAATAACAATTGAAGACGGAATATTAACATGGGAAGAAATAGAGGATAATGTACCGGGAATTAAAATAACAAATATACCTTCATATATTGCAAAAGATGGGTTTGCAATGTTAGATGTAAAAAGAAGAGATGTATCTACTGATGCCCAAGTAACATGGACAAGTTTAACAACTAATTATGCTACAGTAAATTCAACCACAGGAAAAGTAACAGGTGTGGCGGAAGGAACTGCAACAATAAAAGCAAGTGTAACAGATGGCGGTAAAACTTATACAGCTCAATGCCAAATACCAGTAAGAGAGGTAGTAGTGCCACAAGTAGGAGATTTTGTATCTTATGATGCAGGAAGTTGGACAACAGATGAAAGTGGTAATATACTAATACATTATACGGATGGAACTACGGAGCCAGTTGCAAATTCTACTAATTTACCTAGTTCAAGTTATAAATTTGGTGGATTTACAACAACAAATGGAAAAAATGGAAATTCAGCAACACCTTCTTCAAGTAATTATAATTATGTCCAAGAAAAAATAACAACAAACGGAATAACAACATATCAATCAGTAACAGGATGGAGAATTTTTGATATATCTGATAATGGAGCAATAACATTGATATCATCAGGATGTTGTGAAGATTATTACCATTCTCCGATAGTTAATGGTGGATATAAAAGTGAATATATTTTAACGGGAGAAGATAATAGTCCCGCAGATGTGACTATTTCAGAATTAGGAACAACGTATAAAATAAGGGATTGGACTGCTGATTATGGAAATTCAGAAAATAATATAACAGCTAGTGTTTTAACAAAATCAAAATTAGATAATTGGTATACAAAATATATTACAAATGGAACAAGTGCTGATACAATAACTGATTCAACGTTTAAAAAAATATATAAAACCGATGATAATGTAGTAAATAATGGAAAATATGAATCTTTAATAGATAATTACTCGTATTATTGGTTAGCTTCTCGCCATACTACTTTTAAGGAAAATCTATATTGCGTACAACCAGATAACAAAGGACTTTATACTAGTAATGGTTGTCATTTTAAGTATGGTTTGCGAGTATTAATTTATTTGCCATCTAGTATAAAAATAACAGATAATCCAACAGGAACAAAAACAATAACAAGTAGAAATAATGACTACATATATAATGTATGGGGAATAAACTAGAACGGACTTTTTGGGACACTTTAAAAAGTAATGACAAAATTCAAAATGGGAAAATATGTAAAAGATATTTACAATTAGCACAAATTGTAAAAAAGCTAAATAGATTTATCTATTTAGCTTTTTGTGATTTTACTTGAATATCTAAATTACGCACATTTTCGTTTTCTGGGTCTTTTGAAAATGAAATTTTTGTATAATTTGGTGGAAGCAAATCTTCAATCATTTCGCCCCATTCAATTATGCAAATTCCTCTTTCAAAATATTCTTCTCCACCGATTGCCAAGAATTCATCTTCGTCTTCTAATCTATAAACATCAAAATGGAAAATAGGTGGGGTGCTATTATATTCATTTACAATTGTAAAAGTTGGGCTAGAAATTTCATTTTCTAAACCAAAGTATTCTAAAATACCTTCTGTAAATTTGGTTTTACCAGAACCAAGTTCGCCAGAAAGCACAATTATATCACCAATTTTAAGTTTGGCAGCTAATTCTTTTGCAAATTGTTTTGTTTCGTTTTCGCTGTTTGATTTAAATTGAAATGTTTGCATTTTTATACCTCATTTCGATAATATTTATGTAAATATTATATTATAAAAAATAATACAGGTCAATATTTTTATTAAAAACTACTTGCTAAATGTGAAGAAATGTAATATAATTGCAATACGATTGAAATAAAAATGTAATATTAAAACCAAAAGGAGTTTGAGTTATATGTTTAAGTTTGATTTTGGCCAAGATATTGGAATAGATTTAGGCACAGCAACAGTTATAGCATACGTTAAAGGAAAAGGAATTGTTTTAAGAGAACCTTCTGTTGTTGCAGTAGATAGTAATACGGGAGATGTTGTTGCTGTTGGACAAGAAGCAAGAAGAATGCTTGGCAGAACACCAGGGAATATTGTTGCTACAAGACCTTTAAGAGATGGTGTAATTTCAAACTATACAGTAACAGAAAAAATGCTTAAATATTTCATAAATAAAGTTGGCGGAAGATTTATTTTCGCTCCAAGAATTATGATTTGTATTCCTTCACAAGTTACAGAGGTTGAAAAAAAGGCTGTAATAGATGCTGCTACACAAGCTGGTGCTAGAAAGGTTTATTTAATTGAAGAACCTCTTGCTGCTGCAATTGGAGCAGGTTTAGATATTTCAAAACCATGTGGAAATATGGTTGTTGATATCGGTGGAGGAACAACAGATATAGCGGTTATATCTTTAGGAGGTACAGTTGTAAGTTCATCTCTTAAAGTAGCAGGAGATAGATTTGACGAGTATATTGTAAAATATGTTAAGAAAAAATATAACATGATGATAGGAGAAAGAACAGCAGAAGACTTAAAAGTAAATGTTGGATGCGTTTATCCTAAAATTCAAGATGTAGAAATGGATATAAGAGGAAGAGACCTAATTACAGGACTTCCAAAAACAGTAACAGTACATTCAAGCGAAATGCTAGAAGCACTATATGAACCAGCAATGATGATTGTAGATGCGGTTCATGTAGTTTTAGAGAAAACACCACCAGAGCTTGCTGCAGATATAAGCGATAGAGGAATTTATATGACAGGTGGCGGTTGCTTAGTAGATGGTTTGGACAAGCTTTTACAAGAAAAAACAGGAATAAATGTAATGATTGCACAAGATTCAGTTTCTTGTGTTGCATTAGGTACTGGAAAAGCATTAGATAATTTAGATGTATTAGAAGGAAAAGTTAAAAGATAGAAATTAATTAACTTTTGGGACCTGGTTTTTTGGGACACTCCCGAAAAACCAGGTTCAAAAAGTTTAGGGGGAAATAATGAAAAAGGTTACATTTATAACATTAGGATGTAAAGTAAATCAATATGAATCAAATGCTATGGCTGAGCAATTTATAGAACATGGCTATGAACTTGTTGAAAAGCAAGAAATTGCAGATATATGTGTGGTAAATACATGTACAGTAACAAATATGTCAGATAGAAAATCTAGACAAATGTTAAGGCGTGTTAAGGAAATAAATCCAAATGCAATAGTAGTTGCTTGCGGATGTTATGCTCAGGTTGCAAAAGATGAATTAGAAAAAATGGAAGAAATTGATATAGTACTTGGAAATAATGAAAAAAAGGACATTGTAAAATATGTAGAAAACTATATCCAAGAAAAAAATAAAATTGAAGAGCTTGAAGATGTAATGAAAACTGACGAATTTGTTGACTTTGGAGATGTTACATTCACAGAAAAAACAAGAGCTGTAATCAAAGTTCAAGATGGATGTAATAGATTTTGTACATATTGCATTATTCCATATGCAAGAGGAAAAATAAGAAGTAGAAAGCCAGAAAGTGTAATTTCTGAAATAGATAAAATTGCAAAAACTGGAATAAAAGAAGTTGTAATAACAGGAATTCATGTTGCATCATATGGAAAAGACTTAGAAGAAGATATTGGGTTAATAGATTTGTTAGAAAAAATCAATCAAGTTGAGGGAATAGAAAGAATAAGATTAGGTTCATTAGAGCCAACTTTGATAACAGAAGAATTCCTTGAAAGACTTGTAAAACTAGAAAAAATATGCCATCATTTTCATTTATCTTTGCAAAGTGGATGTGACGAAACATTAAAAAGGATGAATAGAAAATATACAACAGAGCAGTTTGAAAAAATTGTAGACTTACTAAGAAAAACTTATGATGATGTTATTTTAACAACAGACATAATAGTTGGTTTCCCAGGAGAAACAGACGAAGAATTTGAAAGAACTTATGAATTCTTAAGTAAAATAAAATTTTATAAAATGCATGTGTTCAAGTATTCTCAAAGAAAAGGAACACCAGCAGCCAAAATGCCAAAACAAGTAGACGGAAATATAAAAGAACAAAGAAGCAAAAAACTTATAGAACTATCTGATAAAAATGAGTTAGAATATAATCAAACTTATATTGGAAAAAACGTAAAAGTTCTATTTGAAGAAGAGAAAAAAGGCCTATACAAAGGGCATACACAAAATTATATATTAGTATATTGCGAATCTGATCAAGATTTGTCAAACACCATTGCAGATGTCAATATCATTTGTATTAAAAATAATTATTTGATTGCAACTATATAGCAAAATAAATATATTTTGCTTTTGTAACAAAATAGTAATATTTTAGTAATGAAAATGTAAAGAATTTTTAATACAAATGTGCTTGTATTTATTTTCCAATTATAGTATAAATAATATGAATTCAATAGTCACAAAGGAGGAAATAGCCATGGCAGATATAAGCGAAGTAAATGGAGTATTTGGTGGAGTTGAATTAGGAACAATCGGAGGAGAAAATAACGGAGCTGAAGGTGTTGTAAATGGAGTAAATTTTGGTGGAAACATTGATGTAGTAAGCCAAAAATCAAATTTACCAACAAAAACAGGTTTCTGGTCAAAATTCAAAGCTGTTATGTTCCAAGACATTCCTTGGAATCATGAAATAAAAGTTGTTCTAACTCCATATCAACAAAAAGTTGAAGACGAAATCAATGAATTCTTACATCAAGAAATAACTTGGGAAAAAGTACACGACTTCTTATTCCAAGAAATTTCATTTGGTAAGAAAAAAAGAGCGTAAAAATTAAAAAAATTATAGCATAATTAATTTTGTTATGCTATAATTTTTTTGATTCTTAAAAAAGCAAACTAGGGAAGTGAGAAAAAATGGCAAAATCTAAAACAGTTTTTGTATGCAATGAGTGTGGAAACGAGTCTTCCAAATGGCTTGGAAAGTGTCCAGCTTGCGGGAGTTGGAATTCTTTTTTTGAGCAAAAGGTAGTAGAAACTAAAAATAGTAGTGTGAAAAAAGATAAGACAAGTAATATGCCTCAAAAATTAAATGATTATACAGCAAAAGATACAATAAGAATTCCAACGGGTTTTGGCGAGTTGGATAGAGTGCTTGGCGGAGGCTTAGTTAAAGGCTCTTTAACATTACTTGGTGGAGAACCAGGTATTGGAAAGTCTACTTTAATTTTACAACTTTGTGATAAGGTTAAAGGAGAAGGAAAAGTTTTATATGTATCTGGCGAAGAGTCCGCAGAACAGATAAAGCTGAGAGCAGATAGACTTGGAATAAACAATGAAGATATCATGTTTTTAGGAGAAACAGATATAGATATAGTAAATCAGGCAATAATTGATTTAAACCCCAAACTTGTAATTATCGATTCAATTCAAACAATGTATTCAGAAGAGATAACAGCAGCTCCAGGTAGTGTAAGTCAAGTTAGAGAAATTACAGCACAGGTTATGAGAATTTGTAAACAAAATGCAATTACAACAATTATAATTGGACATGTTACAAAAGATGGAAATATTGCAGGCCCAAGAGTTTTAGAACATATGGTAGATACTGTTTTATACATTGAAGGAGAAAGATATTTTTCATATAGAATTTTGCGTGGTGTTAAAAATAGATTCGGTTCTACAAATGAAATTGGAATGTTTGAGATGAAGGAAGAAGGAATGTGCGAAATTTTAAATCCATCAGAAATTCTAATTTCTGAAAACGACGAAAATCCTTCTGGTTCATGTATTGTATGTTGCATGGAAGGAACTCGACCAATGCTAATAGAAATTCAAAGTTTAACAACACGGAAGCGTATTTGGATTTCCAAAAAGAACTGCAAATGGTGTAGATTATAATAGATTGGCTCTTTTGATTGCAGTTTTAGAGAAAAAAGCAGGGTTAAATTTAGGGAGTCAAGATGTTTATTTGAATATTGTTGGTGGATTAAAAATAAGTGAACCTTCAATTGATTTAGGAATTATTTTAAGTGCAACATCATCTTTTAAAAACACACCAATCCCAAAAGATATGGTTGTGATGGGAGAAGTTGGCTTAACAGGCGAAGTCAGAAGAATAAACTATATTGAAAAACGTCTTAGAGAGGCTGAAAAATTAGGATTTAAAACTTGTATAATTCCAGAAAGTAATAAAAAAGCTTTAAAAGAAAAATTTAAATTAGATGTAATTGGTGTTAAAGACGTTAATGAAGCAATGAGAAAAGCTGGCTTAAAATAATTTTAAAAATATATTTGACAATTTATAAAATTAGAGATAGAATTCATTTATACAAATTGAGAAGGAGAGTTAAGAATGAAAAAATCAAGTAAAATAATATGGACAATTGCGTTAGTAGTATTAGTAGTTTTAATAGGAATAGTAGCATTTGGCTATTTGCAAAAATTAACAGCAAAGGATCAAAAGCCAATTGCAACAATGGAAGTAGAAAATTTTGGAACGATCAAAATGGAATTATATCCAGATGTAGCGCCAGAAACAGTTGCAAACTTTATAACACTTGCAAATAGAGGATTTTATGATGGATTAACATTCCACAGAATAGTAAAAGACTTTATGATTCAAGGTGGAGACCAAGCAGGAGATGGAACAGGTTCTGCAAAATTAAGTAATTTAAGAGATTTAAAAGAAGGCGAAGAAGATGAAGACTACACTATAAAAGGTGAATTCATACTAAACAAATTCGATAATAAATTAAAAATGAAAGAAGGAGTTCTTGCAATGGCAAGATCAAGTTCTTATGATTCTGCATCATCACAATTCTTTATTGTAACAAAAGATACATCATCTTTAGATGGATCTTATGCTGGATTTGGAAAAGTTATTGAAGGAATGGATATAGTTCATAAAATAGAAGAAGTAGAAGTTAAGGCAAAAGAAGGGGCTACAGAAGTAAGTACACCTGTAAATACAGTAAAAATCAATTCAATAAGAGTTGAAACAAATGGTGTAGATTATGGAATGCCAAACACAATAGCTCCACAACCAGTTTATGATTATTCTTCATTATATGAGCAAATGGGAATAGATCCAAGTACAATATTAACGGAATAATAGAAATAACTTAATATATAAAAAATAGAACTTAAATGTTCTATTTTTTATGTTCCTAAATATAAATTGAATAGTAAAATACATAAATTTATATTAGGGGGCAAAAATATAATGGAAACAAAAAAACATTCAGTTAACGATATTATAAAAGGCGTCGGAATATCGGTACTTGCATCAATTTTTCTAATATTAATATTTTCTGCAATTCTAACATATACAAATACTTCTGAACAAGCAATAAATCCAGTAATAATAGTAATTATGGCTATTAGTATTTTGATTGGAAGTTCAATAGGGAATACTAGAAAGGGATTAATAAATGGTGGAGTTATAGGATTAGCATATATGATAATTATTTATTTGATATCAAGCATATTAAATAATGATTTTGGATTTAACCTTTATCATCTAATATTTGTGATTTCAGGAGTTTTATTTGGAATTGTAGGAGGTATAATAGGAGCAAATAAAAAGTAAATATTTTTTTGAAAAATGGTTGATATTTTTTTGCATTTAATATAAAATCAAAAAGGACAAAATTTATAAATGAGAGGATGAAAAAGATGAAGAAAGATAAATTAAAACTAATTTCACTAATTTTATTGGTAATATTGATAATAATGGTAGGGTTTTTTGGCGTGTATTCTAATGAAAAAGGCAGTATGAAAAACGGCGTAAAAGATTATGAATATACAACAAATATAAAAGGAGCTAGAGTTGCAAATCTTGAACTTAGTTCAGCAACAGATGCTGCCACTCATGAAAATTATGAATTAACTAGACAAATTATAAAGGCTAGATTAGAAAAAATGGGAGTTACAAACTATGTTTTAAGACTAGATGAAGAAACAGGAAAAATAATTATAGAACTTCCAGAAGATGATAATACTGATAACATTTTAAATGTTATTTCTACAGTTGGAAAATTTGAAATAGTTGATGCAGAAACAAATGAAGTTTTATTAAATAATAATGATATTAGTGAAAGCAATATATATAGAAATACAACTTCTTATGGAACAGAAATGTCATTTTCAATAGAGTTTACTTCTGATGGTGCAAAAAAATTAGAAGAAATAAGCAAAACTTATGTGCCAGCTAAAGAAGAAACAACTGAGGAAAATACAGAAGAAGTTACAGAAACAGAAGAGGTTGAAAATAGTGAGGAAACTTCTACTGAAGAAAATAAAGAGAAAAAAGTTTCTTTAAAATTAGATGATACAGAATTAATGTCAACAAATTTTGAAGAGCCTGTAACAACTGGAAAAATGTATTTAACAGTTGGACAAGCTGCAACAACAACAGATGATGTAAAAAGCAATTATACACAAGCTCAAAGAATGGCAACATTATTATCTACAAAACCATTGCCATTAACATATGAAAACAATAGTAGTACATTCGTACAAGGGGCATTAAATGAAAATATTACAAATACAATGCTAATTGGTGTTGCAATAATTGTAGCAATAGCTATTGTAGTATTATTGGTTAAATTTAAAAAACAAGGATTATTTTCTGGAATATGCTTTGCAGGCTTAGCAGCATTATTACTATTAACAGTAAGATATTGGAATGTTGCATTATCAAAAGAAGGAATTGTTGCAATTTTTGCAGTTTTAGTTTTAAACTTCATCTTAGTTTATAAAATACTAAACGATTTAAGAAAAGAAAAAGACAATAAAAAGGAAGAAACAAAACATGTAATAAATATGGCAATAAAAGACTTTACTTTAAAAGTTATTCCATTATTCATATTTGCTGTAGTATTTGCATTTGGAACTTGGGAGGCAGCTAGCAGCTTTGGAATGGTAATGTTCTGGGGATTATCTTTAATTGAATTATATAATTTATTCATAACAAAAAATATATTAAAATAGAGGTGGAATGAGATGAAAAAATCACTAATCTTAATACTAATTGTATCAATTATTGCTGGTATAATAGTAATCTTCACAGTAGGATTTAATTTAAAAGTAACAACAAAAGCACACCAAGAAATAACAGTTAACATTGGTGAAGAATATAAAAATAATGACATAAAACAAATAGCAAAAGAAGCAATTGGAACAGATGTAGAAGTTCAAAAAACAGGAGATTTCGAAGATCAAGCAGTTATTTCAGCTAATGAAATTACAAGAGAACAAGTTACAGAAATAGCAAATAAACTAAATGAAAAATATGGAAAAGAAATATCAGCTGATAGCATAACAATAAAAGATGTTCCAGCAACAAAAATATCAGAAATGTTTCTTCCTCAAATATCAAGTTTCATAATTGCAACATTAGTAATATTTGTTTATTTTGCAATAAGATATAAAAAACAAGGAATAATAAAGGTTTTAGCAACAGCTGTAATTGGTTTAGGACTTTTAGAATTACTAGTATCAAGCTTCATAGCATTATTTAGAATTCCAGTTGGACAAAATATAGTTTCAATTATATATATAACTTATGGAATAGCTATGATAGGTATTACAACAATGTTTGAAAACAAAGCAAAAGAGTTAAAAGCAGAAGAAGATAATAAAAAGAAAAAATAATAAAAATTGCATTGAAAAATGCAATTTTTTCATTTGTTCGCTTTAATTATAAAACAAAATATGATAGAATTCGACTATGTAAAAAGGAGCGGTAAAATTGTCAGAAAAAAACAAAAAAGTAGGAGAAGTATTTTCGGATTATAAGACAAATAGTAATATAAAATATGCCTATGTTCAAGGGTTACAGGTCAACAAAAAAACAAATACATTAGGAATCACACTTGGAATAGATGAATACATAGAGGTAAAAGAAATATGGTTTCTTGAAAAATTCTTAATGGAGCGATTCAGCTTTGGAAATATAGATACTAAAATAAAATATACCGATAATGTTGAAATAAAAGCTATTCAAGATGAATGGAAAAATGTTATTTGCTATATGGCACACAAATATCCATTAGCAAAACCGATGTTACTTATGAATGCAGAAATTGAAGTAATAGATAATACGATAAATGTTAAAATGCGTATAAAAGGTGCAGAATTCTTAAAATCAAAGAAGTCAGATAAAACCTTAGAAATGCTTATAAAAAACATAATGGGAAAAGAATATAAAATAGAAATAACAGAAGAATTAAATCAAGATGCAATGAAAAAGATAGAAGAAAGTACAAAAAAAGCACAAAGTAGCGTTGTGAATAAGGTTATGGAAAGCTTGGAAAATGCTAAAAGAGAACAAGAAGCTAGTAAAGAAATGGCTTTTGAAAATATGGCAGCCAATGGAATAGATCCAAATTATATGCCTCCATCAGATAGTGATATGCCATATATGGAAGGAGAAGGAATGCCAGAGGATTACATTCCACAAGAACTACCAGAATATGAGCCAGAACAAGTTTTGATTCTAGGAAAAGCAACAAAGGTAAAAGAAAATAGAGTAAAAATAAAAGAAATAACTCCAAGTGATGCAAGAATTACGCTTGAGGGAAGAGTAAGCAATGTAGAAAAAAGATTAACCAAATCAGAAAAAGTTTTATTAATATTTGAACTTTTTGATGGTTCAGGAACAATCACATGTAAATCTTTTACAGTTCCAGATGATGCTGAAAACATAATCGCAAAATTAGAAGGAGCAAATACTGTAAAACTAATTGGAAAAGCAAATTTAGACGCTTATGCGGGAGATGTTACAGTAATAGCAAACACAATTTATGAAACAAATAATGATTCGATTCCTAAAAAAGAAGAAGTTGAAGAAGAGGAAACACCTTTAATTTTAGGATTTAACCAAAATGTTGGGGAAAAGATTACAAAAATTACAGATTTAGGACCAGAAGATGGAAAAGTAGTTCTTCAAGGAGAAGTGCTAAATATGGAACCAAGAGAGTTGAAGTCAGGTAAAACATTGTTAAGCTTTGATTTATATGATGGAACAAGTACATTGACATGTAAAGCATTTTTAACAAAAGACCAAGCTAAAAAGGTTCCAAAAAGATTGAAAAAAGCTAAAGGAATAAAAATAGAAGGAAATGCAGGAATGGATAACTTTTCTGGCGAACTTTCTGTAATGGCAAATACAATAATAGAAACTGAAGGCTTGAAAAAAGAAATAAGAATGGATAACGCTCCTGTAAAAAGGGTTGAGTTACACATGCATACTAAGATGAGCCAAATGGATGCAATGACATCAGCTCAAGATTTAATTAAAAGAGCTATGAAATGGGGAATGAAGTCAATTGCAATAACAGACCACGGAGTAGTGCAAAGTTTTCCGGAGGCACATAAATTACTTGGTGTAGATAATCCAGATATGAAGGTAATATATGGTGTTGAAGCATATTTAGCACCAGACAATACTCAAAATGTATACAATTCAAAAGGACAAATGCTTAATACAACTTATTGCGTATTAGACCTAGAAACAACAGGATTTTCGGCTAAAACTGAAAAAATAACAGAAGTTGGAATTATGAAAGTGCAAAACGGAGAAGTAATAGATGAATTTAGCTGTTTTGTAAATCCAGAAAAACATATACCTCAGAGGGTTACAGAGGTAACACATATTACAGACGAAATGGTAAAAGATGCAGAAACAATAGATAAGGTTTTTCCTAAAATATTAGAATTTTTAGGAGATACTAAAGAAACAGTATTGGTTGCTCATAATGCTAACTTTGATGTTGGATTTTTAAGACAAAATGCAATAAACTTGGGATTAGATTTTGATTATACATATTTAGACACACTAAGCTTAGCAAAAGATTTATTCCCAGATTATAAAACATATAAATTAGGTAAAATTGCTGAAAGATTAGGAATAAAGGTAGAAGTAGCACATAGAGCTTTAGATGATGTTGATACAACCGTCAAAGTCTTTAATGTAATGATTGATATGCTAAAAGAAAAAGGCGTAGAAACAATAGATGATATTGATATAAAAGCAGCAGATGAAGAAACTAAAAAGGAAGAATATAAAAAATTAAAAACATATCATGCTATAATTTTAGCAAAAAATTACGTTGGTTTAAGGAATTTATACAGATTAGTTTCACTGTCACATTTACATTATTTTTATAGAAAACCTAGAATACTAAAAAGTCTATATAAAAAGTATTCAGAAGGATTAATTTTAGGAAGTGCTTGTGAAGCGGGAGAATTATACCAAGCAATAGAACTTGGAAAGACAGATGACGAAATAGAAGAAATTGCAAATGACTACGATTACTTAGAAATTCAACCAATTGGAAATAATGATTTCTTAATAAGAAATGGAACGGTTGCAGACCAAGAAGCTTTAAGAGATATAAATAGAAAAATAGTAGAGCTAGGAGATAAGCTTGGAAAGCCAGTTTGTGCGACATGTGATGTTCACTTTATGGACCCACAAGATGAAATATATAGAAGAATTTTGGAAGCTGGTCAAAAATATGATGATGCAGATAACCAAGCACCATTATATTTGAGAACAACAGAAGAAATGCTAGAAGAATTCAAATATTTGGGGGAAGAAAAGGCATATGAAGTAGTTGTAACAAACACAAATAAAATAGCTGACATGATAGAACAAATAAGCCCTATATCTCCTGAAAAATGTCCACCACACATTCCAGGTTGTGAGGAAGATATAAAAAATATAGCATATAAAAAGGCTTATGAATTATATGGAAATCCTTTGCCAGAAATAGTAGAAACAAGATTGGCAAAAGAGTTGGATTCAATCATAAGCAATGGATATTCCGTAATGTATATTATTGCTCAAAAGCTTGTGTGGAAATCAAATGATGATGGATACATAGTAGGTTCCAGAGGTTCAGTTGGTTCATCACTTGCAGCATTTATGACAGGTATAACAGAAGTTAATTCTTTACAACCTCATTATAGATGTAAAAAATGTAAATATTCAGACTTTACAGATTACGGCTATCAAAATGGATTTGACTTACCAGATAAGCAATGTCCAAATTGTGGCGAAATGTTAGTAAAAGATGGAATGGACATACCATTTGAAACATTCTTAGGGTTCAATGGAGATAAAGAGCCAGATATAGACTTGAACTTCTCAGGAGAATATCAGGCAAAAGCACATAAATATACAGAAGTAATATTTGGTAAAGGAACAACATTTAAAGCTGGAACAGTTGGTACAGTAGCTGAAAAAACAGCATTTGGTTATGTAAAAAACTATTTTGAAGAAAGAGGAATACCAATAAATAAGGCTGAAATAGCAAGGCTTTCACAAGGTTGTACAGGAATAAAAAGGACAACAGGTCAACATCCAGGAGGAATTATAGTAGTGCCAAAAGGAAGGGAAATATATGAATTCACGTCAGTTCAGCATCCTGCAGATGATCCAAATTCAGATATTATAACAACTCACTTTGATTACCACTCAATAGATGCAAACCTTTTAAAGCTAGATATACTAGGCCACGACGATCCAACGGTAATTCGTATGTTACAAGATTTAACAGGGATAGCGCCAACAGAAATTCCACTAGATGATAAGGAAACAATGTCAATATTCAACTCAACAGAAGCACTAGGAGTTACACCAGAGCAAATACATTCAGAAGTTGGAACATATGGAATACCAGAATATGGAACAAAATTTGCAAGAGGGATGCTTTTAGATACAAAGCCAACAACATTTGACGAATTAATTCGTTTATCTGGTCTATCACATGGTACAGACGTGTGGCTTGGAAATGCTCAAACTCTAATTGAACAAGGAGTAGTAACATTACAAGAAGCAATATGCTGTCGTGATGATATTATGATTTACTTGATAAAAAAAGGAGTTCCACCAGATAAAGCATTCAAAATAATGGAAACAGTTCGTAAAGGAAAAGCGCTAAAAGACCCAGAAAAATGGGCCGGATTTAAAGAAATTATGAAGGAACATGATGTTCCGGATTGGTATGTAAAATCATGTGAAAAAATCAAGTACATGTTCCCTAAAGCCCATGCTGCAGCTTATGTTACAAATGCCTTTAGAATTGCATGGTTCAAGGTTCACATTCCACTTGCATATTATGCAGCATATTATTCAATTAGAGCAAAAGCATTTGATGCAGAATATATGATTTTTGGAAAAGAAAAAGTAAAAAATAAAATGAAAGAAATAGAAATAAAAAATCAGAAAAAAGAAGCAACAAATGCTGAATTAGATATGTATGACGACCTAGAAATAGTTCTAGAAATGTATGAACGTGGATTTGAGTTTTTACCAGTTGATATTTATGAATCAGATGCAACTAAATTTAAAATTCAGGATAATAAATTAAGACCACCACTAAATAGTATTCCTGGTTTTGGAACTGTTGCTGCTCAAGGCATTGTTAATGCTAGAAAAGATGGCAATTTCATGTCAATTGATGAACTTAAAATTAGAGCTAAGATTGGGGATTCTGGAGCTAATCTTCTTAAGGCATTTGGTTGCTTAGAGGGGATGAGTCAGTCGAATCAGATGAGTTTATTTGATTAGGGGGAGAATATGAAAGAAATAGTAATGAGTCAAAATTTTATAATATATTTGGTTGTTATAAATATAATTGGATTTGCAATTATGTTTATAGATAAGAAAAAAGCCCAAAAAGGTAGTTGGAGAATTCCTGAAAAAACTATCTTTATTGTGACAGCAATTGGCGGCGGAATAGGCACAATTGCTGGAATGTATAAGTTTAGGCATAAAACTAAAAAAGGTATTTTTAAATATGGTTTACCATTTTTGCTTTTTCTGGATATAGCCCTTATTATTAGTATTTGTTTTATTTAATTTTATAAGTTTAAAAACCCTCGGCGAAGCCGGGGGTTTTTAAACTTTGTAATAAAATTGTAAAATAATAGAAAAGTACACATAATAGAATTAAATAATACAAATAAAAAATAATATACAAATTGTGAACAATGCCATTGTGAATAATAAAAGAACGTTTAATGACTATTTATAGTTATTAACACACTTTTCCACATTATCCACAATAAATAAAGACACACAATATCAACAACCCAAAACAACAAAAAGTAACATAATTCGAAAAATAAAACAGGATAATATGTCAGAAATTTTACAAAATTGTAATATTTTAATTGGAGTTGCAACTTTTGGACCAGACTTTTTGGGACACTCCCAAAAAACAAGGTTAAAAAAACACAAAATAATTATAAAAATAATATTATATATTAAGGTGATTAATATGTTTAGAAGATGTTGTAATAAAAAGCGTTGTGGAAATTGTAAAAGATGTAATTGTTGCAATAGGGGGATGGATAAATTTGATATAACAATGGAACAATTAAAACAGATGCAGTCACAAGGTGCAATTGTTTGTGATATAAGAAGTCCACAAGAATATAAAGAAGGTCATTTACTAGGAGCAATTTTACTACCAGAATATGAAATATATAGAAACGCCATAAAAATTTTACCAAACAAAAATCAGGTAATAATTGTATATTGCGGAACAGGTTCAAGAAGTTATACTTCTCTTAGAAAACTACAAAAACTTGGCTATTCTAATGTTTATAATTTATATAAAGGTACTGAAAACTATTGAGATTTTTTTTGATTTATGCTAAAATGTCTATATATTTTAATTATACACATAGAAAAGGAAATAAAAATGGAAGATAATCAAAAATATATTAGAAATTTTAGCATTATAGCACATATAGATCATGGAAAGTCTACTTTAGCGGACAGATTAATTGAAATGACAGGAGTTTTGTCTAAAAGAGAGATGGAAAGCCAAGTTCTTGATAATATGGACATAGAAAAAGAAAGAGGAATAACCATAAAATCTCAATCTGTTAGAATGAAATACAAGGCGAAAGATGGACAAGAATATACTTTAAATTTAATTGATACTCCAGGCCATGTGGATTTCAATTACGAAGTTTCAAGAAGCTTAGCTGCATGTGACGGAGCAATTTTAGTTGTAGATAGTAGTCAAGGTGTTGAAGCTCAAACTCTTGCCAATGTATATCTTGCAATAGATAACAATTTGGAAATCTTGCCAGTAATAAACAAAATAGATTTACCAAACGCAAGACCAGATGAGGTAAAAAAAGAAATTGAAGATATAATTGGAATTCCAGCAGAAGATGCTCCATGTGTATCAGCAAAATCAGGATTAAACATGGAAGAAGTACTAGAAAGAATAGTAACAGATTTGCCAGCTCCAAAGGGAGATGTAAATGGTAAAACAAAATGTTTAATTTTTGACTCATATTATGATAATTACAAAGGAGCTTTAGCTTATGTTAGAGTAATGGATGGAACTGTAAAAGTTGGGGATGAAATTAAGCTAATGGCCGCCAATAAAGTCTTTACAGTTGCAGAAGTTGGTTATTTTGTACCAGGTTCATATATGCCAGCAAATGAGCTAAAAGCAGGAGAAGTTGGATATATTGCAGCAAGTATAAAAACTTTACAAGATATCCATGTTGGAGATACAATAACTTTAAAAGATAACCCAGCAGATGAACCATTAAAAGGTTACAAAAAAGTTACACCAATGGTTTATTGTGGATTATATCCAGTAGACGGAAGCCAATATGAGGAATTAAAAGAAGCTTTAGAAAAGCTACAATTAAATGATGCAGCTTTGGAATTCGAACAAGAAAGCTCTGTTGCATTAGGTTTTGGGTTTAGATGCGGATTTTTAGGTCTACTTCATTTAGAAATTATTGAAGAAAGGCTAGATAGAGAATTTGACTTAGGCTTGATAACAACAGCTCCATCAGTTATTTATAAGGTTCATAAAACAACTGGAGAAGTAGTTGAATTATATAATCCAGAAGATTTGCCAACTGCCCAAGAAATTTCATATATAGAAGAACCATTTGTAACAGCGAATATCTTAACTCCAAAAGAATATGTTGGAAACATAATGGATTTGTGCCAGAGAAGACGTGGAATTTATATTGATATGAAATATTTAGATGAAAACAGAGTTACACTTCAATATGACATGCCATTAAACGAAATAATATATGACTTTTTCGACAACCTAAAATCAAAAACAAAAGGCTATGCATCACTTGACTATGAATTTAAAGAATACAAAAAATCAAATCTTGTAAAACTAGACATTCATATAAATGGAGAGCCAGTAGATGCATTGTCATTTATAGTACACAAAGATAGCGCTTATGAAAGAGGAAAGAAAATGGTAGAAAAACTTAAAACAGTAATACCAAGAAAACTTTTCAAAATTCCACTTCAAGCTGCTATTGGTGGGCAAATAATAGCAAGAGAAACAATTTCAGCAATGAGAAAAGACGTACTTGCAAAATGTTATGGTGGAGACATAACAAGAAAGAAAAAGCTTTTAGAAAAACAAAAACGTGGTAAAAAGAAAATGCGTGAAATTGGAAACGTAGAAATACCACAAGAAGCATTCTTATCTGTACTGAAACTAGATGATGAATAACCTTGTTTTTTGGGACACTCCCCAAAAACAAGGTTTTATTAATTGATAGCCCCAATATTACAATTATATTACATTTTCAAAAAAAGTATTGTGAAAAATAATTGTATTTGCTAAAATTAATTTGTAAATTTGTATGGATAAACATAGTTCGTACACAACAAAAACTAAAGAGAAAGAAGGTACAAATATGATAAAAAATGTAAACAAAACACAAAACAAACGGAATTACGCTAATTGCACTTGTTATAACAATTATAGTTTTACTAATATTAGCGGGTATAACAATAAGTGCACTAACAGGAAGTGACTCTGCACCAGCAAAAGCAAATGAAGCAGAGCAAAAAAATGATATTGGTTCAGCAAAAGACCAAATTAGCTTAACAGCAACAAATGCTAAATTATTAGCTTATGATACAGCATACGTAGGAAATGGAGTTTCAAGCACAGAGGCTGCAACAACAGTAGGTCAAGCTGTTATTGATGCAGTATTACCATATAATGGAAAAACAATAGGAAAAGCTTCAATAGAAGTTGAACAAACAATAAAAAATTCTAAACGTGATGATGCGACAATAACAATTATAACAAGAGATTTTGAAATTGTTGGAACAATAACAATACAGGATGGAATTTTAACTTGGGGAGAGATAGTAACACCAGTACCTGGAATAAAACTAAGTAGATCAACACTAACAATAGAACCAGGAAAAACAGGAGAGTTAGCAGTTTTGTTTAAAATGATACCTAGCAATACAAGTGTAACATGGACAAGTACAGACTATAATAAAAAAATAAGTGTAGATAATGGAACTGTATCAGTAAATTCAAGAGTAGCAAATGGAACCACAGCTACAATCAGAGCGATGGTTTCATTTGAAGGAAAAGACTATGTTGCAAGCTGTAAAGTAACAGCAAAAGTAAGACAACCAATTATTGGAATAGTAGGAGATTATATTCCATATAATGTATCTTACAAAGACACGTATACAGGTAATATATTTACACCAACAACAGGTTGGAGAATATTAGATGCGGAAGAAACTGAAATAGCCGGAGAATACAAAAATGTTAAAATAATATCTACAGGAATACCAGTAAATTATTACTATAGATATGATAAAAGTTATAATGGAAGTTCAAATGCAGATATATCTGAAACGAATGTACCTGAATGGTGGGGGACAGATGAACAAGTTACGCAATTATATGGATCTACATATGCTACAGGAGTTGTATATGCAGATTCGGGATATCCAAATAATTATGCAGTAACAGGATTATTAAAGAATTTTTCATTAATACCATTAGATAAAAGCGGTTGGAAATATAATACTGTTTATGTTGCAAATACAACATCTGGAAACCATGCAATTATAAATGCAGATTATAAAGGATTAACAGATGGAACAACCAAAACAAATGATGATACAGGATATGCAAATGGAGCAATTTTCTTAACCAATAAAGCGGAGGAAGTGCATTGCTTAACATTACAAGAATTGAATTTTGCAAGAGGTTTAGGGGCAGTAAATGATACTAAGACAACTCCCAAAGCTAGCGAAGCTGAGTATGAAGCAGGAGATAGTAGATTAGGATTATTTTATTTAAGAAATTTAAATGATTATGGATATACATCAGATATTGGGACCTATTGGCTTGCTACGACTGCGAGCTTTACTGACCATGCATACATAAAAGATGTTAAGGATGGAAACAGGTTTTATTCTGATGGATGGGGCCAACAGGGGATGCGTACGGTAGTTTCTCTAAAATCTAACATAAACATTAAAAAAGTAAATAATGAATGGAAATTTATAACTGTAAGCCAGTAAAGTTTTAAATATAGAAACAACTGGATTAACTAAAGAAGAAATAGAAAATTTATAATGAAAATACAAAAAAATCTCAAATAATATTGAGATTTTTTTGTATTTAGTGTAAAATAATTATGGTTTTATAAGGATATTCCGAATTTTACAAATTATGATGAAGATAAGCAAAAAAATAAATTTAGAAAGGATTTATTAAATGAACAAAGATAAAAAGAATTATAATAAGCAAAATAATAAAAAAGAAAATTTTTCCAAAAAGCAAGAGGAAAGAAATTTTGATGACCAAGTTGAAGGCAGAAATGCTGTACTTGAGTTATTAGAAAGCGGAAAAGATATAAATAAAATATTTGTAGCACGTGGAGAAAAACATGGCTCAATAAATAAAATCATTGCAATTGCAAAAGAAAGAAAAATAATAATTGTTGAAAAAGATAAAAGACAAATGGACCAAATGGCTCAAAATGAGAATTATCAAGGAGTAATTGCAATTGTACCGCCTTTTGAATATTGTGAAATTGACGATATTTTAAGTGTAGCGAAAGAAAGAGGAGAAGAACCATTTGTACTAATTTTGGATAGTATAGAAGATCCACATAATTTAGGTTCAATTATTAGAACCGCAGAAACAGCAGGTGTTCACGGAATTATCATTCCAAAACATAGAGCGGCATGCGTAAATAGTACTGTAAATAAGGTTTCTGCAGGTGCTGTTCAACACATGAAAATTGCAAGAGTAACAAATATTTCAGATGCTATGAATGAGCTTAAAGATAAAGGAATGTGGATTTGCGGTACAGATATTTCAACCGAGAAGTTTTATTATGAACAAGATTATCGCGGTTCAATTGGTATTGTTATTGGAAATGAAGGAAAAGGAATGAGCGATAAAGTTAAGAAAAATTGTGATTTCTTAGTTAAAATACCTATGAAAGGGAAGGTTACTTCTCTTAATGCATCTGTTTCAGCTGGAATTGTTATATACGAAGCTGTAAAACAAAGAATCTAGGTTGAAACATAATTGTGTTTTGTTCCAACTTATAAAAAATAAATATGAATAAAAGTCATCATTTTCTTAAATAATATAATAAGAAAGTGGTGATTTTTATGTTTAATTTTAGAACAGATTTAGCTGTTGAAAGAAGAGATATTTATAAAAAAGCAAATAACTTGGAAAATGAAGTTGATGGGATTGAAAGCGAAAAAGAAGAGATTGATAAAAATATTAAAATTGAAAGAGTTTTTATCACAAATGAAAATGGTGAAAATGCAGTAGGAAAGCCGAAAGGAACATATGTTACGATAGATATAAAAAACTTGAAACTGGCTAGAGATGAAGAAATTCAAAAGACATCAGATGTTTTGACAAGTGAACTTAGTAAAATTTTAGACAAACATGTTACAAGAAAAGAAGAAATTCTTGTTGTGGGTTTGGGAAATATTTATGCAACGCCAGATAGCCTTGGCCCCAAAGTTATAAACGAGATAGATGTAACAAGGCATTTATTTAGATATCTGCCTCAATATGTTGATGAAAACACAAGAAATGTATGTGCCATCGCACCAGGAGTTTTGGGGACTACAGGTATGGAAACATTAGAAATTCTTAAAGGTATTGTAGACACCGTAAAACCAAAGGTTGTCATTGTAATAGATAGCTTGGCTTCAAGGAGTATAGAAAGAATAAGTTCAAGTCTTCAAATATCAGATACTGGAATAGTCCCAGGGGCTGGAGTTGGAAATGCCAGGGCTGAACTTAGTCAATCTACATTAGGAGTTCCTGTAATAGCACTTGGAATTCCAACTGTAGTAGAACTTGCAACTCTTGTGTCAGAAGGAATTGACATATTTATAAATAGATTACAGGAAAAAGCTGAGTCGAACGATTATCTAAATAATCTACAACAAAATGATAAATATGAAGAGGTTAAGGAAGCCTTAAATATAGGTGATTACAACATGATAGTTACTCCGAAAGAGATAGATGATTTGATAGAAAACATGAAAGATATAGTGGCACGAGGAATAAATCAAACAATTTCTTAAAAATTGCTTGACAAATAAGAAAAAAAGTATTAAAATAGATTTTGTTACAAGAAGAAGCAAAGAGCTTCTCACCTTATCTTAAGGAAAAAGGTTAAACATATTTAAAATAGCAAAACGCTATTACTATGTTTAATTGGCTTGTAACAAAGTCAATTTTTTTATTTTTGGAGGTGTTTTATTATAAAACAGGAATTACCAATAAATGGTCAAATTAGAGCGAAAGAAGTTCAATTGATTGGAGCACAAGGAGAAAAATTAGGAGTGGTTAGCTTTAAAGAGGCAATGGAAAAAGCTGAAGAAGCAAATCTAGATTTAGTATTAGTAGCTCCAAATGCTACACCAGTAGTTTGCAAAATAATGAACTATGGAAAATACAAATTTGAACAAGCTAAAAAAGAAAAAGAAGCTAAGAAAAAACAAAAAGTTCTAGAAGTAAAAGAACTAAGAGTTACTCCAAATATCGAAAAACATGATTTTGAATTTAAATGTAGAAATGCAAAAAAATTCTTAGAAGATGGAAATAAAGTTAAAATAACTGTTAGATTCAGAGGAAGAGAAGTTAACAACGCAAAAGCTGGAGAAGTAGTTTTAAATAACTTTATTGAACAACTAGCAGAAGTTAGTCAAGTTGAAAAGGCACCAAAGCTAGAAGGAAGAAATATGTTTACTATATTAGCTAAAAAATCAGATAAATAATCTGAAAATATAAAACAAAAAATGGAAAGGAGCGAAAAGCAAATGCCAAAATTAAAAACAAACAAAGCAGCTAAAAAGAGATACTCTTTAACAGCTACAGGAAAAGTAAAAAGAACAAAATCAAACAGAAGACACTTATTAGCAAACAAAACATCAAGACAAAGAAAATCTGGTAAGGTACAAAATGCTTACGCAGATAAAACATGTGAAAACACAATCAAAAAATTATTACCTTATGGTAACTAAAATTTAAATATTGAATTAGAAAAGAAAATAAGGAAGGTGAAAATAAAATGGCAAGAGTAAAAACAGCTAGAACAACAAGAGCAAGACATAAAAAAATATTAAAAAGAGCAAAAGGATATTATGGTGCAAAACACTATAGATTCAGAAATGCAAACCAAGCAGTTATGAAATCATTAAGATATGCATATGTTGGAAGAAAAGATAGAAAAAGCAATTTCAGAAAACTATGGATAACAAGAATTAACGCTGCTGCAAGAATGAATGGTTTAACATACAGCAAATTAATCGCTGGATTAAAGAAAGCAAATGTTACAATAAACAGAAAAATGTTAGCAGAAATCGCTGTAACAGACGAAAAAGCTTTCACAGAAATCGCAGAAATCGCAAAAAAAGCATAATTAATATGCTTTTTTTTATTGCTTCTTAATTTTAGGTTTTGCAATTAGTGAGGCAATGTAGCCAAAGAAAACAGCAGCAGCAATTCCGCCAGCGGCAGCTTTTACACCACCTGTAAATACACCTATTAAGCCATTTTGCTGTGCACTTTCAATTGTGCCTTTTGCTAAATTGTAACCGAATCCTGTAAGGGGAACGGTAGCACCAGCTCCTGCAAAATCTACCACATACTTATATATACCGAGTCCACCAAGAACTGCACCTGTTGTTACAAATATTACAAGAATTCTTGCAGGTGTAAGCTTTGTTTTATCAATTAAAATTTGACCAATAATACATATTGCTCCACCCACAAGAAAACATCTAAGTAATTGCATCCAATCAAACACATTTGCCCAATTTATATTCATAAAAATCAAATCCTTTCATATTTTTTATATATCAATAAATTTATACTTCGATTGCTACCGCATGTGCGATTCCAGGAATACTTTCTCCTTGTTGAGAACTTGTAGAATTCATCAAAGCACCAGTTGCTATTAGTAAAAGCTTTTTAACTTTTTTCTCTTTTAAATGTTTAAACCAAAATCCAGAAAATACAGAAGCACAACAACCACAACCACTTCCGCCAGAATGAGTATCTTGTGCATTTTTGTCAAAAATCATAACTCCACAATCATTGTAATTTGAAGCAATATTGTATCCCCTAGACTTTGCAATATCAATAGATATTTCTTTTCCTATATATCCTAAATCACCGCTAATAATTGCATCATAATAACTTGGATCTCTTCCGGTATCTTTAAAGTGAGTTATTAGAGTATCAACAAAGGCAGGTGCCATAGCTGCTCCCATGTTGTTGGCATCTTTAATGCCCAAATCAACAATTTTTCCTGGAGTAATATGTGTTATAAAAGGACCTTGACCATCTTGGCTTAAAAGGGCAGCACCACTACCAGTTACAGTCCATTGAGCTGTTGGAGGTCTTTGATTTCCAAGTTCAAGCGGGAATCTAAATTGTTTTTCAGCAGTACAAAAATGGCTAGAAGTAGCACAAATAACATTTTTAGCAAAACCTTCTACACATATTGAACCAATACATAAGCTTTCTGCAAATGTTGAACAAGCGCCAAAAATTCCCAAATATGGAATATTAGTATCACGTAATCCAAAACTAGAAGAAATACATTGGTTAAGCAAATCTCCAGAGATAATAAAGTCTATATCAGTAGTTGCAATGCCAGATTTGGCAATCAAACCAGATACATTTTCTTTGATAATTTTACTTTCTGCTTTTTCCCAAGTTTCTTCACCCCAAAATTCATCTTCCAAAGTCTGGTCAAAATATTTACAAAGAGGTCCGTCTGCTTCTTTGGGACCAACAATACTTGAACATTCACTTATTGTTGGTGGTGTATCAAATTTAATAGTTTGTTTTCCAATTTTTTTCATTATTTGTTCCTTTCTTTTTAACTAATCTAATCTAAACTAAAGTAACAGCTTGAGTATTAAAAATTAAATACAAAAGTCCAACAATAATAGCACTTGAAATACCAAAAACAAGTACAGGACCGGCAACAGTAAACATCTTTCCACCAACACCCATTACATAACCTTCAGATTTGTACTCCATAGCAGGAGAAACAATAGAATTGGCAAAACCAGTAATTGGAACCAAAGAACCAGCACCGCAGAACTTTCCGATTTTATTAAAAATATTCAAACCTGTTAAAATAGCAGCAATAGCAATTAAAATAATAGAAACAATGGTACCAGAAGTTGTTTGGTCAAAACCACGTTCCTTACAAATATTCATGATAATTTGTCCAATTGAACAAATCAAACCACCTGTCCAAAAGGCATTAAAAATATTTTTACCAGTCGGAGAATTAGGAGACTTTTTATCAACATATTTTTGATATTCTTGTTTAGATTGAGTTGGATCCATTTAAAACTTTTCCTTTCCTTTTTAAAATTAGTAGAGTAGCGAACACCATATCTTAGGTTAGCGACTTATTAGCGATTAAGATCAAGAGTAAAACCAAGATCCAAATCCACAAAATATTTTTCAATTTTATTTCCATCAATTTGAGCTCGTTGCTCTAATACCTTAATAGATGAAATATAATCTATACTTTTAGAAGCTTCTTGAATAGTTTTAACAATAGCATCTTTCCATGAAGTTTCAGAACTTCCTGTTAACAATAAATGTTTTTCTATATCCATTTTTTTTCATCCTTTCAAATTCTTTTTATATATTTTTTACAATTTTTTAGAAAATATTCATTTTAATTTATCATATTTTGATATAAACATTGTTAAAATAAATTTAATATGATATAACTTATTCAGTTGAAAAAATAGAAATATTTACTATAAAGAAAATGAAAGGATAAAAAATGATAGACAAAGCAAGAGAAATAGCTTTAAAAGCTTTATATAAAATTGACAAAGAGAATGCATTTTCAAATATTGCATTAGATGAAGAATTAAATAAAAATTATAAATTATTAAATGAAAAGGATGTTGGTTTAATTTCTCAAATAGTTTATGGAGTGACAACTTGGCGTTTAACTCTAGATTGCATTATTGAAAAATATTCAAAAATTAAATTGAAAAAAATATCACCTTGGATTATAAATATTTTAAGAATGGGAATTTACCAAATAATCTTTTTAGACAAAATACCAAAATCTGCTGCAGTTGATGAAAGTGTGAATTTAGCCAAAAGATATGGACACAAAACAAGTAGTGGTTTTGTAAATGCTATTTTAAGAAAAGTTGAAACAAAGGATTATGAGGAACTATGCGATATAGAACAGTTTGAAGAAAAAATTTCCAAATCACAATCTATGCCCAAATGGCTAATTCAAAAACTTTTAGAAAATAATAATATAGAAAAAGTAGAAGAAATTTGCAAAAATTTAAACTTAAAACCACAAATTTCTATAAGAATAAATAAATTAAAAACAAATAATATTGAACTTGCAAAAGAACTAGAAAACAAGGGAATAGAAACAAAACAAGGAGAATTAGAAGATTTTTTAATAATTAAAAATGCTAAAAATATTGAAAAAATTAAAGAATTTAAAGAAGGGGATTTTACTGTTCAAGATGAATCAGCAGGGCTTGCAGCATTGTTCTTAAACCCTAAAAAAGGAGAAAATGTGTTGGATGCATGTAGTGCTCCTGGGGGCAAGACAACACATTTAGCAGAAATAATGGGAAATGAAGGACGAATTGAAGCTTGGGATATTTATGAACACAGACTAAAATTGATTGAAGAAAACTGTAAAAGGCTGGATATAAAAATTGTTAATACAAAAATACAAAATGCAGAAAATCAATTAAGTTCAACCTCAATACAAAAAAACCAAAACTCAAATGAAACAATTCAAGAGCTACCACAATATGACAAAATTCTTTTAGACGTACCATGTATGGGAACTGGTGTAATTAAAAGAAAACCAGATATAAAATGGCAAAGAAAGCCAGAAGATGTTGAAGAAATAACAAAAATACAATTTAATATATTGCAAAATTGTTCAAAACTTTTAAAACAAAGTGGAGAGGTAGTTTATTCTACTTGCAGCATTTTAAAAGATGAAAATGAAGAAATAATAGAAAAATTCTTGCAAAAAAATCCGGATTTTGAGATAATTACAGAACAAGAAATAAAAAGATTTCCTCAATTTGAAAAATATTTAAAAGATAAAAAATATTTAAATATTCTTCCAAATGAGGAACATGATGGGTTTTTTATATGTAAATTGAAATACAAAGGAGAATAAAAATGGAAGAAATAAAAGAGGAAAACAAAAGAAAAAGCTTCAAAGAAATTTGGAATAAAAAAATAACAAAAGAAGACATCAAAAATTTCTTTTTTTCAAAAGGACTTTTGATATATTTAATCATAAATATTTCTTATATTTTTGCTGGCAGTTATTTAAGAACTATAAATGAACTGTTTTTTAGCGATTATTCTAGAGGTTATATTTTCTTAATGTTTATAAATGTTATAGTAATTATTATTCATTTAATAAAAAACAAATATGAAAAAAATGGTGCACATATTTGCGTATTATTTATATTTGTATTTGCCCTGATTGCTACAATGTTTGCTCGTATACAAAGAGTTGCGCTATTAGGGTTTCAAGATAGATATGAAGGATTATTTTCTATAGCTTATTATTTAACTCTTATGATTCTAAGCTCGTTTTTGGACAAAAAACATAAAAAAATAATTGTGAATTGTATAATTTTTACAGGAGTAATTCAGGCTGTTTATGCGCTTTTACAAACTTATAAATTGCCTTGGATTTCAAATTCACATCCAGGTGCAGCGCAAGGGTTCATAACAAATCCTAACTTTTTTGGAACATTTATGGTTCTTTGCTCATGTTTCTCTATAGGATTGTTTATTGATGAAGAGAAAATATCAAGAAAAATAATATATATATTTACAAGTGTAATATTAATGATTGGACTGTTAATTAGCAATACAGCAAGTGCAGGAGTGGCACTTGTATTTGTGCTTATTTACATTTTGGTATATTGTATAAAAAAGAAAAAAATCGCAAAATTAATTGCGACAATAGCAATTATATCAATTTCAACAATCATAACATTAAATCTTGGTAAAACAAATATGCTTAAAGATTTAACTCAAACAGCAAAAGAGGCAACAGAAGTTGCAAAGGGAAATGCTGATGACAAATTTGGTTCAAGTAGAATGTTTATATGGAAAAATACTTTACCAATAATTCCAAAATATTTGTTGCATGGTGCCGGTATAGATAATTTTTATTTTGCTTTTGGGGAAGAACCATTACAGACAGATGATGGGAAAACTATATTTGACAAAGCGCATAATGAATATTTACAAACATTGGTAACGCAGGGAATATTTAGCTTGATTTCATATTTAGCTCTATATGCGTTAATTCTAAAAAAAGGAATAAAATATAGCTTTAAAGAAAACGAAATATATTTAATTTTGCCAATAATAGGTTATTTAACACAAGCATTTTTTAATATTAGTGTAATAGAGGTAGCACCAATTTTCTACATTTCGATAGGATTATGTAGTAGTATAGCTCTAAAAAAAGAATAAGAAATTTGTAATATTACAGTAATATTACATTTGCATTACATTTTAATTATATATATTGACTTTTTTTGAAAAAAATATAAAATAAAATTATAAAAAGTGACAAAATATTCAAGTATGCAAAAGAGAAAAATAACGCAAAATAAGTATAAAAATGATTGTGAGAAAAGGAGTTCAAAATGTCTAGTTGTCTTGGAATATATGTGCAAAATAATATAATTAAATATGCAAAAGTTTCAAAAGATCATGATGTCAAAAAAATAGACTCTTTTGGCGTAAAATTCTTTGACAACAATGTAGATGAAGCAATAAAACAAGTAATAGAAGAAACATATAGCTTCAAAACACCTATCAGTATAAATCTGGAAGGCGAGAACTATAACTATTTTGATATGTTTGCGTTACTTAATAAAAAAGACATAGGAAAAGCTGTAAAAACAGAATTTGATTTATTCTGCAACGAAAAAGGCTATAATCCAAATGTTTTTGAAACAAGATACGCATTAACACCTAATGTTGATGATGACCAAAAAATGAGAGTAATACACGTAAGCAGTAATAAAATTGAATTAAACAGAATCACTGCTTTGCTTTCAGGTTATAGAATTGCGGGTGTTATACCTATTTCAACAGCTATTTCTAACTTACAAGAATTTGATGGGAATCGCAATTCTTTAATAGTAAATATCGAAGATAATACAACTATAACAACGATGATGGGAAAAACAGTATATAATATTGAAACATTCCCACAAGGCGCTAAAGAAATATTAGAAAAAATAACAATAAGAGAAAATTCTTATTCTAAGAGCTATGAAATGTGCAAAAACACAACAATATACACATCTGAAGGAAAAGAACTTGCAGAAGAAGAAATTAGTCACTTAGAAGAAATAATGCCAACACTATATTCAATAGTTGGACAAGTACAAAAATCATTAAATTCTCAAACTCAAAAAATAGAAAAAGTTTATATTACAGGTACAGCGGCCTTAATAAATAATATTGATTTATATTTCCAAGAATATTTAGATAACGTAAAATGTGAAATATTAAGACCATATTTCATTACAAATACAAAAGATATAAGTATAAAAGACTATATAGAAGTTAACTCTGCATTAGCATTAGCAACAGCAGGATTAGGCGAAGGAATAAAAGAAATGAACTTTAAAAATAAGTCATTCCAAGATTCTTTACCTGATTTCTTAAAAGTAGAGATTACAACAAAAAATGGAAAGACAACAGGAAAAAAGAAAGTAGGGGTTAAGTTCGATTTAGGCCAAAAACTAGATACTATTGAAAAAAATCTACTTAGAGGAGCCAGCGGATTACTTATACTATTTGTAATATATGCAGTTTTTTCAGGAATATTAAAGGGGCAATACGAAGCAAAAGAACAAGAAGCAAATGAAAGAAAAAATAGTATAAATGCTCAAATAGCATTAGCAAAAGCTGACAATACAAAAATATTACAAAGAACAAGCGAATATACAAATTTAATAAAAAATTTACAGTCAATAAATGAAAAAGTAAATGAAAGACTAAGAACAAGAAATGCAATACCTAATTTATTAGAACAAATCATGTTCATAGTACCTGAAAATGTTCAAATTACATCAATACAAAATACACAGGACAAACATATAGAAATATATGCACAATCTGATAAATACGAACAATTAGGATATCTAAAGGCAAAAATCAAATCAGAAAATTATTTAACAAATGTAATTTCTACAGCAGGACAAAAAGAAAGTAACATTGTTACTGTAAAAATAGAGGGAGATTTACCATGAAAAAGATTCTAATTTCTCTTCTTATAGTTTTATTATTAATATTAAATTGTATAGCTATTGCAAAAGGAATCAACTTATTGGGATTGGAAATTTTAGGTATAGGACAGATAAAAGAAAAAAATGACAATCTAGACAATGTAATTGCTGAAGCTACAACAATAGCAAGTACAGATTATCCAAAGGCACTTTCAGAAATGGAAGTTAACCTTAAAAAATTAGAAGAAGAAAAGAAAAATTATGAAGATATGGTTACAATAAGTACAGATGATCAAGTACAACTTGCAAACCAATATCAAAAATATGAAGTTGAATATTTATGGACAATTATTGGTAACCACGCAACTAAAGAGGGTGTAGTTATTAAAATTGATATAGTTTCTGCATCTGGTGACAGTAACTATAATCTTAATTTTACCGTAACTGGTAGCTATATTGGTATAACAGAATTCATTTCTGATATAGAAAATGATAGCGCCTTAGGATTTAAAATTGAGAACTTTTCTATGAAACCTGGTGCAAGTACACAAGATTTACAAACAACATTCACATGCAAAGATATTACTATAAAAGATATAGATAAAAGTACCATAAAATCAACTAAGACAGAAGAAAAAACAGACAATGAAAATACAAACGATAATACAAACACAACAAGCACAACAAATACAACTAATACAACAAATTCTACAACAGATTCAACAAACACAACAAATACAAAAACTGTTGATGAAATGATAAATTTAGATAATAATCAATAAAAAGGAGAAAAACCTTATGGCAAAAGGTATTATTAAAGAAATAATAATAGTATTATTATTGATTTTTGCAATACTATTAATACTTGGTGTATTGTTATATAAATATGTACCTTCAAACAAACAATTACCGGAATCAATAGCTTATACAACACCACAAAATGTTAAAGAAAAGCTAGTTTCAATAGAAGGCGTAGATGAGGATCAAGTAATACTTACTTATGAACTAAATCAATCAGATTTATATAATTACCAAAGAATAAATGAATATAAACCTGGAAAATCTAATCCATTTTCTACTTACGAAAGTCCAAAACCGGAAGAAAAAGATGGAACAAGTACAGGTACTTCTAGTGGAAACTCATCATCAGGCACAAGCTCAAGTTCAGGAAGTAACTCATCTAGTGGTTCATCAGGAAACTCAACATATACAGCACCAACATCACAAGGTGGGGTAAACCCAGGAACATATACTAACAAAAGTGGTACAAAATAATTTTAGTTTTTAACGTTATATTTCTAAAAATCTTAGAAATATAGGTTATAATATATATATTTTATTTAAACAAAGGAGGAATTTTTTATGTTTAAACAACAAAAAGGTATTACACTTATTGCCTTAGTAATCACAATAATTGTATTATTAATTTTAGCAGGAATCACAATCGCTATGTTAACAGGAAGTGATTCTGCTCCAGCAAAAGCAAACGAAGCGAAACAAAAACAAGATATTGGTGCTGCAAAAGACCAAGTTTATATGGTAGCTCAAAATGCACAATTAGAATATTATGATACAACATATGTAAAAGCAGGAGCTACAGCTGCTTCAGGAGCTACAAACTTATCAACAGCTAATACAGCAGCTGGAACATATGTTGGAACAAAAGTATCAAATGAATATACAACAGCAAAAACAGTTGGAGATGCTAAAATTGAAAAAACTACTAATGCAGAAGGTGATTCTTGTACAGTTGTTATAACAACAAGAGACTATACATGTACAGGACACATTGCGCAAGATGGTGGAGCATTATCATGGTCAACTATTGCCACACACTAATATAATATTTTAAATTAAATAATACAATAGAAAAAAGCCATACGCACACTAAGTGTGTATGGCTCAATTTATAAAAAACTATAGTAAAAATATAAGGGGAAAAAATGGAAACAATAATATACGTAATAATATTTATAATAGGAGCACTATTTGGAAGTTTTTATACTTTAGCAACATACAGAATTCCACGTCATCAAGATATCACACACACACGCTCATACTGTCCTAAATGCAATCACAAATTAGGCTTTTTTGACATGTTTCCAATTTTTAGTTATATATTTTTAGGTGGGAAATGCAGATATTGTAAAAGTAAAATAAGCCCAAGATACCTTATTTTAGAGGTTTGCTCAGGGTTAATATTTGTATCTTTATTTTATCTAATGAAAATTGATCTTCATAATCTTGATTTTAAAATACTAATCAGATTTGGGTTTATGTCATTATTTTTATCATATTTATTCATTACAGCATGGATTGACAAAGAAAACAAAAGTGTAGAAAATAAAGTTACAATTTTTGGTATTACAATATCAATGCTATATATAGCATATCTATGTATAGTAGAACAAGCTAATATATATAAATATGCTATGTATTTATGCTTCTATGCATTAATACTAATAGCAGATATAACTTCTGTAAAAAATAAAAAACAAGATAATTACATAGCTGGAATAATGTTTGCACTTGTTACAATGGGAGTATTTACAGGGGAAAACGCTATTCTATATACTTTATGTATTTTTATTACAATGATTATTTTATATATGTGTTTTGAATGGATGGACAGATATTCAAAGAAAAAATCTGAAGATAAAGAACCATTATATAAAAATATAAGATTAGCATATTATTTATGTATTGCAAATATTATTTCAATTTTTGCAATTTTACTTCAAGAATGTATTATATAAAAGAACAAAGGGGAAAGTAATGAAATTTTTAAAAAATGAAAATGGTTTTACACTTATAGATATAATTATTGCTTTAATAATAATTTTACTTTTTATGTCTATAATTTCAGTACTGTTTTTCAATATAACAAAATCTTCAAAAGAGATAGAAAGAGAATCACAGGCAACGTATATAGCAACAAATATTTTGGAGTCATATAAAGCAAAAAAATATGATGACATACCTATTGTTACAGACAAAGAAATAAAGGATGGAGAAATAGTTGTTGACGGGCAGACAATTCAGGTACAAGAAGGATACACTGCATTGGTAACTGTTGAAAATTATGTTCCAACTGGAGAAGTTGTTGCTAATGCTCCAGCACAAAATGACTTGGTTAAAAAAATTACTGTTACTGTTAAATATAAGCTTGCAAATAGTGAAAAACAGGTGCAATTGCAATCATCAGTTGCAAGAAAATAGTTTTGGTTTTACATATTGCGTAAAAAATATACATAATGAAAGGATAATTTATGAATATTAGTTCAGAAAAAGGTATAACCCTAACTTCACTAATAATATATGTAATAGCAATGTTAATAACAATTACAATAATTACGGTTGTTACAGGCTATTTCAAAAAAAATATAGAAATTGATACGGAAAACTATACATTTTATGGTGAATTTACAAAATTTCAAAGTTTTTTTACAGATGAAGTTAATAGAAAAAATAATAGAATATTAGAAATTTCAAATGGAGAAACAGAAAATTCTCAAAGTTATATTGCTTTTGCTTCTGGAAATCAATATACATTTGTTCCAGCAAATAACGCAATATACCAGAATAATGTAAAGATTGCAAATGGAGTGCATAGCTGTAAATTTGAAGAGATAAATGACAATGGTAAACCAGGAGTTAGAGTAACAATAAAAATTAAAGGCAATAAAGAAAGTAATGCACAAATAAGGACATTAAATTACATTTTAGAAAACTAAATGGTAATTTTATGTAATTATAATTAAAATGTTCCAAAGTTAAAAAAATATTGTATAATAAATATGAGGTACTAAAGAAAGGTAGGTAAAGAAGATGGAGGTAAGAAGAAGACAACCAATCGGTGTTGAATTGGTTAAAAGAGGTATTGTCACAGAAGAAGATATTGAAAAAGCATTAGAATATCAAAAAGAACACTCTACTAGAAAATTAGGCGATATATTATTTATATTAAATTTATGTGATGCGCAAGATTTAATAAATGCAATAGGAGATATAGTTGGAACACCTGGTATTCTACTAACACCAGATAGAGTAAAAGTAGATTTAACAAACTATATGTCAATAGATATTGCAAAACAAAATAAAGTTGTTCCATTTGATGTTTCAGCTGGAAAAGTTAAGGTTTGCTTTGCAAATACAGCAAATAATCGTCAAATAGAAACAATAAGAATGCTTATGTTAAATAAAGGCTTAGTAATGGAAAAATATATCACATTTGAAAGTGAGATAGAAAGAATCTTAAAGAACTTTGAAGGAGAGGCTTCAACAGATTCTGCAGGTGTTAATGCAACAGGTGCGACAATAACATCACTTATAGATAGTATTATAAAAACTGGTATGGAAAAAAGAGCAAGTGATATTCATATTGAACCTATGGAAAACCAAATTAGAATAAGATACAGAATTGATGGTGTTCTTGTTGATGCTGGTACGATTCCTAAAGATAAGCAAAGTCAAGTAATAGGAAGATTAAAGGCAATATCAAACATGCACCAAGAAAAACAAATATCTCAAGATGGTAGAATTGTTTTATATAGCGATTACAATATCCGTGTATCTTCACAACCTAATATTTATGGCGAAAAATTTGTGTTAAGATTATTAAAGAAAAATGCTGACATTAAGCAAATATTCGATCTTGGCTACCCAGGAGACGAGCACAGCTTAAATAAAAGCATAAACAAAAGAAATAGTATTACTATAATTGCAGCTCCAACAGGAGAAGGTAAAACAACAACACTTTATAGTATTATAGACTTTTTAAATAGACCAGATATAAATATTACAACAATTGAAGATCCGGTAGAAATTAGAATTTCAGGATTAAACCAAATAGAAATAGATAATGCAAAATCAACATTCTCAGGTTCATTAAGAACTGTCTTAAGACAAGACCCAGACGTAATACTTGTAGGAGAAATAAGAGATTTGGAAACAGCAGAAATAGCTATACAAGCTGGTCAAACAGGACATTACGTTTTATCTACAATACATACAATAGATGCAATAGAAGTAATAAACAGATTAAGAAAACTTGGTGTTTCAGATTATGATATTGCAAGTACACTTGCAACAGCAATTTCTCAAAGATTGGTAAGAAGATTATGTCCAAAATGTAAAAGAGAAAGAGATTTCACACAAGAAGAAAAAGATATAATAATGTCAATTTCAAATAAATATAATCTTGGAATCAATTTAGAGGGAGTCAAAACTTATGATGCAGTTGGATGTAAACACTGCAACAAGACAGGATATTATGAAAGAGTTGGTGTGTTCGAAACACTAGACATAACCGATGATATAAAAGATTTAATTGTAAAAGGTGCATCTACATTAGAAATAAGAAATAAAGCACTAGAAAATTCATATAGACCACTTATAGCAGATGGTATACTCAAAGTTGTAAATGGTATTACAGATTTAAAAGAACTAAATAACAAATTAATAATATTTTAATTTATTCATTACAAATGATTAGGGGGAATTGTAATATGAACATGGACAAAGTTTTAGATAAGGCGATAGAAGTAGATGCATCAGATGTTCACATGATTTGCGGAAACAAACCAATGTTAAGAATTGCAAGAGAATTAAGACCAATTGAAGAAATGGAAGTTTTAACTCCACAAGATATGGACGAGGTTTATGATTATCTAGTAAGAGGAAACCTTGATAAAGATGAAATATTTAATAAAACAAGAAAATTAGATACATCTTATGAATATAAAGGAATTCGTCTAAGGGTAAATATATCACTTTCAGACAATATTCCATTATGTACTCTAAGATTGATAAAAAATACACTTCCATCATATGAATCACTTGGAGTTCCAGATATAGTAAGAAGAATGACATATCAACCACAAGGGTTAATATTGGTAACAGGAAAAACAAACTCTGGTAAAACTACAACTTTGAATGCTTTGATAAATGACATAAATGAAAATCAAAATAGAAAAATATTAACTTTGGAAAATCCGGTAGAGTATAAACATCATTCTAAAAAATCTCTAATAGTACAAAAAGAAGTTGGAAAAGGAAGAGATATATTAACATTTAGCGATGGTGTAAAAAATTCTCTTAGAGAAGACTGCGATATCCTTGTAATTGGGGAGATTAGAGATAGGGAAACAATGGAAGCTGGAATAGAAATGGCAGAATCTGGTCACTTAGTTATAGGAACTCTACACACAAAATCTTGTGCAGAAACTATAGACAGAATGATAAACTTCTATGAGGTAAGAGATCAAGCACAAATAAAATACTTATTATCATCACTATTAAAATTAGTTGTATCTCAAAGATTATTAAAAGGAACAGATGGAAAATTAACTCTTGTTCCTGAGGTTATGGTTGTTGATAACATCATTTCAGGTGTAATCAGAAAAGATAAATTAAGTGTTTCTGAAATAGAAGATGCAATCCAAAGTAACCTAGAAAAAGGAAGTATAGGTTTAACAAACTCTTTAGCAAAACTATTTGTAGAAAATAGAATTACACTTGACCAAGCAAAATCACAGGTTGAAGAAAAAAATATAGATACTTTAAACAGAACAATAATGCAATTAAAAATTAAAAGAGGAACAAATTAGTTTAAAAATATAAAAGAATAATTGAAAGGAGCAATAGGATGCCTACATATAATTTCAAAGCAGTAACTAAAACCGGCTTAGTTGTTAAAAATAGGGTAGAGGCTTCAAGCAAGCAATCTCTAATGAAATCAATGAAAGAAAACAACATAACCCCTATAAATGTACAGCAAGTTTCATATACAGCTAGAAAAAGATACACGCCTAAAAAGCAAAAGAAAAACATTAGTAACATAGACGAGATAATGAAAAATGTAAGTACTACAGAAATAAATAGAACTCCTCAAAGAACCATGACAACAAAAGAAAAAATCAATATTTATTTTGAACAGACTAAAAAAATAACATCAAGAGATTTAGTAGTATTTACACAAAATTTCTACTTGTTAAAAAAAGCTGATTTCAACAATATTCATGCTTTGCGTACATTAATTGAAGGAACAGAAAACGTTTCTCTAAGAGGTATAATTGAAGACATCTTGGCTGGTGTGGAAGCCGGAGAAAATATGTATACAACAATGGAATACTATTCAGATGTATTCCCATACATATATGTTAACATGATAAAAGTTGGTGAACTTTCTGGTTCGCTTACAAATTCATTACAACAAGCTGTTGAATATTTGGATGACACAGCAAAACTAAATAAGAAGATAAAATCTATTTTAATACCAAATATTGCGCAATTCTTGTTATTGTTTGCGTTATTGATTGTAGGATCATTGGTTGCAATTCCTACAATTCAGGATATATTCGAAGAATTAGGAACAACAGAAGAACTACCTGCATTAACAGTTGCCTTTTCTGACTTTATTAAAGGTATGATAACAATGTGGTATATTCCACTTATGATTATAGCAGGAATAGTTGCTGCGATTATATCATACATAAATACACCTAAAGGAAAATATAATTTCCACTATTTTAAATATAAAATGCCGATTTTTGGTAAACTTGTATTTTCACTTGATTTTTCTAGGTTTTCAAAAGCTATGCTTTTAAACCTAAAAAATGGTGTTAGAATACAAGAAGCATTGGAAGTAAGTAAAAACGTAGTTAAAAACTATGTAATGCTTTCCATGATAGAAACATCTATAAACAATATTTTAGTTGGTACATCATGGATAGAACCATTTGAAAAATCTGGTTTGTGTTCATATATGTCTATTGAAATGCTTAAGGTTGGTATGCAAACCGACTTACCAGAGATGATGGATAAAATGGTTGAATATATGGAAAGTGATATTGATAATACATTAGCTAAAATCACAAAGACATTGCCACAAATTATGTACATAATCGTTGGTATTGTATTGATTTTCGTTGTATTAGTTGTACTTGTACCATGTATTCAAGTTTATATGGGAAATTTCTTATTCTCAGCTTATGGAGTGTAACTTTGTATATAAAGTAATAAGTAAAAAAACAAATCTCGCTTTGCGGGATTTGTTTTTGAAAGGAGAAAAAATGAAAATAGGTATAGACCTTGGTGGAAGCCATGTTGCGATTGGTGTTGTAGATGAAAATGGAGCAATCATCGAAAAAACAGAAAGAAGAATTTTAGCAAAAGAGAAGAAAGATGTCTGTTCATTTTTAGAACAATACATTGTTGAAAATGTAAATGAAATGATTCAAAAATATAAGATTTCCTCAGTTGGAATAGCAATTCCAGGAACTTTAAATAAAACAACAATTATAAAATCAGTGAACCTAGGTATAGAAAACTACAATATAGTAGAAAAGTTACAGGAAAAAATTGATTTACCAATAAAAATAAAAAATGATGCAAAATGTGCAGCACTTGCAGAAAATAAATTTGGAAGTCTTAAAAACTATAACAGATCAGTTTTCTTAACCCTTGGAACAGGAATTGGTGGGGCAATAATTATAAACAACGAATTGCTAGATACAGGCGAGTTACCTGGAATGGAAATAGGGCACATGGTAATACAAAAAGATGGACTTCAATGCAATTGTGGAAATAAAGGTTGTTTTGAAAAATATGCTTCTATGAAAGCATTAAAGAACAATTTAAGAAATGTGCTAGGATTAGATGAAACAACCAGAGGTCAAGAATTGCTAGACATGATAAGAAACAACAATTCATCAAATAAAAACTATTTAAAAATTGAAAAAACAGTAAACGATTTCATAGAAAACTTAGGAGTAGGAATAGGAAATTTAATAAACCTATTTGAACCAGAAGCAATAGTAATAGGCGGAAGTTTCGTATATTTTGAAGATGTTTTACTAGAAAGATTGAAAAACGTTTTAATATATAAACCATATATTTTTAATAAAAGAAAAGAACTTATAATCAAACCTGCGATTTTAGGAAACGATGCAGGGATTATAGGTTCAACATTAATTTAACTATATAGCTATATTATATTAGTTTTCAAACCCTTGGTGTCGCAATTTCCATATTAAAAAATGCTAGTATGTAAATTGCTCCAGTCGCCCTGCGCTTCGCTTCGGTTGGTCGCTTACGCGGGTATTGAAAACTAATATAATATAGCTTTTTATTTTAAATTAAAAAGAATGTTTGAAATCCTTTACTTTTTGAGCATTTTGCGATATAATGTTGCAAGATTATAAATGTTAGAGAAAAAGGAAGGATTGATAAAAAATGCAAGAAAACGAAAATCAAAATCAAGAAACAGAATTAGACTTAAATCATCTAATGCAAATAAGAAAAGAAAAATTAGATGAATTAAAAGCACAAGGGAAAGACCCATTTGAAATAACAAAATTCAATAGAACAAATACAGCAGGAGAAATTAAAGCAAATTATGAGCAATTTGAACAAAAAGATGTAACAGTAGCAGGAAGAATAATTGCAAAAAGAATCATGGGAAAAGCATCTTTCTGTACAATTCAAGACTGCGATGAAAGAATCCAAAGTTATGTAAGTATTAATGACTTAGGAGAAGAAAGCTACAAAGCATTCAAAACATTTGATATTGGAGATATTATTGGAATTACAGGATTTGTATTTAAAACAAGAACAGAAGAAATATCAGTTCATGCAAAAGAGGTAACACTTCTTTCAAAATCATTACGTCCATTACCAGAAAAATTCCATGGTTTAAAAGACGTTGATTTACGTTACAGACAAAGATATGTAGATTTAATAATGAATCCAGAAGTAAAACAAAGCTTTGTTGTTAGAAGCAAAATAATTAGCACTATAAGAAAAATCTTAGATGAGAAAGGATATCTAGAAGTTGAAACACCAATATTAAATACAATATCAGGTGGAGCTTCTGCTAGACCATTTATAACACACCACAATACACTAGACTTAGATATGTATTTAAGAATAGCTCTAGAATTAAATTTAAAAAGATTAATAGTTGGTGGATTTGACAAAGTTTATGAAATGGGTAGAGTTTTTAGAAACGAAGGAATGGATATCAGACACAATCCAGAATTTACAGAACTAGAACTTTATGCTGCATACCAAGATTATCACGATATGATGGACATAACAGAAGAAATATTCTCAAGAACAGCAATGGAAGTTTTAGGAACAACAAAAGTAAAATATCAAGGAACAGAAATTGATCTAAAACCAGGCTGGAAGAGAATCACAATGATAGACAGTATAAAAGAAGCATGTGGTGTAGACTTCAATCAAATAACAACTGATGAAGAAGCAGTTGCATTAGCCAAAGAAAGAGGAATAGAAATACCAGATGTAACAAAAGAAACAAGAGGAGATGTAATCTCATTATTCTTTGATGAATATGTTGAAAAAACATTAATAGAACCAACATTTATTTATGATTATCCAGTAGAAATATCACCACTTGCAAAGAGAAAACCATCAGACAATAGATTAACAGAAAGATTCGAAGTTTTCATTTGCGGTAGAGAATATGGAAACGCATTCTCAGAATTAAATGATCCAATTGACCAATATGAAAGATTCAAGAAACAAGTAGAAGCAAAAGAAGCCGGAGATGAAGAAGCTGGAATGATGGATGAAGACTATATTAATGCTCTAGAAATTGGTTTACCTCCAACAGGTGGACTAGGAATCGGTGTTGACAGATTAGTAATGTTATTAACTGATGCTTCATCAATTAGAGATGCTTTATTATTCCCAACAATGAAACCTCTAAACTAAGGAGAAAAAATGTTTAATTTTAGGTATGATAAAAGAATTATATATGTGATTATTGCGATAATGGTAATTAGAACTCTTGCACAATATGCTACAGTTGATGGGGCATTACTAGGATTAGTGCTTACAATACCAGGAGTTTTAATTGCAATAACATTTCATGAATTTGCACATGCATTTGTTGCAGATAAATTAGGAGATGACACACCAAGAAAGCAAGGAAGATTAAGCTTAAATCCAATTGATCATCTAGATCCAATCGGTTCACTTCTATTATTATTTGCCGGATTTGGATGGGGAAAACCGGTACAAGTAAATCCTAACAATTATAATAGAAAAAGAAGCATAGAAAAATCAGATGCCTTAGTCTCAATTGCAGGACCTATAATGAATTTCTTACTTGCAATAGTATTTACAATAATAACTTGTATTGTATTAAATGCAACAAATTCACAGTTGATATTCTGGGGAAACGATATGTTGCTAATAGCATCTAGCCAAACTGCTGAAATTGCTTTAAAAATCTTGATTTTGGCTGTTTCTATAAATGTAGGTTTAGGAATTTTTAACTTAATTCCATTACCTCCATTAGATGGCTCAAAAGTCATAATGCCATTTTTACCATATAAAGCAAAGCAATTTTTCAAACAAAATGAGTCAATATTTTATATAATATTTGTTGTAATTTGGCTTACAGGTATAGCAAGCATGATAATTTCACCTATTATAGATTTTTTAGGTGCAAATTTATTAAAATTAGGGTTATCAATTTTCGGATTATAATAATAGATAATATATTGATTTTTAAATCCGCGAAAGCGCCAAACGAACGAAGTGAGTGCGACCTGGAGCAATTTACAGACTAGTTGTGCGAAAAATTGCAATGCAATTTTTCTGTACAACAACGGAAATTGCGACGACAAGGATTAAAAATCAATTATATTATCTAAATATAAAAAGGAGAAAAAATTTGAATAAAGAAATTATAACACTTGGAATTGAATCAAGTTGCGACGAAACAGCCGCAAGCATAGTAAAAAATGGAAGAGAAATTCTTTCAAACATAGTAGACACTCAAATACCAATACACGAAAAGTATGGTGGAGTTGTACCAGAAATAGCCTCAAGAAATCACATTGAGGCTATTTCAAGAGTTGTGAAAAAAGCTTTAGAAGAAGCAAATGTAACATTTGAAGACATAGATGCAGTAACACCAACATATGGCCCAGGACTAGTTGGGGCATTATTAGTTGGTTTATCTTATGCAAAAGCATTAAGTTTTGCAATAAATAAGCCATTAGTAGGAGTAAACCACATACAAGGGCACATTGCATCAAACTACATAACATATCCAGATTTAAAACCACCTTTCTTATGCATGATGATGTCAGGTGGAAATACACAAATAGTGCATGTTAAGGATTACACAGAATTTGAAGTTCTTGGTAAAACAAGAGATGACGCAATAGGAGAAGCATTTGACAAAGTTGCAAGAGTAGTAGGTTTAGGATATCCAGGTGGACCTAAAGTAGATAAACTTGCAAAAGAAGGAAAGCCTGCATTTGACTTACCAAAAACACATTTTGATAATTTAGATTTCAGTTTTAGTGGAATAAAAACAGCAGTAATAAATTTAAATCACAAAACTCCAGATATTAACAAAGCTGATCTTTGTAACAGCTTTGAAAAAGCAGTAACAGAAGTATTGATAGAAAATATAAAAAAATCAATAGAGAAAACAGGAGTAAAAACAATTGCTTTGGCGGGAGGAGTTTCTGCAAATAGTTATATTAGAAATGAATTCTTAAAACTAGAGCAAGAAGGAATAAAAATATATATGCCAGATTTAAAACTATGTACTGACAATGCTGCAATGATTGCTTCTGCAGGTTTTTATAATTATGTTGCAGGCAAATCTGATGAGTTAGATTTAAATGCAATACCAAATTTGAAATTATAGGAGGAAAGTATGGCAATATACGTAATTGCAGATTTGCACTTGTCTTTAAAACATCCAAAACCAATGGACATTTTTGGCGACAATTGGGCAAATCATGAACAAAAAATAAAAGAAGACTGGCTAGCAAAAGTAAAAGAAAACGATTTAGTTGTATTGCCAGGAGATTTCTCATGGGAAACATATTTAAAAGAAACAGATAAAGACTTTGAATACATAAATAACCTGCCAGGGAAGAAACTATTATTAAAGGGAAACCATGATTACTGGTGGACAACCTTAAATAGTATGAGAAATTACTTAAAAGAAAACAGTTTAGAAAACATAGACTTTATATATAACAATAGCTATGAATTTGAAAACTACATAATTGCTGGAACAAGAGGTTGGAGCGTAAAAGAAGAGGGTAACGAAAAAATGCTAAACAGGGAAACAATAAGACTTGAGCTTTCGTTGCAAGATGCTGTTCAAAAATATGGAACAGAGAAGGAAATACTAGTTTTTATGCATTATCCGCCAATCACACAAATTGATTTACAGCAAAACATAGAACCAGAATTTGTAAGAATAATGAAAAAATACAATGTAAAAAGATGCTACTATGGGCACTTACATTCAAACTCAATAAAAGAAGCAGTAGAAGGCAACTACTTTGGAATCAACTTCAAACTAGTAAGTTCAGATGCATTAAATTTCAAACTATTAGAAATATGACTTTTTGGGACACTCCCCAAAAACCAGGTTTATTAAAAACCTTGCTTTTTGAGAGTGTCCCAAAAAACAAGGTTAAAAAAGGAGAAAAATATGGATTTAACGAAAGATGTAAAATATATAAAAGGAGTTGGGCCTAATCGTGTTCAACTTTTAAATAGATTAGGAATTTTTACACTAGAAGATTTAATTACATATTTTCCAAGAACATATGAAGATAGGAGCAAACCTAAATTTATAGCAGAATGTGTAGATGGAGAGGATGCCTTGATAGAGGCTTATACAACAGGGAGAGTGCAAGAAATTCGCTTAAAAGGAAAGACAATGTACAAGTTAGTTATTAGAGATGAATCAGGCACAGCAACAGCTACATGGTTTAACCAAAGTTATCTTAAAAATATATTTAGAATGGGCGAAAAGTATAAATTTTATGGAAAAATAAATAATCATTATGGCAAGATTACAATAAATTCGCCAGTATTTGAAAGTAGTGAAAAAAGTTCAAATACAGGAAAAATTGTGCCAATTTATCCATTGACATACAAACTAACTCAAAACACAATTAGAAAAATAATAGAAAATGGTTTAGCTGAAGTGGAAGGAAATTTACCAGAAACATTGCCAGACTACCTATTAAAAGAAAATAATTTGTTAGGAATAAATGAGGCTATTAAAACCATACATTTTCCACAAGAATTAAAAGACTTCGAAATTGCTAGAAAAAGGCTAGCTTTTGAAGAATTGCTATCAACACAGCTAGCACTACTTCAATTAAAAAATAATAATATTCATAGTGAAGATGGAATTCAATATAGCAAAGATGTCAAAATGTCAGATGTTATAAACATGTTACCATTTAAATTGACAAAAGCACAATTGAAAGTCCTAGAAGAAATAGATAATGACATGGAAAGCAAAAAGAATATGAATAGGCTTTTACAAGGAGATGTTGGTTCTGGTAAAACAGTTGTAGCAATGGTAGCAAGCTACAAAGCCGTAAAATGTGGTTACCAAGTAGCTGTAATGGCACCAACTGCAATCCTTGCAACACAACATTTAGAAAGCTTTAAATCATTATTTGATGATTTGGGAATAAGATGTGAACTTCTAATTTCTGCAATTACAAAAAAGAAAAAACAAGAATTGCTAGAAAGACTTAAAAATGGTGAAATTGATATATTGATTGGTACTCATGCAATAATAGAAGACAATGTAGAATTCAAAAACTTGGGATTAGTTGTAACAGATGAGCAACACAGATTTGGTGTAAAACAAAGAACTAAAATAGTAGAGAAAGGCCAGAATCCAGACGTTTTAGTAATGACAGCAACACCAATTCCAAGAACATTGGCACTAATCTTATATGGAGATTTGGACATTTCAATAATAGATGAACTTCCACCAAACAGAAAGAAAATAGAAACATATTCTGTAACAAAAGGAATGGAAGAAAGAGTAAATAACTTTATAAAGCAACAAATAAACGAAGGTAGACAATGTTACATAGTGTGTCCATTGGTAGAAGAATCTGAGGAAATGGACTTAAAATCTGTTGTTGAGTTATATGAAAAATATAAAACTGAAACATTCCAAGAATATAAAGTAGAATATATTCATGGAAAAATGAAACCAAAAGAGAAAGACGAAATAATGGAACGCTTTAAAAATGGCGAAATAAACATCTTAATTTCAACAACTGTAATAGAAGTAGGAGTAAATGTTCCAAACGCAAGCATAATGGTAGTAGAAGATGCCCAAAGATTTGGGTTAGCACAGCTACATCAATTACGTGGAAGAGTTGGAAGAGGCGAATACCAGTCATATTGTATATTGAAATATAAGGGAAGCGGAGAAAACACCCGCGAAAGAATGAAGGTAATGTGTGAAACAAATGATGGATTTGTAATATCTGAAAAAGACTTAGAATTAAGAGGAACAGGGGACTTTTTCGGAACAAAACAGCATGGAATACCAGAATTCAAAATAGCAAATTTATTTGAAGACATGCCAGTTTTAAAACAGGTACAAGGTATATCAATGAAAATAATTGCAGACGATCCAAAACTAGAAAAAGAAAATAATAGATTATTAAAAGAATTAATAAAAGATAAATTTACAAATAGAATAGAAATATAATTGACTTGAATAATTTTTTATGATTTAATATTACTAATAGTAACAGAAGAAAAGGAGGCAAACCATGAATCAAAATCAAGCTTTATATCAAGTTAAATTGATTTTAGATTATATGCCAGACGAAGATTACAACAAAATTCCAAAAGAAACAATACAATATATTCATGAAAACATGGAAGAAGACGAAAGCATTTATGTAAAACCTGATGTTCCATTAGAAAAACAAGATATAGATGAGAAAACATATGATATTCTGGATAAAATAATTAAACAAATTGAATATTCAGAATCAAATCATCATGAAAACTCAAATAAAATAAAAGAATTAAGCAGAGAAGAATTAATTAGTCTTCTAGAAAGTTATAAGCAAGAAAATGCAAAGATTGGAAAAGCCAAAGATTTGATAATCCAATATAAGCAAGCATTAGAACAAAAAGATAGGGAAATAGTTGAATTAAAAGAGGCCAATCAAGATTTATATACAAACATTCAAAAATGCCCTAAAATTATCAAAAGATTGTTTTTTAGAAAAATGGAAAGTAAATTACTAAAGTAAAAAGGTGGAAAAAAGATGAAGATAGATGAAAATGGAGTATTATTTGAAATCGAACCAAGCGATGTAGTAGATGGTACTTTGGTTATTCCTGATGGTGTAAAAAAGATAGACTGGGGAGATTGTAAAATAGGAAAAAATCTTGTACTTCACAGTAAGAGAACGCTGTATGATGAATATGAAAATAAATCTATAAGTGTATACACAGCATCTACCAGTGTAAAAAATGTGCAATTACCTAATACCTTAATGGAACTATGTGATAATTGTTTTTGGGGATTTAAAGATTTAGAAAAAATAATATTGCCAGATTCTGTTAAAAAAATTGGAAAAGGGTGCTTTAGAGATTGTGAAAGCGCCAAACAAATTAGACTATCAAGAAGACTAGAAGAAATACCAGCTGAAACATTTCAGGGATGTAACTTACATACCTTAATAATACCAGATTCTGTACACACAATAGCAAAAAATGCATTTGCAGAGAATGATTATTATACAAGGCGTGTTGATTCGAAAATAGATAATATAAGATTTCCTAAAGTAATGGATAAATTAGACATTTTTATGTTGAATAATGTTGGAAGTTCTCAAGGGATGAAATGCATAACTCTTCCTAAAGAAGTAAAAGAATTATCCTTTATCAATAAGAATCCATATGATGAAATAGTAATGCCAAACCAATTTGGTTTTAATGAAAACCTTGAGGAAAGCGTTGAAAGAGTCGTTAAAGAAGATCCATCAAAATTTATATTTAGGAATAAAAAAGGAAGTAAAGCATTTGAAAAAAACATTAGCAATTTAAGGAATGAAGAAGAACCAATTGGAAGAAAAGAAATAGGAATGTCAGATGTGTTAGAAAATGGTTTACAATCATCTAAAATAGTGATAAAAGATGTTGATGTTATAGGAGAATTTACATTTGCAGAATGCCAAAATCTAGAAGAAGTAATAATAGAAGAAGGGGTTAAGTCAATAGAAAGAGGAGCATTTGCATTTTGTCCAAATTTGAAAAGAGTGCAACTTCCTAAAAGCTTAGAATATATTGGTTCATGTGCTTTTGCGTTGTGTGAATCACTAGAGCGGAATTCAGATAAAATCAGATTTAGATAGAATTGGTGAAAGTGCCTTTTTAGGGTGTGAAGGATTAAAAGAAGTAAGTTCAATAGGAAAAGTAAAACTTATAGATGAAAGAGCATTTAAGGCGTGTAAACAATTAATGCTTTTTAATACTATAGAAGGACCAGAAATTATAGGAAATGGTGCATTTGAAAACTGTCAAAAACTAATGTTAGCACCATTAGGTACAGGAGTAAAAAATATAGGTAATTCAAGCTTTAAAAACTGTAAGAATTTAGTTTCAATCAATCTATCAGAAGGATTAGAACAAATTGGAAAAAATGCCTTTGAGAATTGCTGTTGTATACCGCAAGACTACGAGGTACGAATACCATCAAAAGATAATAAACAACCAGAAATGCAAAAAGTAAAAATTCCAAATAAAATAATTGTTTCAATTCCAAAAACAGTTGAAAATATTGGAGAATATGCCTTTGCCGGATGCCAAAATATTAGCTATGTGCACATGATGGATGGATGTAAGGTTCAAGAAATACAAGACGGTACATTCCAAGGATGCGATAAATTGGAACTTTTTGACATTTCAAATGAAGTTCAAACAATAGGAGAAGAAGCCTTCAAAGATTGCAAATCATTAAAACAAATAACCTGTCTAGATAAAGCGGGCTTACCAGAAAAAATGAAAGAAATAAAAAGCAAGGCATTTGAAAACTGTGAGAATTTAGGCTTTGTGCTAACCAATGGAGAAGTAAAAAGAGAACCAGATAGCTTCAATAATACTCAAAAAAAGACTGAAGCAAATATAAAAGATTTAGAAGCGAATGTAGAAGTTAGAGATGGTGAAGTATTTGATGTAATAAAATCAGGCCAAAAAGAAAAAACATTTTCTTTACAAAGCATAAAAAAGGCAATTAATAATGTAAAAAATAAAGGGCAATCTCGTTAAAATTTTTAGGGACAGGTACAAAAAATATTTGAGTAAAATTTAGTTTCCCAATATCAAATTATGGAAAAGGATGTAGATAATATGTTTCCAATAATAATAAGAATAATAGCAGCAATAATAGCTCTAATAGGAGTAATACTAATATACGATTCAAGAATAATAACAAAAAACTTCTTTGGTTTTGGAGACCAAAACGAAGCAACAACAGGCCTAAAAATAGTTGGCTTTTTCGTAGCCATTTTAGGTGGAGTTATTTTCTATTTGGTAAAATAACAAATAAAGTGTCCTAATTTAGGACACTTTTTAAAATTCAATTTAATTTTAAAAATAGTCTTGACAAATGACCAAATCATGTGCTATTATATATGTTGTCAATAGACATGCGGATGTGGCGGAATTGGTAGACGCGCTGGTCTTAGGAACCAGTGCCAAAAGCGTGGGGGTTCGAGTCCCTTCATCCGCACCAATAAGAAGGCTTTAAAGCCTTTTTATTTTTATCATTTGTGTTTTGGGAAATGATCCCAAAGGCATGACTAATAATGAGGTGAAAAAATGAGTGAAATAAAAAAATATTTAGCATGCGAAGGAAGAGTTAATATAATATGTGCAGAAACAACAGATTTAGTAGAAGAAGCAAGAAAAGTACATGATTTAAGTCCTGTTGCAACTGCAACATTAGGAAGAGTTCTAACAATGGCTGCAATAATGAGTACAAGAATAAAAGGAGAAGACACAATAACGCTTCAAATCAAAGGCAATGGACCAATTGGAAATGTTGTAAGTGTATTTGACGGAAATCAAAATATAAAAGGATATGTTGGAGATCCACTTGTAGATTTACCTATAAGGGAAGATGGAAAATTAGATGTAGGTGGAGCTGTTGGAAAAGAAGGCTTTTTATATGTTATAAGAGATATGGGGCTAAAAGAACCATATATTGGTGTTACTCCGTTGATTAGTGGAGAGATAGCAGAAGACTTTACAAAATACTTTGCAGAATCTGAACAAACCCCAAGTGCAGTTGCCTTAGGCGTTTTAGTTGATAAAGATGGAGTAAAAAAAGCAGGAGGATATCTACTTACTTTAATGCCAGATGCAACTGAAGAAGATATAAAACAAGTAGAAGAGGCTTTAAAAAACTTAGAACCAGTTACTACTATGCTAGATAAAAATATGTCTTTACAAGAAATTGCAGAAAAAGCAACAAATGATGACAATTTAATGGTTATGGTAGGAGAAATAAAACCTAAATATCATTGTAATTGTAGTAAAGAAAAGTTTTTGAATAATCTTAAAAAATTAGGAGAAGATGATATAAATCATCTATTTGAAGAACAAGAAACAATAGAAACTGTTTGCCAATTTTGCAATAAAAAATATGAATTTAAAATTGAGGATATAAAAAAATAAAAATCGTGTGAAACACGATTTTTATTTTTTTAGAAATCACAATTTCCTGGTGTTCTTGGGAATGGAATAACATCACGAATATTTTCCATACCTGTAATATACATAAGTAATCTTTCAAATCCAAGACCAAATCCAGAGTGTACTGTTGAACCATATTTTCTAAGCTCTAAATACCAATATAATTCTTCAGTATCCATATTTATTTCTTTCATACGATTTATAATCTTATCATAATCTTCTTCTCTTTGAGAACCACCCATAATTTCTCCAGCACCTGGAACTTCAAGGTCAACTGCTGCAACAGTTTTACCATCTTCATTTAGCTTCATGTAAAATGCTTTTATATCTTTTGGCCAGTTTTTAACAAAAACAGGTCCATTAAAGTATTCTGTAATATATTTTTCATGTTCTTTAGCTAAATCTTCACCATATTCTGGTTGGAATTCCCATTCTCTATCAGCTTTTTTCAAAATATCAATAGCTTCTTTGTGGTCAAGTCTTGTAAATGATGTGTTGCAAACCTTTTGAAGTTTTTCAATTAGACCTTTTTCAACGAATTTATCGAAAAATTCGATTTCTTCTGGGCACATTTCTAATACATTTTTAACAATATATTTTAAGAAATCTTCTTCAATATCCATTAACTGTTCCAAATCACAGAAACAAATTTCAGGTTCAACCATCCAGAATTCGTTTGCATGTGTCTTTGTATTTGAATTCTCTGTTCTAAGAGTAGGGCCGAATGTATAGATTTTCCCGAAGGCGTGTGCAAAAGTTTCTCCATGTAATTGACCAGTTCCTGTAATAAATGTTTTCTTTCCAAATAAATCTTGAGAATAGTCAGTTTTACCATCTTTTTGAGGTAATGGCTTATCTAAATCTAATTTTGTTAAGCTAAACATTTCAGCAGAACCTTCACAGTCTGCACAAGTGATGATTGGGCTTGTTAAATATACATACCCTTTTTCTTGGAAATATCTATGTATAAGAAAAGCAACAACACTTCTAACTCTAAAAACAGCACTAAATGTGTTTGTTCTAGGGCGAAGATGTGAAATTGTTCTTAAATATTCAAAAGTATGTCTCTTTTTTTGTAGAGGGTATTCTGGTGCACATAAATTTTGAGTTTTAATTTCAGTTGCTTGTATTTCAAATGGTTGTTTAGCATCTGGTGTAACAATTAATTTACCAGTAACTTCAATAGAAGAACTGATTGTTAATTTACATATTTCATCAAAGTTTGGAAGATCATTATTGAAAACTATTTGTACGTTTTTGAAAAATGAACCATCATTTAATTCAATAAATCCAAAAGTTTTTGAATCACGTACTGTTCTAACCCATCCTTCCAAAGTTATTTCTTTGTTATCAAATTTTTCGGTGTTTCTATATAACTCCTTAATATCAAATTTTTCCATAATGTAAATAAGCTCCTTTCAATATTAACTTTTGTATTCAATGGCTATATTATATACAGATTTTGCGAAAAAATCAATATTTTTTGAAAAGAAAATGAAGTAACATAAAACTCAAAAAATTATTTATAAAAAAACTTGAAAAAAATAATAAACTAATATATTATATAAGCCAGAGGTGAAAAATGAAAAATAGTTGGTTTAAATATATTTTTATTCTATTTGCAATAGGAATATTTATTTTTGCGTTTGCAAAAATTAGAGGTGACGAAGAGGCCAAAAGGAAAGAAGAATTAAATAGTTATAATTCACAAGAAGAAAAAATAAAAGAAATTACTTTAGGTGTTTCAAATTTTGACACAATAAATCCAATTTTAAGTAATAATCAATATGTTCAAGACATTTCTCGTTTGTTATTTGAGCCATTAGTAAATTTAAGTAATGATTATAAGCCAGAACCAGCGTTAGCAACTGAATGGGCAAAACAGGATGCTACAACTTATATAATCAAACTTAGAGAAAAAGCAAAATGGTCAGATGGATCAGACTTTACTGCAGATGATGTTCAATATACAGTTGATAGATTAAAAATGGATACTCCATCAATATATGGACAAAATGTTCAAGCTATTGAAAAATTAGAGGTTGTGGATGCACATACAATAAAAATCTATTTATCTAGAGAAGTGCCATTTTTTGAGTATTATTTAACATTTCCAATAATGAGTAAAAAATATTATGGAACAGATGACTTTAAAAATACTCCAAAAAATTCAGCGCCAGTTACTTCTGGAAGATATAAAATAGCTGATGTTCAAAGTTCTGTTATTACACTAGAGAAAAATAAAAACTGGTGGAATGCTGAAAAAATAGGACTTTCATTAGAAAAAATCTATGTCAATTTATATTCATCAGTAGGAGAATTATATAACAGCTTTAAAACAGGAAATATAGATATTTTATCAACAACCAATAATAGTTACAGCGATCATATTGGAACAATAGGATATAACTATAAAGAAGTAAAAGGAAGAGAACACAATTATCTAGCTTTGAATACTGCAAGCCAATTTTTGTCAGATGTAAATGTTAGAAAAGCAGTAGCTTCTTGCATAGATAAAACAAGCATTACAGGCAATATTTATGGCGGAAAGTATTATACAGCATATTTCCCATTAGAATACGGTTCTTACTTATATAAAGGTACTCCAACAAAGATTGATTACAATATCGAACAAGGTAAGCAATTTTTAGCAGACAGCGGATGGAGTTTTAAATATCAAAGTTGGCAAAAAACAGAAAATTATAGAACACAAAAATTAGCTTTAAATTTTGTGGTAAAAGCAAGTAATGGAGCTCAAGTTCAAACAGCTGAAAATATTACAGGGCAATTAGAGGCACAGGGAATAAAAGTTAATTTATTAAGAGTTTCAGATGAGCAATATCAAAATTATAAAGCAAATAAAAATTATGATATGATTTTATGCAGCACTTATTTACCAATAAGTCCAGACCTAAGTAATTTCTTTGGAGAAGGAAATTTAGCAAATTATACAACAGATGAAATTAACCAAATTTTAAATGAAGTTAAAAACACAACAGATGAAAAAATTCTATTAGAAAAATATGCAAGATTAGAACAAATTTATAATACAGAAATACCATATATTAGTTTAAATAATGGAAAATTAAATGTTTTGTATAATTCAAATTTGGTCGGAGACGTAGCTCCTAACTGGTTTAGCGTGTTTTACAATGTAGAAGGATGGTACAAAAATTAAAAAATTTCAAAAAAAGTATTGACAAAACATTGTTTTGGTATATAATACAAATATCGAACAAGTGGTTTGTATAAATACGCAAAATTTAAGGAGGAAAAAATATGAGTGAAAATACAGAAAAGAAAAAAGCATTAGAGGCTGCAATGAGCCAAATAGAAAAACAATTTGGAAAAGGTTCAGTAATGAAACTTGGAGAATTTAAAGCAATGGAAATAGAAGCAATTCCTACAGGAGCATTAAGCTTAGACATGGCATTAGGTATAGGAGGAGTTCCTAGAGGAAGAATTATAGAAGTATTCGGACCAGAATCATCTGGTAAAACAACACTTGCTCTTCATGTTGTTGCAGAAGCACAAAAAATGGGAGGAGAAGCGGCATTTATAGATGCAGAGCATGCGTTAGATCCAGTATATGCTAAAAAATTAGGAGTAGATATAGATAACCTAATAGTATCTCAACCAGATACAGGAGAACAAGCATTAGAAATAACAGAAAGCTTAGTAAGAAGTGGAGCATTAGATGTAATAGTAGTAGACTCTGTTGCAGCTTTAGTTCCAAAAGCAGAAATTGATGGAGACATGGGAGATTCTCACATGGGATTACAAGCAAGATTAATGTCACAAGCATTAAGAAAACTTGCTGGAGCTATCAATAAATCTAAAACAGTTTTAATATTCATAAACCAATTAAGAGAAAAAATTGGAGTTATGTTTGGAAATCCAGAAACAACAACAGGTGGTAGAGCATTAAAATTCTATGCATCTGTAAGACTTGATATAAGAAGAATAGAAAACATCAAACAAGATGGAGAAGTAAAAGGAAACAGAGTTAGAGTAAAAGTAATTAAAAACAAAGTTGCTCCTCCATTTAGAGAGGCAGAATTTGATGTAGTTTACGGAGAAGGAATTTCAAAAGCAGGAAATATCTTAGATATGGCTGTAAATATGGACATAATTGAAAAGAGCGGTTCTTGGTTTAGCTACAATGGAGAAAGAATTGGACAAGGTAGAGAAAATGTAAAGAAATTCTTACAAGAAAAACCAGAAATGCTTGCAGAAGTAGAAGAAAAAGTAAGAGCAAACTTCAAAAAAGGATTTGAAGAAAGCTTAGGAGAAGAAATTCCAGAAATAGATGATGATGAAGAATAATACTTTATATATAAAAGGGAAAAACTAAGTTTTTCCCTTTTATCTAAGAAAAAGAGGAAATATATGTATAATTTAGAAGAATTCGATAATGCAAAAACAAAAGTATTAAAATATGTGCTTTACAAAAAAAGAAGTGAACACGAAATTAGAACAAAATTTGCATTAACAATAGAGGAAAACTTATTAGACGATGTAATAGAATATCTAAAAGAAGCAAAATATATAGATGATACAGTATATATAGAAAGAACAATAAACGAAATAATGGCATTAAGAAATCTTTCATTAAAAGAAATTAAATATAAATTATTTGCAAAAGGGCTTGATAAAAGCTTAATTGAAGATTATTTCTATGCACACAAGGAAGAACTAGAAGAATACGAAAAAAAATCTGCTGAAAATATTATTTATAAAAAATCATCATCAATGGATAAAGAAGAAATTAAAAATTATCTATTGAAAAAAGGATATAAAAGTGATATTATAAGCAAGGTTTTATAAATATAAAAAGAAAGGATGCTTATAATGTCGCTTTTAACATTAGAAACAAAACAATATGCAATTAAAATAGATAAGTTCGAAGGTCCGTTGGATTTGCTATGTCATTTAATAGATGTAAATAAAATGGACATTTATGATATAAATATAAATGAAATAACAGACCAATACATAAAATACTTGAACGCGATGGAAAAAATGAATTTGGAAATTGCTAGTGAGTTTTTAGTTATGGCATCTACTTTGTTATATTTAAAATCTAAAAAGCTATTACCAAAACAACAAGAAGAGGAAGAAGAACTGACTGAAGAAGAGCTTATTCAAAGAATTATAGATTACAAAAAATACAAAGAAATAAGTACAAAATTAAAACAAAATTACATGGAATATTGTAATAGAGTTTTTAAAGGCCAAGAAGAAATAGATTTACCAAAGCAACAAGTTGACTTTAACTATGATGCAGATTTAATACCAAATCTATATAGAGATTTACAAAAAAGAACAAGTGAAAGAATAAATGTAAATGCTAAAAATATTGAAAAAATAGCACTTGTTGAGAGCTACTCAGTTTCAAGTAAAGTAAAAGAAATGTATAAAACACTAATAAAACAAAAAAGATTCATTTTCAATAAATTATTCTCAATAAAAAAACGCAATAAACAAGAAGTTGTAACAGCATTTAGCGGATTGCTTGAAATGAGCAGAAGAAACAAAATTGAAACAACACAAGAAGAACTATTTGGAGATATAGAAGTACAAAAAAAGAAAAGAGCATAACCTGGTTTTTTGGGACACCCCAAAAAAACCAGGTTTTTGTTTCCAAGAAGTGAAAAGTTTTATTGTTTTGTCCCCCAAAATAAGGTTTAATTGTATATTTAAGCAAAAATTGATACATATTATTAAAGTAATATATATCATAAAAAAGAGGAGAGTGGAGAAAAATGATAGAACATCCAATAGAAGGTCTTATGGTTACGGCTATGAATAGCATTCAAGATATGGTAGATGTTAACACAATTATAGGAGAGCCAATCCATGCAGACAATAATATTGTTATAATTCCAATTTCAAAGGTAAGTTTTGGCTTTGCAGCTGGTGGAAGCGAATTTAGTGGAGAAACATTAGATGCTTATAACAAAAAAGACAAAGAAGAACAGATAAATTATAGGTTACCATTTGGAGGAGGCTCAGGAGCAGGAGTTGCAATAAATCCAGTTGCATTTTTAGTAATAAATAATAATAATGTAAAACTAATGCCAGTAAATCATTCGTCTGCAATAGACAAGCTATTAGATTACGTGCCAGATTTATTTGAAAAAACATCAAACATAATGAATAAGTGCTTGGCAGATAAAAAAGAAAAAACAAGCGAGCTTTTAAAACAAATGAAGGAAACAGAAAAAGACATAAAAGAAAATATTCTTAAAAAAGATGCTAAAAAGGAAAAAGTTAAAAAAATAAGCATTGAGAAAAACATTAAAAAACCAGGAAAAACTAATCTAGAATATGAATTTCAGTATGATAAAAACGGGGAAGATGAGTACGAGCTAGAAATAGAAGATGAATAAAAATGTTTAAAATAACAATACAGGGAAAAACTAATAAATGCGGAGGCGATTTTATTGGTTTTTTTTTGTATTATTTTAATTTTATTTATTGTAGTACTAACATTAAAAATAAAAATTGAAATACATAATGTAAATTTCACAATACATGAGCCAGAAAAAAACACTGTTTGTGAAAATAATGATGGGGTAAAAACTAAGAATAAATACAGCAAAATATTTAAGATAAAAAATAATTATAAAATAAAAATATCATTTAAAGTAATATGTTTTTTGCAGATTTTCTCAACAAAAATAACAAGCGAGAAAGTAGATAAAATAAGAAAAAAATTAGATATAAAATCACATTTAAAGTCTTTTGATAAAGAAAAATCTTTAATAAATATAAGAGAAGTAGTAGGGAATTTCACAATAAAAGAATTTTATCTAAAATCTCAAATTGGTTTAGATAGCATAATGACTTTAACATATATAATACCGATTTTAAGTACAATAATTGCAATAATTTTGGCAAGTAAAAAAGTCAGAAGAAAAAATCAATTTTACCAGATTGAACCAATATACAATAGACGGAAATTTTCTAAATGTTGAGTTTGACGGTGTATTCGAGCAAAAATTGATACACATTATTAAAGTGATTTATATCATAAATAAAAATAGGAAAAAGGAGGGGTAGATGTTGCTACCACTCCTTTAATGTTAATATAAAAAATTAATCTACTTTTTCAAAATACATAATTCCATTTTCACCATTGTCTACTACAATGTTCTTCTTTCCATTTATAGTTTCAAATTTATAACTTGCAGCTGTATAAAAAGCATAATCTTGAGTATCTTTTAAAAGATTGTAGTCAATTTTAGTGTCATTAACTTTATATGTTCCTTCTAATACTTTATTAGCTAAATTTGATGAAAAGTAGATTGAAGTTCCTTCCAATACAATATATTTTTCAGGATATTGTTTTAATTCTGTTTCAGATATATTTTCTGTTTTAACTCTTCTAAATATTTCCTTATTGATTTTATTAGAAATAGTAGAAACATTATCAATATTTTTTTGAAGTGAATCAACTGTTTTTTCTAATGAAGTTACTTGATTATTTAATTCACTTACTTGTTCTGTAGCTTTTGTTTTTTCATCATTTATTTTATATAGAAAAAATCCCATCACCCCTAAAGCAATAATTGTAAGAATTAATAAAAAAGTTGACAAACTTACTTTTGTAGTTTTCTTTTCTTCCACAATTTTCACCTCCTTTTCTTTGGTAATTTATTTGACAATAATATAATATCATATTATTCTAAATTATTTTTGATATGTTGTTATCTAGCATCACATGAAATACTATATTCATTATCGAAATAAATTATATTAGCTCTTACTTCATTTATATCTTTTTTGCTATTTACAAATTCTGCAATAGTTTCAACTTCGTCGGACGCAACATAATACATTTTAAGATTACCATCTAGTTTTATTGTATAGGAATCTTTAATATGATTGATTATAGTGTATACTCCACCTATTTCGCTAATAAATATGTATCCATCATCATTCTTTTCTACCCAAAATCCGCCATCTACTGGTTCGCCTTCAATATATGCATAACCGTAACCTTGCAAGTTATTTGAGTTTTTAGAATTATCAAAAATATATTCTTTTCCATTTAATGTTACTTTTTTGTTTTTTACTATTTCTGAATATTCCTTTTCTGACATGGCTGTAGGTACATAATAATTTACTTTGGCTATATAATTATTTCCATCTTTTTTTAATTCTGTAATTCGAAAATATTCATGTTTTTGGCTATTTTTAATTATATTAGAAATATCTGACAATTCTTTTATATTTTTTTGAGAGTTAGTTTTAGAAGTATTATTTTCAACATTAGTCTGCTCTTTTTTATTTGATGTTATTGTATTTTCTAATGTATTAATTTTATTTTCTAAATTTGCCATTTCATTAGTAGCTTTTGTTTTATCATCATTTAATTTATAAATAAAATACCCCATAACACAAATAGCAATAATTGCAAGAATTAAGAAAAATGTTGATAAACTTATCTTTGTAGTTTTCTTTTCTTCCATAATTTTCACCTCCTTTTCTTTTGTAATTCTTTTGCAAATACATAATATCATATTATTTTTTTTCTGACAATAATTTATGACAAAAAAATAAAGACTTATCTACTGATAAGTCTTTGGTGCAGATGGCCGGAATCGAACCGGCACGGTTTATTCAACCGCAGGATTTTAAGTCCTGTGCGTCTACCAGTTCCGCCACATCTGCATATCTTAATAAACTGGTATGTCCTAACGACAATTGTTATTATAATATCAATAAAACTATTTGTCAATACAAAATTCAAAAATTTTTAAAAAATTTTAAAAAACACTTGATTTTAGAGGATAATTTTGCTATAATTATTTGCGTATTAATCACACAAACGGAGTCAGAAGGGAAGTGCCTATAAAATAGGTCCTGATAGATGTTGAAATTTGTGGGTGAAATAACAAAAAAGGGAGGAATTAAAAATGGCAGTAGTTGCAATGAAACAATTACTTGAAGCTGGTGTTCACTTTGGACATCAAACAAGAAGATGGGATCCTAAAATGGCTGAATACATATTTCAAGCTAGAAATGGTATCCACATCATCGATTTACAAAAAACTTCAAAGAAGTTAGATGAGGCTTATAAGTTCGTTAAAGAACAAGCTGAAGAAGGAAAGAAAGTTCTTTTTGTAGGAACTAAAAAACAAGCGCAAGAGTGCATCAAGGAAGCTGCAGAAAAATGCGGTATGTACTATGTTGATCAAAGATGGTTAGGAGGAATGCTAACAAACTTTGGAACAATTCGTTCTAGAGTAAACAGATTAAAAGAATTAGAAGCAATGG